>NCEE01000009.1 GCA_002280555.1 Sphingomonas sp. 32-62-10
GACCAGGAACTTCGGCACGATAAACAGGCTGATGCCCTTCACCCCGGGCGGTGCGTCGGGCAGCTTGGCCAGCACCATGTGCACAATGTTGTCCGACAGCGGGTGGTCGCCGGCGGAGATAAAGATCTTGTTGCCCTTCAGGCGGTAGCTGCCATCGGCGTGCGGCTCGGCCTTGCTGCGGATGTCCGACAGCGAGGAGCCGGCATGCGGTTCGGTCAGCGCCATGGTGCCGAAGAAACGGCCCTCGATCATCGGTTGCAGGTAGCGTTGTTTCTGTTCCTCGCTGCCGAAGTTCTCAATCAGGTTGGCCGCACCCATGGTCAGCATGGCGTAGGACGAGGTGGCAATGTTGGCCGCCTGGAACTGGGTAAAGCAGGCCTGCGACAGCAGGTTGGGCAGCTGCATGCCGCCCTGCTCAAAGGAACGGGTAGCGTTGAGGAAACCGGCCTCCAGGAAAAAGGCGGTGAGCACTTCGTAGGCGAGAAGCGGCCCCAGAATCGGCCCAGTCTTGTCCGAGAACACCGCCCAGTTGGTGCCGAATTGGTAGGACATGACGATCCCCGACACGACACCCATCGCGAAGGTGACTGCGAAAATCTTCAGCCAGAATTTGAACAGATCGAGATAGACGCTGTTCTGCGTGCGCAGCCACAGTCCCTCCAGCACTGCCAAATAGCTCGCCAGCCCGATCGAAAAGGCGGGAAAGATGAAGTGAAAGCTGACCGTGAAGGCGAACTGAATCCGCGCGAGAATAATCGGATCGAATGCATCGAACATGGCGACATCACCTCTCGCGGTCGCTCTGCGCGCGACCTCGCCATGGTGCAAGTGCGCACGATGCAACCATGATAACGCTTGGTGCAGCAATAGGGCCCGTGGCGGCGCGATAAAATCGCGCCGCTCATCAGCCGTCGATCATTGTGCGGGTTGCGGTGGGGCCTGGGGCTGCGGCGCGGCGCCGGGTGCGGGCGGACCGCCTTGGATCTGCTGCTGCAATTGTTGCTGCATCTGCTGTTGCTGTTGCGCTTGGCGCAGCACGCTTTCAGGCAGGAATTCGAGCAACTCGATATCGAAGATCAGGATTGAACCAGGTGGCAGCTTGGCGGGATCAGGTGATTGCTCGCCATAGCCGAGCTCGGGCTTGATCCAGGCGCGGATTTTCGCGCCTTTCTTCATCGTCTTCAGCGCTTCTGAAAAGCCCTTCACCACGCCCGCTACAGGCAAGGGGGTGGGCTGCTTCGATGCGTCGAACACACTGCCGTCGCGCAGCGAGCCGGTATAGTTGATCAATGCAACATCGGTGTCGGTCGGCTGGAGATCGCCAGCACCTTCCTTGATGACGCGATATTGCAGGCCAGATGCCGTTTCGACCACCCCGGCCTGCGTCTTGTTATAGGCCAGAAAGGCGGTGTTATCGCCCTTGTCGGCCACCGCGCGTGCGGTGCCAAAGAAAGCAAGCGCCACCGCCAGCACGACCGCGAGCGCAATCCCCAGCCATAACAACGTCAGCGTCCCGCGCTTGGTCGGCGGAATCGGCACGGCGGTGATCGACATGGGGGCGTTCCAGCAATTTTGAGTGTCGTCAGCGGATAAGGGGCATCGGCCCCCTATCCCAATACCAGCGGTATCTTACCGGGCGCCGTCGCGCTCCAGGCGCTTGCGCTCAAGCTTGCGGGCGCGGCGGACAGCAGCAGCACGCTCACGAGCACGCTTTTCCGAAGGCTTTTCGTAATGACGGCGCAGCTTCATCTCACGATAAACGCCTTCGCGCTGCAGCTTCTTTTTCAGGGCCCGCAGCGCCTGATCGACGTTATTGTCGCGAACGATGATTTGCATAAACGCCTAAGTCTCCGAATGAATAGATAATCGTCGTCGCGGACATGAATCCGCGCCGTATCGGGCAGCCCCTACCAGCGTGATCGCTGTATATCAAGTCAATTGGCCGCGAATTGCAGCACGCGGCACCCAGCGCTATGGCCGCGCCATGACCGCTCAACCGCTCAAGCTCTATAACAGCCTTTCACGTTCGATTGAGACGTTCACGCCGATCGATCCCGCCGATGTACGCGTCTATACCTGCGGACCGACCGTCTATAACTATCAGCATGTCGGCAACATGCGCGCGTTCCTGTTCGCCGACACGCTGGGGCGGGTGCTGCGGTGGAAGGGGTATCCGACCCGCCACATCATCAACATCACCGATGTCGGCCATTTGACGAGCGACGCCGATGCCGGCGACGACAAGATGGAGAAGGCGGCGGCTGCGCAATCGAAATCGATCTGGGACATTGCTGCGCATTATACCGAGGCGTTCAAAGCGGACGTCACGCGGCTGAACATCACCACCGTCACCGAATGGACGGTGGCGACCGATCACATCCCGCAAATGATCGATTTTGCGAAGGCGATCGAGAAGGATTGCTACCAGATCGAGGGCGGGCTGTACTTCGATACCTCAAAGGTGCCGAATTACGGTGCGCTCGCCCGCGCCACGACCGAGGACGGCGAAAGCCGCATCGATCCGGTATCGGGCAAGCGCAATGGCGCCGATTTCGCGATCTGGCGCAACCCCCCCCCCGGGGAGCAGCGCCAGATGGAGTGGGACTCGCCCTGGGGCAAAGGCGCGCCCGGCTGGCACCTCGAATGCTCGGTGATGAGCCTTGCGCATCTTGGCCACCCATTCGACATCCACACTGGCGGCATCGATCACCGCGAGATCCATCACCCCAATGAGATCGCCCAGAATCAGGCGTATTGCGGTTGCGCCGATACCGGCGCGCGCATCTGGATGCATAACAACTTCCTGCTCGATCGCAGCGGGAAGATGAGCAAGTCGGCGGGCGAATTCCTGCGGCTGCAGACGCTGGTCGATGCGGGCTTTCACCCACTCGCCTATCGCCTGATGTGCCTGCAGGCGCATTACCGCAGCGAGCTTGAGTTCAGCTGGGAGAATCTGGCCGCGGCGAATGTGCGGCTGAAGCGGCTCGTGATGGCAGTTGCCAACCTGAAGATTCGCAATGATGGATCGATGAAGGGCGAAGCAACCGACTATCGAAAGCAGCTCGAAGATGCCATCAGCGACGATTTGAATACCGCGCGCGCTTTGCCTGCGCTCGAAGAGATGCTGGCGGACAAAAAGCTGTCGCCTGCCGTCCGGCTGGCCGCGCTGGCGGATTTCGATGGCGTGCTTGGCCTTGATCTGGCGGCGATTGACCGCACCGACCTGCGTGTTCGTCCGGCCAACGCCACGCTGTCCGAAGCCGAAATCGACGCGCAGCTCGCCGCCCGCAAAGAGGCTCGGTCCACGAAGGACTTTGCCCGTTCCGATGCCATCCGCGATGCACTGTCGGCAGCGGGTATTGAGGTGATGGATGGCGATCCGCTCGGGTGGGACTGGCGCGTCGAAATTTAGCTCTTCGCCCTACAAACGAATAGCGGCGAGAAAGGCTTTTCAGCCTTTCTCGCCGCCATCGACACCTGAGCTTTCGCCAGTGTCCGGACTTATTTGAACCGGATACCCACGGTGCCCATCACGCGCTGACGCGACGTGTGATCGTTATACTGCGAATAAACATACTGGGCACCAACATAGAATGGCACCTTCGCTTCGGGGCTGCTCAACGTATACTCGACGCCGCCGCCGAGCTGATAGCCCGTCGTATTGAAATTGTTATAGAATCCAGTCTGACCGGCAGGCGCATCGAACCGCTTACGCTGTTCGTTGACGACATAGCCGCCCTTACCAAACACCAGGAAGTTCGGCGAAACCAGCACACCGGCGCGGACGCCGACGCCGAATTCTTCAAATGACTTATGACAAATGGTGCCACCCGTGGCGCCAGGGGTACAGTTTTCGTTCCAGTTATTGGCGCGCCAGAAAGATGCTTCTGGGCCGATGACGATGCGCTTGCCGATCTGGCCGTCGAAACCGATCGTGCCGCCATAACCGAACTTGGTGTTGTTCACACCCTGCGACTGAAAGCGATCGCCACCAACATTGGCTTCAGCACGAAAACCACGAAACGACGTGCCATTAGTTGATTCACTTTCTTGAGCAGACGCCGCTGAAGCGGAGGCGATCATACCAAATGCTGACATCGCTAAAACCAAGTTGCGCATACAAAACTCCTGTACTTCTTTGAAATCGAGTTCTGCCGAAACACCTGTCTTATTAGATGTATCCGGTCATGTTCGACAAAATTGAAAGTGTTGCTGCATTGCAACACATTAATAATATTACGGATTCGTAATGATATTGTTCGATGTAGGGGGCTGATGTTGGCATTATCGGCATTTTCTTGCGCCAGCCCGATCGTGCGCGGCGACCCAAATTCTCCAACACATATCGCGAATCAACGGCCTAGGCTGCGTCCAATCGAGGCGCTACGCTGCCTGCAAAAGAATGACAGGAGCGGATCATGACCCTCAAAACACCCGAAGAATCCCTAACCACGTGGCACCGTGACGGCGCGGTCGTGCTCGATCGGTTCTTCACAGACGATGAGATCGCGGCTGTTCGCGCTGATTGCGATGCGATCTTTGCTGGCCGTGCGAAAGCGGCAGAAGCGATTGATCGCAAGCCCGGTGGCGGCATTGGCGTGTTCGACCCCGCACAGTTCCGAAATCAGGAGCAGCTACCCTTCGCTGCGAGCACCGCGATCAACCTAATCGGCCTACACCCGCGCCTGATCGCCTATGCTCGCGCTGCGTTGGGGGTGGAAGATGTCCGGCTCTACCAGTGCGACGCCTGGGCCAAATATACCGGCGATGCCGATTATGATCAGCCCTTTCACTGCGATTTCAAGAACCACACGCTCACCGTACCCGGCGACGATGCCGATCTGAAAACCATCAACTTCATGATCTATGTCACCGACGTTACCGATGATCTAGGCGCCATCCATTATGTACCCAACCCAGCAGCTGCTGGCGTGGTCGGTCCATTGCGGACGGTGCTGCCCGAGGAAGCGTTTGACGACAAAAGCTTGAACAGCAGCACGATTTCCTTCGACCAAACCGAAGCGACGGGTTTCGGCCACCCCGCCCAGCATGCGTTGAAAGAGCGCGAGCAATCGGGCGCGGCGCCGGCGGGATCGATCTTCGCGTACGGAATCGACGTCTATCATCGCGGCACCAACCTCACCCGGCCGGGCGGGCATCGCTATACGATTACGGCGAGCTACAAGGCGGCGGGCAACGATATGATCGGCTGGGCGGCTTGGCCCTTCCATTTCCTGCGCCCCTGGCGGCGACTGATAGAGGCGGCCACGCCTGAACAGCTCGCGTGCCTCGGCATTCCGCTGCCGGGCGACCCGTTCTGGACGCCGACGACACTTGCCCGTACCCAACAACGCTGGCCTAGTTGGGACATGACCGCCTATACCCGGGCGCTGGAGCTACACGCCGCATGAAAGCCGTTTTGCCTGCCCTCGCCCGCCCCTTGATCGAACCGCATCTGCCTGCCGGGCTCGATGTGGCGTGGTTCGCCAATCATGAAGAGGCGACCGCGATGGTCGCCGATGCCGATATTGCCTGGGTTGATATGCAGCGACCGGCGTGGACCGGTGAAGCCGTCGCGGCGGGTACCAAGCTAAAGTGGGTTAGCACCATCTATGCCGGGCTTGATGCCTTCCCGCTGCCACTGCTCAAGGAACGCGGTACCATCCTTACCAATGGCGTTGGCATCAACGCCGTCGCGGTTGCGGAATATGCGGTGATGGGCGTGCTCGCTGCCGCCAAGCGCTTCGACGAAGTGGTCCGCATCGCCGATCGGCATGAATGGACGATCCAGGCGCCGGGCCAGATCGAACTGCTCGACACGACTGCGCTGATCATCGGCTATGGCGCGATCGGCAAACTGATCGGCGATCGGCTCGCGGCATTCGGCGTGGCGGTGACGGGCGTCACCCGATCCGGTCGCGACGGTACGCTTACGCCGGATCAATGGACAAGCCGGATCGGCGAGTTCGATTGGGTGATTCTCGCCGCCCCCTCGACCGACCAGACCAAGGCGCTGATCGGTGCGGCAGAGTTGATCGCGATGAAGTCCACCGCGTGGTTGATCAACATCGCACGCGGCGACATGGTCGATCAGGAAGCGCTGATCGAGGCGCTGACGAAGCGCAGGATCGCCGGGGCCTTCCTTGACGTCGTAACGCCCGAACCCCTCCCCGCCGATCATCCGCTCTGGTCAACGCCCAACACGATCCACACGATGCATCTGTCGGGCCGCAGCCAGACCAAGATGTTTCAGCGTGCGACCGCGTTATTCCTGAAGAACCTGCGCGCCTTTATGGCGGGGGAAGCGATGACAAACGTGGTCGATCTCGACGCAGGTTATTGACCCCGACCCATAACGGCATTGCACGCAAACGCGTTTGCGCGCATGGAATTGGCCGTTTTTCTGGACGACTGGACATATCATCATGGCCGCTAATTGGGCCCCCGATAGCTGGACCGCGCATGAAGCGCGCCAGCTGCCAAGCTATCCCGATGCCGACGCGCTGACCGCGGCGACCGATACGCTGCGTTCCTATCCGCCGCTCGTCTTTGCGGGCGAAGCGCGCGACCTGACGACCGATCTTGCCCGCGTGGTCGAGGGCAAGGCGTTTCTGCTGCAGGGCGGCGATTGCGCTGAAAGCTTCGCTGAGTTCCACCCGAACAACATCCGCGATACCTTCCGCGTGCTGCTCCAGATGGCGGTGGTGCTTACCTTTGCGTCGAAACTGCCGACGGTGAAAGTTGGCCGCATGGCCGGCCAGTTCGCCAAGCCGCGTTCCGCCGATACAGAGGTGATCGATGGGGTCGAACTGCCCAGCTATCGCGGCGATAACGTCAACGACATCGCCTTCACCCCGGAAGGCCGCGCGCCTGATCCGAAGCGGATGGTGCAAGGCTATTCACAGTCGGCCGCCACGCTCAACCTGCTGCGCGCCTTTGCCAGCGGCGGTTATGCAAACCTGCACCAGGTGCACCGCTGGACGCACGACTTCATGGGCCGAAGCCCCTGGGCGAAGAAGTTCGCCGATGTCGCCGACCGGATCGGCGAAGCGCTTGAGTTCATGGAAGCCTGCGGGATCAACCCGGAAACGGTGCCGCAGCTGAAGGGCACGTCCTTCTACACCAGCCATGAAGCGCTGCTGCTGCCCTACGAACAGGCGATGACGCGGCAGGATTCGCTGACCGGCGACTGGTATGACACGTCAGCGCACATGCTGTGGATCGGCGACCGGACTCGTTTTGAGGGATCGGCGCATGTCGAGTTCCTGCGCGGCGTCGGCAATCCCATCGGCATGAAATGCGGCCCGAGTCTTGAGCCTGACGCGCTGCTCCGCCTGCTCGACACGCTTAATCCGGCCCGCGTTTCTGGCCGGATGACGCTGATCACGCGCTATGGCCATGACAAGATCGAGGCCGGCCTGCCTAAGTTGGTGCGCGCCGTGCAACAGGCCGGGCATCCGGTGGTGTGGAGCTGCGATCCGATGCACGGCAACGTCATCAAGACCAACAATGGCTATAAGACACGGCCGTTTGATCGTATTCTCGCCGAGGTGCGCGGCTTCTTTGCCGTCCACCGCGCCGAAGGGTCGATTGCAGGCGGCATCCATGTCGAAATGACTGGCCAGAACGTCACCGAATGCACCGGCGGCGCGATGGACGTGACCCAGATGGACTTGGCCGATCGTTACCACACGCATTGCGATCCACGCCTGAACGCGGGGCAGAGCCTCGAACTCGCCTTTTTGCTCGCCGAAATGCTCAATGTGGAAATGGAGGAACGGCGGCGCGCGGCGGCGTGATCGGCTTGACGCCGCACTGCGCCACCCCTAGATCGCCTGCTCCCGCCCAGCGCGGCCCCTTCGTCTAGCGGTTAGGACGTCGCCCTCTCACGGCGAAAGCACGAGTTCGATTCTCGTAGGGGTCACCATCTTCGCACCACCGCCACGGCTTCACGAACTCGAATCGAATCGGCGAGCATTATTCAGCACAGCATGGCGTAAGCTACCGCTTGACCAGGGTCACCTGCGCCACATCAATCCCGCCGCCGCGAAAACCGCCTTCGCAATACATCAGGTAAAAGCGCCACAAGGCGATGAAGTCGTCATCGAACCGCTTGGGGAGCTTTCCTGTCGAAACGGCGTCATCAAACGCCAGACGCCAGCGGCGAAGCGTCTCGGCATAGTCAGCGCCGAACGAGAATTCATCGCACCAATCGAGACCTTCAGCCTCGGCAAGTACCCGGAAACGGCTGCGCGAGAGCAGCATGCCGCCGGGGAACACATGGCGCTGGATGAAATCGACATTGGCGGCATAGGCGTCGAATATCGCATCGTCGATCGCGATATACTGAATTGCGGCGCGGCCACCGGGGCGAAGAGCACGGGCGACGACAGCCAAATAGTCCCCCCAATACTCCTGCCCGACCGCCTCGACCATTTCGATGCTCGCAACGGCATCATATTGGCCCGCCACGTCGCGATAATCGGTCAGCGTCACTTCGACGCCAAGCAAGGCGCGCTCCTTCACCCAGGCCTGCTGCTCGGCGGAAAGGGTGATGGCATGGACGCGCCTGCCTGCCGCCGCCGCAACATCGACGAACGATCCCCACCCACAGCCAATTTCCAGCACATGATCGCCTGGTGCCGTGCCCGTCCGATCGAGAATTGCCTGAAGCTTACGCTGCTGCGCTGTGGCCAGTGATTCACCGGGTGCCGCGAACATCGCGCTTGAATAACTCAGAGTCGGATCGAGCCAGGCCGCGTAGAAATCATTGCCCAGATCATAATGCGCCGCGACATTGCGCCGGGCGCCCGACCGGCTGTTGTGCCGTCGTTGGTTGATCCAGTGGCGCACGACACGACTGATGCCCTGTGAACGGCCCGTCTTGCCCAGCGTCCGGCGATTGGCGCTGAACACCTCGAAAATCGCGACCGGGTCGGGGCTCGTCCATTCCTTTTCGCGCCAAGCGATAAACCATCCTGACGATCCGCCAGTCGCCAGCCGCAGCAGCGCGCGCCACCGGATGATATGGAGCACTGCCTGGGTCCCCGGCACGCGCCCACCAAGGACGCGCATGGTACCGTCGGGCATCAGCACGTCGATCGATCCCGTCGCCAAGCCGGCATCGATTCGATCGAGCACGCGGTGGAGAACCGCGGCAAAGCGCCCGAGCAATGTCTTGCGCTGCGCCGTTACCGACGGCGCCATTAGCGAAGGCGGTACATTCATGGCCGATCCGGTTGCGTCGTTCGGCATTGCCCTAGCCGACTTGCTTGACCGCCGCGAGCGCGCGTTCGCGGGCCTCACGGTGGCCAATTCGCTTGGGCGGATAGCTGGCGGGGCGTCGACCGGCCTCATCAGGATCGTGGATCGCCGTATCGGGCAACCGCGCGAGTTCAGGCACCCATTGGCGGATATAGCCCGCCGCATCGAATTTTTCGGACTGCGACAGAGGCGCCATGATCCGCACGAACATGTTCGAATCGACCCCCGTCCCCGCCGTCCACTGCCAGTTGACCGCGTTGCTCCCATAATCGGCATCGACCAGCGTGTCCCAGAACCATTGCTCGCCCTGCCGCCAGTCGATCAGCAAATGCTTGATCAGGAACGAAGCAGCAATCATGCGCACCCGATTATGCATCCAGCCCGTCGCCCAAAGCTGGCGCATCCCCGCGTCGACGATCGGGTAGCCGGTCTGCCCCTGTTGCCATGCCCTCAGGTCCGCATCGGCCTCCGGACCGCTTCGCCATGGCAGCGCGTCAAACGCTGGTCGCGCATTTTTGGAGGCGTATTCGGGGAATTGCAGGATCACATTCTGCGCATAATCGCGCCAGCCAAGCTCGCCGAGGAACGTTTCGACCGATCCGCCCAGATTCCTAGTGCGGTGCCAGATGGTCGCTGGTGAAATCTCCCCGAAGTGGAGATGCGGCGACAGGAAAGATGTGCCGTTTTGCGAAGGAAGATTGCGCCGATCGCCATAGGCCGACGCCGCTTCGACAAACCTATCGAGCCGCGTCATCGCGCCCGCTTCGCCCGGTTGCCAGAATGCGGCCATCTCTGTCGCCCAATCGGGCTTGGTCGGCAACAGCGCCCAATCAACAACGGCATCACTAGCCGGCCAATGGGCTGGGGTGGCAATCTTGGCGGGAATTGCAGCCGGCTTGCCGGGCGGCATCGTCGCCAGCAATGCCCGCCAGAATGGAGTGAAGATCTTGTACTGCCCGCCAGTACCGGTCTTGATGGACCCGGCCGGCGCGAGATAATTGCCGTCATGCAGCACCAGATCCAGCCGCTTGGCGAGAGCGGCCTGCGCGTTGCGCCACCAAGGCTCGTAATGGCGCAGGGCATGAACGCGTGCGGCCCCCGTTTCGGCGGCAAGTGCGCCAATCACCTCGTCCGATTTGCCGCGCCGCAGGATCAGGCGCGATCCCTTCGCCCGTAAAGCGGCGTCAAGCGCGGCAAGGCTGTGATGCAGCCACCAGCGCGAGGCGCCGCCCATCCGCCGTTGGCGCGGCGTTTCATCGTCGAGCACATAGACGGGGATTACCGGGCCCTCAGCCGCTGCCGCGATCAGTGCCGCCTGATCGGCCAGCCGCAAGTCACGTCGAAACCAGAGAATTGTCGGCGCGGTCATGCCACGCAGTTCCCTCTTCTCCCGGATGGATCGATCAGCATAAGGTGAAACACGGCATGATCCATCCTGTTCAGTCGCTGCGCCGTCTATGCATGACGCTGCAATGCCGAAAGCGAAAAATGCCCGCCAAGCCGTAGGATTGATGCGACATGCCGCCCCGCGACTTCCATCGCATCATGGCCATAGCCACCGCCAAGCGTGCTGGCGAGCGGGAGACGGCGGGCGATGGCCAGCCGGGCGATCAGATCTTCACGCTGCGCAAGCCCTTGCGCCGTCAGCTTGAGCCTGCCCAGCCGATCGCCTTCAAACGGATCAACGCCTGCCTGATACAGGATGATGTTTGGCGCGAATCTTTCGATGAGCGGGCCCAGAGTTGCCTCGAGCGTTTCCAAATAGGCAGCGTCACCCACCCCGTCGGGAAGCGGCACATCGAGCGTGGACCGCGCCTTGCGCACCGGAAAATTCTTGTCGGCGTGGATCGAATATGTCGCAATGCCAGGCCTTCCGGCAGTGAGTGCGGCCGTGCCGTCGCCCTGATGGACGTCGCAATCGACGATCAGCACGCGTCCAACCCGGTGCTCCTCGATCAGCCGCACGGCGGTGATCGCGAGATCGTTGAAGACGCAAAATCCGGCACCCGTATCGCCTAGCGCATGGTGGCTGCCACCCGCACTGTTCGCTGCAAAGCCGCGCTCGAGCGCCAACAATGCGGCTGCCCAGGTGCCGCCGGGGACCATCTGCGCGCGGCGGGCGACCTGGGGCGTCACGGGAAAGCCGATCCGACGTTCCTTGTGCGCAGGCACCCGCGCCTCGATCACTTCGGCGACATAATCGGCGTCGTGCACTGCCTCCAGCCAGTCGACCGGCATCGGTTCGGGCAGATGCCAGTCGATGGCGACGCCGCTGTCGACCAGTAGATCACGGACAAGCCCGTTCTTGTTCCACTGATAGCCGCTGCGCGCGGGTGCGGGGGCGACATAATCGGGGTGATGGACGACGGCGAACACGCCGCCTAGGTAGGGCGCAAAGTGCCAGCATGCCAGTTTGCCAGGAGAGATCGATGACCGAGCATTTCACCCGCCCCGATGTGGCGATGTTCCTTGCCTTCTTGAACGCGCTGCCCGGCCCAAAGACGCATGAACTGCCCCCCGCGATGGCCCGCGCCATGTATGTGGCGAGCAAGGATGCGGCTGACCTGCCGGTGGGCGAGCTTGCAGTTGTGCGTGATTTGTCCGCCCCCGGCCCGGCAGGCGAAATCCCGCTCCGCCTGTTCGATTCGCGGGCCGACCGTCCGGCCAGTCCTGCGCTGGTTTTCTATCACGGCGGTGGCTTCGTGATCGGCGATCTCGATACCCATGCCGGTATCTGCGCGGAAATGGCGCGCCAGCTCGATCTGCCGGTGATCGCAGTCGACTATCGGCTGGCGCCGGAACACCCCTTCCCCGCCGCGACCGACGATTGCGAAGCGGCAACGCGCTGGATCGCGAGCAGCCCCGCCGAACTCGGCTTTAGCGTGACCGGCCTTGTCCTGTCCGGCGACAGCGCGGGTGGCAATCTGACGATCGTGACCGCGATGGCACTTCGCGATTCTGCTGCTGCCGTGCCAGTGATCGCGCAATTCCCGATCTATCCAACCGTCGACCGCGCCGATGCGCATGATTCTTATGAACTTTTCGGCGAGGGTCGGCTGCTCACCAAGGACGGGATGAAGTGGTTCGACGAAGCCTATGCCGCCACCCCCGGCGATTGGCGCGCGGCGCCGCTCCACGCCAATCATCGCGACATGCCGCCAACACTCGTCATCACGGCCGGGCTTGATCCGTTGCGCGATCAAGGCCGCGCCTACGCCGCCGCGCTGATCGCGAACGGCGTGCCGACGGTGTACCGCGAAGCGACCGGCAACATCCACGGCTTCGTCACGCTGCGAAAGGCTATCCCGTCCGCGCAGGCCGAAGTCGACGGCGCGCTGGCGGTCCTGAAGGGCATCATCGCCGAGGCAGTGGCGGTACAGCGGTGAGCGAGCTTGGCTATCGCCCGTGCGCGGGGATCATCATCACAAACGCGAACGGGCTAATCTTTGTCGGCCAGCGGATCGATAGCGTCGTCGAGGCATGGCAGCTGCCGCAGGGCGGGATTGATGATGGCGAGGACGCCGAGGCCGCTGCACTCCGCGAGCTGGGTGAGGAAACCGGTATTGCGCCCGCGCATGTCACGCTCATCGCCCAGGCACCCGGTGAGTTTTTCTATGATTTGCCCGATGAGTTGATCGGCAAGGTGTGGAAGGGCAAATGGCGCGGCCAGCGCCAACGCTGGTTCCTCTATCGCTTCACCGGTACCGATACCGATGTGAACATCGCCACCGATCATCAGGAATTCCGTGCCTGGCGCTGGGCAACCCCGGACGAGGTGGTCGCGCTGGCAGTGCCGTTCAAACGAAAGCTGTACGAGGACGTATTTGCCGCGCTTTCAACACATCTGCCTCAATAAGGCTTGGCGACCATCAACCAAACCGCCGCCACCAGTGGCACCGTGCCGATTAGCCCCCAGATGATCCAGTTGAGACTGTCGCGCCGATAGCTGTCGGGGATCTCGCCACCCTGCGCAAATCCCTTGGCGACGCGCGCTTGCCGGATCTGGATAGGGACCAGAATGATCAGCCAGATCATGCCGGCGATCACGAACATCACCTGGCTCCACAACAGCCACGCCGACCCGAACAGATCGAGACCCGCGATCCACGCTGCGCCATAACCCCCGCCGATCGTCAGAATGATGCCCCAGAAGGTCAGGCTCCAGTCGGTCAATGTCACCAGCCGCTGGGCGAAGCCGATGATGCGCGGATCGCGGGTGCGATCGGCAAACACCTTCCAGAAGGCGGTCGCGGTGATGTTTCCCATCAGCATCACAATGCCGGTGATGTGGAGGAACTTGGCAATGTCATAAGCCATGGGAATGCTGGTTTTCCGTTACGCGACGACTCGCCGCTCCCTGCCGGGTGGTCCCAATCGCGTCAAGCAGGCTCGCCGCGCTCGATCCGCGCCATTTCGAGGAATGCAACAAACTGACGTGCCTGTGCATCGAGGATCAGGCGAGCGACAACCGCCACACCCGCACCCGCCAACCCGCCGCCCCATGCCGATGCATAGCTGAGCAGCACCTGCTGGGTCGCCAGCGGCGCAACCTGCGCCACCAGCGCACCAACCGAAAACGGGATCGAAACATAGGCGATCAAGATTGTCCGTGCGAGATAGCCTTGCCGTTCTGCATTGGTTCGCGCCAGCGCAATCAGATCATCAAGCATCTGCGTATCGAGCTGGTCGAGTAATACCATTCCTCGAACGACGGACCGGTTCATCCGCATCTGTCGCAGCGCATCAAACCCGGAATGCGGGCGGGACCATGTCCACAATATCGATCCCAGAAACCGCCAGGTCGGAAACAGGCGGTGGAGCGCCTCCCAATGCTGCCAAACCGGCCGCTCAGGTATGGGGCCGGGCGGGGCAACGCCGGTCAGGCGATACATGATCGACTTGCTTGCCAATGGCTTTTGCCGAGACATAATCCGCTCTTTCCCTTGAAACTTCACCATCATGTCGCTGTCATTCAAGTGATGCAATTGGGTGGAGCAAGTCCGATCAAACCGCTATCAGACCGCATGACCACGCTGACTTCCGCCGAGCGCCACCTGATCGATATCGCTGCCGATCAGCCAATGCTGGCGCAAGTCGAGCGCTGGGCGGCGATCAATTCGGGCACGCGTAACCTAGGCGGGTTGGCTGCCGTTGCGATCGAATTGGCCGATGCGTTTTCTGTGCTGCCGGGAGAACTGACGCTGGTCGAAGCGCCCCCGGTAGAAGCCGTGACCAATGATGGCTCGATCGCGTTGCTGGATCACGGAAAGCACCTGCACCTGCGCGTCCGGCCAGAGGCACCGGTCCGCATCCTGCTGACCGGGCATATGGACACGGTGTTTCCGGTCGATCACCCCTTCCAGACGCTGGAGCACCGGCCCGACGGGACCATCAACGGCCCCGGGGTGGCGGATATGAAGAGCGGCCTCGCCCTGATGCTCGCGGCGCTGACCGCGCTCGAGGACAGCCCGGTGGCGGCGCGGATCGGTTATGACGTGCTGATCAATTCGGACGAGGAGACCGGGTCGCTCTCCTCCGCCTCGCTGATTGCGGAAGCAGCGCAGGGCAAGATCGCCGCACTCACCTATGAGCCGGCACTGCCCGATGGCACGCTGGCGGGCGCGCGTGGCGGGACCGGGAATTTCTCGATCATAGTGCGCGGGCGGAGCGCGCACGCCGGGCGCAACTCCGATGACGGCCGCAACGCGCTGGTGGCCGCCGCCGATATCGCGCTGCAGCTGACCATGGCCCGCAGCCCGACGCTGTCGGTAAACCCTGCCCGGATCGATGGCGGCGGACCGAACAATGTCGTGCCTGATCTGGCGATCCTGCGTGTGAACTTCCGCCCGGCCTCGCAAGACGAGATTACGCGAGCCAGGGCACATATCGGTGCCGTCGTTGCAGCGGCGGCAGAGCGTCATGACGTCAACATCACCGTTCATGGGGGCTTCAACCGGCCACCCAAGCCAATCGATCCGGGGGCTGCGAAGCTGTTCGCGTTGGTGAAGGAGGCGGGAAGCGATCTCGGCCTCGACATTGCCTGGCGAGCGACCGGCGGGGTGTGCGACGGCAACAACATTGCGGCATGCGGGGTGCCAGTGGTCGACACGATGGGCGCGCGGGGCGGTGCGATCCATTCAGCGGATGAATTTCTGCTGGTCGACAGCCTGGCCGAACGCGCCGCACTTTCTGCGCTGACGATCATGCGCATCGCCGAACGGGGGCATTTGTGACGTTTCGAATCCGGGCTGCACGCGGTGCTGATCTGCAATCACTGTACGAAATGGCGAAGCTGACCGGCGGGGGCTTTACCAACCTGCCGCCTGATCGCACCGCTTTGCGCGCCAAGCTGGACCGCAGCGACGCCGCCTATGCCCGCGCCGGCGACGGGATCGAGGACGAACTGTTCCTGCTCGTGCTGGAAAATGCGACGACCGGCGAGGTGCGCGGCACGTGCCAGATCTTCGCCAAGGTCGGTCAGCATTATCCGTTCTACAGCTACCGGATCGGTGCCCTGACCCAGCACAGCAAGGAACTTGCCCGCACTTTTCGTGCCGATATGTTAGCTTTAACGACCGATCTTGAGGGTTCGTGTGAAGTCGGTGGGTTGTTCCTGCATCCCGGCGAGCGCGCCGGGGGGCTCGGACTGTTGCTTGCGCGCAGCCGCTATTTGTTCATTGCGATGCACCGCGCGCGCTTCGCCGATCGCATCCTGGCAGAATTGCGCGGGATCATCGACGAAGCGGGCGGCTCGCCGTTCTGGGACGGAGTTGCGGGGCGGTTCTTCGGAATGAATTTCCAGGACGCCGATTATTTCAATGCCACGCACGGCCACCAGTTCATCGCCGATCTGTTCCCGAAGCACCCCGTCTACACCGCGATGCTCTCCGAAACCGCGCGCGCGGCGATCGGATTGCCGCACCCTTCGGGTCGCGCGGCGATGCGGATGCTGGAGAATGAAGGGTTCGCCTTCGAAAACTATATCGACATTTTCGATGGCGGCCCGACGATGACCGCCAAGACCGATCAGGTCCGGTCGATCCGTGACGCTAAACCGGCGACGGTGGCCGCGATCGACGATGCCGCGACCGATCCGGCGCTGATCGCGACCGGAACGCTCGCCGAATTCCGCTGCTGTTTCGGCAAAGTGCGCAGTGAAGGCGACTCAATCACAATCGACCCCGCCAGTGCCGCCACGCTGGCGATCGACGCGGGTGCCGAAATTCGTTGGGTGGCTCGGGCATGACGTTGGTGGAGATCAATTTCGACGGGCTGATCGGCCCCAGCCATAATTATGCCGGGCTGAGCCATGGCAACCTGGCCGCGACGCGCAATGCCGGCGCAATATCACAGCCGCGTGCCGCAGCGTTGCAGGGCATTGCCAAGATGCGCGCCAACATCGCGCTTGGGCTGACGCAAGGGGTGCTGCTGCCGCATGCCCGCCCCAATCATCGCTGGCTGGCAAGCTTGAACACCGATTATGCCACCGCTTCACTGCCGCTGAAGGCGCAAGCGCTGTCGGCATCGGCGATGTGGGCCGCGAACGCCGCGACGGTATCGCCCGCCCCCGACACCGCCGATGCGCGCTGCCATTTGACGGTCGCCAACCTCGTCACGATGCCGCACCGGAGCCATGAATGGCGGGGCACGCTGGCACAGCTCCGTTTGATCTTCGCCAACCCGGCCTTTGCGGTTCATCCGCCAGTCCCTGCCCCCTTTGGCGATGAGGGTGCGGCCAACCATATGCGCATGGCGGATCGGCATGACGCGCCCGGGATCGAGATTTTCGTCTACGGCGTCTCGGGTGGCGGCTTTCCGGCGCGGCAGCGGATCGAGGCGAGCGAAGCAGTTGCGCGCGGCCATCGGCTCGATCCGGCGCGGACCTTGTTCGTGGAGCAGTCCGAGGCGGCGATCGCGGCGGGTGCGTTTCACAACGATGTCGTCGCGGTGGCGAATGGCCCAGTGTTGTTCGCGCATGAACAGGCCTTTGCCGACAGGGCGGGCGTCTACGCCGTGCTTCATGAACGCATGCCGAGCGCGCAAATCGTCGAGGTGCCCGCGAGCGCCGTCAGCCTCGATGATGCGATCACTTCCTATCTCTTCAACGCGCAACTCGTGACCTTGCCGGACGAAACGTTGGCGCTGATCCTCCCAGAAGAAGCGCGCGCCAACACACGGGTATGGTCATGGCTGCAAACGATGATCGCCGGCAACGGCCAGATCCGGCGGCTCGAGGTGGTGAATGTGCGCGAATCGATGGCCAATGGCGGCGGCCCCGCCTGCCTGCGGCTGCGCGTGGTTGCCGATCCCGCGACAATCGATCCGCGGTTCCTGGTTGATGACGCCCTGCTTGATCACCTCGCGGCGGTTGTCGAGACGCATTGGCCTGAAACCATCGATCCAACAGCGATTGGCGACGCCGCGTTGATCAACCAGATCGAACGCGCGCATGCCGCGTTGCTCGACACCATTGGCGTGACGAACGCCGAAGCTGTCGGGTTAATTGACAGTTTACCCTCTTCGTAAACCCGGAATCGCGCTTTTCCGGGATTGGCCCACCGCTTGCTTAATCAGGGCTATGTTGCACAGCATCGGCCGCCTGTTCGTCATCAAGACCAAGTTCGAGGCTTTTCTCGTCATCTACGGGCTTGGCACCGGCGCGATCGAGCGTGGGCTGCATTATGTGCAGCAATATCCCGGCTTCGGGGGCTGGATGCTGTTTGCAGTCTGCCCGATCGCCGTTTTCATGGCCGGTGCGCGCATTCTCGATTCGATCGAGCGTCAACAAGCGGATTGATCCAGCTTTCTGGCACGCAAAGATTATTTGGTGGCAGCGGCGGGACGGAAAGCTATGCCGAGCGCATGAACGCTCCGCTTACCCATTTGCAGCGGCTTGAAGCCGAAAGCATCCACATCATCCGCGAAGTCGTCGCCGAGGCGACCAACCCGGTGATGCTCTATTCGGTGGGCAAGGATTCCGCCGTGATGCTCCATCTGGCGTGCAAGGCCTTTTACCCCGCCCCGCCGCCCTTCCCGCTGCTCCATGTCGATACGACCTGGAAGTTTCAGGCGATGTATGCGATGCGCGAGCAGGCGGCCGCAGCGGCTGGCATGCGGCTGATTATCCACCAGAACCCCGAGGCGAAAGCACTCGGCATTAATCCGTTCGATCATGGCAGCCGGCACACCGATATGTGGAAGACCGAAGGCCTGAAACAGGCGCTGGAGCAGCACGGTTTCGACGCAGCCTTTGGCGGGGCACGCCGCGATGAGGAAAAATCGCGCGCGAAGGAACGTGTTTTCAGCTTCCGCTCGGCGCACCAGCGCTGGGATCCCAAGAACCAGCGGCCCGAACTCTGGCGGCTTTACAACGCCCGCAAAAACAAGGGCGAGAGTATGCGGGTGTTCCCGATCTCGAACTGGACCGAGCTTGATATTTGGCAGTACATTCAGATCGAGGGGATCGACATCGTGCCGCTTTACCTCGCGGCGCCCCGCCCGACCTATGTGCAGGATGGCCAGTTATTCATGGCCGATGATCTTGAGCGTATGGAGCAGGTGCTGGGCCGAAAGGTCGATGTCGAGGAACGCTGGGTCCGCTTCCGCACGCTTGGCTGCTTTCCGCTGTCGGGCGCCGTCGAAAGCAGGGCGACGACGCTTTCCGCCGTCATCCAGGAAATGCTGCTGACAACGACCTCGGAGCGCCAGGGTCGGGTGATCGATCATGACCAGGCCGCGAGCATGGAAAAGAAGAAGCAGGAGGGGTATTTCTGATGCCCGATACTGCCCTCACCCCAACCGCCGAACCCCACTATGCCGCCGATGATCTGATCGCGCGGGATATCGATGCCTATCTGCGTGTGCATCGGCATAAATCCATGTTGCGGTTCATCACCTGCGGATCAGTCGATGACGGAAAATCGACGCTTATCGGTCGGTTACTCTATGATTCGAAAATGATCTTTGAAGATCAACTCGCTGCGCTGGAGGCTGATAGCCGCCGGTCGGGCACCCAGGGCGATGCAATCGATTTCGCGCTGCTGGTCGACGGGCTCGCCGCTGAGCGTGAACAGGGCATCACGATCGACGTCGCTTACCGCTTTTTCGCGACCGCGAAACGCAAGTTCATCGTCGCCGATACGCCGGGGCACGAACAATATACCCGTAACATGGTGACCGGAGCGTCGACCGCCGACCTTGCCGTCATCCTGATCGATGCGCGTAAGGGCGTGCTCACCCAAACCAAACGCCACAGCTTTATTGTCCAGCTGATCGGCATCCGTCATATCGTGCTGGCGGTGAACAAGATGGATCTGATCGATTATGATCAGGCCCGGTTCGATGCCATTGTCGCCGATTACCGGCAGTTCGCCACCTCAATCGGGATCGAAGCCTTCACCGCCATCCCGCTATCCGGCTTCAAGGGCGACAATGTAGCCGCTCGTTCGCGCGCCATGCCCTGGTATGGTGGTCCATGCCTGATCGAGCATCTCGAAACCGTTGAGGTTGCGACTGACGCCGCGGCACAGCGTGCGTTTCGGATGCCGGTTCAATGGGTCAACCGCCCCAATCTCGATTTTCGTGGGTTTGCCGGGTTGATCGCCAGTGGCCGGGTGCAGCCGGGGGACCGGGTGCGTATCCTCCCCTCAGGTCGGCTGAGCACGATTGCCCGGATCGTGACAATGGATGGCGATCTTGACGGCGCCGTCGCGGGGCAAGCAGTGACGCTGACGTTGGCCGACGAAGTCGATTGTTCGCGCGGTGACGTTATCGCGCGCGCCGATTCACCACCCGAAGTGGCCGATCAGTTTTCCGCATCGATCGTCTGGATGGATGATGCCCCGCTGCAACCGGGCCGGTCCTATGTGCTAAAGATCGGCAGCCAGACCGTGAGCGCGACGGTGCGCGCGCCCGATCACCGGATCGACGTCAACACGCTGGCCCGACTGGCGGCGCCAACGCTTGGCCTGAACGATATCGGGATCGCGGATATCCAGACCGATCGGCCGATCGTGTTCGAACCCTATGCCGACAGCACCGAACTGGGTGGCTTCATCCTGATCGACAGGACCACCAACGCCACGGTTGCAGCCGGCATGATCCGCCATGCGCTGCGGCGCGCCCAAAATATTCACTGGCAAGCTGTTGAAATCAGTCGCGAAGCGCATGCCAATCAGATGCGTCAGCAGCCACGCATCCTGTGGTTCACAGGGCTTTCGGGTTCAGGCAAGTCGACCATCGCCAATATGGTCGAACAAAAGCTGCATGCGCTGGGCAAGCACACCTTTTTGCTGGATGGCGACAATATCCGCCACGGCCTGAACAAGGATCTGGGGTTCAGTGATGCCGACCGGATTGAGAATATCCGCCGCGTCGGCGAAGTCGCCAAGCTGATGACCGATGCGGGGCTGATCGTGCTCACCGCTTTCATATCCCCCTTCCAGGCCGAACGCGATCTGGTCCGCGCGATGATGCCTGCGGGCGAGTTTCTGGAGATATTCGTCGATACGCCGATCGAGGTTGCCGAAGAACGCGATGCCAAGGGGCTGTATCGCCGCGCGAGAGCAGGCGAAATTGCGAACTTTACCGGCATTTCGAGCCCCTATGAGCGGCCCGAAAAGCCCGATATCCATATCGATACCACGGTGACATCCGCAGAACAGGCCGCTGACATGATCGTCGAACAAGTGATCGGCATCTGGTCGCCGATGGTCTAGGTTCGACGGATGAAAACGGATATCGCGCCGCCCCCGATTGACCCATCGACCCTGACCGACGTTGCGCTTGCCCGCGCGATCGCCGCTGAGGCCGGTGAGTTGCTTGCGACGATCCGGCGCTCAACCGACAGCACCGCGCGTGAAATCGGCGCGCGCGGTGATGCGGAGGCCAATGCGCTGATCCTCGATCGGCTTCGCACCGCACGGCCTGATGATTTCATCCTGTCCGAAGAATCGCATGACGACCGAAAACGCTGCGCCGCGCGGCGGGTGTGGATCGTCGATCCGCTCGATGGCACGCGCGAATTCACCGAGGGGCTGGATGACTGGGCAGTCCATATCGGCCTGGCGATCGACGGCGTGCCGGTTACCGGGGCGGTCGCGTTGCCGGCCAGCGGCCGCATATTCGCCACCGACGATCCCGTCCTGCCGCTGCTGCCGCGATCGTCGGCGCCGCCGCGCATGGTCGTCAGCCGCAGCCGTACCCAGGATATGGCGGGGCAGGTAGCGGCGGATATTGGCGCTGAGATCATCCGGATGGGCTCGGCAGGTGCCAAGGCCATGGCGGTGGTCGCAGGGGATGCAGACATTTATCTCCACGACGGCGGCCAGTATGAATGGGATAATTGCGCGCCCGCGGCCGTAGCGCTGGCAGCAGGCTTTCATTGTTCGCGGATCGACGGCAGCCCACTGGTGTACAATTGCGCAGACCCGCTGTTACCCGACCTGTTGATTTGTCGACCCGAGCTGGCCCGGCGCGTCCTTAACGCCGTCGTGCGCCTGCGTCCCGGCAAGGGACCGTCGTGATTGTCACAAAGCCGATTGTTTCGTGATATAGAGCAGGATAACGGCTTGGGGAGGACGTTGGACGGCATGGGGGCCTGAAAGGTCCTAGGGGAGATTGATTGTGCGGCTATCTCGCGGCTTGTTTCTGTTGCTCGCCGCCCAGGCACTGCTGGTCACGGCGATCCCCTCGCTGGCGTTGATCCTTGGCTTGAAATTTACCACCGATCGCTATCTGGCGGCGGCCAGCGTCGTCGGGGGACCGGATGCGGGGGCGGCGCTTTTTCGTGAACAGTTGATCGTGGTGGGTGTCGTGCTCGGCGCCATGCTCTTGCTGATGCTCATCTTCGCCAGCATCGTCGCCAATCGCTGGACGCAACCACAGCGGATTCTGCATGAAGTGAGCGCTGCCGTTGCCGAAGGTAATTTCTCGGGCGAGTTTCTTGAAACCGGACCGCACGAAACCATGGGGACGATGCGCAATCTGGGGCGGATCGCCCGGTCGTTTGATCGGCTTGAAACCGCACGGCGCACCTGGCTGGTCGCGATTGCAGAGGAATTGCGCAAGCCCGTCGCCACGCTCGACGACCAAATTCGCGCCGCGCGCGATGTGGACAGCACGATCGGCCCCGAGGCGTTTGAAAAGGTCGATGACAATGTTCGCCGCCTCGTCGAAATCACTGAAGACCTCCAGGCTGTCGCCCTCGCCGATCTAGGTCGATTGCCGGTCAACTTTGCGCAAGTCGATCCATGCGCACTGATCCATAACGCGATCTGGGCCAACAAGCGCCGTGCCTCGATGGCCAATGTCACGCTCGAGGCCGGCCATATGCCAGCGACGACTGTTATCGTGCGCTGGGACGGCGCGCGAATCGAACAGCTTTTCACCGCCCTGATCGAGAACAGCCTGCGCTACACGCCGCCGGGTGGGCGCATCCAGCTGGGGCTTGAGCCGAGCCGTGGCGCCTGGCGGCTGATGATTGATGACAGCGCCCCGGGGATCGATGTCGATCTCGCGCAACGTTTGTTTGAGCCTTTTTACCGGGCAACCGTGCTGCCAGGTGAATCGGTGACGAGCTCGGGCCTGGGACTCGCGACGGCACAGGCCATTGTCGAGGCCCATCACGGTCGAATCGATGCTGGTTCATCCCCGCTTGGCGGCGTTCGTGTTACCGTGGTGCTGCCCGCGACGACGCCCACCGCCTGATCAACCGCGCCTATTGGCGCCCCAGACTTCGAGATTTCCCGCCCGTTCAACTTGCCGATGGGTCACCAGCGTCGGCAAGGCGGACAATCCGGCATCGGCAAGCAACGCCACCATTGCATCGCCAGCGTCGGCGATGGCAGCCTGCACGCGTTGCATCAGGAAAAAGCGGTAGGGCATCACCACCGTGCGGATCGCATGCCCCCGCCACTCGAATTCGGCCGTGCCGATTGCGCGCGTGCCGGGGTCAGGAAGCCCGTTCGTCCCTGCAATCAGGTCAGGATGTGCGTCCAGCCAGTCATTGGCAAACGCAACATGGGCTGAAAGCTCGGGCATATACTCGTCGGCGACGTAACGCATCACTGCAACCAGCGTCTCAGGAATGCCATCGGCGGCAATCAGCGACTGATCGGGCCAAAGCCCATCAAGCAACGCCTGCGCTGCATTCATCCGCTCCACCCAACGCCAGACATGGAAGAAGCGCGTCTTCATGATCATCGCGGGAAATGGATCGCGTGCCAAATGCGGATAGAGCGGCGCAATCAGGCCATAATCGCCGATCGTCGGCCGCCCGCCGAGCAGATAAGGGTGCTTGGCGAAATGGGCGTTGAGCAGAGCCAGAAAGGTCTCATAACTGGCCTGGATCGTCGGCGCCGTCTCGGGCGAAACGCCAAAGGCAGCCTTGGCCTTGCGCATCCGTCCGCTCGCTGCCCCAAATACCGCCTCACGGACGTCCCCCGTGGCACCCGGCATCAGCGCCGCAACAAAGTCGGTGCGCAGGAAATCAAGGTTCGTCTCGTCGAAATCCCAGCGATAATGCATCGCAGGCCGCAACAGCCCCTCGCCGCCAAATAACTCGAACAACAGGCTGACTGCCCGGTGCACGGGCGTTTCAGGATAGGCACTCGCCCGGGCAAGACCGGTACGTTCGATATGATCAATAATCGCCGTCCCGTCCTGGATGATCTCGCCGGTCGGCGCCACCAGCACCGGAATGATCCAGCGGCCAATCGCCTTGGTGATATCGGGCCAGTCCGGATCGGCGGGGATCGCTTCTTCGAAATCGATGCGCTGCTTGATCAGATAGGATCGCGCTTTGGCGGTGTAGAGCGATCCGGGCATGCCGAACAGGCGATAGGGGGTCATGAAGCACATCTTTCTAGCCCGGCATTCGCCGCCAGTGATGTGTGCTTACTGCCCCGAACGGCAACTCAAATTCAAACTATTTGCACGTCTCGCGCCAAAATCGTGCCGGACGGGTCATCAGGCAGCCTTGCGCTGCTTGGCCAGCTTCTTCAGCACCATGCTGCGCTTCAGCCGCGACAGATGATCGATGAAAATGATCCCCTCGAGGTGATCCATTTCATGCTGAATGCACGTCGCGAGCAGGCCTTCGAGCTGCTCGTCGTGCGCCACGCCATCGGCATCGAGCCAGCGCACGCGGCACGTCGCCGGGCGCTCGACCTCGGCATATTGGTCGGGCACTGACAGGCAGCCCTCGTTATAGATATTCGTGTCCTCGTCAGCTTCGACGATTTCGGGATTGATGAACACGCGCGGATCGCGAACCGGCTTGCCGTCTTCGCCTTCTTCCTGAAGGTCGATCACCAGGATGCGCTTGGGCACGCCGATCTGGATCGCCGCCAGCCCGATGCCACGCGAGGCGTACATCGTATCGAACATATCATCGATCAGGGTGCGCACTTCATCATCCACCGCCGCAACCGGTGTGGAGATGGTCCGCAAGCGCGGATCGGGAATTTCGACGATTTTGTGGACGGCCATGCTGGTCAGCTAGGAAAGCCGCGCCGAATCGTCAAGGTCGCGGCCTCGTTCAGCCGACCGGGCGCCGCGCACGAAGTGCCTGGGCGAGCGTGCCTTCGTCGAGATAATCGAGCTCGCCGCCGACCGGCAGGCCGTGCGCCAGCTGGGTGACGCGCACCGGAAACTGCTCAATCCGCTCGGCGATGTAGTGCGCCGTGGTTTGCCCCTCGAGCGTCGCGTTCATGGCCAGCACCACCTCATCGATCCCGCCCGCCTCGATCCGCCGAACCAGCAGATCGATCGATAAATCCTCGGGCCGAACACCGTCGAGCGCAGAAAGCTTGCCGCCAAGCACATGAAAATGACCGGGAAATAGACGCGATCGATCAAGCGCCCAAAGATCAGCGACTTCTTCGACCACGCAGAGCAGGCGTGCGTCCCGCCGGGTATCGACGCAGATCCCGCACGGGTTGGTGGTATCGACGTTCCCGCACGTCGCGCATGCCGTCAACCGATCCCCCACCGCATCGAGCGCCGCACGCAACGGATCGAGCGCGGTCTCGCGCTTTTTGAGCAAATGGAGCACCGCGCGCCGCGCCGAACGCGGGCCAAGTCCCGGCAGCCGGGCGAGCGCCTGGGTCAGCGCATCGATTTCTGGAGAAGCCATGGGGTACAGATAAGGGCTTGCGCGCCCCAATGCCAAGCGGCGAAGGAGCGTTATGCAATCGCCCCCCCTCAAGATAATCTTCATGGGCACACCCGCCTTTTCGGTGCCGGTGCTGCAATCGCTGGTCGATGCCGGGCATGACGTGGTGGCGTCATACAGCCAGCCGCCGCGACCGGCCGGCCGCGGCAAGGCGTTGATGCCCTCCCCCGTCCAGCAGCGCGCCGAGGCGCTGGGCATTGCCGTCAGGACGCCATTATCGTTGCGCGATCCGGCCGCACAGGCTGACTTTGCGGCTTTCGAGGCAGATGTTGCGGTGGTCGCGGCTTATGGACTGATCCTGCCGCGCGCGGTGCTTGATGCGCCACGGCTCGGTTGCCTTAACGTACATGCCTCGCTGCTGCCGCGCTGGCGTGGCGCTGCCCCGATCCAGCGCGCCATTCTGGCCGGGGATGCGGAAACCGGCGTGTGTATCATGCAAATGGAAGCCGGGCTCGATACCGGGCCAGTGCTGCTCGAAGGGCGGACGGTTATTGGCAGCAAGACGGCAGGCGAACTGACCGACGAGTTGAGCGCGATGGGTGCTCGGTTGATGGCGCAGGTGCTGACCGATCCGGCGGCTTATCCGCCATGCGCGCAGCCAGAGGCGGGGATGACCTATGCTCCCAAAATCGACAAGGCCGAAGCGCGGATCGACTGGACCCGCCCTGCGGACGAAATCGAGCGCCAGATTCGCGCGTTTAATCCCGTACCGGGTGCCTTTTTCGAGGTTCAAGGTGAGCGCGTCCGCATTCATGAGGCGCAAGTCGGGGGCGGCAGCGGCGCACCGGGCACCGTGATCAACGATACGCTGGAAATTGCCTGTAGCGCGGGCAGCATTATCCCGGTCAAGGTCCAGCGCGCCGGGCGTGGGGTGATGACCCCGGGTGAACTGCTGCGCGGTTTCGCCATCCCGGCCGGTACCGCGCTTTGACACGGTTTGCGCTGACCATCGAATATGACGGTCGGCCCTTCATGGGCTGGCAGCGCCAGCCGCACGGGCCAAGCGTTCAACAGGCAATCGAGGAAGCCGCCGCGCGCATCGTTCACGAGGACGTCATCGTCTATGCGGCCGGGCGGACCGATGCGGGGGTCCATGCATTGGGGATGCGCGCGCATGTCGATATGGCCCGCCCGATCACGCCGTTCCGGCTGATGGAGGGGCTCAACGCGTTGCTTCGCCCCGCCCCGATCGCGATTCTGGCGTGTGAGATGGTGCCCGATGACTGGCACGCCCGCTTTTCGTGCACATCCCGCCATTACGAATACCGGATCGCCAATCGCCGTGCCCCGCTGACCTTTGATCGCGGGCTGGCGTGGCGGGTGCCGAACCCGCTCGACGCCGATGCAATGGCGGCAGGCGCGGCGCGGCTGATCGGGCGGCATGACTTCACCACATTTCGCTCCGTCAACTGCCAGGCCGACAGCCCGCTGCGGACGCTCGACCGGTTGGATGTCGTGCGGCATGGTGAGGTGATTCGAATCTTCGCCTCGGCGCGATCATTCCTGCATCATCAGGTCCGCTCGATGGTGGGCTGCCTGTCGCTGGTCGGGCTGGGGAAATGGTCGGCCGATGACATGACGACCGCCCTTGAAGCGCGTGACCGTGCGGCACTTGGACTCAATGCGCCGCCCGATGGGCTGTTCTTTGTTCGGGCGGATTATCCGCGAGCCCTAAAAGCATTTCCACACTGAATTGATGCACCACCGCCGTTCGCCCTGAGCGAAGTCGAAGGGCAAGCGCTGGGGCTGGGGCTTCGACTTCGCTCAGCCCGAACGGATGGGGGTGATTTAGGGCAGCCCGGTTTTGACCTAGCCTGATCGACTGAACCGCGCTGCCAGCTCGATATGGGTTGACCAACGGAATTGCCCAACCGGCTGGATCCAGTCGAGCCTGTAACCGCCATCACAAATCGTCTTCGCGTCGCGTCCAAAGGTGCTTGGATTGCATGACACATATGCGATGACGGGCGTTTTGGTGGCAGCAAGGCCGTCCGCCTGTTCCTTTGCCCCCGCGCGCGGGGGATCGAGCACCACGGCATCGAACCGATCGAGCTCCGCCGGGGTCAGCGGGCGACGATACAGATCGCGGTGATCAGCAAATACCGGCATTTGTTTCAGCCCCGCCGCCGCCTTCAGCGCAAAAATCGCATCGCGCCCGGCCTCGGCGGCATAAACCTTTGCAGGCGATGCCACCGCCAGTGCAAACGTGCCAAGACCGGCAAAGAGATCGGCAATGGTCGATGCGGGGCCAATTGCCTCGCGCACCGCCGCGACCAGCGCCGCTTCGCCCTCGGGCGTTGCTTGCAGGAACGCCGCGGTTGGAAACGGCACCGGCACGCCGCCCAGCGTGATCGTCGCGCCGACGGGCTCCCAGCGCGTTTCGGGCCCCAGCCCATTGTCGATCGACAGACGCGCAATGCCATATTTCGCGCCGAAATCGGAGATCGCCTCCGCTGCTTCCAGCCCCTCGGCGGCGATGCCGGTGATTAGCATATCGATCCCCTGATCGATCAGCGTCAGGTTGATCTCCACCCGGCGCTTGGCCGTCATCAGCCGCACCAGCAACGCCCGCAAGGGCTTCATCAACGCAAACAACGCGGGATCAAGGATCCAGCATTCGCGCAGGTCGACCAGATCATGGCTCCCCGACTGGCTGAACCCCAAAATGATCTGCCCGCCCTTGCGCTCGGCATGAAAGGCGGCGCGGCGCCGGCTGCGCGGCGGCGAGATCAGCGGCGGGCGGATATCGGTCGAGAGCCCCTGAGCGGCGAGTGCTCCAGCGATCCGATCCACAATGAACTGCGCATAGCTTTCATCATCCAGATGCTGGAGCTGGCACCCGCCACAGCGCGGAAAATGCCCGCAAGGCGGCGCCTGATGATGCGGGCCGGGAACCACAGCACCTTCTTCGGTCAGCCAGTCACCCGGTGCCGCCAGCGCCGCGTGACGGCCATCGGCGGTAACGCCCTCTCCTCGCCCCGCAACGCGGACAATGACATCCCGGTCGTTCATACCGCACCTCTGGCCGCGCTGAGCGCAAAGGCAAGGTCATCGGCAATAAAAGCACCCTCGCAGCGCCGGGCGGCATCGGCATGCAACCAGACCCCGGCCGCGGCCGCATCGACGGGCGACAATCCCGACGCCAGCATCGCTGCAATCGCACCAGCGAGCACATCGCCTGTGCCAGCGGTCGATAACCAGCTGCTCGCCGTTTCGGCGACGAACACCTGGCCATCGGGCGCTGCGATAACGGTATCCGCGCCTTTATAAACCACCACGGCACCACTCTGACGTGCGGCGAGGCGCGCCTGATTGATCTTGCTATCGGGCAGGTCGCCAAAAAGGGCGGTGAATTCGCCCGCGTGAGGCGTCAGGACCATCGGACCATCATGCGCCAAAAGCTGATCAACGGTGACGAGGCGAAGCGCATCTCCATCGATCACCAGCGGGTGGCGCGACGCGAATGCAAGCGCCAGCTTGTCGAGCGCTGCCGCCTCCCGCCCGAGTCCGGGCCCGACCACTACAGCGCCAATTCTCGGTTCGGCGATCGTCATCGCATCGAGCGGGCGGTGGACGATGGCGTGCGGCCCGCCCCCGTTCCCGCCCAGGATTGCCACATAACCGGCACCGCTCCGCAACGCGGCGATCGCGGTAAGAAGCCCCGCGCCTGGCATTGCTCCAGCGATGACAGCGACCATGCCGCGCGAATATTTGTGGGCATCGGGCCGCGGTGCGCCGAGCACGGGACGACCGAGCACACGCGTTGCATTCGGCAAATCGAGCTCCAGATCGACCAGGCCAATCATGCCGCACACATGCGCCGACAGCTCGAGAAGATGACTGGGCTTCAGCGCCCCCAGCGCAATCGTGTGGTGAAAGCCGGGCACGGGGCCCAGCAGCGTGCCATCATCGGTGGCAACGCCACTGGGCAAATCGACCGCAATCGCCAAATCGGCAGCATTCACCAACCGAGCCAGACCCGCGCCAACATCAGGATCAAGCGCCCGTTTCAGTCCGGTGCCGAACAGGCAATCGACCAGCACTGGGGCGGGACCAGCTGACGCAAGGTCTTCAACCGGCCCTGGCCAAGTCGCCCGCGCACGAGCGGCAGCATCGGACCGCGGATCGCCAATCGCCGCCACCCGAACCGAAACGCCTGCCTCTGCCAGGCAGCGGGCCGCGACATAACCATCACCACCATTGTTACCGGGACCGCATATCACCAGTACCGACCGACCCTCGGCACGCGCCGCAACGAACGCCGCAACCCCTTCGCCCGCCACCGCCATCAGGTAATCAACCGTCCGGCCAGCATTGATCGCCTGATCCTCGGCGGCGCGCATTTCAGCCGCGGTGACGATCGGCTGGCCAGCGATGTTCCTCATGGCACCGACTTTCGCTTGCCCGACGTCGTCGCGGGCAACATGTATCGGTCACCGCCGATCGCGACTTCAATTTCATAATCGCTGACCAGCTTCACAATCGCGACTTCGGCACCGTCGGCTGCAATAACGCCGCGACCATCAGTCGTGACCCTGAGCCGACGAAAGCCCCCATCGGGATGGCGGATCGTCAGCAATTGGCCGTCTGCATCCTGCGCTGTTTCGACAATGCAGGTTCGGGTCAGCGCGGAGGCTGGTGCGATCGCGCAAGTAATCCGATCGGCTTCATCGACGCTATCGGTAGACACGGGCTGCGCGGGCAAGCTGGCGCCAGTCGGTGCAGCAATCGGCGTTGTGCCGTCACAGCCTGTGGCGGCGAACGATATCAGGCCAAGGATGCAGGCACGAAGCATCTGCCAGCGACTAGGCGGCCTGCCCGGCTTCGGCAATGGTAGTCAGCACTGGGGCTATCACCCCGGCCCATTCGACAACTCCATCACTATGATCGATCAAATCGTTGCGCAGCTCGATCGCAAAGCTCGGAATGCCATTCGCTTCACCGTGGCGGTTGAGCGTGACATTGAGCACACGCCCCGAATAAGGCTGGTTATCGCCGGTTATCACCCCAGCCGCGCCGAACAAATCGATCGCGGCGCGCGCGGCGCGGGTGTCACGGTTGTACAATACGCCGATCTGCCACGGGCGCGGCGCGCTGCCGGTCTCAAGGGCAGGGGTGAAGCTGTGGATCGATGCGAGCAAGCGCGGTCGATGCTGCGCGATCAGGGCAGCGATGGCGCGATGATAGGGAGCGTGGAATCGCGCGATCAGCGCGGTACGATCGGCAGCGACATTGCCGGGGATAGCGTGACCATCGCTCTCAATAGGGACGAGCCCCGGATGATCGACCGGGCGGTGAAGATCGATCACCAACCGCGATACGGTAGCCAGGATGGCGGGCGCGCCGAGGGTCGTGGCCAGTGCGCGGGTAACTTCGGCGGCGCCAATATCGATCGCGATATGCTTGTCGAGCAACGCCGGAGCGATCCCCAGATCAATATCGGGCGGGACCGTATTGGCGGCGTGATCGCAGACCAGGAGGATTGGCCCCGTGCCGTCGATGATTTCAGCCGGGGACATAGCAAGCCCATCGAATTGAAAGGGCGGTGAAGGGCGGCGATGCGATCGCCGCCCTTCGACCCTGATGATGCCCGGGGGAGCGGGGACCATCCACGGACGCGCCGTGGTTGACGACGGACCCGCTCAATGGTCTTTTCAGCAAGAGCCGGGCCAATCCCGCATTTGCGTTGATCGCTCGCTTCGCGTGACGATCCCGTCCCGAAGCGGGGCACAAAACTGTCACGCGAGTGCCGATTCGAGACACCACCAGCCCGGCTGCGCGGCGCGAATGATCGCAGCGGCCTGTTCGCGCGCGTCTGCCGTTTCGAACAGGGCGAAACAGGTTGCGCCCGATCCCGACATGCGCGCGAGGAGCACCCCGGCCTGTGCCTGAAGCAGCGTCACGACATCGCCGATCACGGGAGCAAGCGCCCGGGCAGGCGGCTCCAGATCATTCCGGCCCGCCATCGCGCGCGCCAGCAAATCGCCCGGCCCGATCGGCCCGCGATCGACGCCGTCCCACGCCCGAAAAACCGGTCCGGTGGAAACGGCAACGCCCGGATTAACCAGCAGCACCGGCGTATCGGCCAAGCCGTCGACCGGCGCCAACTGTTCCCCCTTGCCCGTACCGATTGCGCTTCGCCCGAGCAGGCACGCAGGCACATCAGCCCCCAATTCCTCGGCAATCGAGAACAGCCGCGGATCATCGAACGCCACCGCGTGCAGCTGCGCGAGGGCACGCAGCGTCGCGGCTGCATCAGCCGACCCTCCGCCAATGCCGGACGCGATGGGCAAATGTTTGTCGAGCACGATCGCCAGCGATCCAGGATCACCGAAAGCCTCGCCAAACAGGCGCGCGGCCCGTGTGACGAGATTATCGCCCTCGCCGACCAGACCGGCGGCGAAGGGACCGGTGACACGGAACGACGGCGCGTTGGCCGGTTCAATGCTGATCATGTCACCGTGCTGCAGAAACGCGAACAGCGTTTCGAGCTCGTGATACCCATCATCCCGCCGATGCCGGACGTGCAAGGCAAGGTTGATCTTCGCTGGCGCTCGTTCGACAATCATTGTTGTTGATCAGCGGGCTTGAGGGCCGTTGGCGATCTTGCCCGCCAGCCGTTCGACATCGGCCGAATCAGCCACCACAGATGCAGCACGCCAAGCGTAGCGCGCTTCATACCGCCGGCCCAGATGCCAATAGGCGTCGCCCAAATGCTCGCTGATCGTGCTGTTGGCGGGTTCACCTTTCGCGGCTAGTTCAAGCAACGGCAGCGCCCGGACCACATCGCCTTGCTGGAAATAGGCCCAGGCAAGCGAATCGAGAATCGACAGATCCTGAGGGCGAAGGCTGCTTGCGCGCTCTAGCAGCTTGCGGGCGGTTGCCGGATCGCCACCATTTTCGAGCAAACCATACCCCAGATAATTGAGTGCAACAGGCTGATCGGGGGCCAACGCAACCGACTTTTCAAGCATCGGCCGGGCCTTTTGCCACCGCCCAGCGCGATCGAGGGCGCTGCCGAGCTGAAGATACCCGACCCAGTCAGCCGCCTTGGGATCACGATCAATTGATCGGCGATAGGCGGTTGCCGCGGCATCATATTGCTCGCCCAACGCCAGCAGATCGGCATAGCGACGAATATCAACCGCCGCTGCATCGGGCTTTTCGGCGATCCGCGCGGCGGCGGCGAGCGCAGCTGCCGCATTGCCGCCGCGTTCGAGCAACGCAATGCGCCGTTGGGCGGCGATTTCCTTCAACGGGCTCGACGCTGGGATCTCATCCAATGCCGCCAATGCCATCGTGGGATTGTCGTCTGCTGCCAGCGCCTCCGCCAGAACGAGCCGCGCGCGATCATTTTGCGGATCGAGCCGGAGTGCCGCCCGCACCATAACGATCAGCAAGCGCCCTGACTGGCCGTCATTCAAATCGGCTGAGAGGCGACCAAGAACATAGGAAATACCTATCGCCGTTGTCGCGCGCCGTCCCTTGCCGATAGACTGGCGGACCGCGAGCAACGACTTGTCCGGCCCGGCAAATAAGCCATCGCTGACATCGCTTCGCCCCGAATCGGCGAGTATCTGCGCCGCCGCGATCCGCAAATCGATGCTGGCCCTGTCCGCCCCCAGCATCACTCGAACCAAATCGGCGCCCTGATCAACCTTACCGGCAGCAAGCAGCAGAAGCGCGCTACTTTCCTGCGCGTAGCGCCGCTCGATCGGATTGGTGCCAACCGAATCGAGCGCGGTGAGCGCCGCAGCCGGATCAGCCATGGCCGCCCAGGCGCGGAAAGCCGGTGCCAGAAAATCGAGCGGCCCCGTCTTGATCCGATCAATCGCCTTTTGGGTAGCTGCGGTGTCATTATCCCGAACCGCCTCGGCAAGCGCCAGCAGCGCGGCATCGGCCGGTGCGAGGTTGGCGCGCTCGAGCACCATCCGGGCGCGGTTCAGCACCACGAAATCGCCCGCCGTGATTGCCGCGCGATAGGCGCGTAGCGCGATCACAGCATCGCCGGGTGCCGCTTCCAGCGCATTGGCATAACCGCTCGACGCCATCGCCGCCTTACCATCGGCATCTGCAGCCCGCGCACGGACATAGGCGGCAAGATCGCTGGGATTGGTTTTAGCGTGGACAGGCGCCACTGACGCCAACAGCGCCAACATCACCGCTGCAACGCGAATACTGATTGGGCGATTACATATTGGGATAGGTTGGCCCTCCGCCGCCTTCGGGTACCACCCAGTTGATGTTCTGGGTCGGGTCCTTGATGTCACAAGTCTTGCAGTGAACGCAATTCTGCGCGTTGATCACGAACTTGGGATCACCGGTTTCTTCGCCAACCACTTCGTACACCCCGGCCGGGCAGTAACGCTGCGCAGGCTCATCATACATCGGCAGATTGAACGCGATCGGAACGCTCGGGTCCTTCAACTGCAGGTGAACCGGCTGATCCTCGGCATGGTTGGTGTTCGACAGGAACACCGAGGACAGGCGATCGAACGTCAGCACACCATCGGGCTTTGGGTACTCGATCTTGGGTACCAGATCCTTGCGCCACATATCCTCATGGTTGGGATGATGACCGAGGGTGAATGGCATTTTGATACCGAGGCTTTCTGCCCACATCGTCGCATTGGCCAGCGCTGCCCCCGCCAGCATGCCGAATTTTTCGACGAGCGGCAGCGCGTTACGGACGATCGACAGTTCCTTCTTCACCCAGCTTTTCTTAAAGGCCTTGGGGTAGGCAGCCAGCTCATCGCTGCTGCGCCCTTCGCCGATCGCCGCAAAGGCCGCTTCCGCCGCCATCATGCCCGATTTCATCGCCGTGTGGCTGCCCTTGATGCGCGGTACGTTCAGGAACCCTGCCGAGCAGCCGATCAGCACACCACCGGGGAAGATCAGCTTGGGGATCGATTGCAGCCCGCCATCACTGATCGCACGCGCGCCGTAAGAAACGCGCTTGCCGCCCTTCAGGATCGCGGCGATCGACGGATGCGTTTTCCACTGCTGCATTTCGTTGAACGGCGAGAGATGCGGGTTGGAATAGCTAAGCCATGTCACCAATCCCAACGCGACCTGACCATTGGCCTGATGATATAGGAACGCGCCGCCATTCGCCTTGTCATTCAGCGGCCAGCCCTGGGTATGGATCACCCGGCCCGGCACATGGTTTTCGGGAGCGATATCCCAAAGTTCCTTGATGCCGATGCCATAGACCTGAGGCTGGCTCTTCTTTGCCAGATCAAACTGGCGGATAAGCTGCTTTGAGAGGTGCCCCCGCACGCCTTCAGCAAAAAAAGTATATTTGGCGTGGAGCTCAAGCCCCGGCTGATAATCGTCGCGGTGGGTGCCATCCCGCGCGACACCCATGTCGCCGGTCGCAACGCCCTTTACCGATCCATCATCGTTGAACAGGACTTCCGCGGCGGCGAAACCGGGGAAAATTTCGACACCGAGCCCTTCGGCCTGCTCTGCCAGCCAACGGCACAGGCTCCCCAGGCTGCCCGTATAGGTGCCGTGATTGTTCAGGAATGACGGCAGCAGCCAGTGCGGCACCTCGCGGTGACCCTTTTTGCTGAGAATCCAGTGATGGTTTTCGGTCACTGGCGTATCGGCCATCGGGCAGCCCATTGTGCGCCATTCCGGCAGCAGCTCGTCAAGCGAGATCGGATCTATCACCGCGCCGGACAGAATATGCGCGCCCACTTCGGCGCCTTTTTCAAGGACGCAAACCGAAATCTCACCGCCTTGTTCGCTTGCCAGCTGTTTCAATCGGATCGCAGCAGCCAAGCCCGCCGGGCCGGCCCCCACAATCACAACATCATACGGCATTGACTCGCGTTCGCTCATGATCGTCTCCACTGGCAGACGGCACCGGGCTGTCGTCGCGTTCCGGCAACGTCTTGTCCAATCACGCGTGCCCGTGAATTGACCATCACGTCAACCGGGACTTTAGATGATCGTCATGGGGGCAGATCAGAAATTCGACTGGGCAGCCAGTATCGCCAGCACGATCGATTGGTGGCGCGAGGCCGGGATGGATGTGGCCATCGCCGAAGAACCGCGTAACTGGCTGAAACCCGTAGCGGAAGCGCCAGCCTTTTCCGACGCGCCGGCGGCCAAGCCGACCCCTGTGTCGGTTGCAGCCAGCACCGCACCCGCATCCGCTGCGCCAATCCGCGTCAATGTCGCAATGCCGAGCGAAATCGCCGCTTTCGAAGCTTGGCGATTGAGCGATGCTGCACCCGATTCGGCCTGGGGCAGCACGCGTATCGGCGCGACCGGTTCGCCTCAATCACCGCTCATGGTTGTGCTCGAAATGCCGGAACGCGATGACATGGCGACTGGTACGCTGCTGAGCGGCGCTGTTGGTATTCTGTTCGATCGGATGCTGTCAGCGATCGGCCGAGACCGGGCTTCCGTCTATCTGGTGCCGATGTGCGTGGTACGGCCAAGCACGGGCAGCATTGCTCCTGATGTTTTGCCCGCGCTTTCGGCAGCGCTTCGGCATCAGGTGTCGCTGGCCGGCCCGACACGGGTTCTATTGTTCGGCAATGCGGTCAGCCGTGCGCTGCTCGGGGCGGATATTGCCGAAATGCGTGGCGCTTTACGGCCAGTTAACCGAAAAGAGAGAGAACAAGTAACGCCGATCGAGGCAGTTGCGAGCTTTCACCCGCGCTTCCTGCTCGAGCGTCCCGCCGCCAAAGCGGAGGCGTGGAAAGACTTGTTGCTGCTCGCCCAGGGGATTGATGCGTGAAAAAACTGTTGCTCCTCGCCACGGCGCTCGGCCTGATCTCGACAACAACAGCGATGGCCGGGGAGATTCCGGTAGCTGCGCAGCCCGAGACTGTTCCCGCGCAGCTCGATGCTGAACAACGCGCCGGTTATCGCACGGTGTTCTCCGCCATTCGTGACAAGAAATGGGTCGACGCACGCCTCCAGTTGACGACGATGAAGCCCGGCCCCCTGCATGCAATCGCTATGGCCGAATTGCTCGTGGCCCCCGGATCGCCCAAGGCGACCGCCGAGGAATTGACGAAATTGCTCGCGGAGGCGCCCGAGCTGCCAGAGGCTGAACAGATCGCCCGCATGGCGAAGGCTCGCGGCGCCAATGAGTTACCGACCCTGCCTTATACCCAGGCGCTCAGCTGGATTGGGGGTGCGCCTGTTCGCGCCCGCGCCAAGAGCCTGAAAAGCGATCAAGTCGCCGCTGATCTCGCGATCCGAATGCAGCCCCTGATCAAGGAAGATCGCGGGGCCGACGCGCAGTTGCTGCTGGAAAGCACGTCCGGATTATCGCCCGATGCGTTGACCGAATGGCAGCAAAAGGTCGCCTGGATTTATTTCGTCTCCGGCGATGACGCAAACGCCCGCCTTATGGCGGCCAAGGCCCGGCAGGGCTCTGGCGACTGGGCGATCCAGGGCGATTGGGTAGCGGGCCTGGCGTCGTGGCGGCAGCAAGATTGTGCCGGCGCGAGCGATGCCTTTGCCGGGGTCGCCAGCCGGTCGACCGATATCGAACTGCGCGCGGCCGGACTCTACTGGGCATCGCGCGCCGATATGGCCTGCGGCCGTCCCGAAAAGATTGAAGCTCGGCTGAAGGGCGCAGCGCAATATGACGAGACCTTTTATGGGCTACTCGCGCGTCAAACACTCGGGATTAAATCGCCGGTTGATCGCGCTGACGACACCCGCGTCAGCGCCGATTGGGCAGCGCTGAACCGGCGGCCCAACATCCGCGTCGCTGCTGCACTTGTCGAAATCGGCGAGGACGATCTGGCCGATGAAGTGCTCAAGCGCCAGGCGCGGATCGGCGACTCAGCCGATTATGCCGCCCTGTTGCGGCTGGCGGGATCGCTGAACCTGCCGGCGACGCAGATCTGGCTATCTCACAATACACCCGCCGGAGCAGTGCCTGGCGTTGCCGCGCGCTACCCTGCGCCCAACTGGACGCCCGACGGCGGCTGGCGCGTCGATAAGGCGTTGGTTTACGCCCACACGCTGCAGGAATCGAAGTTCCGCACCAATGTGGTGAGCGCAGCGGGCGCCTATGGCCTGATGCAGGTGCGCCCGGGCGCGGCCAGCGATATGGGTCGCACGCGCGGCATGCGGGCGGATCGGGCAGCGCTTACCCGTCCGTCGACCAATTTTGAAATCGGCCAGAGCTATCTTGAATGGCTGCGTGATCAGCCAGCAACCGGCGGTCTGCTCCCAAAAGTGATCGCGGCCTATAATGCTGGCGCTACCCCGGTTGAGGCGTGGAACGCGCTGGTGAAGGACGGCGGCGATCCGCTGCTGTACATCGAATCGATCCCGTACTGGGAAACCCGCGGCTATGTCGTGACGGTGTTGCGCAACTATTGGGTGTACGAACGCCAGGGTGGCAAGACGGTTTCGCCGAGCCGCGCCGCCTTGTCGCAAGGTCTGTGGCCACGCTTTCCGGGGCTTCCCGGGGCAACCGCCGTCCGGATCACCAACACCAGCAAACCGCGAATGACCGCCAGTGCCAATTGACGAAAGCGCGACCTTCCTGCCCGTCCGCATCGCCGTTCTTACCGTTTCCGATACCAGGGGACTGGCCGATGACCGGTCTGGCGACACCCTCGTCTCGCGATTGAGCGCGGCCGGTCATGTGCTCGCGGCACGAGCAATCGTGCGGGATGATGTGCCGACGATCGTTGCTACGCTGCATCAATGGATCGATGATCCGATGGTGGATTGCATCATTAGCACCGGCGGCACCGGTGTCACCGGGCGCGACGTAACACCGGAGGCGATCGAGCAGGTGCAGGACAAGGCCATTCCAGGGTTTGGCGAGTTGTTCCGTTGGCTCAGCTTCCAGACGATCGGGACATCGACCATCCAGTCACGCGCCTGCGCTGCAGTTGCGCGCGGCACCTATATTTTTGCCCTGCCAGGATCGACGGGCGCGGTGAAGGATGGCTGGGACGGCATTCTAGCCACCCAGCTCGATAGCCGCCACCGGCCCTGTAATTTCGTCGAACTGATGCCGCGCTTGATGGAACGCTGAAGGCGGACCAGTCACCCGGTCACATCATGCCTCGGACGATACGGCCGCATCCGGTGTCATCGCTGCCAGTTCATGGCCCGCGAGATCACGAAAATGAAATCGCCTGCCCCCCGGAAAAGCAAAAATCGGCATGGTGACGACACCGCCGGCTGCGATCACCGCCGCCAAGGCCGCTTCCAGATCGTCGACCTCAATCACGGGCAGCAACTGCGCCGTCGATTGGGCGACATCGCCGTCCAGGCCGAGATCAGTATCGCCGGTCGTCGTTGCGGCATAATCCGGCCCGAAATCGGTGAAAATCCAACCAAACGCCGCCGCATAAAAGGCTTTGCTCGCAGCCACATCACCTACGGGCAATTCCAGATAACTGAACCTGGCTTTCATCATCGGCTCCTGTTGTTCTTGTTGTGTTCTAGTCGATATGCTAGCGATCCGCAATGGCTGATCGTTCCCGTCCCGCGCGCGGCGCCACCATCAACACGGCAAGCAACCGCTTCAAGCTGCCACTGACCGAGATGGACGGCGACTGGCTCGACGCGCGCGTTGCCATCGATGGCGCGCCGCCGCCGCTACAGACCATTGTCACCATCGAAACGCCCCGGACCATTATCACCCGCAACACCTCGCCTGACGTGCCGTTCGACCGGTCGATCAATCCTTATCGCGGCTGCGAGCATGGCTGCATCTATTGCTTCGCCCGCCCGACCCACGCGTTCCTTGATCTGTCGCCGGGGCTCGATTTCGAAACCCGGCTTTTTGCAAAGCCCGACGCCCCAACGCTGTTGCGTGACGAGCTCGCCAAGCGTGGGTATGTGCCGGCCCCCATCGCCTTTGGGACCAATACTGATGCGTATCAGCCGATCGAGCGTGACTGGCGGATCATGCGGGCGTGCCTCGAACTGCTTTCGGCCTGCAACCATCCGTTGACGATCACGACAAAATCAGACCGGGTCGTTCGTGATATCGACCTGCTGGCGCCGATGGCGGCAAGGCAGCTTGCATCGGTCATGATCTCAATCACCACGCTTGATCCAAGGACGGCGATGACGATGGAGCCGCGCGCGCCGAGCCCGGCAAAGCGGCTCGCGGCTATCCGCGCGCTATCGGCCGCGGGGATCCCGGTACATGTATCGATTTCCCCAGTCATCCCGGGGATTACCGATCACGAAATGGAGACCATCCTCGAGGCCGCGGCAACGGCAGGAGCGGATACGGCTTCGTTCATTCCCGTTCGCCTGCCGTGGGAAGTCGCGCCCCTGTTTCGGGCCTGGCTTGATACGCATTTCCCGGATCGGGCAGCCAAAGTCATGGCGATTGTTCAGCAATTGCGCGGAGGGCGTGACAATGATCCGGGCTTCGGCTCCCGAATGCGTGGCCAAGGGCCATGGGGCGACTTGTTCCGCTCGCGCTTCTCAATCGCGTGCCGGCGGTTGGGCCTGAACCTGAGCCGGATCGAACTGCGCTGCGATCTGTTCAGGCCACCTGCCGGACCCCAAGGCGAATTGTTCAACGGCGCGTGATAGCCCTATGAATCAGGAGGGCAAGTCAATATCCTACTAAAATGATGCGGATTAGCGCGGCCATAATCGCCTGTTGTCTGGCGAAACCGGCCCTGGCCGAGGAGAAGCCGGGACTCGATGTGTCTGCCGCCGTGCGGCTGCGATACGAAACCATTGCTGGCCAGGCTCGCGCGGCCCTGCCCCCCACCGAAGACTTGATCAACCTGCGGACGATCCTTCGGACACGGTATCGCTCCGGTCCGGTCTCGCTTACGTTAGATGTGTGGGATAGCAGAGTGTTCGATGCCGATCGGCCGAGTGCTGTATCAAACAACGAAGTCAATGGGCTGGAGCCAATGCAGGCCAATGCCGCGATCGATTTTGGCAGCAAAGGCGGAATCAGCGGTCGTGCGACAGTCGGCCGGATGGTTTTTGAGCTCGGTTCTGCGCGATTGATCGCCAATGACGATTATCGCAATACCACATCTGGCTTCACGGGCCTGAAAGTCGATTTGAAAGGGCCTTCACGGCTATCAGGCACGTTGCTCTACGTGCTGCCGCAGCAGCGTTTGCCCGATGATGCAGATGGCTTGCGCCAAGGAGCGATCCGGCTGGATAGGGAGGGGTTCGACTCCCGGCTTTGGGGCGGGCAGATTGGTCAGGCACGCGCAATCGGCCCCATCGACGTCGAGGCGACAATGTTGCGTTTCGAGGAACGCGACCGGCCCGATCGCGCCACCCGCGACCGACAATTGACCAACCTCGGCGCGCGATTGACGATCGCGCCAAAGCCAGCGCGCTGGGACCTTGACGTCGAAGCGATCTGGCAGACCGGCAGCACACGCACTGGCCTGGGCGCGACCGCAGCCATCGTGCCGGTCAGCGCGTGGTTCGCGCATGCCGAGGCAGGGTTCAGCGTGGCGAGCGGATGGAAGCCGCATCTATCGGCTGAATTTGATTATGCGAGCGGCGATGATCGCAACCAAAGTTTTGGCCGGTTCGATACGCTGTTCGGGATGCGCCGCCGCGACTTCTCGCCCGCCGGGCTGTTGAGTGCCATTGGTCGCAGCAACATGATCGCGCTTGGCGGGCGAATAGAGGTCAAGCCGAGCAGCCGCACCGATGGATTTCTGTCGGTGCGTAAAATGTGGCTCGCATCAGCGACGGACGCGTTCAGCACGACCGGCGTCGTCGATCCGACCGGTCGATCAGGCCACGATGCCGGTTGGGAAATCGACAGCCGGGTACGCTATTGGCTGGTGCCGGGAAAGCTGCAGTTTGAGGGGGATGTCGTTTGGATCCCAAAGGGCCGGTTCCTGCAAACGGCGCCGAACCGTTCCAGCACTGCCGATACGCGCTATCTGTCGCTCAACTTGACCGTCCTGCTTTGAGTTGGGTCTTGGACGGCGGGCTTTCCTAATACTGCGGCATGAGTCACACTGGCGTCGGGGCTGTCGTAAGCATGCAAGCTAGGCTTGCTGCGATCGGCTTGGGGGGCATCGATGATTTCGACGACGGCGCTGCTGTTGAACCTTGCTTTTGCCTGCATCCTTGGTGCGGCATTGGCCCAGAAACCGCAGATCAGGCGATCGCTGATTGCCGCCAGCGCTACCCTGTTCGGCGTTCGGGCGATCATCGGGCCGATTGATATCATCACCCTTGTGTGGACTTCGATCATCCTGATCGTATGCCTATTGCTGCTCTGGCAACCCTTTGTCCGCGACGCATCGGTGCGGTTCACGCCTGAAGAGACCGAACTGCGCGCCGCGATTTTCGATGCCCTGCCCGCGAGCGCTGCTCGCCACTTGATGACGCAAGGGTGGTGGGTGAACGGGGCCGAAGGGGAAACACTCACTCGACAGGGCAAACCGATAGAATCGCTTGTCTTTCTGGCATCGGGCGGCGCCCGCGTGCTGCTCGATGATCGCCCGGTTGGCACCTGCGTACCTGGCGACTTGATTGGGGAAGCAACGGCGCTAACGGGCATGCCCGCCACGGCCACAGTCGTATTACAGGCCCCATCGCGGCTGTGGTGCATCAAATCAGCGACGCTGCGCGACTATATCGCCGCCCATCCCGATATCGGATCGGCGCTTGAGCGCAGCTTTCGTATCGCGCTAAGAGCCAAGCTTTTGGCGAGCAATCAGGCAATGGCGAGCAATCGTCCCCCGGAGTAACTTCTCGCCATAGCCCGAAAACATCAGGCCGTTGCCAGTTGATGTTCCTTATACTGCGCGCGTAACGCCGTCTTGAGCAGCTTGCCGGTTGCGGTATGCGGCAGGCTTTCGACGAACAGAATCTCATCGGGCAACCACCATTTGGCGACGTGATTGGCGAGGTGGGCCGTGATCTCCGCCGCGCTGACATCGCTGCCCGCCTTGCGGACCACCAGCAATAGGGGTCGCTCATCCCATTTGGGATGATAAATGCCGATCGCGGCCGCTTCCGCCACGCCGGGGCAACCAACCGCAGCATTTTCGAGATCAACCGAGCTGATCCACTCTCCCCCCGATTTGATCACGTCCTTCGCGCGATCGGTGATCTGCATGGTCCCGTCAGGATGGAGCACCGCGACATCCCCCGTATCAAACCAGCTATCGGCATCGACGCAATCGGCCTCTGCCTTGAAATAACGCTTGATCACCCAGGGACCGCGGATCTGGAGACGGCCCGAGCTGGCTCCATCGCGAGGCTGCTCAATGTCTTCGTCGTCGACCACGCGCAGTTCGACCCCGAACGGAATGCTGCCCTGCTTGGACACCATATCAATCTGCTCGCCCAGGCTCATCTCGTCCCAATGCGGTGGCGGCGCGCCTGCGGTGCCGATCGGCGACGTCTCGGTCATCCCCCACAAATGCGCGACGCGCGCGCCCATGCCCATAATCCGCTCGATCATCGCGCGAGGGGCCGCCGATCCACCGATCGTTACCTGTTGCAGATATTGCGGCACTTCTCCGGTGGCATCCATGTGCTGGAACATCGACAGCCATACTGTCGGCACGCCCGCCGAATGCGTCACGCGCTCCTGGTTCATCAACCGGCACAGCACCGCCGGATCGTTGACACAGGCATAGACGAACTTTGCCCCCGCCAGCGCGCCCGCAAAGGGCAAGCCCCAGGCCGCCGCGTGGAACATCGGCACCACCGGCAGGATTACTGCCTGGCGTGAAATGTTGAGCAGCCACGGCGCAACACCGGCCAGAGCGTGGATCATCGTCGATCGGTGTTCGTACAGCACGCCTTTGGGATTACCGGTCGTACCGCTGGTGTAGCACAGCATGCAAGGTTCGCGTTCCGGCCCTTCATGCCAAGTATAGTCGCCATCATGCAGCGCAAGCACGCCTTCAAAACTGTCCGCCCCTTCACCATCGAAGCAGATATACCGTTCGATACTCGTCCACTGCGCCTGCAGGCGATCGACGATCGGCTGAAATGCCTTGTCGTACAGCAGCACCCGGTCTTCGGCATGGTTGGCGATGTAGACAAGCTGTTCGTCGAATAGGCGTGGATTGATCGTGTGGATCACCCCGCCCATCCCGATCGCACCGTACCAGGCGGCAAGATGGCGGCTGTGGTTCATGCCGAGGGTCGCGATCCGATCACCGGGGTTCATGCCCATTGCAACTAGCGCTTGCGCCAACCGCTTGGCGTCGCGCGCGATGCCCGCCCAGGTTGTTCGGGTTTCATGGCCGTCGGCCCAATAGGTCACAATCTCGCGTGCGCCATGTTCGCGCGCAGCATGGTCAATCAGCCGCGGCACCCGCAATTCGAAATCCTGCATTCCCCCGATCATCGCCGTCCTCTCCTGTCCGGCGCTATCGCGACCGGCATTATCCCACCAGCGCCAGCCGCTTCGTCTCGGCGGTCCTCAGCGCAACCTCGCTTACACCCTGCATCGACTCGATCCGGCTCGCAAGTTCCCCATCGAGCAGAAAATCGCGGCCGAGTAACATCAGCGCCTCGCCCCCACTCGGCAATGCGGCACGCACATAGACTTCCCCCCTGGCACCGCGCGCCTCAGCGATCAGCGCGCTGAGCTCGCCGACGGCTCGAGCATCGTGCACGATGATCTCCATCACCATGCGGGCGCTATTCGCCAAATCCTCAAACAACTGCAGCCGCTTCACGGTAACGCGCGGCGTTTCTTCGCCGGGTCGCCGGTCGAGCTCGACCGTGACGATGCCGCAGCCGCCGCTGCGCGCGGCATCCTCCAGCTCGGCGGCCACGGCATCATCGAAGCACGTCGCGACAAACTGGCCCGAGGCATCCGACAGCGTGGCCATCAAGTACCGCCGCCCCTTGGCCGAGGTGCGCCATTTCGCATCCTCCACGAGCACCGCCATCGTCGCCCCGGCGCGGGTCCCATCATCGGGGATGTTGAGTTCGCCCAGCCCCACATAGCTGCGCGCGCCGTGCATTTTCGCCAAATGACGGTGACGATCGACTGGGTGTGCCGAAAAATAGAAGCCGTAAGCTTCTTTTTCCTGGTCCATGCGCTGCGCCAGCGTCCAACGCGCGGACAGCGGGAGCTTGATCGATGCTCCCGACGAAGGTTCACTTTCGCCGAACAGGCCCCCCTGCCCGCTGGTACGCTGATCATGTAGCCGGGCGGCAACCGCCAGGATCGTTTCAGCAGCCGCAAAAATACCCGCACGGTTGGGATCAATCGAATCGAACGCACCCGCCGCCGCCAAAGTTTCAAGCTGGCGCTTGTTGAGCAGGCGCGGATCGACGCGGGCGGCTAGATCGTCGAGCGAAACAAAGGCACCATTATCGACACGCTCGACAACCAGCCGCTCCATCGCGCCCTCACCCACCGATTTAAGCGCAGCCAGCGCATAACGCACCGCGAGCCCGTCAGCGGTCGCTTCAACGGTAAACTCGGCATCGCTCGCATTGATGCACGGCGGCAGGATCGCCACGCCCATGCGCCGCATATCATCGGTAAACACGCCGAGCTTGTCGGTTAGCGTCATGTCGAAACACATCGACGCTGCGAAGAAATCCTCGGGATAATGCGCTTTCAGCCAGGCCGTCTGATATGCGAGGAGCGCATAAGCGGCTGCGTGCGACTTGTTGAAACCATAGCCAGCGAACTTGTCGATCAAATCGAACAGCTCATTGGCCTTCGCCGCCGGAATGCCATTCACGCTCAGGCAGCCGTCCACAAAGGTCGCGCGCTGCGCATCCATCTCGGCCTGGTTCTTCTTGCCCATCGCGCGGCGCAGCAGATCGGCGCCGCCAAGCGAATAGCCCGCCAGCACCTGGGCCGCCTGCATCACCTGTTCCTGGTAAACGAAAATGCCGTATGTTTCGGCCAGGATCTGTTCGAGCAGCGGATGGGGGTAATCGATCGTCTCGGTGCCGTTCTTGCGGCGACCAAAGCTCGGGATGTTGTCCATCGGCCCCGGTCGATAGAGCGAGACGAGCGCGATGATGTCGCCGAAATTGGATGGGCGAACCGCCGACAGCGTACGCCGCATCCCTTCGGATTCGAGCTGGAACACGCCGACGGTGTCGCCCTTTTGCAACAGCTTGTAGACGCCCTCATCATCCCATTCGAGCACATCAAGATCGACCACAATCCCCCGCGCTGCCAGCATCTGTTGCGCTTTCTTCAGCACGGACAGCGTTTTCAGCCCCAGAAAATCGAACTTCACCAACCCCGCCGCCTCGACATATTTCATGTCGAATTGGGTCACGGGCATGTCCGATCGCGGATCGCGGTACAGCGGCACGAGCTGCGCCAGCGGCCGATCACCGATCACCACCCCGGCGGCATGCGTCGACGAATGGCGCGGCAGCCCTTCGAGCTTCATCGCCAGATCGAGCAGATGCTTCACCCCGCTATCGGTGCGATACTCTGCCGCCAACTCGGACACGCCGTTCAGCGCGCGGTCGAGCGTCCAAGGGTCGGTCGGGTGGTTTGGCACGAGCTTAGCGAGCCGATCGATATGGCCATAGCTCATCTGAAGCACGCGCCCGGTATCCTTCAGCACCGCGCGCGCCTTTAGCCGGCCGAAGGTGATGATCTGCGCCACATGATCGCTGCCATATTTGGCCTGGACGTAGCGGATCACTTCCTCACGCCGGGTTTCGCAAAAATCGATGTCGAAATCGGGCATCGATACGCGTTCGGGGTTCAGGAACCGCTCGAACAGCAGGCCGAGCTTCATCGGATCAAGGTCAGTGATCGTCAGCGCCCATGCCACGACCGAGCCAGCGCCCGAACCGCGACCCGGCCCCACCGGAATATCATTGTCCTTCGCCCATTTAATGAAATCGGCAACGATCAGGAAATAGCCGGGGAACCCCATCTGGATGATGACGTCGAGCTCGAATTCGAGCCGATCGCGATAGGATTGCTGCCAGTTCTCTTCGTTTCCCTTGATTCGCGCCAGTCGCTGCTCCAGCCCGGCCCGCGCATCGGCGCGCAACGCTTCTGCCTCGGCATCGCGGTTGCCGGCCAGGCTCGGCAGGATCGGCTTGCGCTTTGGCGCCGCGATCGCGCAGCGTTGCGCGACGACAAGCGTATTGGCGATTGCCTCGGGCAGGTCATCGAACAGCTGGCGCATGTCCCGGGCGGGCTTCATCCATGCATCGGGCGAGCTTTTCGGGCGATCTTCGCTGGCGATGTAGGACGAACTGGCAATGCACAACATTGCATCATGGGCCGGGCCAAAACTCTGTTCGGCATAACAGCACGGGTTGGTCGCGACGATCGGCAGATCGCGGTCGTACGCCAAATCGAGTAGCGCACCCTCGGCACGACCCTCAATCTCGTCAAGGCGACGGGTCAGCTCGATATAGAGCCGGTCCGGGAACAGCGCCTGCAGCCGATCGGCATAGGCAAAAGCTGCATCGGGCTGATCCTCGGCGAACAACCGCGCCAACGCGCCTTCGCGTCCCGCCGTTAACGCAATGAGGCCGTTGCTGTGCGCGCCAAGCGTGGTGAAATCGACATGCGGTGCGAGCTCCAGCGGGCGCGCCAGATGCGCCTGCGACACCAGAGCGCACAGATTCTGATACCCGGTCTCATCTTGCGCATAGAGCGCGATCCAGTCGAGCGGGGCCGTTACGCCCTCGGGCATGTCCGGACGGGCAACGCCCAGCATCGCGCCAATGATCGGCTGCACGCCCGCTGCGAACGCGGCCTCACCAAACGCCATCGCCGCATAAAGCCCGTTCCGGTCAGTCAGCGCGGCAGCGGGAAAGCCAAGTTCCTGCGCGCGCTTGGCGATTGCCTTGGGCTCGATTGCCCCGTCGAGCATCGTGAACGATGAAAAAATGCGAAGGGGGACGAAACCTGAATGCGCCATGGCGGCGACTATGCGGGCTCGCGACGATTCGCGAAACCGTCATAAAGTGCCTTTGCGGTGGATAACCGCGTTCAGCCCGCCAACAGCGTTTCGATATCCTTCTCGATTTCGGCAGGTGTGGTCTGCGGGCCGTACCGCTTTACCTTTTCGCCGGAGCGATCGACCAGGAACTTGGTGAAATTCCACTTGATCCCGCGCGACCCCATCAGCCCCGGCGCCGCATCCTTCAGGCGGTCGAATAGCGGATCGGCACCCGACCCGTTTACCTCGATCTTGGCAAAGACCGGGAAGGTGACATCGTAGTTGATCGTGCAGAAAGTCGCGATTTCCTCGGCATCGCCCGGCTCCTGCGATCCGAATTGATTGCACGGGAAGCCGAGCACCTCGAAGCCCTGATCGGCATATTTGCGGTGGAGCGCTTCCAGCCCCTTATACTGCGGCGTGAACCCGCATTTGGAGGCGGTGTTGACGATCAGCAGCACCTTACCCGCATAAATCGACAGGTCGACCGGCTTGCCATCGGCACCCTTGACCTTGAAATCGGTGATTGCGGCCATTCTATCCCCCTTTGTGACGTTGCAGCAGGAAATTCAGGTTCTGCTTCACCCCGGCCCATTCGCTGGCGATGATCGAATAGACGACAAGATCGCGGATCCGTCCATCCATCAGCTGATGATTGCGCAGCACACCATCGCGCTTCGCCCCCAGCCGCTCGATCGCGGTTTGCGAGCGCTTGTTGAACCAATCAGTGCGGATCTGAACGACGTTGCACCCCATGTCCTCGAACGCATGAGTGAGCAGCAGCAACTTTGCCTCGGTATTCACGCCGCTGCGCTGCACTGATCGCGCGTAAAAGGTCCCGCCGATCTCGAGCCGGCGGTGCGCTGCATTCATCCGCATGTAGCGCGTCATGCCGACCACCCGGCCCGCAACCTCCACCGCAAAGGGCATTGCCCGCCCGAAATCGCGCTCCTTGAAGATCGCCGACATGTAAGCATCGGGATCACGCAGGTTCGCCACGTTGGTAAAGAACAATTCGGTGATGTCGCCATCCGCTGCAGCCGCCACCAGCGAGTCGCGATCGTCCATTACCAGCGGGCGCAGCGTCGTGTGCGTGCCGATCAAGGTCGGCGCGATCGTCCACGCATTACTCAAGCCGGTCACCCCAGCCGCCCCTCGTTCAGTCGCACCACCCGGTCCATCTTCGCGGCCAGCCGCTCATTATGGGTGGCGATCAGCGCGGAGGAGCCTTCTTCGCGCACCAATCGCAGCAGTTCGGCGAGAACGATCTCCGCCGTCGTCTCGTCCAGATTGCCGGTCGGCTCGTCCGCCAGCACCAACGCGGGTTTGTTAGCCAGCGCGCGCGCCACCGCTACGCGTTGCTGCTCGCCGCCGGACAATTGGCTCGGGCGATGGGTCAGCCGGTGGCCCAGGCCCAGCGTGGTGAGCAGCGACGTCGCGCGTGCCTCCGCTGCTTCGCGGGTGCTCCCATGGATCAGCAATGGCAACACGACATTTTCGGTCGCGTTGAAATCGGGCAGCAGGTGATGGAATTGATAGACGAAGCCCAGATAATCGCGGCGCACCAGCGTGCGGCCATGGCTGTCGAGCTTGGCCGCTTCGCGTCCAGCAATCTGGATCGATCCGCCAAAGCCACCCTCAAGCAACCCGACGGCCTGTAGCAAAGTCGACTTGCCCGATCCCGACGGGCCGAGCAGCCCGACAATCTCGCCCTTGGCGATGGTCAGGTCGACGCCACGCAAGACGTGGATGGTATCTTCGCCCTGCACAAAGCTGCGCGTCAGGCCGGTAATCTGGACGACGGGGTCATTCATAGCGCAGCACCTGCACCGGATCGGTATTGGCTGCCTTGAAAGCCGGGTACAATGTGGCGAGGAAGCTGAGCACCAGCGCCATGACAGCGATAACGATGATTTCGACCGGGTTGGGCTTCGACGGTAGTTCGGTGAGGAACCGTATCGAGGGGTCCCACAGGTTTTGACCTGTCACGAGCTGGATGAAGTTCACCACGCTCTGCCGATAGAACAGAAACACAAAGCCAAGCAGCAGCCCCGCGACCATGCCCAACGCGCCAATCGTCGTCCCGACAACCATGAAAATCTTGATAAGCCCGCTGCGCGTCGCGCCCATCGTCCGCAGGATGGCGATGTCGCGAGTCTTAGCGCGGACCAGCATGATCAGCGATGACAGGATGTTGAACACCGCGACCAGGATGATGATCGACAGCACGGTGAACATCGCGATCCGTTCCACCTCGAGCGCCTCGAATAGTTGCGCGTTCAGTTGGCGCCAATCGGCCACGACGCCCCGGCTGCCGATTTTGGCGGCGAGCGGCGACATGATCGCCCCGACCTGGTCGGCGTTGACGGTGTTCACCTCCACCACGCCAACGGCATCGCCAAGCAGAAGCAGCGTCTGCGCGTCCTCCAGCGGCATCAACACATACGCCTTGTCGTAATCATAAACGCCGACGCGAGCCGATGCCGATCCGCCCGCTACCCGGCGTGATGCTGGCAAGCGATCCGCTCAATTCCTTGCCCTTGAGTGATGGGTTGCTGCGGATATCCGCGACCCGCATCCCGCGGACCAGCACGGCTTCGACCCGACCATTGTAGCTCGACATCAGCGGTTGTTCGATCAGGGGGGTGGCCTCGATAATGCCCGGTGTTGCGCGCGCCTCCGCCACGATCTCGCGCCAGTCGGGCAAGCGACCGCCATAGCCCTGGATCACGGCATGGCCGTTTAGCCCCACAATCTTGTCGAACAGCTCAGCGCGAAAGCCGTTCATGACGCTCATCACGATCACGAGCGCGGCAACGCCGAGCATCACCGCTGCAAGACTGATACCCGCGACAAGGAAGATGAACCCCTCCCCTCTGCCAGGCAGCAAGTAACGGCGCGCGATCATCCGTTCATAGCGCGAAAGGAGCATAAATTTCAGTCCCAGGCCCCAGCCCGGAACGGGGCCGATCACCCTCTAGGGCGGCGATGCTCGTCGTGCAACCGGGACACATCTGTTGCGATTTCGCCACAGAGTGCGCCAATTGTGCGATGAACGCACGATTTACCGATGACAATTCAATGCTGCAGACCTAGCGTTTTTGTACTGACACACAGGCAACGGCCGTGGTTCGGGGATGCTGGAAGCCTTTGAGCGCGAACAGGGGCGCACGCTCGGGCAAAGGCAATAAGGGGGCTGACGAGCAATCGTCACGCAGGCGCCCGGGCTGGCAACAGCCCGGGCGTTTCGCGTTAACGGTCAACGCGCTTTGCTGATCAGAAACTCTTGGCGACCGTGAAGCCAAAAGTACGCGGATCGCCCGGCTGGCCAACGATCAGGCCTGTATTCCCGGGCTGCAGCGCGAGAAGATCAAAATAGTTCTGATCGAACGCATTGCGCACCCAGGCGAAAGCATTCCACTTGTCGCGTGCCTTCACACCGATCCGGAAGTTGCTGATCGCATAGCCCGCAACATCGGTGAAAATCGACCGAGACGGGTTGGACGAAAAGTTCGATCGATAGCTGCCATCATAACCAATGTAGAATTGACTGTTTGCCCCCGCAATCCGGACCGGCACATTATATTCAGCACCATAGGAAAACGCCCATTCCGACACACCGGGGAGCCGCTGGCCGGAGATATTGCAATTGGCCGGGCTGAACCCGCCGGGCGTTGCCGCCGGGCTGGCCGGGTTCGCTGCCGTCGCTATTGCGCCGCCTGAAAGCTCGGGCGGGCACGGTGCATCGGTGAAGCGCACATAGCGGGCATCGGTATAGGCGCCATTGGCGTATAGACTCAGCCGTGTCGTCGGCCGGAAGGCGGTATCGATTTCGATACCCCGCGTGCGCACTTGGCCGGCATTGGCCAGAAACCCCCGCAACACCCCAAGCTGACCGTTGGTGACGGTTGCCTGATAATCATAGATGTCAGTCCAGAACGCTGAGAGGTTCACCGTCGCCCGGCGATCGAGAAACTGGGTCTTCAAGCCCAGCTCAAAATGATCGACTTTCTCCGGCTTTACCGTTGCTGCCGCCAGGATAGGGTTGTTCGCAGCGTCAAGCGGGAGACCAGACAGGTTGACCCCGCCCGATTTGTTGCTGCGCGCATAGGTGGCATAGCCAAGCACATCCGGATTGACCTGGTAAGACGCGGTGATGTCACCCGACACATTCCAATCGTCGAATGTCGGTTGATAGCTTTGCGGGGCCAGCACAGCGCGCTGATCGGCGTTGAGCACCGTGCTGCCCGTGCCCGTGGTGACGACCGAGACGAACGATCCGTCCTTCTTGTCATAATTCACGCGCAGGCCGGGCGCGATGGCGAGCTTGTCCGTGATATACCATGTCAGCTTGCCGAACACCGCTGCGCTGGTATTGGTAAAGCCGATCGCATTGCGCGCGGTCAGATTGTTCAGCACAGCCGGGTTATTGGCGTTTGCTGCGGTCGGGTTGATCAGGAAACGGCTTGCGGCCGGTCCCTGCACCTGCAGCCCTTGCGTATCGATGCTCTGGTAAAAATAGAAGGCGCCAACCACATAATCGAGTGTGTTGGAGCCGTTGGAGGCCAGCCGCACTTCCTGCGTAATCTGATATTGCTGCGATGGATTGGCCGACACCGTCGTGATCGGCAAGCCGATGAAATCGCGGTCATTGGACGGCACCCAATCCCAGAAGCGATAGGCCGAAATCGATGTCAGCGTGCTGCCACCCAGGTTCCAGTTTGCCAACAACGAAACCCCGCCCAATTCCTGCTTGGCGCGAATCGGCGAATCGATATCGGTCACCCGGTCGAACGGATCGGTTGACGGCACGGCATAACCGAATGCCGCCGTCAGCGCCGCATATTGACGATTCAGCGGTCGCTGGGTGGTGCCGACGCGCGCAAAATACTGAACGCAGCAATTGGGGTCCTGTCGGTTGTAATCGCCGTACAGCGTCAGATCGAGATTGTCGCTCGCGCGCAGCAGCAACTGGCCACGCAGGCTTACATTATCCTGGCTGTTCTGAAACTGGTTCTGACGCACATTGAAGATCGTGCCGCGCCGCGTGGTGACCGAAGTCGACAGCCGCAGCGCGAGCTTGTCGCTGATCAGGGGACCGGAAATCGATCCTTTGCCCTGGAAGAAATCATAGTTGCCGCCCGTCAATTCGACCCGCGCTTCGGGCGAAAAGCTCGGCGCGCGCGTCACGACGTTGATCGCACCGGCGGTAGTGTTCTTGCCGTAGAGCGTCCCCTGGGGACCGCGCAAAACCTCGATCCGCTCGGTATCGGTAAAATCGAAAGTCGCTGACGCGATCCGGCTGTAATAGACTTGATCGACATAGATGCCGACGCCCTGTTCGATCCCGTCATTGGTAAGACCGAACGGCGCACCGAGTCCGCGAATGTTGGCTGCCGAATTGCGCGGGTTGGTCGAATAGAATTGCAGCGTCGGCTGGAGCTGAGTCAACCGACCCACATTGTAGGTGCCCGTTTCGGCCAGCGCCTGTCCGCCAATGACCGAAATCGCAATCGGCACGCGCTGCGCCGTCTCGTTACGGCGGCGCGCGCTAACGACAATGTCGCCGCTGCCCTGCTGCGCGGTCCCCAGACGCCCTTCTTCGGTCGTCTCCTGCGCCGTTTGCGACTGATCCTGTGGTGCTGTTGCCGATGCAGGATCGGCTTGTGCCGTTTGAGCGAGCAGCAACATAGGTAGGTGCGCGAGCATGATGTCCCCTCTTTTCCGACTATCACCAATTCGAGTCGGATCATAATGCCCACTGAATTGATGGGAATTCACGCCGCCAAAACTATCCCCCTCAAAAGCCGAACTTTATCGTCGCAAATTTTCCCCGTTCCGGGTCTTGACGCTGCGCCAGGACGCCCCAAATCAGCGCCCGCATGGTGCCAAACGGGCCGTGCACATACGGTGTCGCGCAGCTGCGGGCACCGACATCGACGTTCAACATTGCTCATTGGAGGATTTGAAAATGCGTCAGTTTGATTTGACCCCCTATCGCCGTTCCGCGATCGGTTTCGACCGGCTGTTCGACATGCTCGAAGCCAGCGCGCGGCAGGCGACGACGGAAAACTACCCGCCCTTCAATCTCGAACGGCTCGGCGAAGATCGCTACCGGATCACGCTCGCCGTCGCCGGTTTTGCGCGCGACGATATCGAGATCACCGCGCAGCAGAACCTGCTGCTCGTGAAGGGCAAGAAGGACGAAAATGCCAGCTCGACCGGCGCGTTCCTGCACCTTGGCATCGCCAACCGCAGCTTCGAACGCCGTTTCGAACTCGCCGATTTCGTCCGGGTGGACGATGCGCGGCTGAATGATGGCCTGCTGACCATCGATCTGGTCCGCGAAGTGCCGGAAGCGATGAAGCCGAAGACGGTTGCGATCAAGATGGGCGCCCCGCTCGCCGCGATCGACAGCGGCAACGACACCGCCGTGGCGGCCTGATGACCCGCAGCGCCCCTTGCTAAAGAGCGAGGGGCGCTGCTTGGCCTTGGTCTAAACAGATACGCAACCGTCATAACCCGCAGGGCGCTTGCAAATCGACGGCGGCTGGGATCAAGTGTCGGTTGGCGGGGCGTAACGCGCTGGCTCTACGGGAATGAGACGACCGGCAGCGATGGATAACCGCAAGAACGACTCGTCTGCCCCAAAAGCCCGCCGCATGGGCGGCCTTAATCGCCGGATGATGTCGGTCTGGATGGGCTGGGGCACGGGTGTGTTGCCCTTTGCCGATGTTGCAACGGACGATCTGCCGCTGTCGCGTCTGCTGCGGCTTTCATTGATCCAGGTGTCGGTCGGCATATCGCTCGTCCTGCTGGTCGGCACCCTCAACCGCGTCATGATTGTCGAGCTTGGCGTCCCCGCGACGTTGGTTGGCGTGATGCTCGCGCTACCGCTCCTCTTCGCCCCGTTTCGGGCCTTGATCGGCTTTCGCTCCGACACGCATCAATCAGCGCTCGGCTGGCGGCGCGTACCGTTCATTTTTCGCGGCACGATGCTCCATTTTGGCGGATTGGCGATGATGCCCTTTGCGTTGCTGGTGCTCGCCGGCGCCGGGCAATCGAGTCAGGCCCCCGCCTGGATCGGACAATTGGCCGCCGCCATCGCATTTTTGCTGGTCGGCGCAGGTGTCCATATCACCCAGACCGTCGGGCTGGCGCTGGCCACCGATCAAGCGCCCGAATCGGCGCACCCCAATATTGTCGGGCTGATGTATTCGATGCTGCTGATCGGCATGATCGTGAGCGCCCTGGCCTTTGGCGCGGTGCTGGCCGATTTTTCACCTGGGCGGTTGATTCAGGTGATCCAGGGGACGGCAGTAATTACCTTCCTGCTCAATTTTGCCGCACTGTGGAAGCAGGAGGCACGTCAGCCGAACCGCCCCGTCGAGATTCAGCGGACATTTGCCGAATCATGGGCGCTTTATGCCGCCGAAGCGCACGCCGTCCGGCGGCTGATCGCGGTTGCCCTGGGCACATTGGCGTTCAGCATGGAAGATATCCTTCTTGAGCCTTATGGGGGCCAGATCCTGGGCATGTCGGTGGGTGAAACGACCACATTAACAGCGACCTTTGCGGGCGGCGGGCTGCTGGGCTTTGCGCTCGCGTCGCGCATCCTCAGCCGCGGTTTCGATCCGTTCCGGATGGCAACGATCGGCGCGTTGATCGGGATACCCGCATTCCTGATGGTGATCCTGGCCGCGCCTCTGGACCAGGTATCGCTGTTTGTTGTGGGCGTCGCGATGATTGGCTTTGGCGGTGGCCTGTTTGGCCATGGCACGTTGACGGCAACGATGAATTACGCCCCGAAGGAGCAGATCGGCCTTGCACTGGGCAGCTGGGGCGCCGCGCAAGCGACAGCAGCCGGGGTCGGGGCAGCACTTGGCGGCTTTCTGCGCGATGTCGGCCACCCTGCAGGCATGGCTCTGCCCTGGCCACCTGCCGCGACGGGCTATCTTGTCGTCTATGCGCTAGAAGTGGCGCTGCTTCTCATCACGTTGGCAGTGATGCTGCCGCTATTGCGCGTGGCGCCATCCCACGCCGCCGAACGATCATAAATACGGTTCGACGATAAAAAAGGCCGGGATTTCTCCCGGCCTTTTCTTTCTCAGCGCCAAAAGGGCCTGCCGCCGGAGCGACATCGGCCTTATTTGGCAGCTTCGTTGGTCGCCATGGCATCTGCCGCTGGTTCAGCTGCAGGGGCCATTGCATCAGCAGCAGGTGCTACTGCGGCAGGAGCAGGAGCTTCTACCTTGGCACCACCCTGCCAGAATGCTGCCATCCATGTGGTATTCGTCATGATCGACGCATGAACGAGCAACGATGCTGTCACAAAAGCGATAAAGAACAGCGGGATACCAACATTAGGGCTGACATAAAGCCAGATACGTCCTTCTTTCATGGTCAGTCCTCCCTATGAATGCAGCCAGGGTGTATAAATATACGCCAGAACATGGGCGGCTATCGCGATACCTGCATAGATTCGCGTCCCCCACATCAGGCCTTCCTGGATTTCTTCCGCCTGTTTAGGCGTCAATCCGGTTGGATAGACCATCTCACTATCATCTGCCATTGAACCATCCCTCTTCTGAGACACGTATTGTCTGGTGTGCAGATGGTGTCTCAGCCCCCGGCACGACCATGAATCGGCCACAAGGCCGTTTGGCACACGCGACGATCAAGCCACAGGATCAGAAGAGCCACTTCACATCGACCCTGCAATTCAACGCAAGTGTCAAGATATCGTAACAGTTACATGTGTCAATTTTTTATGACGTCAGCGGTGGAACCAAGCCAATCGTCAGTCGTTTTTCGGCGCCAATTCTCGATCGACCTATCGATCAACGACCCAGCTGTGATCCTCAACGATAACGGCAGGCACCGGCCTACCCGCCATGTTCCGGCGCGGTTTGAAGCGGAAGCGTTCGGTGATCAGGCGGCAGGTGGCCGCATCGAGCTCGGCGTTGCCGCTTGAGCGGGTGACGGTGCAGTCGGTCACGCGACCGCGCACCCCAACGATGTAGCGCACGAACAAGGTGCCGCCGATCCCCGCCTCGAACGGTCGGCGGGGATAATCATTGCCGGTGATCCGCCCGGCGATCTGGCGGAGCGGCGCGCCGCCGCCGCCGCCGCTGCCGTCGCCATCGCCATCGCCTGCGCCACCACTGCCGCTACCATCTCCCTGCCCGCCACTGCCGGTGCCCGGTCCAATGATCGTCGACGCTCCCGAGATGGACGCTGCCCCGGTATTGGCCTTTTCAGCCACGATCACCAGTGGCGGCACGGGGATCAACACGACGGGCGGCGGCACCACGATCGGCGTCGCGGTCGCGCGCAAATTCGGGGGCGAAGTGGCCCCCAAGGGCCGCGAAACCGTTTCGCGGGGCGGAGAAACTGGCCCTTTTTTTGGAGAGGGCGGCGGCGATGGCGGCTTCACAGCGAAAAGCTTGAGCGCATCTGGCACCGATTCGGGAAAGCGCACGACCAGCCCGGTGATCAGCGCATAACCGAGCACTCCCTGCACGATCACGGCAGCAATCCCGGCCCGCACCCGATCGGTTCTGCTCGACGACGCAAACGACATAAGGGCGGTTCCGGTAATCGGGATAGCCTCCGATAAGAGACCGAACCTGATGAACGCCGCCTTGCGCTGCCTGTTCCGCTAGCGGTAGCCTAGACCAACCGGCTCTGCCGCACCGCCGCCTCGATAAAGCTCGCGAATAGCGGGTGCGGATCGAAGGGCTTGCTCTTCAGCTCGGGGTGGAACTGTACGCCGACGAACCAGGGATGATCGGGCCGTTCGACGATTTCGGGCAACATCCCGTCGGGTGACATACCGGAAAACACCAGCCCGCCCTTTTCGAGCACATCGCGGTAGCCGGTGTTCACTTCATAACGGTGGCGGTGGCGTTCGCTGATCTCAGCCGCGCCGTAGATCGACGACACCACGCTGTTGCCATCGAGCTTGGCGGGATAAGCACCGAGCCGCATCGTACCGCCCAAGTCGCCGCCTTCCTCGCGCTTCTGGATGCCGTCCGCGGTCATCCATTCAGTGATCATACCGACGACGGGTTCGCTGGTCGGGCCGAACTCGGTCGAGCTTGCTGCGGCAATGCCACCCAGATCGCGCGCGCCCTCAACGCAGGCCATCTGCATGCCGAAGCAAATCCCGAAATAGGGGATTTCGCGTTCGCGCGCGAAGCGGACGCTGGCGATCTTGCCCTCTGCCCCGCGTTCGCCGAACGCCCCGGGGACTAGGATCGCGTGCAACGGCTCAAGCCGCGCGGCAACATCGCTATCGGGGCGTTCGAACAGCTCCGCATCGATCCATTCGATGTTCACCTTCACCCGGTTGGCGATGCCGCCATGGACCAGTGCCTCGTTCAGCGACTTGTACGCATCCTGCAGCCCGACATATTTGCCGACCACGCCGACGGTCACTTCGCCCTCGGGATTGGTGAGACGGTCGACGATGTCGATCCAGCGCGAGAGATCGGGCGTGCTGCCGGGTTCAATGCCGAACGCGCGCAACACCTCCGAATCGAGCCCCTCGGCATGGTATTGCATCGGGACGGCATAAATGCTCGCCGCGTCGAGCGCAGGGATCACCGCTTCCTTGCGGACGTTGCAGAACAGCGCGATCTTCGCGCGGTCGCTTTCGGGCAGCGGATGTTCGCAGCGGCACACGAGCACATCGGGCTGCACGCCGAGCGCCGCCAATTCGCGCACTGAATGCTGGGTGGGTTTGGTCTTCAGCTCACCCGCCGCCGCGATATACGGCACCAGCGTCACATGGATGCTGACCGACTGGCCGCGCCCCAGGTCGTTGCGGAGCTGGCGGATCGCCTCGATGAAGGGCAGCGACTCGATATCGCCCACCGTGCCGCCAATCTCGCACAGCACGAAATCGACATCGTCGGTCTGCGCCTGGGCGAAGGCCTTGATCCGTCATCAGTCACATAGACTTCGCCGTGCTGATAGGGCGACATCGTCCCCGGATCGACATTCAGATACGGATCGAACTTGCGAATCCGGACAGAATATCCGCGGGCCTGGAGCAATGCTGCCAGGCTTGCCGCCATGAGACCTTTGCCGAGCGACGAGACCACGCCGCCGGTAATGAAAATGAACCGCGCCATGGGAGAAAACGCCTAGCGTTGAATTGCCACTGTCGACAAGCGCTCGAATCCGGCATGACGCCAGAAAAGCGACAAGCAACGGAATTGTCAGTGCAATTATTGCTCGAGCGGAACCGCGCTGTTGCTTGCAGGCAGCGTGATATTCGCGACAGGGGCGGCACTGTTGCCGTTCGCCGCTGCCGCCGCGACCGCCGCAGCTGATGGTGCTTCACCAAGCGTCGGCGCCGGTGCGCCGGGAGCGCGGAGGGGTGCGGTAGGTCGCCGCGCGAGGGAGGCATCGACCGACTGAGTCTGCCGTGACGCCGCCAGGAATGCGAGCAGGATGCTGAGCGAAATAAAAGCCGTTGCCAGCACCGATGTCGAGCGGGTGAGGAAATCGGCGGCACCGCGCGCCGACATCAATCCGCCGGGGCTGCCGCCCATGCCAAGCCCGCCGCCTTCGGACCGCTGCATCAGAATAACGCCGACCAGCGCAGCCGCGACCAGAGCGTGAACGACAAGGAGAAAGCTGAAAAACATAAGCGGGCTGAATTTTCCGAGATGAGAACCAATGCCGGGCACATAGGGGAGCAATGGCTCGTGATCAACCAGCGCCCACGGCCTGAAAGACCAAATCGTAACCGAGGCGAAACCAGCAGGTCATTCGGGCGTTCAGACCAGACCATTCATTTCACAAGCCGATTTTTGAGCCATGTCCACCAATATCATGACAGCACCGACCCTGCCGGCCAGTACCGCGTTTCGCGGACTCACCAACTGGATGGCGACATTGATCGATTATGTCCGGTCAGGCGAACCCGATCTGACAAATCGCCAAATGGCGCTTTTGCTTGTGGTCTATCTGCAATCCGGCCCGCATACCGTACGCGGATTGGCCAGCAGCCTGAAAGTTTCGAAGCCGGTCGTCACACGCGCCTTGAACAGACTTGGCAGCCTCGGCTATCTCCGCCGCCAACGTGATGAAAGCGACAAGCGCAACATCTATGTCGTGCGCACCGCCGAAGGGGCAGAGTTTCTTGAACAATTCGAGCATTTCATCGGGACAGACTCAGCCCCACAACCTGCCCACATCCAACGGCACAGCGTCGCGTAAGAGCTTTTCGCTCGGCGGTCCGTCGGTCGTCATCGACCCGCGTACACAGGCCGTTCGGCGGGATCTTGCCGATATCCGCTTGGCCGATCAGGTGTTCGCGCCGCATTACGCATCGCCATTACCGATGGTCGTCAACCAACCGGCGTCGCTGCGCGCCGGTGCCGATTCCGCCGCACAATCGATCGCAGATTTACCGGCTGGTTCGGTGTTCGAGGCCCTGGACTTTTCCGGCGGGACGGCTTGGGGGATTGCCGTCTCGCTGGGCCTTGTCGGTTATGTAGATCGCGGGTCGATTGCCTTTGATCCGGCGCAGGATTGAACGCCGCTCATGGCCCTGAATGTCTTTATCGACGGCGCGGCCGGCACGACAGGGCTCGAAATCCGCGAGCGGCTGGCGACTCGCACCGATCTCGCCCTGATCACGCTCGATGAGGCTTCGCGCAAGGATGCCGATGCCCGCCGTCAGGCACTGAACGATGCCGATTTCGTCATCCTTTGCCTGCCGGATGATGCCGCGCGCGAAGCCGTAGCGCTGATCGACAACCAGCGCACCCGCGTGATTGACGCTTCGACTGCGTTCCGGACGGCAGAGGGCTGGATTTACGGACTGCCCGAACTCGAACCGGGCCAATCCGCCGCGATTGGCGAAGCCGCCCGGGTCAGCAATCCCGGCTGTTACCCCACTGGATTTCTTTGCCTTGTCAGGCCGTTGGTCCGCGCAGGGCTGGTGCCTGCCGATTGGGCGCTCAGCGTGAATGCCGCGTCGGGCTATTCAGGCGGCGGCAAGACGATGATCGCAGAATTCGAAAGCGGCGAAGAAACCACCGCACTGCGCGGCTATGCGTTGGGGCTGGCACACAAGCACGTGCCCGAAATGCAGAAACATGCCCGACTAGCCCATCCGCCGATTTTCATGCCGTCGGTTGCCAACACCTATCGCGGGATGATCGTGGAAGTGCCCCTGCCCCTTCAAGCGTTTCTCCGCCGCCCGAGCCTCGCCACGATCGAAAGCAATCTGCGCGATTCCTATCGCGACAGTCCAGTCATCCGGGTTGCAGAGACAATAGATGACGATCCCGGACTCGTGCGGATCGAAGACGATGCCAACACTGATCGGCTAACGCTCCGCGTGGTGGGGAATGGCGATACCGGCCAGGCACGACTGATCGCGACGCTCGACAATCTGGGCAAGGGCGCCGCGGGCGCCGCCGTACAGAACCTGAACATCATGGCCGGGCTTGATCAGACACTTGGCCTGAACCTGTAAGGAAGTATCGGCATGACTCGCCAGCCTGCCTCGAAATTGCTGTTGTTCGGTGCCACGGGCGATCTGGCACAGCGCATGTTGCTGCCGTCGCTTTATGGCCTGCACGCCGATGGGTTGTTGCCCGAAGGGCTGACGATTACCGGCACGGCGCGGTCGGACCATGATGACGAGAGCTACCGCGCATTCGCTGCGACCGCGCTCAGCACCCATTTGCCTGCCGACCGTAAGGATGATGCGGCGATTGCATCATTCCTCGAACGGGTTTTGTATCAACCGCTCGACGCATCATCAATCGACGGTTTTGCCGCGCTGGCGGACAAGATCGGCGACACATCGGGCGGGCTCGCGATCTTCCTGTCGACCGCGCCTTCGCTGTTCCGCCCGACGATCAAGGGGCTCGAATCGGCCGGACTTGCGGGGCTGAATGTGCGGATCGGCCTGGAAAAGCCGCTCGGCCATGATCTCAATTCGAGCCGCGAAATCAACGATGCCGTCGCCGAGGTTTTCCCCGAAGACCGAACTTTCCGGATCGATCATTATCTCGGCAAGGAAACCGTCCAGAACATCCTCGCGCTCCGCTTTGGCAACACGCTGTTCGAGCCGATCTGGAATGCGCGCGGGATCGACAATGTCCAGATCACCATCTCCGAAACCGTGGGGTTGGAAGGGCGCGCGGGCTATTATGATGGCTCGGGTGCGATGCGCGACATGGTGCAGAACCATATGCTGCAACTCCTCGCGCTGATTGCTATGGAGCCGCCGGCCCGCTTCGACGGCACCGCGATCCGTGATGAAAAGGTGAAGGTGTTGCGCTCACTCCGCCCGATCAGCTCGGCCGATGCGCCGTCGCTGACCGTGACGGGGCAATATACCAGCGGCGCAGTGAAGGGCGAAATCGTTCGCGGCTATGCCGAAGAGCTGGAGCGCGCGTCGACCACAGAAACGTTCGTCGCGATCAAGGCCAATGTCGATAACTGGCGCTGGCAGGGCACGCCCTTTTACCTGCGTACCGGCAAACGCATGCCCACGCGCCAGTCCGAGATCGCGATCCAGTTCAAGCCCGTGCCGCATTCGATGTTTGCAGCGCGCGGGGGGAAGCTCCAACCCAACACGCTCGTCATCCGGTTGCAGCCCGAGGAATATGTGCGGCTGCTGGTGATGGCGAAGGAGCCGGGGCTAGACCGCGAAGGGGTGCGCCTGCGCGAAGTGCCGCTCGACCTGAGCCTCGACACCGAATTTGCAGGCACGCGGCGGCGCATCGCCTATGAACGGCTGCTGCTCGACCTGATCGAGGGCGATCCGACCTTGTTCGTCCGCCGCGACGAGGTGGAGGCGCAATGGACCTGGATCGACGGCATTCGCGAAGGCTGGATCGCCAACGACATGAAGCCCAAGGCCTATCCCGCGGGCAGCTGGGGCCCATCGGCCGCGGTGGCGCTCACCGAGCGCGATGGCACCACTTGGCATGATGGGTGAGGGTCAAAACCGCCTACCCAAAGCCGTTCGCGCTGAGTAGGGACTGAGCGACATTGAGGGCACGTATTGAAGCATTTTTTGATGCAGTCGAACCGTGCTTCGATACGCAACTTGGACAAGTTCAGCGGCTGCTCAGCACGCACGACGCTTTCAAATTGTTGAGGAATGACAATGACCGAGATCGAATGGTGGGATTATGACAGCGCCGATGAAATGGCGGATGCTGTATCGGGCGATGCAGCCTTCATCATCGAAAGCGCGATTGATGCCCGCGGCGGCGCGGTGATCGCGCTGCCCGGCGGCACCACCCCCCTGCCGATCTATGAAAAACTCGCCAAGGCCAAGCTCGACTGGAAGCGCGTGACGATCCTGCCGACCGACGACCGGTTGGTGCCGATGGGCGATGCGCTCTCGAACATCACCGCGATCGCCAAGGTGTTCCTGCCGAAGGGCGTCCGCGTGTTGCCGATCACCAGCGAGGCGGCGGCCGATTACAAGGCCGCCGGGCGCGCTGCCGATGCCCGGTTGCAAGATGTGCACTGGCCGCTCGATCTGTGCGTGCTGGGGGTAGGCGCCGATGGCCACACCGCCTCGATCTTTCCCGGCCCCGATTTCGAGGAAGCCGTGGCCGGCCCGCGCGAGCGCCGCGCCGTTGGTGTGATGCCGGGTGACCTGCCCGCCGAAGCCCCTGTCGCCCGCGTTACCCTGACCCGCGAGGCGATCATCTCGGCGCGTGCGCTGATGATCGCGGTGACGGGGCAGGCCAAACGCGACATCATCGAACGCGCGATCAAGGACGGGCCAATGTCGCCCTATCCGATCGGTCGCGTGCTCGCCGATGTCGAATTGCCCGTGGATATTCACTGGAGCGCGTAAAGCCATGGCCCTGCACCCAGCAATCGCCGCCGTTACCGACCGGATCATTGAGCGATCGAAGCCAACGCGCAATGCTTATCTCGCGCTGATCCGGCGGGAGCGGGAAAACGGGGTGGATCGCCCGATGTTGGGCTGCGCGAACCTGGCGCATGGCTTTGCAGGGACCGAAGAAGATCGCGACACGATGCGTGCCGGGCGCGCGATGAACATCGGCATCGTCACAGCGTATAACGACATGCTTTCCGCGCATGCGACCTATTATCGCTACCCTGAACAGATGAAGATCTGGGCGCGCGAGGCGGGCGCCACCGCGCAGGTGGCGGGCGGCGTGCCGGCGATGTGCGACGGGGTGACACAGGGGTTCCCCGGCATGGAACTCTCGCTGTTCAGCCGCGATACGATCGCGCTCAGCACCGCCATCGCGCTCAGCCATGGCATGTTCGAGGGCGCGGCCCTTCTTGGCATTTGCGACAAGATCGTGCCGGGGCTGCTCATGGGCGCTTTGCGCTTCGGCCATTTGCCGATGATGTTGATTCCGGGCGGACCGATGCGATCGGGCCTGCCCAACAAGGAAAAAGCGGCGATCCGCGAGCAATATGCTGAGGGTAAGGCAACCCGCGAGCAGCTGCTTGATGCCGAAATTGCCGCTTATCATTCGAAGGGTACCTGCACTTTTTACGGCACCGCCAATTCCAATCAGATGATGATGGAAATGATGGGGCTCCACATGCCCGGCGCGGCATTTGCGAACCCCGGCACCAAGCTGCGCCAGGAGCTGTCGCGCGCTGCCGTCCACCGCCTCGCCACAATCGGCTGGAATGGCGATAATTACCGGCCATTGGGCGAATGCGTTGATGAAAAGGCGATCGTCAACGCCGCGATCGGCCTGCTCGCGACCGGCGGATCGACCAACCATCTGATCCACTTGCCCGCCATTGCCGCCGCTGCGGGGATCGTGATCGACTGGCAGGATTTCGACCGGCTTTCCCCCGCCATTCCGCTCATCACGCGCGTTTATCCGAATGGATCGGCCGATGTGAACGCGTTTGAAGATGCGGGCGGCATGCCGTTCGTGATCCGCCAACTGCTCGATGCCGGGTTGCTCCACCGGGATATCCGCACTGTCGCGGGCGATGACCTGTCGGCCTATGGCATGAAGCCCGTGATTGCGGACGAGGCGCTCGCCTGGGTCGATCCCGGCCCGAGCGGCGACGAAACGATCGTTCGCCCGGCGAGCAATCCTTTCTCCCCCGAAGGTGGCTTTCGCATCCTGACCGGCAATCTGGGCCGCGCGTGCATCAAGGTGAGCGCGGTCGAGCGGGATCGCTGGACGATCGAAGCCCCGGCCCGCGTGTTCGAGGATCAGGCGTCAGTCCAGGCCGCGTTCAAGGCGGGCGAGCTCGACCGCGATGTGGTCGTGGTCGTGCGCTTCCAAGGGCCGCGCGCAAACGGGATGCCCGAACTCCACAAGCTGACCCCGCCGTTGGGCGTGCTTCAGAATCGCGGGTTTCGGGTCGCGCTCGTCACCGATGGCCGCATGTCAGGCGCGAGCGGCAAGGTGCCGTGCGCGATCCATGCCAGCCCTGAGGCGCTCGGCGACGGCCCGCTGGCCCGGGTGCGCGACGGTGATGTAATCCGCGTGTGCGCGCAGCACGGCGTCCTGCAAGCACTTGTCGACGATGCGGAATGGGCCGCGCGCGCGCCGGTGCAAGCCCCCGCTTGGGCGAGCGGCACGGGGCGGGAATTGTTCGCGATGTTCCGCCACGGCGCGAACGAGGCCGAAAAGGGCGCCAGCGCAATGCTGGCGGCGATGGGGGCATAAATGACCAGCGTGGTCGCAGTCGATATCGGCGGCACGCATGCACGCTTCGCGATTGCAGAAGTGGCGGCGGGCCGGGTGGTATCGCTGGGCGATCCCGTCACGCTGAAAACCGCTGAATATGCCAGTCTGCAAACGGCGTGGCAGGCATTCGGGGAGCAGCATGGCACGCCCCTGCCCCGCGCGGCGGCGATTGCGGTCGCCTCTCCGATCGGCGGCGAGATCATTAAGCTTACCAACAACCCGTGGATCATCCGCCCCGCACTCGTACAGGAACGGCTCGACGTCGATGATTTCGTGCTGATCAACGATTTCGGCGCGGTCGGTCATGCGGTGGCGCAAGTGCCCGCCGCGATGTTCGCGCATCTTGCGGGGCCAAACACATCGTTTCCCGATCAAGGGATCATCACGGTGTGCGGCCCCGGCACGGGTCTTGGCGTCGCGCAGGTGCTGCGGACCGACCATGGCTATCATGTTCTCGAAACCGAAGGCGGGCACACTGATTTCGCGGCGCTCGATTCGCTAGAGGACGCCATGCTGAAGGCGCTCCGCAAGACGTTCCAGCGCGTATCTGTCGAACGAATCGTTGCGGGGCCAGGTATTGTCGCAATTTACGAGGCGCTCGCCGAGATCGAGGGGCGTGCGGTGCAACGCATGGACGACAAGGCGATATGGCAAATGGCACTGGAGGGCAGCGACAGCCTGGCGCTCGCCGCGCTTGACCGGTTCTGCCTGTGCCTGGGCGCGGTGGCCGGCGATTTGGCATTGGCGCAAGGAGCAAAAGGCGTGGTCATCGCCGGCGGGCTCGGGCTGCGGCTGAAGGATCACCTCGCCCGGAGCGGCTTTGCCGAGCGTTTCGCCGCCAAGGGCAGGTTCCGATCACTGATGGAGGCGATCCCCGTCAAGCTCATCACCCATCCGCAGCCCGGCCTGTTTGGCGCGGCAGCGGCTTATGCGCAAAGGTTTGCCTCGCAATGACAGATATCGCCACGATCATGCGCACCAGCGCCGTCATTCCCGTGCTGGTAATCGACGATATCGCGACCGCCATACCGCTCGCCGAGGCGCTAGTGGCGGGCGGGTTGTATGTACTCGAAGTGACGCTGCGCACCCCTGCCGCGCTCGAGGCGATCCGCGCGATGAAACACGTGCCCGGCGCGATCGTCGGCGCAGGCACGGTGGTGAATGCCGATCAGTTCGCGCAGGTAATGGACGCAGGCGCGGAGTTCATCGTATCGCCGGGCCTGACCGAGCGGCTCGCAGAGCCAATCATCGACAGCGGTGTGCCATTCCTGCCTGGCATCGCTAACGCAGCAGACATCATGCTGGGGATGGAGCTGGGTCTCACCCACTTCAAATTTTTTCCCGCCGAGGCGAATGGCGGGCTGAAAGCGCTGAAGGCGCTCGCTGCCCCTTTCTACCAATGCCGTTTCTGCCCCACCGGTGGCATCACCGCGGCGAGCGCGCCTGAATGGCTGGCGTTTGATCCGGTGCTGTGCGTCGGCGGAAGCTGGGTAACGCCCAAGGATGCGACCATGGCCGAAGTGGAAGCGATTGCGCGGGCAGCAAGCGGCCTTCGCGGATAAGCGCGGCAGGTCGCACCAATCCGATCCCAGACATGTTTCAGGCTTCAGACTAAAACGACGGTTCGGTCAAAACATGGTCGGGAAGAGAGGATTCGAACCTCCGGCCCCTGCCTCCCGAAGGCAGTGCTCTACCAGGCTGAGCTACTCCCCGACGGAGTCCGGCGCGCAGCATCAGCGTAGCGTTCCGCCGCGCCGCCATTTCGCCCATAAATGCCGGGCCAGCATCAGCGGCGGCATGCGCAGCCAGTGCGACCGAATGTAGAAGCCAAAACGCGTTGCCGGTCGCACCGCCCTGCCCCATCCGTCACGCGCCGTCAGCCGGTGCAGATACAGCCGATCAGCGCTGGTCAGCTGCAGCCATTCGCTGGGCACATCGGTGCCATATAGCGCCGCCGACACGCGAATGGCGCGCGCCATTTCACGCGATAATCCGTGATGCGCTGCACGGTCGGCAACTCCCTCCAGCCCGAATTCCTCGACCAGTCGGTGGACGTCCCACAGGTTGCGCATTCCCCCTGCCAGATCGCCATCGGCAAACAGATGGGCCGCCGCGTGAACCAGCATATCGGGCCCGCTTGGCACGTGCTGCCCGTTTTCAAGCCGCAGGCTATCGGCAATGATCGCGGCGGGATCGGGGGTGATCCGCGCGGTGAGCGGCAGGATCGTGTGGTGAACATCGATCATCCGGTCACGATCGCGGTGGATGAGCGGCGGCAGTTCGTGCATCCAGCGTCGGTAATAGGCATCGTCATAGGGATCGGGCTTCACCCATTCCCAGCCCCCCGAGATCAGCGCCGCCTCGACATCGGCGATTGCTTCGCGCGGCACCAAAATGTCGAGATCGCCGATCGACCGCCCCTGCCCCGCCGCCAGCCCTGCCGCAACGAAGGCGGTTCCTTTCAGTAGCACGACCGGACCACCGATGGGCGCAAGCGCACGGCGCGCCATTTCGGCTTCCCATAACGCCGCTACACGCCCCTGCGCTGCCGAGCCCCGTGCATCCGCCAGAATCCGTCCGACTGCCCCGGGTACCGGCAATCCCTCAAGCCGATGAGCAAGCGTCCCAATGAGCTGTTCCGCACGCGCGATGGCGAGCAACGCCGTCCAGCCACTGGCATCGAGCGCCCCGCACAGCGCAGGATCGCGCAGCACATCGGCCAGCAGCCAGCCGTCCGCCTTCATATCGCCGCCCATAGCTGCTCGACCTGATTGATCGCTGCCTGAGTATCGGGATAATCGATTGCGACGGCAGGGACTCGGCCTACCAACCCCGCCAGCGCATCAAAGCCGCGTTCGCCCATCGCGACATAGTTGGTTGAGGCCTGAGTGAGCCGGACGAACACCTCGCCTCGCTCAACCGGGCGGGTTGCGGCATCAAAGCCGAAGCGCGGAAATAGCAGCAGCGCCGGGGTGGCGGGCACATGCATCGCCGCAATCGCGCGCGCATCGGGCACCAGATGGCGAATATCGCCCTTGGGCGTTGCCGCCAACAGCGGCCCGAACCGGGCATCGGGCAAAGTACGTTCGACGACACCGATCGCCGCGTTCTTCAGGCTGATGAGGCGCGGGAAGGCGTGAACCAGACCGGTTACCGGATCGACCAGGGCGAATTCGTCCCCCATCAGCCGCCAGCCGTGCGCGGCCAGCAGCGCCGCCAGCGTCGATTTTCCTGCCCCTGATTCGCCTGTCATCAGCAGCGCCCGGCCGTCCCGCTCAACCACCGATGCGTGCAGCAGCAGGTAACGCCGCTGCCCCAGCGCCATTTGCAGGTTCATCCCCATCTCAGCAGCGAGCAGCCCCTGCGCAAGCGGCAGTGGTGCGGCATCCGGCAGCACGAAATCGCCGCCGATCATCACGGAAGGTCGAATAAAGCGCCGCCACGGCCGCGCTGCGAATAACCGCACGGTGAAATCGGCAATCCCATCATCCGGGCCGGGATAATCGGCATATAAGGAACGCAAGGCAGCGATCGGCCCATGCCAGTCAGACCCGATCCGGAACCCGATAGACCCGATCTTCAGCTGATGAACATGCCTCATCGCTTTTCGACGAGCCCGGCAGCAACCAGTTCATCGAGCCGCGCGACCAGCGCCGCCGGATCGGCATCGCTCAAATCGAATTCATCAGCCAGGCGGGCAAGCAATGCAGCGCTGGTCAATGGCGCCGCAGCGAGCGCATCAAGGATTTCGGGCGCGGGGGGCGCCAGCAAATGGGTCATGCCCGAAGCACGGTGGTAAATCAGCGTCAGATCATCAAGGGGCACCACCCGGAGGCTGGCGGCCGACATCGATTGATAGCGGGGTTCATCCACGGCGTTTAGCCGCGCGGCATCTGCAACGACGCAAAACAGGTAAAGCCGCTGGTGCCTGATTGCAGGCGGCGGATATACTGCAGATAGGCACGGGTGCGATCGCTATCCATGCCGGGCAATCGACCACCGGCCATCGCCTTTCGCACATCCTCTCCCTTGAACGGCACGCGCGCCGGCGGGAAAGCGCCAGGGGTGCCAGCCGGCACCAGTGTGCCATCAGCAGCAATATAGCTGCCCGACCGGGCGGGATCGGGCACCGGAATTTCGCAGGTGAGCACTGATGCGGCGGACTGCGCGAGTGCTGGACGGATTGAAACAATCGCCGTCGCCCCGGCAGCACCCAGCATCAACGCCCGGCGGCGACTGGGCATGGCGGGCGCTTCTGCGCCGTCCTGCGCTGGCAGGTGGCCGTCGATCGGGGGAATATCGTCGCTCATCGCCGTCTCATCATTATGCCCCGATATGCGCTGCCCGCCCTTTCACAATCGTAAATTGAGCGCAAGGCGCATCGGGATACTCGCAGGCGACCATGGATTGCGCTACCACACCAGCATGCTTGATGCTTTTGGCCTGCGCACCCTTACCGCCATCGCCGTGATCGTCGCAGCGGCGGTGGCGATCACGTTGCACGATGGAAGTTTGCAGGGCGGGCTTATGGTGCTCGTCGGCGGGATTGCGGCGGTATTGATCGCGGCAGGAACGGGGGATGCCGTTACTGACGTGCCGCTGCCCATTGCGCAGATCGACGATCCTCGCAGTAGTCCGGTCAATATCGATGAGATGATCGAGGCCATCGTTGAACCAATCCTGATCGTCGCCGAAGGCCGCGTCGCCCATGCCAATCTGCCTGCCCGGTCACTGTTGGGCGGGCACATCATCGGCGAGGATGTACGCTTGGCGATTCGCCACCCCGCTGCTGCTGAACGGCTGACGAATATGCGCGCACCTGCCTATGGGCCGATCAACCTGGTCGGGCTCGGCACGCTCGATCAACGCTGGGAAATGCGGGTGACCACGATGAGCGATGGCCGCCGCGTCGTCCATCTGATCGATCAGACCGGCAGCTATGCCGCGGAACGGATGCGCGTCGATTTCGTCGCCAATGCCAGCCATGAATTGCGAACCCCGCTCGCATCGATTCTGGGCTTTGTCGAAACGCTGGGTGACGACAAGGCCGGGGGCGACGCGCAGGTGCGCGCGCGTTTTTTGAAGGTGATGTTCGATGAGGCGCGCCGAATGCAACGGCTGGTGGAAGATCTGATCTCCCTCAGCCGGATCGAAGCGGAAAAATATCGGGTGCCCGCCACCGAGGTCGATTTACGGCAGCTGATGGAAGAAGTGCATGCCGAACTCGCCGATACACACGACAATCGGGGCGACGACCTGGTGACTGATATCGAGGCCGATGTGCCGCATGTGGTGGGGGATCGGGCGCAATTATCGCAGGTGCTTCACAATCTGATCGGCAACGCCATGAAATATGGCAAAAGTGGCACCCCAGTCGTTACCCGGCTCTGGAAGGATCAGACCGGTATGGTCCGAATCAGCGTTACCGATGAAGGCGAAGGCATTGCGCCTGAGCATCTGCCGCGCCTTACTGAACGTTTCTATCGCGTCGATGCCGGGCGCAGCCGATCATTGGGTGGCACCGGGCTCGGGTTGGCGATTGTCAAACATATTATCGAACGCCACCGGGGTCGGCTCGATATTACCAGCGTGGTGGGTAAAGGTACCACCGCTTCGATCCTGCTGCCGGCAAGCCCCGCCGTCGCGATGCCCCGGAAAGCACAGTCATCAAACGGTAACCTCACTGTCACACAGGCAACGCGGTCGGGGTGATAGCGGCGCTGCGGGGACATTTCTGCAAGGAGGGATTCGATGCGACGTCAATTCGCAATTCTGGCGGCTGCGATGCTTGGGCTGGCCGGCTGTGACGATCAGGCCAATGGTGGCGGGGCGGGCTCCCGCGACCAGATCAAGGTCGTGGGCTCTTCGACTATCTATCCTTTCACCACATTAGTTGCCGAACAATTCGTCAACCAGAACCCGGGCATGAAAGCGCCGGTGATCGAATCGACCGGGACGGGCGCCGGGATGAAGCTGTTCTGCGCCGGCGTTGGCGCCCAGCACCCCGATATTGCCAATGCATCGCGCCGGATGAAGCTGTCTGAATTCACCACGTGCGGCGAAAATGGTGTCGACCGGATCATGGAAATCCAGATCGGGCTGGACGGAATCGCTTTTGCCGAGGGTAAGGAAGGGCCAAAGCTAACGCTGACCCCGGTCGATCTCTATCTCGCGCTGGCAGCCAATCCGAAGGGCAAGCCCAATGAGGCGAAGACCTGGAAGGACGTGAACCCGGCGCTGCCGGCGATCCCGATCCAGGTGTATGGCCCGCCATCGACCAGCGGCACGCGCGACGCGCTTGCGGAACTGATCCTTTCGCGCGGTTGTGCGGCAATTTATCCGGACAGCATGAAGCTGAAGGACAAAAAGCCCGACGATTACGCCAATGTCTGCACCCGCGTGCGTGATGACGGCCCTTATGTCGATGCGGGTGAGAACGACAATCTGATCGTCCAGAAACTCCAGTCAAACCCCAATGCTTTGGGGATTTTTGGCTATAGCTATCTTGAAGAGAACAAGGCCAATCTTGTCGGCGTGCCGGTGAACGGCGTTGCGCCAACCTATGAGACGATCACCAGCGGCACCTATCCCGGTGCCCGCCCGCTCTTCATCTATGTGAAAAAAGCCCATCTGACGGCAATTCCCGGTCTGCCCAAGTTCCTCGAAACCTATGCAGCATCGTGGGATGCCAGCGGTCCGCTGGTGAAGCGCGGCCTGATCGCGGCACCGCAGGCGGTTCGCGATGCATCGGCGGACGTTATCAAGAACGGTACCACGCTGGAGGCGCGCGTCCTGCGCTAAGGCCCAAATCGATACCCGACCGGGGCGGCGATCATTACTGCCGCCTCGGTCCAACGATAGATTGAAGACCATTTCCCTTGTCGATTTTGCTGCTCCTTTTTTTGATTGCCGGTCTTGGCCTGATCGGCTGGCTCACTGCGCGTGTCAGAGCAGTCGGTTTTCGCCGTGGCACGAGCCGCCGGTTCAGCTCGCTGCCCTCACACCACGGCACCTATGTCGCAATGTGGATGGTCATTCCGGCACTGTTGTGCGTCACGGTGTGGCTCGTCGTAACGCCTGCCGTCGTCACCAACACCGTTCTGCAATCACCGATAGCGGTCGAACTGCCCCCGCGCGGTTTTGAACGGGCAGCAGTGTTGACCGAGGCGCGCTCGATCGGCGAAGGTCGGAAAGTCGCCAACGCCAATCCGCTGGCGCAAAGGCTGGCGCCGGCCTACGCCGCTGCGCAATCCCGCTATAACTGGTTGGGATCGACACTGGCGCTGTTGCTGGCAATTGCATGTGGTGCCTATGCCTACACGCGCGTCAAACCCGATTTCAGGGCCCGCACGCGGATTGAGCGGGTGGTGATGCTGCTGCTGCTGGCCGCGTCGCTGATCGCGATCCTGACGACGGCGGGGATCGTCGGCTCGCTGTTGTTCGAATCCTATCGCTTCTTCCAGATGGTGCCGGTGCTCGATTTCCTGACCGGTACGCATTGGAGCCCGCAAGTGATCGACGCGCGCGATCCCGGTGCGTCGCTCGGCGCGGTGCCACTGTTCTGGGGCACCTTCTTCATCGGCGCGGTAATCGCGATGATTGTCGCGATCCCGTTCGGGCTGATGAGCGCGATCTACCTGACGCAATATGCCGCCCCCGGCGTCCGCCGCTGGATGAAACCGATCCTCGAAGTCCTCGCGGGCGTGCCCACCGTCGTTTACGGCTATTTCGCTGCGCTGACGGTGGCGCCTGCGGTGCGCGACATTGCGGTGTCGGTCGGCATCACTTGGGCAAGTTCAGAAAGCGCGCTCGCTGCCGGTTTGGTGATGGGGGTGATGATCATCCCGTTCGTATCGTCGATGGCCGATGATTCGATCGCTGCGGTGCCCGCATCGATGCGCGATGGATCGCTGGCAATGGGCGCGACGACATCCGAAACGATCCGCCGCGTCCTGTTGCCCGCCGCGCTGCCCGGCGTCGTCGGCGGCGTGCTGCTCGCGATCAGCCGCGCGATCGGCGAGACGATGATCGTGGTGATGGCGGCATCGGGCATCGCCACATTAACGCTCAACCCGCTCGCCAGTGCCACCACCGTCACCAAGCAGATCGTCGACCTGCTGACTGGCGAGGCGGAATTCGATAGCCCCAAGACGCTCGCCGCCTTTGCGCTGGGGCTGACGCTGTTCGTCATTACGCTGCTGCTCAACATCGTCGCGCTGACGGTCGTGAAACGCTATCGGGAAGCTTATGACTGACGCGCCCTCCCCCCAGCGCCAGCCCGAGCGCGCGCCGACCGATTGGCGCGCGAGCGCGATGCAGCGCCGAACGCGTCGACGCTATGCTGCCGAACGCCGGTTCCGCTTGTTCGGATTGGGTGCCGTGGTCATGTCTGCAGGGTTTCTTGCCTTCCTGCTGATCACCATGCTCGCCAATGGCCTGCAGGGCTTCACCCAGGCCGAGATCAGCCTGCCGGTGGATTTTCCGCGTGCCGGCTTGACGATCGATCCCGTGCGCTTGCAAGGCGACGGTGCCGATCTGGCGCTCGCAGGCGCTGGTCTGTCTGATGCGACGACTCGCGCCGCCGTCGCCGCTTTCGGCCCGGGCGGCGAAGCCTTGCTGTCCGACGGCGCGTGGCTGCGCGTCCGAGACCAGCTGAAGGCAAACCCGGCGCTGCTGCGCGGCAAGACAGTGGTAAGCGTTCCCGCCGCGACCGAACTCGATATCGCCGCCAAGGGCATCGGTTCACCCGAGGCAGAGGCAATGGTGGCGCGATTAAGGGCAGCAGGGCAGCTCCATATCGCGTTCAACTGGCCGTTCCTGACCGAATCGGATGCGACGGATCCGACAATGGTCGGCATCTGGGGCGCGCTGAAGGGATCGCTGTTCACAATGCTTGTCACGATCAGCCTGGCGTTCCCGGTAGGCGTGCTCTCGGCGCTGTACCTCGAGGAATATGCCCCGCGAAACCGCTGGACTGACCTGATCGAGGTGTCGATCAACAATCTCGCCGCCGTGCCATCGATCATCTTTGGCCTTCTGGGACTGGCTGTGTTTCTCAACACTTTCCATCTGCCGCGTTCGGCGTCGATCGTGGGCGGGCTGACGCTCGCGCTGATGACGATGCCAGTGATCGTCATCGCCGGGCGAAACGCGATAAAATCGGTCCCGCCATCGATCCGCGACGCGGCACTCGGCGTCGGCGCGAGCCCAATCCAGGTGGTGTTTCATCACGTCCTGCCACTCGCCCTGCCGGGCATCTTGACTGGCACGATCATTGGCATGGCGCGCGCGCTGGGCGAGACGGCACCGTTGCTGATGATCGGCATGCGCGCTTTTATCGCCAGCCCGCCCGAGAGGCTGACCGATCCGGCGACGGTGCTGCCCGTTCAGATCTTCCTTTGGTCCGACGAAGTTAGCCGTGGCTTTGTCGAGAAAACCAGCGCGGCGATTATCGTGCTGCTCGTGTTCCTGCTCGCGATGAACGGTGTCGCCATCTATCTCCGCAACAAATTCGAGACCCGCTGGTAATGAACGCCCCCATAATTCCCGCCCCGCGCGCGCCGAAGATGACGGCGAAGAACGTCAACGTCCATTACGGCGCGAAACAGGCGATCAACGACGTTTCGCTCGATGTCGATATGGATCATGTGACGTCGCTGATCGGCCCGTCGGGCTGCGGCAAATCAACCTTTCTGCGCACCCTCAACCGGATGAACGACACGATCCCGATCGCGCGGACGGATGGCGATATCCGGCTCGACGGCGAAGATATCTACGCAGCTGAAATGGACGTGGTGCAGCTGCGCGCGCGCGTCGGGATGGTATTCCAGAAGCCCAATCCCTTCCCCAAATCGATCTACGAAAACGTCGCCTATGGCCCACGCATCCATGGCCTTGCCTCCACCAAGGCACAACTCGACGTTGCGGTAGAGCAATCGCTCCGGCGCGCGGGTCTGTGGGATGAAGTGAAAGACCGGTTGACCGACAGCGGCACGGCCCTGTCGGGCGGCCAGCAACAGCGACTGTGCATCGCCCGCGCCATCGCGGTCGACCCCGAAGTCATCCTGATGGACGAGCCCTGTTCGGCGCTCGACCCGATCGCGACCGCCAAGATCGAGGAGCTGATCCACGAGCTGAAGGGCCGCTATGCGATCGTCATCGTCACCCACAATATGCAGCAGGCCGCGCGCGTTTCGCAGCGCACCGCGTTTTTTCATCTCGGCACGCTCGTCGAATATGGCGCAACATCAGACATTTTCACCAACCCGCGCCAGGAGCGGACCAAAGACTATATTACCGGCCGATATGGCTGACCTCTTTCAAATCGAGAAACACGTTGGTTGATCACACGGTGAAGGCTTTTGACGAAGATATCGGCGAACTGCGCGGGCTGATTGCGCAGATGGGCGGGCTGGCGGAACACGCCATCGTCGCGTCGATGGCCGCACTGAAACACCATGACCTTGAAGGTGCCGAGGCGATAGTTACCGGCGACAAGCAGATCGACGCGCTCGAAATGCAGGTCGAGCGGCTGGCCGTTCAGTTAATCGCGCTGCGCGCGCCGCTGGCGGATGATCTGCGCGAAGTAGTCGCTGCGCTGAAGATCGCCGGGGTGATCGAGCGGATCGGTGATTATGCCAAGAACATCGCCCGCCGCGTCGCCGCGATCGAGGATCATGGGACGATCGAGCCGCTGTCGGTGCTGCCCGCCATGGCAACCTTGGCAACCACGATGGTGCATGACGTGCTCGACGCCTATGCCGCGCGCGATGCCGACGCCGCGATCCGGGTGTGCGAAAGCGACCGCGCGGTCGATGATTTCTACAACAGCCTGTTCCGCGTGTCGCGCATTTACTGTTCATCGCCAAGAACCTGGAACGCGTGGGTGACCACGCGACCAATATTGCCGAGATGGTCTATTATGCGGCCACCGGCGTCCACATGGGGGAGCGCGAACGCGGCGCTGCCTACACCCATTGATCCTGACCTATTGAACCTGAACTGCTGACGGAGACGAAAAATGGCCCGCGCCAAGATGTTGCTCGTCGAAGATGACGCCGCCCTTGCCGAATTGCTGATCTGGCATTTCAAGCGCGAGGATTTCGATGTCCAGCAAACGCCGGACGGTGAAGAGGCGCTGTTGCTCGCCAAGGAAGCCACGCCCGATATCGTGCTGCTCGACTGGATGGTCGAGGGGCTGTCGGGGATCGAGGTATGCCGCCGCCTGCGCCGGATGCCTGAAACGGCGAACGTGCCGATCATCATGCTCACCGCGCGCGGTGAAGAGGAAGATCGCGTGCGCGGGCTCGAAACTGGGGCGGACGACTATGTGACCAAGCCCTTTTCCCCGCGTGAACTCGTCGCGCGGGTCGGCGCGGTGCTGCGCCGTGTCCGCCCGGCGCTCGCCGGTGAACAACTGACCTATGCCGATATCGAGATGGATACGGTGGGGCACAAGGTGCGCCGTTCGGGCGAGGTTATCCCGCTCGGGCCGACCGAATTCCGCCTGCTCAAGCATTTCCTGGAGCATCCCGGCTGGGTGTTCAGCCGTGAGCGCTTGCTTGATGCGGTGTGGGGGCATGACAGCGACATCGAAAGCCGCACCGTCGACGTCCATATCCGCCGCCTGCGCAAGGCGATCAATCACGGCGACCGGCCGGACATCATCCGCACGGTCCGCTCGGCAGGCTACGCGCTCGATTCGGGGAACTGAGCACCGGATGCCTGTTCTGGGCACTTAACGGGCCCCTGATCGTTGTTGGGGCGGGGCGATGAGTCCCCGTCCCCGGATCAGGAGCCGTGATCATGAAAATTTTGCTTAGCCTTGCCGCACTCGTGCTCAGGAAGCGAATATGGCGACCAACTCCGCCGCCGAAGCGAATAACTCGGCCCTCGCGACCGATCCAAGCCGGGTCAGCGCGGCACCGGCAATGACCAGCTACCCCATCTGCAAGCGCGGACAGTTCGATGATTGCATGGAACCGGGCAACGGCGCGACACCCACGAAGAATAAGCGCACGCGCAAAACCCGCCGCTGACCCAACAAGCAAGCAGGACCAGTTGTCGGTCCCGCTTGCGCCCGTTGCGCAATCGAATAGGAAGCGCTCGACCTCAACATTCTGGGAAGAGCGCTCATGACCATCAGTTTCGAAAACCGCGTCGCCATTGTCACCGGAGCCGGTGGCGGGTTGGGCCGCGCCTATGCCCTTGAGCTGGCGCGGCGCGGCGCGAAGGTCGTCGTCAACGATCTCGGCGGATCGCGCGATGGCACCGGCCATTCGGATGCTGCGCTGAAGGTCGTCGAGGAAATCGAAGCCGCTGGCGGCACCGCGATGTCGAACGGCGGCAGCGTTACCGAGTACGACCAGATGGTCGAAATGGTCGAAGCCGCGAAGGCCAAATGGGGCAGCGTCGACATTCTGATCAACAATGCCGGCGTGCTGCGCGACAAGAGCTTCGCCAAGATGGAGCCCGCCGATTTCAAGTTCGTCGTCGATGTCCACCTGAACGGATCGGCCAACTGCACCAAGGCGGTCTGGGAAACGATGCGTGCGCAAAATTATGGCCGCGTGCTGATGACCGCCTCGTCGACCGGGCTCTACGGCAATTTCGGCCAGGCCAATTATGGCGCGGCCAAGCTTGGCCTTGCCGGGCTGACCAAGACGCTCGCGATCGAGGGTGCCAAGAACAACATCAAGGTCAACACGATTGCGCCAACCGCCGGCACGCGGATGACGGAAGATCTTTTCCCGGCGGAAGCCTTTGCGGCGTTCGCGCCTGAAAAGGTCGCCCCCGCCGCGCTGTATCTCGTGTCCGAGGACGCACCGACCAACATGATCATCGGCGCGGGCGCTGGCGTATTCCAGGCGGCCTATGTCACGCTCACCGCCGGCAAGTTGCTGACCGGCGACGATCTCTCGCCCGAGGGCATTGCCGCGCACTGGGATGCCATCACCGATCGTACCGGCGAACTGACCCCGCAATCGGGCAGCGAGCAATCGCTGAGCATCCTGAAGCTGCTTCAAGCGAAGTAACGCCCCTAATCCGACAATCCCCACCTCCGTTCGCCCTGAGCGAAGTCTAAGCCTGTCCTGAGCGCCTGCCTTAACAGGCAGACGAAGGGGGCAAGCGCGGCGCCTGGGCTTCGACTTCGCTCAGGGCGAACGGAGGGCGATTTGACGACCGGCCTAATTGCGGCCCCTATTCATTCGTGCGACCTTGATCGCATGATGACGTCACCCCCCACCCCCATAAATGGCAAGCTGGTTCGCAGCGTCGGGCTGTGGGGGCTGACGGCGATGGTGTTCAACGGGCTGATCGGCGCGGGCATTTTTGGCTTGCCCGCCAGCCTGGCCAACACTTCGGGGAGCTGGGCGCCGCTGATCGTGGTGATCGTCGGGCTGGCAATGCTGCCGATCGTGCTGGTGGTCGCGCGACTGGCGGGACGTTTCGACGGTACCGGCGGGCCGATCGAATATGTCGACGCGGCTTTCGGCAAGACTGCAGCGTTCCAGATCGGCTGGATGCAATTGCTGTCGACGACGGCGTCGGCCGCCGCCAACGTCAATCTGCTCGCCGATTATGCGCTGCGCGGCTGGGGTCCAGCCGATGCCGGGCCGACCGTCCACGCCGCCGTCGTTCTCGCCGCGCTGTCGCTGATCTTCATCGTCAATCTCAATCGAACTAATGGCGTTGCCCGCACCTTGGAGCTGCTGTCGATTGCCAAACTCGGGCCGCTGCTATTGCTGATTCTGCTCGCCCTGCCGATCATCGCAGGAAATGGCGGGGCAGTGCATCCGGCCACGCAATGGTCCCCGAGTGAAGCGGCACTACTGTCGGCTTATGCCTTTACCGGCTTTGAAGGCGCGCTGACCATTGCGGGGGAAGCGCGCGACCCGAAACATGATTTTCCGCGTGCGCTGGTGATCGTCTTTGCCGGTGTGGGGCTCGTCTATGCGCTGCTGGTCTGGGCCTATCTCGCCACCGCTTATGTGCCCGGCGCTGTCGACAAGGCCCCTTTGTCCTCCGCAGCAACCGTGTTGATGGGCGCGGCGGGGGCCATTTTGCTGCTGGCGACCGCAACCCTGTCGATCTTCGGCAATGTCATCAACAACATGTTGTTCCTGTCGCGCCGGTTGCTTGCGCTGGAGGCGCTGGGGGGGCTGCCCGTCTGGCTGGGCCGGGTGCACATCGGCAGCGCGGTGCCACGCAATGCTGTCATCTTCATCATGGCCGTGCTGGTCGCGCTGTCATTGAGCGGCGGGTTTGCCGCGTTGGCCATCCTCAGCGTTGCGTCGCGCCTGGTCGTCTATCTCGGCTGCATTGCCGCCCTGCCCGTGATCGAGCGTCGCGACGGACGACCAGCGTCGCTGGCGGGAAATGCCGCGATCGTCGCCGCCGCCGCCACCTGCATCGCGCTGATCGCAAGCAGCGAAGCCAAGTCATGGCTGTCACTGATCGTCGCGGCGCTGGTCGGCGCGATCATCTTCAGCGCCACCCGCGCCTATCGCCTCCGGGCAGCACCCGCGACGGGCTGACCGCGATCAATATACCCCCCGCACCAGCTGGCCGATGCTGCGCCTGATCCGTTCCCACTGCTCGTCCGACACCAGATCGATTCCGGCAAACCCGCCAACCGCCGTGGCCGACAGCACGAGGTGCTGGGCGGCCGCAATCAGCACCGCGTTAATCGCGGCAGCATCGACATTGGCCGGCGGCGTCAGCGTGCCGCGCTGCTTCTCCACCCAACGCTGCAGCACCAGGCCTCGCGCCGCCGCGAACCGGCTCGTCATCGCGCTCGGTTCGGAAATTTCCCAGGCAATGATTCGCTGGAGCAAGGGATCGGCGCGAAGCACCGATACGAAACCAAGCATCAGTTTCTCCATCAATGCGCCATAGCTTTCGGGGGTGCCCTCCCCCGCAAACGCGGTCAGCCGCGCGCCCAGCCCGTTCGCGACATCATTGCCGATCGCATCGGCCAGCCCGTCGAGCCCACCATAGTAACGATAAAGCAATTGCTTGTCGCACCCAGCCCGGCGGGCAATGGCGTTGATACCAAAGCCCTGAAACCCCTGATCGGCGAGCACATCGCGTGCCGCCGCGATAATCGCCTCCTCCGTGCGCGCACGATCGCGCGTCTGCGGCTTTGCCAATGCTGCCTGATCGGTCATTTTTTCAGCTCCCTGCCGCTATCCTAGCAGCGCCCAGCCCCCGGTCCAGAAAAATGTCACTGATTGGTGATAAAAACACTTGCCTATGTCACCGAGTGGTGGCAAATGCTTTGTCACCAACTGGAGACAGAGAGATTCACGATGACACAACGCCGCTGGACAGGCCTGGCCACAATGGGCCTCGCGATTGCCTTCAACATTCCCTACGCCGTGCTGGCGACGATTTTCGACTATCCCGATATCCTGCGCCACAGCGCGGCGGTCGTGCTCACGCGCTTTGCCGAAGGTGGATCGCAATTGGTGCTCGGCTGGTACGGCTTCATGCTGACCGCGCTTGCGTTGATCCCGATCGGTACCACACTGGCGATTACCCCGCAGCGACTGAAGCGCTCACCAGCGCTTGCCATTGGTGCGGCGATCACGGCCGCGTTATCGGGCGTGACCCAAGCCATCGGCCTCGCTCGATGGGTGTTCGTCGTGCCCGATCTGGCGCGCAACCATAGTCAAGCAGCGAATCAGCCCGAAGCCCGCCTCGCCGCCGAACATGCCTTTGAGGTGCTTAACCGATATGGCGGCATCGCGATCGGCGAACAGATCGGCCAGTGGCTGCTCACGATGTTCGTGATCCAGGTCGCCGCGATGCAGTGGGACGAGGGCGATCATACCGCCGCCCTGATCGGCTTCGGCACGGCGGCGCTGATCGCCATCGGAACGGGCGAAGGCCTTGCCATAGCGCTGGGCGCTTCGGGCGCGCTGTTCTCCACCGCGACCATCACCGGATTTCTGCTGCTGACCGGCTGGCTGATCGCCACCGCGCTCACCCTTTGGCGCGCCCCGCACCGCGCCTGACCTCACCCGCAGCTTCACCCGCTTACCCCGCACCGTCGTGACGGCCGGTGCGCTGTTTCCACGCGCCGTCAATCCACCCCAAAAAAGGACCAAGACCATGAACATGTTTCAAGCCATTTTGCCCGTGATTGCCCTGCTGGCGATCGCCTCCCCCGCTGCTGCGCAGCAAGCCGAACCGCTCGATCAGCAGGACGGCGGCGCTCACGGCACCGTCATTGCCGGGGTGGGCGCAGTGCCCGATTATGAAGGCGCCGACGGCTATCGCATCATCCCGCTGGTCGGCGGCACGGTACGGTTCGACAACCGGTACATTGCGCTCGAAGGGCTCACCGCCCGCGCCAACATCCTCAACAGTGATCGTTTCGAATTCGGCCCGGTAGCGCATCTGACGCTTGGCCGCCGACGCACCATCGATAGCGCCGCCGTTGCCAACCTGGGACGGATCGATGACGCCTATGAAATCGGTGCCTTTGCCGCGACCAATATCGATGTCGGCAAGAACGGCCGACTGCGCCTCGCGGTCGAGGGCGTGCATGACGTTGCCCAAGTCCATAATGGCTGGCTGGGCACCGCGACGATTGGCTATGCTCAAACGCTCGGCAGCAAATGGCGGCTCTCGGCCGATGCAGCGATCACGGGCGCGAGTGGCGATTATGCCCGACGCTATTTCTCGATCACGCCGGCCGGCGCCGCCGCGAGCGGACTGACGGCGTATAATGCCAAGGGCGGGATCAAGGATGTCAGCCTGTCGCTCGGCGCGAGTTACCGCCTGTCGCCACGCTGGTCGCTAAACGGCTTTGCCGGATTTAAGCGGCTGGTGGGCAGCATCGCGGACAGCCCCGTGGTCGCACGCGAAGGGAGCGCGAACCAGTTCAGCGGTGGCCTTGGTGTCGGTTTCAGCTTCTGACGACTGTTGCGACATGGTGTATTGAAACGCTAACACACCCATGCTATCCTTGCGTCAACAACGGGAGGATCAACATGTATAGCGAAAGCGATATCGATGGCGCGGTGGCCGCTGGGGTGCTCACACCTCAGATGGCTGCCGCGTTTCGCAATTATACCGCCAATGGCCGTTCGGCCCCGGCGGTCGACGAAGAACATTTCAAGCTGCTGACCGGCTTCAACGACATTTTCGTTGCCATCGCCCTGTCGCTGTCGCTCACCGCGATCGCCCAGATTGGTGCGATGGTCACGCCCGCACTCGGCGGGGCTGGTGTCGCGGTATCGGCCTGGTTGCTGGCGGAATATTTCACGCGCCGTCGCCGGATGGCGCTCCCCAGCATCCTGCTGCTGCTCGCCTTTGTCGGTGGGGTTGCCGCCACGATGATCGGTGCGCTTGTCAGCCTGAATCCAGATCTACCCGATCGTACGGACGCCTTTATCGGCGCGGGGATCGCCCTGGTCACCGCGGGCGCCGCATGGGCGCATTGGCGGCGGTTCATGGTGCCCATCACGGTAGCCGCAGGCGCGATGGCGCTGGTCGGTGTAGCAATTGCGCTCACGCTTGCTGCTGTCCCGGCCGCGAAGGATGCCATCTACCCGATCCTGCTCGCCGCCGGTGTCGCAGTGTTCGCGGTCGCGATGGGATGGGACATGTCCGACAAGGAACGCCGCACGCGTCGTTCGGATGTCGCCTTCTGGCTCCACCTCGCCGCCGCCCCGCTGATCGCGCATCCGGTGTTCCAGATGCTCGGTGTGTTCGACCAGAATGTCGATGCGGCCAAGGCGGGCGTGGTGATCGGGCTGTATCTGGTGTTCGCCTTTGTCGCTCTTGCGGTCGATCGGCGCGCGCTGCTCGTCTCGAGCCTCGTCTATGTGCTCTACGCTATGTACGCGCTGTTCCAGAGCGCGGGCGCGGTCGAGCTGAGCGCCTCGCTCACTGCCTTTGTCATCGGCTCCGCGCTGCTAACGCTTTCCGTGTTCTGGCACCAGATGCGCGGCCTTGCCGTCGCGCTACTCGGTGGCCTCAAGGATCGGCTGCCCCCTGTGCAGACGATAGTCCCGGCCTGACGCCATTCGGCCGGTACGACGCCCCACTGCCCCGGTGCCCCCCACGGCACCGGGGCTTTTTTGTGTCCGATCTAGTCCGCGACCAGCTTCACCAACCGCCGCTCAACCGGCGCGAGCACCGCGGCCAGATCATGCCCGCGTTTCAGCACCGCACCACCCTCGCCCACCAGCGCCCACATGCCCTGGCGGTTGCGCAGCGCCGGGCGCTTCTCGATCCGGAATTCGGGTCGTTCGGTCGCGCGTCGAAAGGCGGAGAACACCGCCGCCTCGCGCCCCATGTCTATCGCATAATCGCGCCAATGTCCGGCGGCGACCATGCGGCCATAGAGATCCAGGATACGCGTCAGCTCCGCGCGCTCGAACCCGATTTGCGGGGTCGCTCGGCTGGCCGGCACCGGAAAGGGCGTTACCGTCCCCATCAGGCGCGGTCGCGACGCTCCCCGGACATGCCTTCGCTCGCGCTTAGCAATTCATCGAGCCGCTTGCGCAGCGTTTCCATCTCGCAGCGGAGCAGCTCCATTTTCTGCGTTTCGGGATCGAACATCTCGCTGCACGGGGTGCCATAGGGCACGAAGCTCTTGTCGCTGCGCCCGCCCTCAACCATCGTCGCGCGGGCGGGGATGCCGACCATGACGGCACCCGGCACCACATCACGCGTCACCACGGCATTGGCACCCACCCGAGCTCCTGCGCCGACGGTAATCGGCCCAAGCACTTGCGCGCCTGATCCGATGATCACATTGTCGAGCAGGGTCGGGTGGCGCTTGCCCGCCACGCCGTTGTCGGGGCTGGTGCCGCCGAGCGTGACGCACTGATAGATCGTCACATTATCGCCGATCGTCACCGTTTCACCGATCACGGTAAAGCCATGATCGATAAAGAAATTCCGGCCAATGACCGCGCCGGGGTGAATGTCGATCGCGGTCAGGAAGCGCGACAAATGGTTCACGAAGCGGGCGAGGAAGAACAGATCAGCGCGGTACAGGCCGTGCGCGACACGGTGCAGGCCAAGGGCGAGGACGCCGGGGTACAGAAGCACCTCCCAGCGCGACCTTGGGGCGGGGTCTCGCGCCTTGATGGAATCGAGATAGGCAGTCAGGCGGCGCATCATGGCCAGGTCCCCTTGTTCTTAACCGCTATCTAGGCATTCGCCTTGGCTAATTCCAGAACCGCTTCATCGTCCTCTATCCGGCGGCAAATCCTATCTATCTTGTAGGATTAGCGCCGTGTGCCTAGCAGTAAAGTCGACACAGTTAGGCTGCGCAATGTTTGAATTCACGATTGCCGATTTCAGCGCGATCCTGCCCTATATCGGCGTCGGCTTTGTCGCACAGGTGATCGATGGCGCGCTGGGCATGGCCTTTGGCATCGTCAATTCTACACTGTTGGTCAGCATGATGGGCGTTTCACCAGCGGTCGCCTCTGCCAGCGTCCATGCGGTTGAGACATTCACGACGGCGGCATCGGGCGCGAGCCATATCTGGCAGCGCAATGTCGACTGGAAGCTGTTTCGGCGACTGGTGATCCCCGGCATGATCGGCGGTGTTGCCGGGGCATATCTGCTGACCAATATCGATGCATCAGTCGCCAAACCGCTGGTGATGACATACCTCTCGATTATCGGTGCTTACCTGATTTACCGAGCATGGCGAGGCGAGGTGGCCCCTAAGGAGCCGCAGATTATCGCGCCACTCGGTTTGGTTGGTGGCTTTCTGGATGCGGCAGGCGGCGGCGGTTGGGGCCCGGTTGTGACTTCAAACCTTTTGGTTCAAGGCGCATCGCCCCGCACGACGATCGGGACGGTCAATGCTTCGGAATTCTTCCTGACCGTTACGATTTCGGCGACGTTCATCGCCACGATCGGCTTTGCGGCCTTCACGATCGCGACCGCAGGCATCCTGATCGGCGGGCTGATCGCCGCCCCCTTTGGCGCGCTGCTCGCCAAGCGCGTGCCTGCCCGCCCGCTGATGGCAATGATCGGCGTCATCCTGTCGATCACCAGCGCCTATTCGGTATGGTCCGCCCTGCGTTGACCGCGTTGCTAGCCGCAAGCGCCTATTGACTTTGCGATCAAATCGATAACCGTTTGGCCTGTGATCGACCTACCCGATCACTGTTCCAAAAGCTTTCAATTTTTGTTGCAGCGCGGAATACCTATGTATTGCAGCGCAGCAATTCGCTCACCCCTTCGCATGGAGATATCATCATGTCGCTTATCGGCAGCACCATCAAGCCGTTCACCACCCAGGCGTATAAGCAGGGCAAGTTCGTCACCGTCAGCGATGCAGACGTGCTCGGCAAATGGGCGGTTTTCTTTTTCTACCCCGCCGATTTCACCTTTGTCTGCCCAACCGAGCTGGAAGATCTGGCCGATATCTACCCGACCCTCCAGAAGATGGGCGTCGAGGTGTATTCGGTGTCGACCGACACGCATTTCAGCCACAAGGCCTGGCATGACACGTCACCAGCGATCGGCAAGATCGACTATTTCATGCTCGGCGATCAGAACCACAGCATCAGCAACAACTTCCAGATCCTGCGCGAAGGCCAGGGCCTGGCCGATCGCGGCACCTTCGTCGTCGATCCGCAGGGCGTGATCCAGCTGATGGAAGTCACGTCGGAAGGCGTTGGCCGCAACGCCGCCGAGCTGCTCCGCAAGATCAAGGCGGCACAGTATATCGCGGCGCATCCGGGCGAAGTCTGCCCCGCTGACGCAGCAGCTGAAAGCCTATCTGGTCAACATCAAGCAACCGATCGAACTGGTCGCGTCGCTGGGTGACGACGGAAAGTCACGCGAACTCGGTGAGTTGCTGGGTGAGATTGCCGCGCTCTCTGATCAGGTCTCGCTCATCGACGGGGATGACAAGCGCAAGCCCAGCTTCATGATCCGCCGCGTCGGCACCGATATCGGCGTGCGTTTTGCGGGCCTGCCGATGGGGCATGAATTCACCTCGCTGGTGCTCGCGCTGCTGCAAGTCGGCGGGCACCCGTCGAAGGCCGCGCAGGAACTGCTCGATCAGGTGCGCGCACTCGATGGCGATTACGCATTCGAAAGCTATTTTTCGCAGTCGTGCCAGAACTGCCCCGATGTCGTGCAGGCGCTGAACCTGATGGCGGTGCTCAACCCGCGCATCACCCACACAGCGATCGACGGCGCTCTGTTCAAGGACGAAGTTGACAGCCGCAAGGTAATGGCCGTGCCGACGGTGTTCCTGAACGGCGAATTGTTCGGCCAGGGCCGGATGGAGATCGTCGCCAAGCTCGATACCGGCACCGAAGCGCGCGTTGCCAAGGCGATCGATGCCAAGGAGCCATTCGAGGTGCTCATCATCGGTGGTGGCCCCGCTGGCGGTGCTGCGGCCATCTACGCCGCGCGCAAGGGCATCCGCACTGGCATCGCCGCCGAGCGTTTCGGCGGGCAGGTGATGGACACGATGGGGATCGAGAATTTCATCTCGGTCCAGCACACCGAAGGACCTAAGCTCGCCGCCGAGCTTGAACGGCACGTGCGTGATTACGACGTCGATATCATGACGCTGCAGACCGCGACCGGGATCATCCCCGCCACCCGCGAAGGTGGCCTGCACGAGGTAAAGCTCGCCAGCGGTGCATCGCTGAAGGCGCGCACGCTCATCCTGACAACTGGCGCGCGCTGGCGGCAGATCGGCGTGCCCGGAGAGGAACAGTACCGCAACCGCGGCGTCGCTTATTGCCCGCACTGCGACGGCCCCTTCTATCGCGGCAAGCGCGTCGCGGTGATCGGCGGCGGTAATTCGGGGGTCGAGGCCGCGATCGACCTGGCGGGCATTGTAGCGCACGTCACGCTGATCGAATTCGACGGCCAGTTGCGCGCCGATGCCGTGCTGCAGCGCAAATTGGCGAGCCTGAAGAACGTCACCGTGCTGAAATCGGCGCAGACCACCGAAGTGCTCGGCAATGGCGAAAAGGTAACCGGGCTCACCTACAAGGATCGCAACACGGGTGCCGTCCATACGATCGATCTCGACGGCATCTTCGTCCAGATCGGGCTGGTGCCCAACACTGAATGGCTAAAGGGCACGCTCGCGCTCACCAAGCACGGTGAGATCGAGATCGGTCATCACGGCGAAACATCGGTCCCCGGCATCTTCGCCGCCGGCGACGCGACGACCGAGCCGTACAAGCAGATCGTGATCGCGATGGGCGCCGGTGCGACGGCTGGGCTGGCCGCGTTCGATTATCTGATCCGATTGCCGGCAGAGAATGTCGCACAGGCAGCGTAAAGCGGGACGTGATCGATAAAATCTGTTATTAGTTGCGTTCTGATCGAGGGAGGCATCCACTGAGCGCGACCTATCTGCCGACGCTGAAGCAGCTCCAATATCTTGTCTCGCTGCGCGATCACGGTCATTTCGGGCGTGCGGCGGAGGCGTGTTTCGTCACGCAATCGACGCTATCGGCGGGCCTTCGGGAATTGGAAACGTTGATCGGGATAACGCTTGTCGAGCGTACCCGCCGCGTCGTGCGCTTCACGCCGCTGGGCGACCGGATCGCCGACAAGGCCCGCCGGGTGCTCCGCGAGGCGGAGGAGCTCGGCGATCTCGCGCGTGCTGCCGGGCGACCGCTGTCCGGCGAGATGCGCATGAGCGTGATCCCTACGATCGCGCCCTTCATGCTGCCCCGCATCCTGCCTCGGTTGCGGACAGATTACCCCGATCTGAAGCTCTATCTCCGCGAGGAAACGAGCAGCGTGGCGTGCGAAGGGCTCCACAATGGCCGCACCGATTGCGTGCTGCTGGCGCTGCCGTATGCGTGCGGTGAGGTGTCCGCGCAGCCGCTGTTCGACGACAAATTGTTCGTCGCTTTTCCCGATGGCGAGTACACGCCCTGCCCCGCCACGATCCGCGCGTCCGATATCGATGAACAGCGCCTGCTGCTGCTTGAGGACGGGCATTGCCTGAAGGATCATGCATTGTCCGCCTGCAACCGGCCGGAACTACGCGCAGAGGCGACGATGCTTGGAACCTCGCTCCATACAATCGTCCAAATGGTCGATAACGGACTGGGCGTTACGATGCTGCCCGAAATGGCGATTGATGCGGGCATATTGGAGCATACCAATATCATCGCGCGACCGTTGGAAGCCAACAATCCCGTCCGCAGCATCGCATTGGTGTGGCGACGCGCATCCCCCCGCGAGAAGGATTTCATGCTGCTCGCTCAGGTTCTTGCAGCAACGCAGAAGATGGCGCGGGCATAGCAGCGCGCAATGCCCAATCTGTGCTATGCGCCAATCTGCTAAGCGGCCGGAGGATCACTTGGACCAACTGACGTTGCGCCGATTATGGCGCATCGCCATCGCAGTCACGATCGTGCTGTCGGCGATTACTAACAATTTTGGCCGCGCGACGGGCGCCGAAACCGCCATATCGCCGACAAAAAGGCTCGCCGAGAACGCATCGATTGCGCCCAATCTGTCCAGCTTCAACGCTGCCATTCAGGCCACCGGACTGGTCGGCACACTTTCTGCGCCCGGTCCTTACACGCTGTTCGCTCCAAGCAACGCGGCCTTTGCGCGCCTGCCAGCCAGCGTTCATGAGTCACTGATCGCACCGGCAGGGCTACCCATGCTGACTCGCATCATTGGCTATCACATCGTTCCAGGCGCAATAACATCCGACAATCTGCGTGGGCGAATCGCTGCAGGCGGTGGCAAGGCGGTGCTGCATACGATTTTCGGCGAAACACTGATCGTTTCATTCTCGGATCAGGCGATCAGCCTTACCGATGCCAATGGCAACAAAAGCTATATTGAGGATGCCGATCTACGCCAGGCCAATGGGATGATGCACATCGTCAATGGGGTAATGCTCCCACGCTTGGATTGATGGGGGGGAGGTGCGGTCAGCTGTGTTCGCCCCCTGGGTGACGCAGCGCCCTACCCAGCCACCTCGACCAAACGGTCGAAATCGCTTGCGTCGTGGCGTTCGGCGAGTTGCTTTGCCGGATCGCCGAACGTGCGGTTCACGCGCGATCCGCGCTTAACCGCCTCGCGAGCGCCGATCTGGTCGGTCCAGCGCTGGACATGCTTGTAGTCATCAATGCTCAGAAACTCGCGGGCATTGTAAGCTACGCGGATGCCCGCGCCGTACCAAGGATAGATCGCCATATCGGCGATCGTATACTCATCGCCGATCATGAATTCGTGCTTTGCCAGATGCGTATCGAGTACGTGGAGCTGGCGCTTCACCTCCATCGCATAGCGATCGATCGCATATTGAATCTTGAACGGCGCATAGGCGTAAAAATGCCCAAAGCCGCCGCCAAGGAACGGGGCCGAGCCCATTTGCCACATCAGCCAGTTCATCGTCTGGGCACGCTTATGCGGATCCGTCGGCAGGAACGCGCCGAACTTTTCCGCCAGGTAAAACAGCATCGATCCGCTTTCGAACAGATGGAGCACCGGATCGACCGAATGATCGGCCATGGCCGGGATTTTCGAGTTCGGGTTGATATCGACAAAGCCGCTGCGCGTGGCCGGCGGCGAGCAGCTCTTCGAGCATGATCGTTACCTTTATCCCGTTCGGCGTCCCCAGCGAGTAAAGCTGGATCGGGTGCTTGCCGATGGGGAGCACCTTCTCATGCGTCGCGCCTGAAATGGGGCGGTTGATGTTGGCAAACTGGCCGCCATTGCCGGGCTCCCATGTCCAGATGGCGGGGGGCACATAACCGGCGGGCTGGTTTTTTGCGGGATCGGGGGCATCGGCCATGGCGGATCTCCATTGTAGCGAGTTTCAGTGAGCAGACCGTAATATGGGGGCGCGTGCAAGCCGTGCCAGATTGCGCCGCATCGTGACGTTCTTGACGGACTGATAGCAAATCCTTCGTTGCGGCGTGATCCGCCTTGCGCTATGCGCCCGCTCTTCCAACGCTAAAGCAATGGAATTCGCGCGGGAGCCTGGGATCTGATCCGGGGCGCTTGAACCGCTAAACTTGAACGGGGTGAACCGCTAATCGCGGCCGCCCCCTGACAGAGTGAGAAGAATGGCAAAAAAGATTACCGGCTATATCAAGCTGCAGGTGCCTGCAGGCAAGGCCAACCCCTCCCCGCCAATCGGCCCCGCATTGGGTCAGCGCGGCGTGAACATCATGGAATTCTGCAAGGCGTTCAACGCGTCGACGGGCGATCTGGAATCGGGCATGCCGATCCCCACGATCATCACCGTTTATGCTGATCGCAGCTTTTCGTTCGAAACGAAGACGCCGCCCGCCAGTTTCCTCATCAAGAAGGCTGCGAACCTGAAGTCGGGCTCCAAGGAGCCGGGCAAGGTTTCGGCTGGAAAGATTGCGCGCTCGAAACTGACCGAGATTGCGCAGACCAAGATGAAGGACCTGAACGCCAACGATATCGAAGCGGCAACCCGCATCATCGAAGGCAGCGCCCGCGCAATGGGCCTCGAAGTGGTGGAGGGCTGATCCGATGACCAAGCTGACCAAGAAAGCAAAGACGCTGGCGACCGCCGTTGACCGCGAAAAGCTGTACAACATCAACGAAGCGATTGCGCTGGCCAAGGCCAATGCCACCTCGAAGTTCGACGAGACGATCGAAATCGCGATGAACCTGGGCGTTGACCCTCGCCATGCCGACCAGATGGTCCGTGGCGTGGTCACCCTGCCCGCCGGTACCGGAAAGACGGTGCGCGTCGGCGTGTTCGCCAAGGGTGCCAAGGCTGACGAAGCCCGCGAAGCAGGCGCAGACGTTGTCGGTGCCGAAGACCTGATGGAGCTCGTTCAGGGCGGCACGATCGATTTCGATCGCTGCATCGCGACGCCGGACATGATGGGCGTCGTCGGACGCCTCGGCAAGGTGCTGGGTCCCAAGGGCCTGATGCCGAACCCGAAGCTCGGCACTGTGACGATGAACGTTGCGGAAGCCGTGAAGGCAGCCAAGGGCGGTCAGATCGAATATCGCGTCGAAAAGGCAGGCATCATCCATGCCGGCCTCGGCAAGGCGAGCTTCACCCAGGAAGACCTGCGTCGCAATTTCGACGCGCTGGTCGACGCCGTAGTGAAGGCCAAGCCGACGGGTGCCAAGGGCAAATATGTCCGCAAGATCGCGGTCAGCTCAACGATGGGCGCTGGCGTGAAGGTCGATACTGCTGATATCGGCGCCTAACACGCGCTTCGATTAATCGAAGAAGTTGAAGGGCCGGGGCGCAACCCCGGCCCTTTTGCTTTTCGCGCTGGATTGATTTGGCCCTGTTCACTTCGGGTACGTTGAGGCAATAGGCGCCGCATGATCGCCGGAATTGGCCGCTAGCGCCATCCGTCAGAGTTCAGATTGCAAGGACGTTTCAGCGTGGACCAGGCACATCATCCGATGGATACCGTTACGCCGGACGTCATTCCCGACGCCATCGATGCCACTCTGCCCCCCAGCTCTGCCCTGGTGCCGAAAAAGCCGCTGATCATGCGGTTTGGCAAATGGATCCAGCCCAAGACGAACCGCTGGATCGTCGCCTCTTCGAAGATCGGAAATCCGTCGATCGTCGACACCTCGATCTTCCCCTGGGTGAAGATGGTCGAGAGCAATTGGGAAATCATTCGTGACGAGGCGATGGCCGCACTGAATGATCTGGAAAAAGTACCCCCACTCGCCACCATCTCCCCCGATCATCGCCGAATCGCGCCAGCCGGGCGCTGGCGATCGCTGTTCCTGATCGGCTATCGGTACCGCGATCCCGCCAATTGCGCGAAATGCCCGCGAACGACGGAGATTGTCGAGCGCATCCCCGGGCTCAACTCGGCCTTCTTCTCGATTCTGGTTCCGGGCACGCATATTCCGCCGCATACGGGCGTCACCAAGGCTTTCCTGACCTGCCATCTTGGCATCCAGGTGCCCAAGGACAGCGCCAATTGCCGGATGCGCGTGATCGACGAATGGGTGCATTGGGAAGAGGGCAAAGCGCTGATCTTCGACGATGTCGTCAACCACGAAGTCCGCAACGACACCGATGAGACCCGGATTGTGCTGCTGATCCAGTTCAAACGGCCGGTGGGCATCATCGGCAAGATTGTCGGTGGACTGTTCCTGGAAGGGGTGCGCCGATCACGCTTTGTGCAAGATGCGCGGCGCGGAATCGCCAACTGGACTGCCGAACGCGCCGGGGCCTGAACGCTGCCGGATCAGGCGTGGACGATCGATACCTGCGTACCGGGGGTAAGATCGGTTATCTCAACCTTGGCCTTTAGCTGTTTGGCGAGAGCCTCAATGATGCTGGTGCCCAAACCCGGCTCGGGAACAGCATCTCCCTTGGGCATGCCAACGCCGTCATCGCTCACTGATAACGCCCAGGCGTCGCCCAGCGATTGATAGCCGACCTTGATAACGCCCCGCCGGTGGCTCGGAAAAGCGTGTTTCAGCGCGTTGATCACCAGTTCGGTGACAATCAACCCCAGGCTGACCGATGTGTCCGCCGTTGCCATGCTGTCATCGACCTCGACCGCAATCGAAATCTGGTCGTGATCGCGGATCATCGACGCGCCCAGGCTGGCGCACAGATCGGTGAGGTAATTGGCGATCTTGACGTCGCCAATGCTCGACACCGCCAACTGACGTTGCACGGCAGCGACGGACATGACGCGCTGATGCGCATCACGGAGATGGACGCGGGTTTCCTCCGACTGGACCCGGCGAGCGCTCAGCAGCAACACGCTGGCGACGATCTGCAGGCTGTTGGCGACGCGGTGCTGCAGTTCCTGCAGGAGGATGGTCTTCTCGCGAAGCAGATCATCCTTCGCCTTCAATGCCAACCGCATCTCAGTAACGTCGCTGATCGTCAAAATAATCAGCACCGTCTCGGTATCGCCGTAATCGAGATGGCGGGCGGTGAGGACCAGCTTGCGATCGCCAGTGTCGGCGAAGTGCGCATCCATTTCATAGGGACCGATTTCGGTACTGCCTGCTGCGGTAGCGCGCAATAATGTGGTAAGCTGGGGCGTCGCCCATTGGCCTGCGCCGACTGCCGCCAACTTCATGCCGATCAAATCGGCATCGTCCCGCAAATACGCATCACAAAACGACCTACTGGCTGCCTTCACCACCAGATTGTCGTCAATCAAGAGCGATGGCACTTCGGATGCCGTGATCAACGCCAACGCCAGCCTGTTCAATACTTCGGGATGGAGTGGCCGGGTATTCGACAAAATGGCCCCCTTTCTTGGGGACCGGAGGCTCGCGGTGCGAAAGCCATCCCCGGCAGAGCAATGTGAGAATGCGCTGTTTCGTTCTAACGCCGCAGGATCATAGCATGTTCCCATGAAACTGCGGAGAAATAAGTCACTGTTGCGCCGGGCGTTCAGGCCAGCCCCACGAGACGCTCGCTCAGCGCCCATAACCGCTGCGATCGAGTGGTATCGGTCGCCTTGCTCGACAAGCTTTGCGCAAAGGCGGCACGACCTTCCTGCTGACGGTTGCCCCAACTCCAGTGCACGCCGGACTGCGTGAAATCTGGGTCTGCCACCACCTGCGCGACCCGGTCGCCCGACAGCGGCTGTGAGACATAGCCCTTGGTGATGTTTTTCTGGAACCAGGGGAATATCTTCTGGAACAGCTTCGGCGCGTTGCGAAACAGCGGCGTTTCCGCGACACAACCCGGGTAGAGCGTGCTGAAGATGATCCCGGACTTGTCATGAAACCGCGCATGGAACTCGCGGCTCATCATCATCGTGCAGAGCTTACTGTCCTTATACGCCTTACCCGCTTTAAAGGGTTTGCCGTCGATCATCGCAATCGGTGCCTTGAAACCTGCCTCGAACCCTTCGAAATTGCCGAGATCGGCAGGTGCGGGAATGGGGATGCGGCCGCCGAATTCCTCGGAATTCGCGGTGACGGTGCCAAGCGTTACAAGCCGCGGCGCGGGAGCTCGCTTCAGATCGTCGAGCATCAGGTTGGCGAGCAGAAAATGACCGAGATAATTGGTCGCAACGCTTAGTTCATATCCCTCGGGTGAACGGGCGGGTTCCTTCAGCAGCGGCAGATAGGTCGCGGCATTGCATACCAGCGCATCAAGTGGACGGCCACTGGCGCGAAACGCCGCCGCGAAACCGCGCACCGATTCCAACGACGCGAGATCGAGATGGACAAGGTCATATCGATCCTTGGGCAGGCCAAGCCCGGTCGCTGCCGCCGCGGCCTTGTTCAGATCGCGGCACGCCATGATGACATGCCAGCCGCGCTCAATCAGCGACGCGGTCGCATAAAGGCCAACGCCGGACGATGCCCCTGTGATGATCGCCAGAGGCAAATTTGCTTTCGTCATGCGCCGATCGTCCCTTCATTTCCACGACCGACTCTTTGCGATGCGACACGGCCCAAGGCAAGGCTCGGTCTTTCGCTCGGTCTAATCGAGCCGCGCTCGAACTTCGTCGCGCAACACCGGGAGGACATCGGCCTCGAACCAAGGGTTTTTCTGCATCCAGCCCGTGCTGCGCCACGACGGATGGGGCAGCGGGAAGATCGCCCCGCCATGGCTGGCAAAGCCGCGCACCGCCGCGGTCAACGTCTGCTTGCCGCGCGGTGCGAGGTAGCGCGCTTGTGCATATTGGCCGACAAGCAGGGTCAGCCGGTCATCCGGGAGCAGCGCGAGCACCTGATCATGCCATAATGGCGCGCATTCCGAGCGTGGCGGCAAGTCACCTGAAGCGCCCGTCCCCGGATAGCAAAACCCCATCGGCACCAGCGCGACGATGGCCGGATCATAGAAAAGGTCCGGAGACAGGCCCGTCCAGTCACGCAGCCTTTCGCCGCTCGCGTCGTCCCACGGCACCCCGCTTTCATGCACGCGTGTGCCGGGGGCCTGGCCGATGATTACGATCCGCGACGTCGCGCTGAATTGCACAATCGGCCGCGGTCCGGCAGCCAGCGCCTTAGCGCATACGCGGCAGGCACGAATCTCTGCCCGCAGTGCATCTGCATCGTCCGCCACTTTGCTTGGCCTCGCTTCCCGATCAGTTGATCCTATGACGCGCGACGGCGGATCGCGCCACTCAACAAGCGTTGCCAGCGCGTCACACTGCACAATTGCCGCGCGTGCTGGACGATCGCGCAGCAATTGACTTTTGCGACGATACCGCTATCCGCACGCCATCACTTGGCCAGCGCTCGCGCCAGCCAGGTTGCCGTCCGAGACAGTAGGTGGCCGGAATTCTCCGGTCTTAATTTCCTGCCGAGACGGGGAATGGAATTTTTGCCGCTCGCGCAGCCTTTGTGCTCGTGACGGTTTGCTGCCGCCGCAGGCGGTCAGTTTCCCATGCCCCATCGAATGGACACCCTGGATGCTGGGGATAGTCCCCTGCGTCCGGTTTGAACCGGGCAGGTCGCTTAGGCGGCCTGTTCAAACACGTGGAGAATGGCATGGATCGTGCTGAAAAGTCCGAACTCGTTGCCGAGCTGAACCGCAATTTTGCCGAAGTCGGCGTGGTCGTCGTGACCCGCAACCTCGGCATGACCGTTGCACAGTCATCTGTGCTGCGGACAAAAATGCGCGAAGCCGGGGCGAGCTACAAGGTCTCGAAGAACAAGCTTGCCAAGATCGCGCTCGATGGCACCGACTATCTCTCGCTGGGCGATATGCTCACCGGGCCAGTCGGTCTTGCCACCTCTGTTGATCCCGTCGCGGCCGCCAAGGTGGCCGTGGAATTCGCGAAGACGAACGACAAGTTCGAAATCGTGGGTGGGGCAATGGGCGCGACCGTCCTTGACGTTGACGGTGTGAAGGCACTCGCCACGATGCCCTCGCTGGATGAACTGCGTGCCAAGATCCTCGGTCTGCTTGTTGCCCCGGCAACCAAGCTGGCGACGATCACGCAGGCCCCGGCAGCGCAGCTTGCGCGCGTTCTTTCCGCCTATGCGGAGAAGGAAGCAGCCTGATTTTCGGGCATCCGTTTTTTGACCTGACAACGATGGGGTACCGCAGATTTTTCGGGCCCCGAACTGGAGAATACACATGGCAGACCTGAACGCGCTCGTTGAGAGCCTGAGCGAACTGACCGTCCTCGAAGCCGCTGAGCTGTCGAAGATGCTTGAAGAAAAGTGGGGCGTCAGCGCCGCAGCCGCCGTTGCGGTTGCAGCACCTGGTGCCGGCGGCGGAGCAGCAGCACCTGCAGCCGAAGAGCAGACTGAATTCGACGTGATCCTGACCGGCGACGGTGGCAAGAAGATCAACGTCATCAAGGAAGTCCGCGCCCTGACCGGCCTCGGCCTCACCGAAGCCAAGACGCTGGTGGAATCGGCACCAAAGGCCGTCAAGGAAGGCGTGTCGAAGGACGAAGCCGAAAAGATCAAGAAGCAGCTCGAAGAAGCCGGCGCGACCGTCGAACTCAAGTAATTCTCGCAACAGGGGGTTGGCGTGCCAATCCCCGTTCGATGACAATCAAGGGCGGCCCGATCGGGTCGCCCTTTTTTGTTTACCGCCGCACGCCAATTTCGTGCAACCGATAGGTGATGCGATCGGCCATGCGCGGCCCTGTATCTAGCCACAGCGGTTGCATCTTTTCCTGTCCTTCACGCCCGACACCCAGAATCGTGCCGACCGCGTTGATCCGCGCGGTATCATCCGGATCTAGCCCGAAAGGTGCCATGATCGGCTGATCGGTCGGGCGATCGAATACCGTTTGGAGCTGGGCGTTCTGGTGGGGATTGGCGGTGAGCAGCTGGACGAGAATGCGGACGTCGGTTGCGGCAACCGTGCCGATATTGTGGATTGCCAGTTCAAAATCGACCGACGCGCTGGTCAGATTGGTGCCGGCGCGACGGGCGATGAATTCGATCTCCAGCCAGGGGCGCAGGACCGGCGCTGCAACACGGGGAATCGCAGGTGAAGCTGGCGGCGCCACCGGCTCACGCCGCAACATCGACGGCGCAGGCGGCGATACTGGCGGCGGTGGCGGTGGCTGGATTGCCGGTTCGGGGTAAGGCACCGGCGGCGGCACTGGCACTGGCTGATTTTCGGTTCGTGGGGCGGCTTTCGCTTCGGGTCGGCGGCGACGCCACGCGATTAGCCCGCCAACCAACAACAGCGTAACCAGTGCCGCACCGCCGGCCCATAGAAACGCCGTATCGAGTTCAACCGCTGAAGGACCTGGCTGTCGGTTTGGCTCATCAGCTATCGGACTTGGGACCGGGCTTGGCGCGGATTCAGGCGTCGATTGGTCGATTTGCACCGGCTCATTTGCCGGCGCAACGCTCTCGTCAGGCAAGACCGGCTGCGCTGTTGGTGACGGCGTTGGTGTTGGCAAGGCCGTTGGCGCACCCCCGCGCCCGCGCGATGCTGGTGAGCGGGCATCAATCGGCAGGCCAAGGCCAATCGGCCCCAGTTCAGGCTCTGGCACGACATCGGGCGGCGGCAGGCCACGCCGCGGTGAACGAGTGGGGCTCGCGGTTGGTGTTGGCGTTGCGGCGACCGGCGGGACGGTGACACCCTCCAACCCCGGCACATCCTGCCCGATCGGCATCGCTCCCGCTGCAACGGGTACCGCCAAGCCTGCAGTGGCGAGCATGGCACCCACAAGGCCAGACGAAAGCGGGCGGCGGGCCAGCATCATCCTCAGCTTGATTTGGCGCACAACAGTCGATTCGATCGTATCCACGCGCCTTTCCTAGCGATTTATCGCCCGCAGACAGCCCATCATCTGAGGATCGATGTGGTGAAACGGCACATTTTCAGGATGCGGGACCGTCCGGCGACTCTCGATCGCGGCAGATTGGCGGACAGATTGACATCCCCAGCCGCAAACCCTAGTTGGCGTATTCCATCACAGCTTTCGGGAAATGAGGCGCCGTCGCGCAGCACCTCGATCGTATAGAAAGTCGTGATTTCAGAGACGCTGCAAGCTGCGGTTCCCGCCACCAAACGGGACACGCGGCTTTTTGTGTCTCTGGCGTGCCCGACAATATTGGCTGATTGAGGCAAAAAAACTCCATGGCGACCAAGGCATTTGAAGGCGGCACTGCAAAGCGCCGCATCCGCAAGGTGTTCGGCAACATCCACGAAGTGGTGCAGATGCCGAACCTGATCGAGGTTCAGCGCGAATCTTACGAACAGTTCCTGCGGTCCGATCCGTCGATCGGCTATGTCTCCGGCCTGGAAAAGACGCTGCGCAGCGTGTTCCCGATCCGCGATTTCGCCGGCACGGCCGAGCTCGATTTCGTCAATTATGAGCTTGAGCCCCCCAAGTTCGATACCGAGGAATGCCGCCAGCGTGGGATCACCTATGCGGCCCCGATGCGCGTTACGCTGCGCCTGATCGTGTTCGAGGTCGATGCCGATACCGAAGCCCGCTCGGTGCTCGATATCAAGGAGCAGGACGTCTATATGGGCGACATGCCCCTGATGACGGGCAACGGCACCTTCATCATCAACGGCACCGAACGCGTCATCGTCAGCCAGATGCACCGCTCGCCGGGCGTATTGTTCGATCATGATCGCGGCAAGACGCACGCATCGGGCAAGTATCTGTTCGCCGCACGGGTGATTCCCTATCGCGGTTCGTGGCTCGATTTCGAGTTCGACGCGAAGGACATCGTCAACGTCCGCATCGATCGCAAGCGCAAGCTTCCGGTCACGGCGCTGCTCTATGCGCTTGGCCTGACCAGCGAGGAAATCCTAAACCACTTCTATAACCGCGTGACCTTCGTTCGCGGCCAGGGTGGCTGGATCATTCCGTTCCAGGCGGAAAACTGGCGCGGCCAGAAGCCGATGTACGACATCATCGACGCCAAGACCGGCGAGATCGTGTTCGCCAACGGCCAGAAGATTTCGCCCCGCGCCGCCAACAAGGCAGCCAAGGACGGCCTGACCGACCTGCTGATCCCGACCGAGGAAATCTTCGGCCGCTATTCGGCGTACGACCTGATCAACGAGTCGACCGGCCAGATCTATATCGAAGCCGGTGACGAAGTGTCGGCCGAGAATCTCGAACTGCTCGACAAGGCCGGCATCGACCGGATCGAACTGCTCGACATCGATCATGTCGCCACCGGTCCGTGGATCCGCAACACGCTGAAGGCCGACAAGGCCGAGGAGCGCGAGCAGGCGTTGTCGGACATTTACCGCGTGATGCGCCCCGGCGAACCGCCGACGCTCGAAACCGCAGAGTCGCTGTTCAGCGGGTTGTTCTTCGATCCCGATCGCTACGATCTGTCGGCGGTTGGCCGCGTAAAGCTTAACATGCGCCTTGACCTCGACGTCGAGGACACGGTGACCACGCTGCGCACCGAGGACATCCTCGAAGTCGTCAAGACGCTCGTCAACCTGAAGGACGGCAAGGGCGAAATCGACGATATCGACAATCTCGGCAACCGCCGGGTGCGCTCGGTCGGCGAGTTGCTCGAAAACCAGTACCGCGTCGGCCTGCTCCGCATGGAGCGCGCCGTGAAGGAGCGGATGAGCTCGGTCGACGTCTCGACCGTCATGCCAAACGACCTGATCAACGCCAAGCCAGCGGTTGCGGCAGTGCGCGAATTCTTCGGCTCGTCGCAGCTGTCGCAGTTCATGGATCAGACCAACCCGCTGTCCGAAGTGACCCACAAGCGCCGCGTGTCGGCACTTGGACCAGGTGGCTTGACGCGTGAGCGCGCAGGCTTCGAAGTCCGCGACGTTCACCCGACGCATTATGGCCGCATCTGCCCGATTGAGACGCCGGAAGGCCCGAACATCGGTCTGATCAACTCGCTGGCATCGTTCAGCCGTGTCAACAAGTACGGCTTTATCGAAACGCCATACCGCAAGATCGTCGACCACAAGGTCACTGACGACGTCGTGTACCTGTCGGCAATGGAAGAGGCCAAACACACGATCGCGCAGGCCAACGCCGATCTCGACAGCGAAGGCCGCTTCCAGGAAGAACTCGTCTCGTCGCGTCAGGCGGGCGAATTCCTGATGGCGATCCCTGACAACATCACGCTGATGGACGTCAGCCCCAAGCAGCTCGTCTCGGTCGCGGCATCGCTGATTCCGTTCCTGGAAAACGATGACGCCAACCGCGCGCTGATGGGATCGAACATGCAGCGCCAGGCAGTGCCACTCGTGCGTGCCGAAGCGCCGTTCGTCGGCACCGGCATGGAAGAAACCGTCGCCCGCGATTCGGGTGCGGCGATCGGTGCCAAGCGTTCGGGCATTGTCGATCAGGTCGATGCGACCCGTATCGTCATCCGCGCCACCGGCGAAGTCGAGGCCGGCAAGTCCGGCGTCGACATCTACACGCTGATGAAGTTCCAGCGCTCGAACCAGAACACCTGCATCAACCAGCGTCCGCTGGTGAAGGTGGGCGACGTGATCAAGGCTGGTGACATCATCGCCGACGGTCCGTCGACCGAGTTTGGTGAGCTCGCGCTGGGCCGCAACAGCCTGGTCGCGTTCATGCCGTGGAATGGCTATAACTATGAGGATTCGATCCTCATCAGCGAACGCATCGTGAAGGACGATGTCTTCACCTCGATCCATATCGAGGAATTCGAAGTCATGGCCCGCGACACCAAGCTCGGACCGGAAGACATCACGCGCGACATCCCGAACGTCGGCGAGGAAGCGCTCCGCAACCTCGACGAAGCGGGCATCGTCTATATCGGCGCCGAAGTGGAGCCGGGCGACATTCTGGCCGGCAAGATCACCCCCAAGGGTGAATCGCCGATGACGCCGGAAGAAAAGCTGCTCCGTGCCATCTTCGGTGAAAAGGCATCGGACGTGCGTGACACCTCGCTGCGCCTGCCGCCGGGCGTTGCTGGGACGGTTGTTGAGGTTCGCGTCTTCAATCGCCACGGCATCGACAAGGACGAGCGCGCGATGGCGATCGAGCGCGAGGAAATCGAGCGCTTGAAGAAGGATTCGGACGACGAACGTTCGATCCTGAACCGGGCGACCTGGAGCCGGTTGCGCGAAATGCTGGTTGGCCAGACCGCGACTGCGGTGCCGAAGGGCCAGAAGAAGGGCGTCGTCATCGACGGCGACCTGCTCGACAGCGTCGATCGCCACGAATGGTGGAAGTTCGCGGTTGCCGACGACAAGGTGCAGAGCGACCTCGAAGCGGTGAAGGGCCAGTATGACGATGCCGTCAAGCTGATCCAGGACAAGTTCCATGATCGCCGCGAGAAGCTGGAGCGGGGCGACGAGCTGCCACCCGGCGTGCTCAAGATGGTCAAGGTGTTCGTCGCGGTGAAGCGCAAGCTGCAGCCAGGCGACAAGATGGCCGGCCGTCACGGCAACAAGGGCGTCATCAGCCGCATCCTGCCGGCGGAGGACATGCCGTTCCTCGCCGATGGGACGCCGGTTGATCTCGTGCTCAACCCGCTCGGCGTGCCTTCGCGCATGAACGTGGGGCAGATTTTCGAGACGCATCTCGGCTGGGCAGCGCGCAATCTGGGCCAGCAGGTCCACCAGGCGCTGGAAGAATGGCGTGAAGCCAATCCGGATGCCAAGGGCGGTGCCATGCCGACCCCGGTCAAGGATAGGTTGCTTGAAATCTACGGTCCGCAATATGCCGATGATATCAACGCCCGCGACGGTGACCAGATCGCCGAGCTCGCCGAATATTCGAAAACGGGTATCCCGATGGGCACCCCCGTGTTCGACGGCGCGCGCGAAAAGGATGTGTCGGAAATGCTGGCACTCGCCGGGCTCGAAACATCGGGCCAGTCCGAGCTGTTCGACGGCCGCACCGGCGAGATGTTCGATCGCAAGGTCACTGTGGGCATCATTTATATGCTGAAGCTCCACCATCTGGTCGACGACAAGATCCATGCCCGCTCGATCGGCCCCTACTCGCTCGTCACGCAGCAGCCGCTGGGTGGTAAGGCGCAGTTCGGTGGCCAGCGCTTCGGTGAAATGGAGGTCTGGGCGCTGCAGGCATACGGTGCCGCCTATACCTTGCAGGAAATGCTGACGGTGAAGTCCGACGACGTTGTCGGTCGCACCAAGGTGTACGAAGCGATCGTCAAGGGTGACGACAGTTTCGAAGCCGGCATTCCGGAGAGCTTCAACGTGCTCGTCAAGGAAATGCGCTCGCTGGGCCTGAACGTCGAGCTGAAGTCGATCGACCAGTTCGACTCGGACGGCGTCGTGATCGCGGCGGAGTGATTGGAGGAGCACTGCCTCCAGTAGGCAGTGCTCCCCTCCCCCAGCCGAAATGAATTTTCCCGCCAAGCGAGGAATTGAGAAATGAACGAACTGACCAACTTCGCAAACCCGGTCGCCAAGCCGGAAACCTTTGACCAGATCCAGATCGGGATCGCCTCGCCGGATCGCATCCGGTCGTGGTCGTTCGGCGAGATCAAGAAGCCGGAGACCATCAACTACCGCACGTTCAAGCCTGAGCGTGACGGCCTGTTCTGCGCACGCATCTTCGGGCCGATCAAAGATTACGAGTGCCTGTGCGGCAAGTACAAGCGCATGAAGTACAAGGGCATCGTCTGCGAAAAGTGCGGCGTTGAAGTCACCGTGTCGAAGGTTCGCCGTGAGCGGATGGGCCATATCGAGCTCGCCGCCCCGGTTGCGCATATCTGGTTCCTGAAGTCGCTGCCGAGCCGCATCGGCCTGCTGCTCGACATGCAGCTGAAGCAGCTTGAGCGTGTGCTGTATTTCGAAGCCTATATCGTCATCGAACCGGGCATCACCCCGCTGGAGAAGTTCCAGCTGATGACCGAAGACGAGCTGCTCGACGCGCAGGATCAATATGGCGAAGACGCGTTCTCGGCCGGGATCGGTGCCGAAGCCGTGCGGATCATGCTGCAGGACCTCGATCTTGAGGGTGAGCGCAAGGAGCTGCTCGAAGAGCTGGCGGTCACGAAGTCGGAACTGAAGCCAAAGAAGATCATCAAGCGGCTGAAGGTCGTCGAAAGCTTCATCGATTCGGGCAACAAGCCTGAGTGGATGATCCTTGAGGTCGTGCCGGTCATCCCGCCCGAACTGCGCCCGCTGGTGCCGCTCGACGGTGGCCGCTTTGCGACGTCGGATCTGAACGATCTCTATCGCCGCGTCATCAACCGCAACAACCGCCTGAAGCGGCTGATGGAGCTGCGCGCGCCGGACATCATCGTCCGCAACGAAAAGCGTATGTTGCAGGAAGCCGTCGACGCGCTGTTCGATAACGGCCGCCGCGGCCGCACGATCACGGGCGCCAACAAGCGTCCGCTCAAGTCGCTGTCCGATATGCTCAAGGGCAAGCAGGGCCGTTTCCGTCAGAATCTGCTCGGCAAGCGAGTCGATTATTCGGGTCGTTCGGTTATCGTGACCGGGCCGGAACTGAAGCTGCACCAGTGCGGCCTGCCGAAGAAGATGGCGCTCGAGCTGTTCAAGCCGTTCATCTATGCGCGCCTTGACGCCAAGGGTCTGTCGATGACCCTCAAGCAGGCGAAGAAGTGGGTCGAGAAGGAGCGCAAGGAAGTCTGGGACATCCTCGACGAGGTGATCCGCGAGCATCCCGTGATGCTCAACCGCGCGCCGACGCTTCACCGTCTCGGCATCCAGGCGTTCGAACCCGTGCTGATCGAGGGCAAGGCGATCCAGCTTCATCCGCTCGTCTGCTCGGCGTTCAACGCCGACTTTGACGGCGATCAGATGGCCGTCCACGTGCCGCTGTCGCTGGAAGCGCAGCTCGAAGCACGCGTGCTGATGATGTCGACCAACAACATTCTGTCTCCTGCCAACGGCAAGCCGATCATCGTGCCGTCGCAGGACATGGTGCTGGGCCTCTATTACATCACGATGATGAAGGAGGGTGAGCCCGGCGAAGGCATGATGCTGACCGACATGGCCGAAGTGCATCACGCACTCGATTCAGGCGCCGTGACGCTCCACACCAAGGTCATCGCCCGTGTTCCGCAGACTGATGAGGCGGGCAAGCCCTATCTCAAGCGGTTCGAGACGACCCCGGGCCGCATGCTGCTCGGTGAAACGCTGCCGAAGAGCGCCAAGGTGCCGTTCGACATCGTCAACCGTCTGTTGACCAAGAAGGACGTCGGCGACGTGATCGACGAGGTCTATCGTCACACCGGCCAGAAGGAGACCGTGCTGTTCGCCGATGCGATCATGGCGCTCGGTTTCCGCCACGCGTTCAAGGCCGGCATCTCGTTCGGCAAGGACGACATGATCATCCCGGACGCGAAGATCGGCTTGGTCGATGATGCGCGTGCGCAGGTGAAGGATTATGAGCAGCAATATCAGGACGGCCTGATCACCCAGCAGGAAAAGTACAACAAGGTGATCGACGCCTGGAGCCGTTGCGGAGACCAGGTGGCGAACGCCATGATGGACGAGATCAAGTCGATCAAGAAGCTGCCCAATGGCCGCGAAGCCCCGATCAACTCGATCTACATGATGGCGCACTCGGGCGCCCGTGGTTCGCAGGCACAGATCAAGCAGCTTGCTGGTATGCGCGGGCTGATGGCCAAGCCATCGGGCGAGATCATCGAAACGCCGATCATCTCGAACTTCAAGGAAGGCCTGACCGTCCTTGAGTACTTCAACTCCACCCACGGTGCCCGTAAGGGTCTTGCGGATACGGCGTTGAAGACGGCGAACTCGGGGTATCTCACCCGTCGTCTGGTCGACGTGTCGCAGGATTGCGTCATCGTCGAGCTCGATTGCGGTACCGAACGGGCGCTGGAAATGCGCGCGATCGTGCAGGGCGGCTCGACGATCGCTTCACTCGGCGAGCGTATTCTGGGTCGCACCACGGCTGAGGACATCATCGATCCGAAGACCAACGCGACCGTCATCCCATCGGGCACTTTGCTCGACGAGCCGATGATCGCGACGATCGAGGCGCTGGGCACGCAAAGCTGCAAGATCCGCAGCCCGCTCGTGTGCGAAACCAAGATCGGCGTCTGTGGCAAATGCTATGGTCGCGATCTGGCTCGCGGTACGCCGGTGAATATCGGTGAGGCGGTCGGCGTTATTGCTGCCCAGTCGATCGGTGAGCCGGGCACCCAGCTGACGATGCGGACCTTCCACATCGGCGGCGCGGCGCAGCTCAACGAGCAGTCGAACCTCGAAGCCGTGGCCGATGGCCGGATGGAATATCGCGACCTGCGGATCATCGAGGATCAGCGTGGCCGCCGCGTGGTGCTGAGCCGCTCGGGCGAACTCGCCATCATCGATGCCGAAGGCCGCGAGCGTGCGGTTCACCGCATTCCGTACGGCGCGTACGTCTTGTTCCCCGATGGTCATCAGCTGACCAAGGGCGACCGGATGGCCGAATGGGATCCGTTCACCATGCCGGTGATCACCGAAAATCCCGGTGTCGTGAAATATGTCGATCTGATCGAGGGCAAGACGCTGACCGAGCAGGCAGACGAAGCGACGGGCATCACCCAGCGCGTCGTCACCGAATATCGCGCCGCGACCAAGTCGAAGGAGGATTTGCGTCCGCGCCTGACCCTCACCGGAGCGAGTGCCGAGGAAGCGGGCCGTTACATGCTCGTGGCCGGGGCGACGCTCTCGGTCGAGGATGGGGCGACTGTTTCGGGCGGTGACGTGCTTGCCCGTGTGTCACGCGAAAGCGCCAAGACGCGCGACATCACCGGCGGTCTGCCCCGCGTTGCCGAGCTGTTCGAAGCGCGCAAGCCCAAGGAAAACGCGATCATTGCCAAGGTTTCGGGCCGGGTCGTGTTTGGCAAGGATTACAAGGCCAAGCGCAAGATCGGCATCCAGCCCGAGGATGGCGGCGAGGTCGTGGAATATCTGGTGCCGAAGTCGAAGGTGATCGACGTGCAGGAAGGCGATTACGTCAAGCGCGGCGATAACCTGATCGGCGGTTCACCAGATCCGCATGACATTCTCGAGGTGCTCGGTATCGAACCGCTCGCGGAATATCTCGTCGCGGAAATCCAGGAAGTGTATCGTCTCCAGGGCGTGAAGATCAACGACAAGCACATCGAGGTGATCGTTCGCCAGATGCTGCAAAAGGTCGAGATCACCGATGGCGGCGACACCACGCTGCTGGCAGGCGAACAGGTCGACCGCGAGGAGATGGACGACATCAACTCGAAGCTCGAAAAGAAGCAGTTGCCGGCCGTCGGCAAGCCCGTTCTGCTCGGCATCACCAAGGCGTCGCTGCAGACCCGCAGCTTCATCTCGGCGGCGTCGTTCCAGGAAACCACCCGCGTCCTCACCGAGGCAGCGGTTCAGGGCAAGCAGGACACGCTGATCGGCCTGAAGGAAAACGTGATCGTCGGCCGGTTGATACCGGCAGGCACCGGTGCAGGCCTGAACCGCCTGCGCGTGACCGCCAATTCGCGCGATGCGGCGATGCGCGTGGCACAGCGCCGGATGGACGAAGTGGCGATTACCGCACCAAACTCGGCCGCTGAAGAGCATGCAGCAGAGCTTCATCGCTCGGCGCGCGATGCAGGCGGCACGGGTGACGATGCGCTGGGTGCAGTGATTACCAGCGGTCACGGCACCGATGCCGATGCCGGGGATTATCTGAACACCGACAGCTGATTGCGTTCGATCAGCGTTGGATGAAAAACCGCCGTCCGGGGGAACCCGGGCGGCGGTTTTTTTGCGAGGCGGCGATGGGCGATTGAGCATACTCTATGCGCAATCAGGCTACTGGGGTTGAGCGATCAGCGGCAAACGCGGCAATGGTGATCGCTAACACGAAGGGGTCAAGTATTGTGTCCCGGGAATTGGTGGTGTCCCCGGAATTGGTGACCCGATCAGTTTCCACTCCGCATCCGACAAATCCCCGCGATCCATCACTGCTCCCCAACGAGCAGCGTTGAATTAGAACCTGGACCGTTTGAGAATCCCTTTTATCAACACGGCCTAGTACGAGTATTTACGTCGTGTCACTGTGGCACTCGCTTCATATTGTAATTTTACGCTGTTATTCGTGTCTGTGTCAGCACGAAAGGAGTATAGGATGCCTGATTATCTAGATCCCAAAGATTACGGTGTAGATCCGGCCAGCCTAGGTCGCCCCGCAGATACGCGTATGCATTTTGCATATTATCAAGTGACGACAAAAACATCGCAATTGAAGGATTCTGGTACCGATGATCAGATTTATGTACGCCTATACGGGGTGAACGGAATAAGCGAATTAATGCTTCTCAAAAACAAGCCAAGATATGACGAGACCGAGGCCGGGGATACCGACTCATGGACTTTCGGCCCTGACGAGGTTCGCGACCTCGGACCAATCTACAAGCTTGGCGTGTTGTGTCCGCAGTCAGATGCATGGCGCCCGGAATGGATTGAAGTTACTCGTGTTGTGATGATGAACGCAGTAACCATGTTTACATCCAAAACTGCGTTTCATACGCCGGGCCATTTTGTCTTCGGCAATGAAATGCAGTTGATGAACGAAGAGCAGACCGTCGCACGCGACCTGATGAGTTTTACTGAAAATATAGATCTCAGCGCTGCTGCGTCGCGCGGGATGTTTGTCAAAATCATAGACTGGTCCCGCTCGACACAAGAACTGACGTTTGATGTCGAAACAAATCTTGAATACCTTCAGGAATTCAGTGACAGCATTGTTGAAGATCTTGGCAATCGCACAAAAGCGGCGGTTGGATATACTCAAAAGACCGAAGCCAATGCATCCGGGATCGGCCCCAATGTCTCGAGCGAGGTCCGCGCAGATTTCGAGGCCGAGTTAACTAAGCAGTTGACCAAGAGTCACAACTTCGCCACCAAACAGACACTGGTTGAAAAGATTACCGGTAGCATCACCTACCTGCCTAATACGTTGCACTTCTTTTTCTTCGAAGCGCGTACGCCCGCAAAAGTAGGTACGGCAAGCTGGTTCGATGGGACATCCTCCTCCATCGCGATTCCGAATTTTGCAGAATGGGCGATTCCTGCAACACCAACAAAAAAAGTCGATGTCAAAAACGAAAACGAGATGACACCTGATTTGAAAGCCATCTGGGAAGCGCAAAACGGACGGCCTTGGCCAGGCTTTGGTTTAACCTAAGCTGCGGACCTTATATGTTTTACGGTGGCAGTGCACTGAATTGGCAGAATAAAGTGCACTGTCACCGTGATCGCGAAGATGCGCTTACCGCCGTTGTCGGCGATGGGCACGGCACCGATGCCGATGCCGATGCCGGGGAGTACCTGAACACTGACAGCTGATCACGTTCGATCAGCAGCTAGTAGAGAAGCCGCCGTCCGGAGCGATCCGGGCGGCGGGTTTCTTTTGGGAACGCGATCGCCCTGAATTGATCGGTTTATGAAAGCCCCGGCTGTGCTGACGCGCTAGCCTTTATGACCAAACCGACGGGTGATGGTTGGCTGGCGTCGCGAGGAATGAACCGATGGAATTGCTCACCAAGGCGGCGTGGCTCGGGCTGGCGGCGATCCATGCGACGCCGTCGCTTGCTGTGTTCATGCCGTCGCTGATCCAGCGGCTTTACGGCGTGCCGCCCTCGGGCAGTGTCGGCATGCTGTTGACGCACCGTGGTGCGCTGTTTCTGGGTGTGTTTGCACTCGCTGTTCTGGCCGCCTTTGATGAAACCTCGCGACGTGCCGGTGCGCTGGTGGTTGGGATCAGCATGATTGGGTTTCTGATTGTTTATACCAACGCCGGGTCGCCGGCAGGCGCGCTCCGCACGATTGCGCTGACCGATGCCGCTGGCCTTCCACTGCTCGCACTGGTTACCTGGGAAGCGTTCCGACGATAGCGTGCGAATTCGCGTCCGGGCCACTTTGCATCTCTGCCAATCCCCGGCACGTTGTCGTCGGTGACTCCTCAACAACTTTCTGATCCGATCGCGGATAGTCCCCGCATCATCCTGGCTGGTGCGCGGGCGATCTATATAGGTCCGGGCCTGGCGCTTTCGCCGCATCGCAATGCCGTCGCCACGCTAGCGGTCGCGCTGGCCGTGCCGTTCGAGGTCGCTTGGCTGCGGACGCCGGAACGCCCGACCGAGACCCGGATGATCGCGCTGATACCGCCTAACACGCTGCACCACCTGATCGCGGCGGGACCGATGATGTTCGTCTATCTCGATGCACTGGCCGATGACCAAGGAGCGATCGCAGCGCACATCGCCTCGCGGCCAGAAGCACCAGCACATATTGCGACCAGATGTGCGGAGATTGCCAAGAGTCATGCAGCGCCGGAGATCGTGCCGACGCTAATCGCAACGCTAGGTTTGAACGACCATTCTGGCGAAGTGCCCTCCCCCGGCATCGCGGCCGTAATCCGTACAATCGACGAACGACCCCATGACTTTGGATCGGCGAAGATCGCCGCCGGCCTCGCGGGTATGTCGGAAAGCCATTTCCACCGCTCGATCAAACGCGCAACGGGCGTCCCGTTTCGCCGATACCGGCTTTGGCGCAGGCTGGCGATTGCGGCGATTGCGCTGAAGGACGGCGCAAACCTGACCGATGCGGCGATGGAGGGCGGCTTTGCGAGCTCGGCACATTTCAGTACCACCTTCCGCCATATGTTCGGCATCCAGCCATCCCAGCTGATCAAGGCAAATGCGCAATTCGACGTCGTCCATTCCGCTTGCGTCGCAACCCCGCGGCCCTAGTCTCGGTACCTTACCGACGGAGACATTCATGCGCACCATTCTGTTCGCCGCCACCTGCCTTGCCGCCCTAGCCCTGCCCGCCCAGGCGCAGCAGGTCGAAACCCGTGTGATCGGCGCGGCGACGCTGGAGAATGTCCCCCCCATCCCCGCCGATCTGGTGCGCGATCTGGCGCGGTATCGGGAAAGTCGGGCGGCAGGGTTTGCCGACTGGATGCCCGATGGCAGCATGCTGATCCTGACGCGGTTCGGGGCGACACCGCAGCTGCACCACGTCAAGGGCCCCGGCATGGCGCGCAAGCAAATCACCTTTGCCGCCGAGCCGATCGGCGGTGCGCGATCCATCCCCGGCACCGACCGGCTGTTGTTCAGCCGCGATACCGGGGGCGACGAATGGGTGCAGATCTATGCAATGGGGCCTGACCTGAAGCCCATCCAGCTGACCGAGACGGGCACCCAGAACGGCGCGATCGTGATGGCGGGCGATGGCGGGCTGATTTATTGGGCGCAGGCAACCAAGGGATCGGGCGACCGCACGATCTGGCGCGCCAACCCTGCCGATCCGGCATCGCGAAAGATGATCTATAGCGGCAACGGCGTCACCAACCCTTCGGACCTGTCGGCTGACGGCAAGACGTTGCTGCTGACGCACCGGACCTCGGCAGTCGAAAGCCAGTTGTTCCTACTCGATATTGCAACCGGCCAAACCACCGAGATCGCCAAGGGTCCCAAGGCGAGCCTGTCGGGCGCAACTTTTGCGCGCGACGACAAGTCCGTATTGGTGATCAGTAATCGCGGCAGCGATGTCGATCGCCTGGTCGAAATCGATATCGCGACCGGTACGGCGACCCCGGTATCACCTCCGTCACCCTGGGGCGTCGAGGATTTCGACCTGAGCGAGGACGGCCGCATCCTGGCTTATACCTCCAATGAGGATGGCTATTCGCGGGTGACCGTGCAGGATTTCGTCACCCGCCGCGCGCTGCCGCAACCTGCCCTGCCGAAAGGCGTCGTCGGTCGACTAAAATTCTCGCGCGATGGCCGCAACCTCGCGATCGGGATCGCCACCGCGAGCGATCCGGGCGATGTGTGGAGCTGGGACGTGACGGCCGGAAGGCTCGATCGCTGGACCGAATCCGAAGCCGGGCCGATCGACAAGGCAATGATGCCCGAACCAAAGCTGATCCGCTTCGCGAGCTTCGACAAGCTATCGGTGCCAGCGTTCGTTTATCGCACCAAGACTGTGCCAGCGGGCGCAAAAACGCCGGTCGTCATCATTATTCATGGCGGACCGGAGGGGCAATCGCGCCCCGGTTGGTCGACAACACCCGCCGCCTTTGCCGATTTGCTTGGCGCAACCGTGATCGTCCCCAATGTGCGCGGATCGACCGGCTATGGCACGCGCTACCTGAACCTCGACAATGCCGAAAAGCGTGAGGACAGCGTGAAAGACATCGGCGCGCTGATCGACTGGATCAAGGCGCAACCCGATCTCGATGGGTCAAAGATCGCCGTCTATGGGGGTTCCTATGGCGGCTATATGTCACTCGCGGCGATGACCAAATATAGCGACAAGCTGGCGGGCGGGGTCGACCTGTTCGGGATCGGCGACTGGACCACGTTCCTTCAGAATACCGAAGCCTATCGCCGCGACGCGCGCCGGGCGGAATATGGCGATGAACGTACCCCGAAGATGCAAGCGGTGTTCGCGCGTATTTCACCGCGCGCCAATGTGGCGGGCATCACCAAGCCAATGCTGATCGAACAGGGTGCCAACGACCCGCGCGTGCCGCGCAGCGAGAGCGAACAAATGGTGCAGGCAATTCGCGCGCGCGGGGTACCGGTTTCCTACATTCTGTTTGCCGATGAAGGCCATGGCTGGCGCAAGAAACCCAACCAGGATCTTGCCCAACAAGCAGAGATCGCCTTTTTGCGGCGGTTGTTTGCCGACCCGGCCAAGTAACTGCCTATCGGTGCGCGATGTGGTGCAACCGCGCAACAATCCACAGCTAATTGGCGGAGCACCTCCAGCGATATCTTGAGTGCTGTGACAATTCTGTTACCGGGCAATGCACAATCCGGGTCACACGGATGACAGGGTAGGATCGCCATCTTTTTCACTGGGGGAATCATGACTTCTATGCCCATTTCGACCCGTCGTCTGGCCCGTTCGCTCGCTGGCAGCGCCTCGCTGATCGCGCTGGCGCTGATCGCGACTCCAGCGGCAGCCGCCGATCCCGCCCCCGCCGCGCCCGCCCAGGCTGCGCCTCAGGTTGACGAGAACGACGACGGTCTCGCAACGATCACGGTTACGGCGCAACGGCGAGAGGAAAAGCTCCAGGATGTGCCACTTTCGGTGTCGGTGGTTCGCGGCGAACTGCTCGATAACATTGCGGCGGGCGGCCAGGATATCCGCTTCCTGTCGGGCCGCGTCCCCAGTCTGTTAATCGAATCATCGTTCGGTCGCACTTTTCCGCGCTTCTACATCCGCGGCCTTGGCAATACCGATTTCGACTTCAACGCGTCGCAGCCGGTCAGCCTCGTTTATGACGATGTCGTGCTCGAAAACCCGATCCTGAAAGGGTTCCCGGTATTCGATCTCGAACGGGTGGAAGTGCTGCGCGGGCCGCAGGGCACCTTGTTCGGTCGCAACACGCCGGCCGGCATCGTCAAGTTCGATTCGGTCAAGCCGAGCAATACGCTGAACGGCTATGGCCGCGTTTCCTATGGCAGCTTCAATAACGTGAACGCACAAGGTGCGATCGGCGCGCCGATCGTTGACGACACCGTCAGCGTGCGCATTTCCGCCTTGTATCAGCGCCAGGACGGCTATGTGGACAATGTTGTGCCAGCCGGCACGACCCGCAATCGATTCGAAGGTTTTGAAGAATTCGCAGGCCGTGCGCAAATCCTCATCAAGCCGACCGACCAGTTCGATGTTCTGCTGACAGGGCAATTGCGGACGCTGCGCGGCACCGCTCGCCTGTTCCGTGCGAATGTGTTCACCAAGGGGCAGACCGGGCTCAATGCCAATTTCGTTCGTGACCGCGTGTCGATCGATGGGCAAAATGAGCAGAAAGTCGATACCCAGAACCTCTCGGCACGGGTGACCTACGATACGGGGCCAGTGTCGCTCATTTCGGTGACGAGCTACTGGAGCGGTGATGCCACGTCGGTCGGCGATGTCGATGGCGGCTTCGGTGCGAATTTCCTGCCGGCCGGGCTCTTTGGACCGGGCAACATCCCCTTCACCGCCGAAACGCGCGACAGCGTGCCCCGGCTGCGCCAGTTCACCCAGGAATTCCGCCTGGCCAGCAATGGCGACAATGCGCTGAGCTATCAGGCCGGTTTCTTCTATTTCAGTGAACAGTTGCGCATCGTCAGCGAGAATTTTTCGACGCTGGGCGACCCCAACAATGCGCGCGGCGGCGTGAACATTCTGGTCGATCAGGATCAGGACAGCAAAGCGTACGGCGTGTTCGGATCGTTGACGTACAAGCTGACCGATCAACTGAGCGTCACCGGCGGCGTGCGGTATAACAATGATGACCGCGATTACTTTGTGGCCCGCACCCGCGACACACAGTTCCCCAACTTCCTCCAGGATCCGCTCGGCACCGTGCGCCGTTCGGTCAACGGCGAGAATGTGACGTGGGACGCGACCGTCAACTACAAGGCGACCGACGATATCAACCTCTATGCCCGGGCGGCAAAGGGCTATCGGGCGCCGAGCATCCAGGGCCGCATCCTGTTTCCCGCCAATACCGCGCAGACTCTGGAGGACGGTGTAACAACAGCCGCATCGGAAACGATCCAATCGTGGGAAGCGGGCATCAAATCGACCTTTCTCGACGGTCGCGGACGCCTGAACCTCAACGGCTTCTACTATGATCTCGACAATGCGCAGCTCACCGCGGTTGGTGGCGGGGTCAACTCGAACCGACTGCTGAACGCGGACAATGTTCGCGGTTACGGCTTCGAGGCAGATGCGGAATTACGCCCGATACCGAACCTGACGCTTACCGCAGGGCTCAGCTATAACCACACGGAAATCCGTGATCGTAATCTGACGACCGCCGCGTGCGGCGTGCAAGGGTTCGATGGTGTGGCGCTGTGCACGGTGCGCGATCCGATCGTCGTGCCGACCGCGCCGTTCACATCGGCCATCGTCAACATCAACGGCAACAGCCTGCCACAATCGCCGCGCTGGATCGCCAACTGGACGGCGCGCTATAGCGTCCCGCTCGGGTCGGGCGAACTCTACGCCTATACCGACTGGGCGTATCGATCGAAGATCAATTTCTTCCTGTACGACTCGGTCGAATTCCAGAGCACGCACCTGCTCGAGGGCGGATTGCGGATCGGTTACAAGACGGGACGCTACGAGCTTTCGGCCTTTGCCCGTAACATCACCAACACAACGCAAGCGGTTGGCGGAATCGATTTCAACAATTTGACGGGTTTCGTTAACGAACCACGCGTGTTCGGCGGCGAATTCGGCGTGAAGTTCTAACGAATCGTTCGACTGCTACCCTCACATGAGCGCGCGAGACCGATTTGGGTTTCGCGCGCTCATATCATTCGCCATGACTTGGCGATGGTGCCTTCCGACACCTCTCCCCTGATCCTTTCCGGATTTGTGATGCTGTGGCCATTGCTGCGGCGACCGCACCACCAGCACAGCATCAATACACGCCAATCAGCTTGGCGCCCGCGACGATCAGCACAAGGCCGAGCGAGCGGAGCACTAAACGCTCGGGCAATTTGATCCCCAGCGTCGTGCCGATGGTCGCGCCAATCAGCACTGCACCGGCGAATAACGGCAATCCGTCGGGCAATTGCTGCAGCGACGCGACGTTACCCGCGAGGCCCGAAATCGAATTGGCGAAGATGAAGACCGCTGCGACCCCCGATGCCTGTTTCGGCTGGGCCCAGGCAAACAACAGCAACAGCGGCGACAGGAAGATACCGCCGCCAGTGCCGGTCAGACCCGACAGCAGCCCGATGCCAACGCCGGCCAGGATCGCCGGGACGATTGGCGGGTCTCGCACCTCGGTACTCGCCACAATCGCCCGCGGCCAGAGCAGACGCGCGGCCGACAGCCACAACACCACGCCGACAATCGGGCGATAAGTGTTGCTCGGCAAGGTGATCATCCCGCCGACATAAGCCATTGGGAGTGCGCCGAGCAGGAACGGCCAAAGGATTCGCCAGCGAAACTGCCCCGCACGAATGAACCGCACTGACGCAAAGCCCGATACCAGCACGTTCAGCGCCAACGCGGTGGGCCGCATCACTGCCGTCGGCAAGCCGAACAGCGCCATGATGGCGATATAAGCCGATGCCCCGCCATGGCCGACGCTCGAATACAATGTCGCGCCGAGCATCAGGCAAAGGGCGAGCAGCAGGTTGATTTCGGTGATCATAGCGCTTTGGGCCCGATCGGATTGACCATGTCAACGATATATCCAATGAGATACAGCGTTGATCGGCAGTGGTACCGTCAGCCGTGCATTCAATCTCCCTTTGTACTGTCGGGTCGCTCGCGCGCTGGTTTGCAGGTTAACCCGCCCCTATCGCCGCCCGCGCCAGATTTTGATCGGATTGCCCGGTGCCAGCCCGCCCTGATGCGCTGGGCAGGCGGTGAAGCGCAGTTGCTTGTCCAGGCACAGCCAGATTTCATCGAGCCAGCCCTGTCGCGTAGCGGTGATGCGCATCATGTTCGCCTGCACGCCGGGATTGGCGCGGGCCATGGCGGTCGCGAGCTGCCCCGCGGTCAGCCGCCGCCGTGACAGCGCGTTCATGTCAGGATAGCGCAGCCGCCCGAACAAGCCGGTCGCCTTGTCAAAATAGCCATCGGGCGTCGTGTTCATGCAGGTGCCGTGCTTGGCCCATTCATGCTGGAGCAGTTGCGGTGAGGGCGTGGCGCACAGATTCTTGCGGATCACTGCTGGCGGCAAAATCTCGGCCGGTTTGCAATATTGCGGCCATTTCTCCCCCGTACCGTCGGGCCACAACCCGTGGAGCGTAAAGCCGAAGCGGTTACCGCTGCCGCACTGAAACCGAGCCGATTCATCTCGCGCGTTGCTCCGGCAATATTGCGGGGTCCAGCTGATGGCGAGCGTATAGCTGCCGATCGGGAGCACCCGCTTGGGCTGGCTGGCGCTGGGGCCATCGGCGCGCGGCACCGGCACCCGATCGGGAACGGCGCAGCTATAGGCCTGGGCATAAGCGAGGCCCGGCGATGCCACCGCTGCAGCAGCGACGATCAGAGCAGCGAAGCGGCGCAGGCGTGACATCGGCATGAAGAACCCCCGTTACGTAACTTGCAGACATCTAACGCCAAATCATGGCAATGGGTAGCGAAGGATCAGCCAAGTGGCTCCGAAACGGTGCTAAAATCCAGCCCGATATCGGCCGCCGGGGCCGACTGGGTCAGCCGCCCGACGCTGATGTATGTGACGCCCGTCTCCGCAATCGCGCGGATCGTATCGAGCCGCACCCCGCCCGAGGCCTCGGTCGGCACCCGTCCGCCGATCAGCGTCACCGCACCGCGCAGGATGGGCGGCGGCATATTATCGAGCAGCAAATGGGTCGCGCCTGCCGAAAGCGCGGGTTCGATCTGATCGACCCGGTCGACCTCCACGATGATCCGCGCAATCCCCGCCGCCTTGGCACGGCGCACCGCCTCCTCAACCGATCCGGCGACCGCGACGTGATTATCCTTGATCATCGCCGCATCCCACAACCCCATGCGGTGATTGGTCGCGCCGCCCATCCGCGTCGCATATTTCTCCAGCAGACGAAGCCCGGGGATCGTCTTGCGGGTATCGAGCAGGATCGCGCCGGTGCCCATGATCTTGTCGACATAACCACGCGTCATCGTCGCAATGCCCGACAGATGCTGGACGGTGTTAAGCGCCGATCGCTCCGCCGTCAGCATGGCGCGCGCACTGCCTTCGATCCGCATCAAATCGGTGCCGGCGGGCACGCGTGCGCCCTCCTCCACCAACATCTCGATCACGGCACCCGGATCGAGCGCGCGGAAAAACGCCTCCGCGATCGGCAGGCCAGCGACCACTATCGGATCGCGGCTATCCATCACCCCGGCAAAGCGCGCCTCCGCCGGAATGACAGCGGCCGACGTGATATCGCCCCCCTCCCCCAGATCCTCGGCAAGCGTCGCGCGGACAAACGAATCGAGGTCGAAGCCGGGGATCATGCGGCGCGATTCCCGAGGTAAGGTGCAACGCAAAGTTGCGGAAGTTGCGGGTCTCCATCGGTTTGCGCAACTTGACGCAAATGGCCGTTGCGGAGCGGTTTGGAGGCGTTTTTCGTAACGATCATGATCGACGCTTTGCCACAAAGCGGGGCTTGTAGGAAAACGATATTGGGTCGGCTTGGTGCGACAGTTAGGGCTTTTCCTGTGCACAAGACAGCTTTAACCCCGGTTGCAGCCGTTGATTTTGTGCTCCCGCGAAGGCGGGAGCCCAGACTGGGTCCCCGCCTTCGCGGGGACACAACCGAAGTTGAAGTGCTCGCTAACCGCCAATTTCGAACATTTACCCAGTCACCGCCATGCGCTCCTGCCCAAAGGTGGAACGGCGGCAATCTGGTGAAAGAGCGGACGGGCGGCTTCCGCCCCAGAGTCGGTCGTTTGCACGCGCGGTCTTGAACGTCCGCATGTAACAAAAGCCGTCCTTCGATCGATGGACTCTGCCATCGACGCAGTATCCTCCGATTGCCTCCCTAGGCTCAAATTTGTGGCTTCGACTTCCAAACTGTCCAAATGTCCTGCGAGAGGACCGGATGTGTCCAATATGCATAAGACAGCATCATGATTTCACCGTCGGCGCGATTAGGGTCGGCGGATTGCTTCACCACTAGGAATGCCTCTTGTTGGTCGTCATAACCAACTGCCGTAGCGGCATAAACTTCGGTATGTTCATCGCTAACGGCAAGTGCCTGATTGCCGGTGGTTGGCTGCGCCATGGTTGCAGCATCGGCATAATGCAGGAACAAGAAAGAAAAGGGCTGCCCTTCAGCCAAGCTCGCCTTTAACTGATACAAGGTGACCGGAGCCACATGAAGACCCAGATCAATCGTACCTGTCGCTGGATCATCATTCGCGGCAATCGGGCTAGCCGCAGTAGTCGTGCCTGCATCGACGCTTAGCCCCGATGACGCAACGCCAATAGCTGACGTTGCGTCTCCGTCGTGTAAACCAGCAGCACGTCGGCTTTCTGCGTTCGCGCCACAAGACCAGCGTGCCTTGGCAACCTGCGGCGCAAACCCGGCAATGACCAGATCTCCGTATTGAATGAACAGGGGTGACGGATCGATAGACATTTGTGAATTTGATAGGCGACGCACATCACGAATACTCGCGGCGATGGCTTTCAACGTACTTGGCCCGATGTGATCGCAATCTCGAATTGCAAAATTGATGCCCCGTAAGTCAGCTGATTGAGGAATCTGTCGCAGTGCCATCAATGGTTTCTCGTTCGATCAAATTTATGATTCAAATACAAAAAAAGCATTGTCAATTTTCTTTTGATGATACCGTAGAATTATGAAGACTGTCAGGACATCAAACTTTTTTATTGAAAATGAAAGATGAAGTAATTCCATTGACGGAATGATGGCGCGGATCATTCACGCTGAAGATACCGACTATTAGCGGTCGGTATTTTTTAAATTAAGTTATTATCGATCTCATGCTAAAATGCCGCACTGTCGTTATCAGCTTCAGAATGTAGATAAACGATGTGCCGGGCAATCTATGTAAATCCATAGCGGCGTTCAGCCGATTGTGATTTCCTGGAACAGGAGCGCGCGGGCGACGGCTTCAGGCAGGGTAGCCGCGTGCAGCTTTTTGCGGGCTCTCCGGAGATGGAGCTCGATCGTGACGCGCGCCAGGCAGAGGCGGTCGGCAATCGCATCGATCCGCAATCCTTGTGCGAGGTAACTGAGGCAATCTCGCTCGCGCGACGAGAGTTTGGCGATTCCATAAAGCTCACGGCGTACTTCGCCGATTGAATAAAGATGGAACAGCTGCGCGATCATAACGAGTTCAGATTCGCGACCATCAATTGCGCGAAAATACTCGCCCTCAGCGAGCGACGATCCCAATGTCATTCCAGCGACCGGCATCGTCCCGCCGAAGGAATCGAGCATTGGAACGCTAAGCTGTGAGCGCAGTCCCGCTTCAACAGTTAAACCAACGGTTTCGCGGGCACTGCTTTCGTCAAGTTGCCGTAATACGCTCTCACCCCAGCGATAAGGGAGGCGATTACCGTTGCGTACGAACAACACATGGGGATCGGAGAGGTCGAGCCTTCGGTCGCCATAATAATCGATCCACCCGCTTGCCATCGTTGAGAGGAAACGGACTGGCGCGTCTATGCGCGCGGCAGCAACCGTGTCGAGGATACCGTAATTGATCTGGTCCATGCCAATAGCGGCGAGATGTTTGGTCATACGCGACCAACGATCGGTCACGTCCACCGCCTCGACAAGATCGGCGACCAGCGCGGCATGATCCAAGTTTGCGGTCGCCACAACACCCTCCCCTAAGGCTAATTGATAAAGACGCTATCGACGTGGGTTACGGAGTCAATCAGCCATCATGGCGCGGGATCGCCCGAACCGCTTACGAGCGCAATTCGTTGGATCCACAGGACATCGCGGCGGTGCGCATAGTCACCGATGAAACCCTTCGCGGGCAGATCAAGAGAATTTGTGCCAAGACAGGGTCGCGCAATGAAGCTGATCTGATGCGTATTTTGAGCGCGATACGGGCACAGGAAGCGAGACCAGTCTTTCGGGCGGCGCTGAACGCCAACAGCCGTCTCGGTCCGCTTACCTCCACGGAGTTAGGGGTTAGCAACCGCACTCTGACAGAGTGTCAGCCGCTATCCACCTCGCCATGGGATCTTTCGGGATTGGCTGAAGAAGCTTTCTATGGCGGAGATTGGGGCGACAACCGCCGTGAAGGTGCAGCGCCTTAATGGGGCAGCTATGCGATGCTTTCAGCCAAAAGCTGCCAGTCGCCTAACCACCCATTTTCAGCCGTCCGTTTGCCAAACGAGCCAAACCTGTTTGGTCACGAACACGCCGACCTCTGGCTGTCACAAGACCTCTCGGACCCTACGACAAGTTCAGGAGCGCTTGGTTCTATGGCCATCCGGCATTGGATCGCACCGACCTTTTGGCTTGTGGATCGGTGGGCCACGGAACTCGTCCGGGGTGACGGTTCCACTTTAGGTCGCTGCCCCGCACCCCTCACCACCCCTGTGTCGCGGTCCCCGCCACCACATACAGCGTCACCATCAGTCCAGCGATCAGCGCGCCGGGGCGGTAGCTGCCGGTGCGGCGCCAGGTGAAGATCGCGATGGCGGCCACCGCTGCCAGCACGACCGGGAACTGCATCGCGATGACGGTGCTGAGCGGATCGATCGCGGTGGGCAACTGGCCGGTCGCGAAGAACACCCCGTAATCGAGCACCAGCATCACGACGAAGCCGAGCGCCAGCGCAAGCTTTGCCCAGCCATATTGCGCCACCCAGCCATCGCCCTGCACCGTTAGCCGATCTACCAGCACCCGCACGCTCGCCAGAAATCCGATCGTAATCGGCACGACATAGATCAGCGCGATCAGCAGTTGCTGCACCGTCGGCAGCTTCACCGCGATGATCCAGAACCGGAAATCGGTGTGAAACAGCTGATCCGCCGCCGCGAGCGCGGCATAGCCCGCCCCGACGCTCAGCCCCGCCAGCACCACCGATGGCAGCCAATCCGATTGCCGCCCGCTGACCGTGCCACGCCCGATCAGCCAGCTGATCCCCGCGCCGATCAGCGCCCAGATGGTGATCTGGGTCGATACCGTTTGCGGCAATACCGGATTGGGCTGCACGAGCAGATACAAGCCGGAGAACACCGGGAAAAAGGTGAGTGCGGGCAGGAAGCTCGTCATCGCAAAGGCGCGCCACCAGCGGCCATCACGGGCCTCCGCCACCGGCTCGACGATCCCACGCACGCCTGAAAAACCGGGCAGCCGCACCAGCATGTCGAACGCGCCGAGCACGATCATGACGAAACCGACCAGGCCGAGCGCGGTGCCCAATTCCTTCCAGTACCAGATCTGCTCGCTCGACGGGATCGGCTTGCCGCCCTTCAGGGTGACGGAAAACCAGTCGATCGCGCGCGCAATCGCTTCGGGCGAGATATGGTCACCGGGGTGGGTGACCGCAGGCGTCGCCAATATGCGCGCGGTGCCATCAGCGATGGAGCCATAGAGTTTGCGCGGCACGATCCGCTCGCTGGTGCCGAAGACCGCCTTCAGCTTGGGGGAATCGACCACGTCGCGCGCCTTGTCCACATCCCACATCAGTTTCGAAAATTCGTCATACTGGCTGAAGACCAGCCCCAGATTGCGCGGCCAGCTGGGGCTGCCATCCTTGGCAAAGGGCGCGCCGGTCGACGATCCTTCGAGCACGATCGCCTTGTAATCATCGGGATAGGCAGCGGCGGCGGCGAGCACCGTCCAGCCGCCCATGCTGTGCCCCTCCATCCCGATATTGGCGGTATCGACCATCGGCAGGCTGCGCAGATGCGCCAGCCCGTCCGGCCCGCCGAACCCGTTGGAGAAGGACGGCCCCTGGCTATAGCCATGTCCGGTCTGATCAAGCGCGAGCACCACATAGCCCCGCCGCGCGAATTCGATCGCGAAGCCGGACTGGGTTTCGCGCGAGTTGATATAGCCGTGGACCGCGAGAATGCCGGGTGCCTTGCTGGTGGGGGTGGCGGTGCTGGGAACATAGAGCAATGCGCTCATCCGCTTGCCGCCGGTGCCGATGAAGCGGATGTCGCGGATCTCGACCCCGCCGGCGGTCTGGATGCGGTTTGCGAGCATCGCCCCGCCAAGCGCGAGCACGAGGCCAAGGATCAGCAACCACCAACCGCCACGCGGCATTCCTTGCGCCATATCCACCCCCTGATTGCACCGCGATTGACGCCCCCGCAGAAACCCGCGACGGACGCCCCTTATTCGCCCGGTTGGAGAGCCGATCATGCCCGAGGTCAAGATGCCCGCCATCAAAGTGCTGGCCTTTGATGTTTTCGGGACACTCGTCGACTGGCGCATCAGCATCGCGCGCGAAGCAGCGGCGGTGTTCGCGCGGGCGGGCCGCGACGATATCGACCCCGCCGGTTTCGCCGATGCGTGGCGGGGGCTGTACCAGCCAGCGATGGAGGCGGTGCGATCGGGCAAGCGGGCCTTTACGCGGCTGGATGTGCTGAACCGCGAGACGCTCGATATCCTGCTGGCGCGGCATAATCTTGTGCTGGATGACGCAGCGGCGGCGGAATTTGCATTTGCGTGGCGCAGGCTCGATCCCTGGCCGGATGTGGTGGCGGGACTGGTGCGGCTGCGGGGGCGCTATCCATTGGTCACCCTGTCCAACGGTAATATCGCGCTGACGATGGAGATCGCGCGCCGCAGCGGCATGGTGTTCGATGCGATTTTGGGCGCGGAAGCCGTGCAGGCGTTCAAGCCGACGCCCGAATCCTATCTTCGCACCGCCGATCTACTCGGCATTGCGCCGCATGAGCTGTGCCTGGTCGCCGCGCATCACAGCGATCTGAGCGCCGCGCGGGCGTGCGGGCTGCAATGCGCCTATATCGACCGGCCGATGGAATATGGCGGTGCGAAAGCCCCCGACGCGCATATGGCGCAGGACTGGGAATGGTCGGCAGGGAGCTTGGTGGAGCTGGCTGAAGCGATAGGGTGTTGAAGGCCTTGCGCTCCCTACCAAAGGCGGCACAGATGCCGCAAAACATCGCAGGAGCAAGTTGATGAAAGCTGCCGTCTATTATCAGAACGGAGACCCGAGCGTCCTTCGTTATGAGGACGTGCCCGATCCCGTCTGCCACCCCAAGGGTGTCGTCATCCGCGTTGAGGCGGTGAGCGTGGAGGGGGGCGATACGCTCAATCGGTTGCGCGGGGCGCTGGCGACCACGCCGCATATCGTCGGCTATCAGGCAGCCGGCGAGATCATCGAAGTGGGTGCCGAGGTGACCCACCTGAAAGTCGGCGACCGGGTGGCAACCGTCGATGGCTATGGCTCGCACGCTGAGCTGCGCCCCGTTCCGGCGCGCAATTGCTGGCCTATCCCCGCCGGGCTCGATCCGGCCAAGGCCGCCGTGGTGCCGGTGGCGTTCGGCACCGCACATGAATGCCTGTTCGGGCGCGGCCAGCTCAAATCGGGCGAGGTCGCGCTCATTCAGGCGGGCGCAAGCGGCGTCGGTATCGCCGCGATCCAGCTGGCGAAACAAGCGGGCGCGACCGTGATCGCCACTGCATCGAGCGACGAGCGGCTTGACCGGCTGAAGGTGTATGGCCTCGATCACGGGATCAATTATGCGCGCGATGGCGTTGCCGCTGAGGTGAAGCGCCTGACCGGCGGCAAGGGCGCAGACGTGGTGGTCGATCCGGTCGGAGGGACCACGCTGCAATCCTCAATCGATTCGCTAGCCTATCGCGGCCGCCTGTCGATGGTGGGGGCAGCCGGGCGCGAGCCGATGAAGGTGGATGTAGCGACGCTGATGTACGGCAATCAATCGCTCAGCGGTGTATTCCTGGGCGCTGAAATCATGACCGACCGCGTCCACGACATGATTCAGGGGCTGATTGAGGACGTCGCGCAGGGCAAGATCGAGGTGCTCATCGACCGGCGTTACGCGCTGTCCGAAGCGGCCGAAGCGCATGCCTATATCGAGAGCCGACAGGCGGTTGGGCGCGTGATTCTGATGCCTTGAGGGTGGGATGAAGACGGTTCGAGGTTAGTCGGCACTTCAATATCAGTTGTGTCCCCGCGAAGGCGGGGACCCAGCCTGGGCTCCCGCCTTCGCGGGAGCACAACGTCAACATTCATCAATGGGCGGTAGCCACCCTGCCCCAATCGTCACCCCGGGCTTGACCCGGGGTCCAGCTTTTTCTTCGTCTCCGCGACAGCGGGACCCCGGGTCAAGCCCTGGGTGACGGCAATGAGCTTGGGGCTTAGCCGCCCCCTATTCCGCATAACCCGGATTATGCCGATCGAGCTTCCGTAGCAGCGCCGGCCATGCCAGCCCCTGGGCGAGCATCGCCATCCCCGCACCGCTCGACTGCTCCTCCACCTTGCCTTCGACACCTTGCGGCGGGTTGTGAAGCCCATTCCGCCCCGCTGCCAGCATATGCACCTGCGCCTCGCACGCGCGCTCGAGGAAATAGAGGCGCAGGAATGCCTGCGCGACCGTCGCCCCCACCGCGAGCGTGCCGTGGTTGCGCAGGATCATCGTGTGCTTGGTGCCGAGATCCTCGACGAGCCGCTCGCGCTCCTCAAGTTCGGTCGCGATGCCTTCATATTCGTGATACGCCACATCATGCCCGGCGATCATCGAGGTCTGGGTGTGCGGCAGCAGCCCTTCGGCCATCGCCGACACCGCCTGACCATAAGGTGTGTGCAGATGCATCACTGATGCCGCATCCTCCCGCGCCATGTGGATCGCCGAATGGATCACAAAACCGGCGCGGTTCACCGGGGCGGGCGTGTCATCGACCTTGTTGCCGTCGACATCGATCTTGACGAGCGCCGAGGCGGTCATTTCCTCGAACATGTGCGTGTAGGGATTGATCAGGAAATGATGCTCGGGACCGGGCACGCGCGCGGAGAGATGCGTGAAGATCAGATCGTCCCAGCCATACATCGCCACCAGCCGATAGGCGGCCGCCAGATCAACACGGGCCTGCCATTCCTCGGGTGAGCAACGATCGCGAACGCTGGGGGCGGGTTTGAGGGCGGTGGCCATCGCATCTTCTCCTGACATCAATAACGGTTGCGCTGCAGCATATGTTGCGCAGCATGAAATTGGCACGCAATACGACTTTAGCACCCCAAACGCCGCTTGACGAGCCGACTCCACGCGTGAAGGATGTAGTTATGGCTGGTTCCTCCCCTACTGATCCTGCGGCATTGTTTCGCGAAATGCTGGGCCAATGGGAGGCAATGGCCAACGAATTTGGCGGCAACATGATGAAAAGCGGTGAGTTCACCCGGCTGATGCACGGGGCTAACGCCGCCAATATGAAGCTGAAGGAAGCCCGCACCGACATGATGGAGCGCGCGCTTGACGCCGCCAACATGCCCACCAAGGCCGAAGTCGCGGACCTTTCGGCGCGACTCCATCGGATCGAGGCGACGGTCGACCGGATCGAAGCGATGATGGCCGCCCAGGCCGGTGTGTCCGTGATCCCGGAACGCCCCAAGCCTAAACGAACGCGCAAGCCGCCTGCGGCCAAGGCCCCTTCGACAAAGGCGGCCGGGTGAGCGACGGCGGGCGCACGGCTGAATTGCCCGGAATCGTCGAACAGGCGCGGGTGGAATTCGATCGTGCGCTGAAGCGTAACATCAAGGGTCTCGGCTATTTCGTGTCGTCCGCCCCCGTGCTGGGCGCCTCCCCCAAGGATCGGCTGATCCAGCGCGGCACGATGAACCTGTATCATTATCGTGCGATGTCAGACGAAGTGTACCGGGTACCGTTGCTGCTGGTGATGGCGACCACCAATCGCGGCTATATTTTCGATATGGTGCCGGGGCAGAGCCTGGTCGAATATCTGCTACGCGCCGGATACGATGTGTTCATGCTCGATTGGGAAGCGCCGCGCGCTGACGAGAAGCATCTGGGCATTGCCGATTATGTCCTCGATTTCCTGCCGACCGCGATCGAGCGGGTGCAGCAGGAAACCGGCGAGGAGGATTTCACCATCGTCGGCTATTGTTTCGGCGGTGCGCTGTCGGTGCTGTGGGCCGGATTGCACCCCGAAGCGCCGATGAAGAACATGGTTTGCTTCACCACGCCGGTTGATTTCAGCAAGATGGAGATGTTCCAGGCCTGGTCAGACCAGCGCTTCTTCGATGTCGATCGGCTGGTCGATACTTTCGGCAACTGCCCGGCGGATTATTTGTATACAGCGTTCGACATGCTGCGCCCCGGCGCGCGGATGGTCGCCAATTTCCGGCTCTACGACAATATGTGGAATGACGAATTCGTGAAGTCATTCCGCATGTTCGATCGCTGGGCGGCGGACATGCTGCCGTTGGCGGGCGAATATTTCCGCGAAACGACCAAACAGCTGATGTGGGGCAACGAGCTCTACAACGGCACGATGACGGTGGCGGGGCGCAAAGTCGATCTGGGGGCGATCACCGCGCCGTTCCTCCATGTCACCGCGCAACACGATCATATCGTCCCCTCTGCCGCGTCCGCCCCGCTGATCGAGATGGTCGGTTCGGCGGACAAGGAAGCCGTCGAGCTGAAGGGCGGGCATGTGAGCCTGGTCGCGGGCGGCAATGCCATCAAACGGCTTTGGCCCAAATTGACAGACTGGCTTTCGGAGCGTTCGACATGAGCCACAGTATCCGCCGTTTCGAGGCGAGCGATCAGGCGGCGATGCTCGCCTTTACCGCCACTCTGCCCGATCATGACCTGTTGTTCCTGAGCCGTGATGTGCAGCATCCGCGCGTGATTGAGGCCTGGGCGCAGGCCGTCGGCGAGGGCACGATCGACAGCCTGGTAGCAGAAGATGACGGCAAGATCGTCGGTACCGCGGCGCTGGTGCGCGATCCCTTCAGCTGGAGCCCGCATGTTGGCGAGGTGCGGCTGCTCGTCTCCCCCGATCGGCGCGGCGCCGGGCTGGGGCGCGATTTACTGGAAGCAATCTTTGCAATCGCACATGCGCACGGCGCAACCAAACTGGTCGCGCAGATGACGCCGGACCAGACGGGATCGGTCAGTTTGTTCGAATCGCTCGGTTTTCGGGGCGAAGCCATGCTGAGAGACCATGTTTGCGACCGTTCGGGGCAATTTCATGACTTGGTGATACTCAGTTTACGCTTGGGCGCGATCGCCGCGAGTCACGAAGCCTTTGGTTGGACCGAATGAACAATGAAAGCAGCCGGGCATTGATCCCGGGACGACAGGAGACACGTTTATGGCTACCCAGTTTTACCCCGAAGCGGATGTAAGCCCGCCTTCGCTGCTGCTCGCGCTGACCGAGCTGCCGCGCGCAATTGCCGAGCTCACCTCGCTCGCCCCCGCTGCCCCGTTGCTGGCCATGTCCAAGCGCGGGGACGGCCATCCGGTGATGGTCCTTCCCGGGTTCGTGACCAGCGACATTTCAACGACATTGCTCCGTCGCTTCCTGACCGGGCTTGGCTATCACACCCATGCCTGGGAACTTGGCCGCAATCTCGGGCCAAAGGCAATCGGCTGGGAAGGCGAGAAGCTGATCGCCCGTCTGGACGAAATCCACCATGAAACCGGCAAGCGCGTCAGCCTGATCGGCTGGAGCCTGGGCGGCGTGATGGCACGCCAGCTCTCACGGCGGCTGCCCGATGCCGTGCGCCAGGTGATCTCGCTCGGCTCGCCCTTTGCCGGAACGCCCAAAGCCACCAATGTATGGCGCGCGTACGAAATGCTGACCGGCCAGAAGATTGACGATCACGCCACACGGGAGCAACTGCGCGAAAGCGCGACGGCACCGCCCGTGCCCTCCACCGCGATCTACACCAAGGAAGACGGCATCGTCGCGTGGCAAAACTGCGTCGAACCGCGCGGCGCCGAAACGGATAACATCGAAGTGCACGGCAGCCATTGCGGATTGGGCGTGAACCCGGCGGTGCTTTACGCGGTCGCCGACCGACTGGCGCAGGACGAAGGTGACTGGCACCCATTCGAACGCGAAAGCGGGCTGCGGCCGCTTGTGTACCCGTTTGCGGGGCATGCGTGAGGGGTCGGTTTTACTCCCTGATATAGCCGTCTCCCCGGGCTTGACCCGGGGTCCAGCTGCCTGTTCCACGCCGCAGAGAAGCGGGACCCCGGACCAAGGCTCTCCTGAGCCCGTCGAAGGATCCGTGGTGACGAAAAGGTTAGTCATCCTATCGCCGCACAGCTGGATTGCTTCGCTGCGCTCGCAATGACGGAAGAGGAACTCTCCAGCCCTTACCCACCGCCCTTATTCGATTACGCCCGCGCCAAGGCGTCGATAAGCGGGTCTTCCCCCGATGCGACAATCGCGCGGAGCCGGGCGAGCGTATCGCGGCGAATCTGTTGCTTCACCAACCCGAAGGCGGGTTGATCGGCGAGCTGGCGCACACGCGCTTCAGCTGTCGCCAGCAGATCGTCCGCCGAACAAAGTTCGTCAATCACCCCGAGATGGTGCAACGCCACTGGCGACAGGGTCTCGCTGGTCAGCGTCAATCGGCGCAGGAGTTCGGGAGCGAGTTCGGCTTTGATGATCTCAAGCGGGGCGGCGGGAAAGGGTATTCCGGCTTTGGCTTCGGTCAGCCCCAATTTCGCCTTGTCATCATCGATCGCAATCCGAACGTCACCGGCAAGCATCAGCACAAACCCGCCGCCGAGCGCGTGGCCGCTCACGGCGGTGACGACGGGGCATGGCAGCGCGTAAAGCGCCGTAATCATCGCCGAAATTGCCAGGATCATTCGCGCCCGATCGGGTGGCGTGTAGGCCCCAAATGCCCGGGTATCGACGCCCGCGCTGAAGCATTGTCCGGCACCGTGGAGTACAACCCCCGTGGGCGGCGCGGCGGCCATGCCGATCGCCAGATCGCGCAGCCGCTCGACGGTCTCGATATCGAGCGCGTTTACGGGCGGACGGTTGATCGTCAGCAGCGCGACGCCGTCCGACTGCGATTGATCGATGCTCATCAGCGGACGATCAGGCCTGCGTCAGGCTCAGCGCATTGCCGTCCGGATCGTTGAAGAACGCGACTTTGGCTTTGCCGTCCGGGGCGGTCCAGATGCCGAGCGCGTCCTGGCCCATGCCTTCGTAGATCGTGAACACAACGCCGCGATCGCGCAGCGCGGTGACGGTCGCGACGATGTCCGCCACTTGCCAGCCGAGTACCGGATGCGCCGATGGCGTGTGGCCGGGAACTTCGGTGATGCGGAGCGGCACGCCGGCGAGGTCGAACACCGCGGCGAAGCCATCATCGGCGGTGAACGGCAGTCCGAGCATGTCGCGGTAGAAGGGCTCTGCGATTTTGCGGTCGCGGGTGATGATGAAGGTGACCGGGGTTTGCGCGGCGAGGGTCATGGGCTGTCCTTCAAGACCAAAAAGCCCCTCCCCTTAAGGGGTCGCATGACCGCAATCGAGGCGTTTGCGGCACGGTGGACCCCGGAACACGTCCGGGGTGACAATTGGTTTGCGTCAGGGAAATACCCTGCCCTCACTTCTTCGGCGTCAACGGCGCGACCGCCTCTTTGCCGAACTGCACGATCAGGTCGCCGATTTCACGGGCCTGAGTCATGCTGCGGCTGCCCTGTTCGCGGATGAAATCGCCCTGGACCTTCATCACTTCGGTCAGATCCTTCGCCTTGGCCGCAGCGCGCATCGCGGCGAAGGCCTCGCGGGTGTTTTCCTCAGCCTGATCGAGCAGCTTCATGCCGACGGTCGAGCCGCTTTCGGCGAGCTTGGCGCTGGTTTCGCGCATCGCTTCGGTTGCCTTTTTGGCGGGCTCAACGATGCGGTCGTTGATCGTGTCCTTCACCTTGTCAGCGGTGTTCTTGGTATCGGCCATTATGCGGGTTCCTTCGCTTTGGCTGCGCGCTTGCGCGGGGCAGCAGGGGTTTTGGCTTTGGCAGCAGGTTCCGCCACGGCCTTAGGCTTAGCGGCCGGGGCTTTCTTTACCGCAGCTTTGGGTTTGGCCGCAACCGGGACGGCGGGCGGTACCGGGTTCGCCGCCGCGACCTTAAGTGCTTCAAAAGCCTCACGCAACGATGCCGCATAAGCGTCAGGATCGGGCATCATCACCCGATCACAGGTGAAAGAAATCGCGATTGTATCGGTGTAGCTGTAGATCGTGTTGATCAGCCCCATCGAATCGAACACCGGGCCAAGCCCGTACATGGCTACCATCTTTGCGCCGCAGAAATAGAGCGGCACCCGGCTGCCCGGCACGTTCGTGACCACGCAATTGAAGACGGGCGCATGCGCGTTGGCTGCGCCCACCCGTGTATAAAGCCGCGCGGCGAGTCCGGCGAGGCCCGAGGGGATGAGCTGGCTATAATCGGTGAGCGTACGCGCGCCGACCGCGCCGGTCATTGCCTTGGAATTGGCAGCTTCGGCATGGACATGCGCGAGGCGTTCAAGTGGGTCGGCGATATGCGTGCCCAGTCCGACCACCATGGCAGACACCAGATTGCCGAGCGCGGCTTTCTCCCCTTCCGCGCGCACCGAGATCGGCGCCATCGCGGTGAGTGATTCGGCGGGCAATTCGCCCTTGGCCTCCAGATAACCGCGAAGGCCACCGCCGACGATCGCGAGGATCACGTCGTTCACCGTCGCGCCCGGCACCGCATCCTTGATCGCGCGGATATCCTTCAACGGAAACGGTGCCGCATCGAACACGCGGTGCGCGGCGACCTTGCCGTTGAAGCGCGTCTTGGGCTCACCCTTGCTGACACTCATCGTCAGCTTGGCCATGCCGGGCAGCGATCGGCCGATGGTCTCCGCGACACGCATCGGCTGGCGCAGCGAGTTGAAATAGCTGCGCATCAGCAGTTCAGCGACATTGGGCATCGATTCGGGCGACCAGCTGTCTTTCACCTCGCGCGGGCGCATGCTGGCGTCGAGATCATGCACAGCGGCAGACATTTCGACGCCCGACATGCCGTCGATCGCGGCGTGATGCACTTTCGAGACGAGCGCGAAGCAGCCGGGCGGCAGGCCCTCGACATTGTCGAGCCCCTCGACGATCGTGAATTCCCACAAGGGCTTGGCGAGGTCCATCGGCCGCGAGTGCAACCGCGCGACCTGGATGCAGAGCTGCCGCCAATCGCCGGGCTTTGGCAGCGCGATGTGGCGGACATGGAATTCGATGTCGAACTCGGGGTCCTCGATCCAGTATGGATGATCGAGATCGAACGGCACGCGCACCAACCGCTGGCGGAAGCTCCGCGCGCTGCCGAGACGGCTTTCGATGAATTTCAAGATATCCTTGAACCGCACGAACCCGCCCGGGGCGGTCGACGGATCATAAATGCCGACCGAGCCGATATGCATCGGCGTGTGCGGCGTTTCCAGATAGACAAACGACGCGTCCTGGCCTGACAGTTGTAGCATTGCTTCCTCCCCGCTTATTCCTCCCCAGTATGGGGAGGGGGACCAATCGCTCCTTCAGCGATTGGTGGAGGGGGCTCGTCACCAGCGCTACATTCGCGGCATGCCCCCTCCACCGCTTCGCGGTCCCCCTCCCCGTGCCGGGGAGGATTATTTGTTACTTCCCGAACCCGAATACGTCCTGATGGAAGCGCCCTTGTTCGATCATTGCCTCAAGCCAGTCGGATCCGCTGGCATGATCCCCACCCTGCTTGTCTACCGCGATGCGGATCAAGGCATCGCGTACCGCAGGCGCCATGAATTTGCCATCGCCGCAGACATAGATGTGCGCGCCGCCCTCGATCGCGGCCCATAGCTGATCGCGCGCATCCCACATCGCGTCCTGCACATAGCGCCATTTGAAATCGCTGACCGCGGAGAAGGCGACGAAGGGTTCGATCACGCCATCGCTCGCCCAGCTTTCCATCTCGCTGCGGCAATACCAGTCGTGATCGGGGTGCCGGCAGCCGAAGAAGAGGAGCGAGATTGCCACCTCAGCGCCCGCCGCCATTTGCGCGGCACGCTCGCCGATGAAACCACGAAGTGGCGCAAAGCCGGTGCCGGGGCCGATCAGGATCATCGGCGTAGCCGGGTCAGCGGGCGGGGCGAAGGCGGGATTGGGGCGGCGGACATAGCCGAACACGGCATCACCGGGCATCACCCGCTGCATATAGCTGGATGCAAAGCCGCGATGCTCGCCAAGGCCGGACCAGGCGGGGGCCTCCATCGTGCCGACGATCAAATCGGCGATGCTCGGATCGACCAAAGGCGATGACGCGATCGAATAGAAACGCGGCGCGATGGCGGAGGAGAGTTCGACCAGGCTGTCGAGCGACAGTTCGGCGGCCGGGTGAAGATCGAGCAGGTCGAGGATGCTGAGCCGCTTCGCCGCGATTTCGGAATCGAACGCGCCTTCCAGCCGCGCCAGTTCCTTCTTGGTATTTGGGCAGCGTGTCTGCTCGCCGATCACCGCGAGCGCGCGACGCGGGAGCGTGTCGGACAATTCGACGAACTCGGCGAGCAATTGCTGCACCGTCACTGTCTGGCCGAGCGGCAAATGGCGGAAACGGCCGCCCTGGGCGTCAATCCGCAACTGCGTCGCGCCGTCGAGCCCCAGCCGCGCGATAGCGCGCTCCACCAGTTCTGGTCGGTTCTGGGCATAGACCGCGATGTGATCCCCGGCGTGATACCGCTGCCCCTCCGGCAGCCTGATCCGAATGAAGCGGGTCGAGGGGCGCGGCGGCTCGATGGCGAAATCCCACAAGCTTTCGGCGGGGCGGACCATTTCCTCGTTGGCGACGATCTCCAGCCGCTGGGCATGTTCGGGCAGCACCTGCGCGCGCGTCGCCGCCGCATCAACCGGCTGGAGCGACAAGGTGGAGCGCTGTTCGGACGGTGCAACCTCGCTGCCCAACGCCTTCCACAGATCGCGAACGAAGCTGGCGACCGCGCCATCGAAATCGCCCTGCCCGTCCGCCTCACCGCGCGGCACCAGCCGGGTCGCGCCGAGCGACGCGATCGTATCGTCGATGCGCTTGGGGAAATGCTGATAGTTCGGCCATTGGCTGTTGCCGATGCCGAGCACCGCAAACTTCGCGCCGCTCCAATCGAGCGTATCCACCTGGCCCGAATCGATCAGCCGTTCGATCTCCACCGCGCTGTCGGGTGCGCGGCCGTTATACGTCGCGGTGACGATGACGATCACCTTATCCTCGGGCAGATGCCCGGCGATGAACGCCTCGTCCATCGATCGCACCGCGGTTTCGAAGCCGTCGACGCTGGCACGTTCGGCGATTTCCTCGGCAATGTCACGCGCAGTGCCGAGGCTGGTGCCATAGAGCACGCTGAACCGCTGGCCATTGCCGGAAACGGTCGCGGCAGGCGCGGTTTCGGTTGGCACCTTGGTGGCGGGCGCGACAGACATGCGTTCATGCGGCGCGCGGAGCCGCACCCGCATGAAAAACTGATCGGGCTTGATCGACAGCGTTTCCTTGATCCGCAACTTGTACATATGCGGATCGCCGATCGCGAATTTCTGCAGGATCATGGCGAGCGCGAGCTTGGCCTCGACCATCGCGAACTGACGGCCGATACACGCGCGCTCGCCATTGCCGAACGGCTTGTAGCTGTGCGGGTGATGCTTCGCCTCATTCTCTGGCAACCAGCGATCGATATCGAACTCATCGGGATTGGCCCAGGCGCCCGGGAAGCGGTGGAGGCCGGGCGAGAAAACGTTGACGGGGCGGTCCTTGCGCAGGTTCCACTTGCCGTTGCCGATGCTCGTATCTTCGAACGGCGCCAGCGTGAAGGCGGGCGCAGTCGGCCAAAGGCGGAGCGCTTCCTTGAGGATGCGCTCGATCACCACCAATTGCGCGTTCTGCGCATAATCCGGCCGGGTATCGCCGGGCAGCACGCGGTCGACCTCGGCATAGGCCTGCGCCAGCACATGCGGATTACGCAGCAAATGATAGAGCGCGAAGGTCAGCATCCCCGACGTCGTCTCATGCCCCGCGATCAGGAAGGTGAGCACCTGGTAGCGGATGTTGATGTCGTCGAGCGTCTCCCCGGTCTCGGGATCGGCCGCCGCGATCATCAGATTGAGCAGATCCTTCCCGTCATTCGGATGCTTGCGACGCTCCGCGATGATGCCGTCGACCAGCGCGTTCATCAGCGCGATATCGGCCTCGAACTGACGCTCGGCTTTCTTGGCGAAGCGTTGCTGCATCGGCAGCCGGGTGATCATGTTGAGCGATTCCCCGAGTGCGCGGCCAAGCGCCTCCAGAAACGGGTCGAGCTCCTCATGCTCGAAGCTGTTGAAACGGTGCCCAAAGCCCGCGACCGCGATCGAATCGAGCGTGAAGCGGGTCATGTCGTCCGCCACGAGCACGTCATTGCCCGACAGCCGCGACCACTTGGCGACGAGCTGGTCCGCCACCTCCAGCATCATGTCGAAATAGCCCTTCATCGCGCGCTGGCTGAACGCGGGGAGCAGAATGCGGTGCGCCTTGCCCCAATTCTCCTCCTCGCTGAACGCGGTGAACAGACCATCGCCGGCGAAGCGCCGCACGACGCGCAGGCCCGGCCCGGGCATCTTGCGGAAGCGCGTTTCGTCGCACAGCTCGGCAACGAGATCGGGATCAGTGACGAACAGCCCGACCCGGCTGCCGAACTTTAGCTTGAAGATGCCCTCGGGAAAATCGCGCCCGGCGTGCAACAAATAGCCGATCAGGCCCTGGCGGATGATGTGGTGCAGATGGCCGACAACGGGCAACGCAGGGGGAGAGGGAAAAGTGGACGCTTTGTCGATTACGGACGCCATTCAGTTTCTCTCCTGCGCGGTTGCACCTCACCACAAGGCGGCAGCGAGCGCAATGCGCGGATTCACCCGATTGCCGCAACCATCGCTAACAACCGTTCCGCCTCGACCAGATGAAGCCGCTCGACCATCCGTCCGTCGAGGCGGATCGCGCCCTTTCCCGCGTTCTCCGGCAGGGCAAATGCTGCACTGATGCTGCGCGCTTTGGCGATTTCGTCGGGCGTTGGCGAAAACACCGCGTTGCAGGGATCGATCTGAGCCGGATGGATCAATGTCTTCCCGTCGAAGCCGAGCACCAGCCCCTGCTCGGCCTCCGCGGTGAACCGATCGAGATCGCTGAATTCGTTGCACACCCCGTCGAGCGCGATCAGCCTGCGGGAGCGCGCGGCGGCGAGCGCCAGCGTCAAGATCGGCAGCAAGGTCGCCCGGTCCGGCGCCATCTTGCTGCGCATTTCGAGCGCGAGATCATTGGTGCCCATCACGAATCCACCGAGCCGCGTGTGCGGTGCGCAATCGGCGATCGCCTGCAACTGCCCCACCGCCAGGCACGTCTCGATCATCACCCATAGCTGCACGCCGGGCCGGGCGAGGTCGAGCGCCGCATTGTAGCGCGCGATATCGTCTGGGCCGTTCACCTTCGGCACCAGTACCGCACCAATATCGAGCGTCACCGCCGCCAACAGATCATCCAAGCCCCATTCGGTATCGATGGCGTTGACGCGCAGCACCGTCGACCGCTGCCCGAACCCGCCTGCCCCGAACGCCGCCACCGCCGCCGATCGCGCGGTGGCTTTCATCTCCGGCGCGACCGCATCCTCCAGATCCAGGATCACTGCGTCGCACGGCAGGGTGCGCGCCTTGGCGATGGCGCGTTCATTGGAGGCGGGCAGGTAAAGCGCGCTGCGCATGGGGCGGTATTGTGATATCAGCGTCTTTCTCCCGTCCTCGATGTGCTCCCGCGAAGGCGGGAGCCCAGACTGGGTCCCCGCCTTCGCGGGGACACAAAGGGTGAGCGAGGGGCTAGACAAATCGACTGCAAGATTAAAGAGCAGCCGAAAGATTGCAGGAGCCACGACAATGAGCACCATGGGCCGGTTCGACTGGGCAGACCCCTTCAACCTCGACGATCAGCTCGACGAGGACGAACGGATGATCCGCGATACGGCAGCCGCCTATGCGCAGGACAAGCTCGCGCCGCGCATTATCGATGCGTTCCAGCACGAAACCACCGATCCGGAGATTTTCCGCGAAATGGGCGCGCTCGGTCTGCTCGGGCCGACGGTGCCGGAGGAATATGGCGGCGTCGGCGCGTCCTATGTCGCGTACGGCCTGGTCGCGCGCGAGGTGGAGCGAATCGATTCGGGGTACCGATCGATGATGTCGGTCCAGTCGAGCCTGGTGATGTACCCGATCCACGCGTTCGGCAGCGAAGAGCAAAAGCGCAAATATCTGCCCAAACTGGCGACGGGCGAGTTTATCGGCTGTTTCGGGCTGACCGAACCCGATGCCGGTTCGGACCCCGGCGGGATGACGACCAAGGCGGTGAAGACCAACGGCGGTTATCTAATCTCCGGCGCCAAGACCTGGATTTCCAATGCACCGATCGCCGACGTGTTCATCGTCTGGGCGAAATCGGAAGCGCATGGCGGCGGCATTCGCGGGTTCATTCTGGAAAAGGGGATGAAGGGGCTGAGCGCGCCCAAGATCGAGGGCAAATTGTCGCTGCGCGCGTCAATCACAGGCATGATCCAGATGGATGAGGTCGAGGTGGGCGAAGACGCGCTGCTGCCCGAGGTGCAAGGGCTGAAGGGGCCGTTCGGCTGCCTGAACCGGGCACGCTATGGCATCAGCTGGGGTGCGATGGGTGCGGCGGAATTCTGCTTCCACGCGGCACGCCAATATGGCCTCGATCGCAAGCAGTTCGGGCGGCCGCTGGCTGCGACGCAGCTGTTCCAGAAGAAGCTGGCGGATATGCAGACTGATATCGCGATGGGCTTGCAGGCGAGCTTGCGCGTCGGGCGGTTGATGGACCAGCACAAGTTCGCGCCGGAGATGGTCTCGATCGTCAAACGCAACAATGTCGGCAAGGCGCTCGATATTGCGCGGGCTGCGCGCGACATGCACGGCGGCAACGGCATTGCTGGCGAATATCAGGTGATGCGCCATGCCGTGAACCTGGAAACGGTGAACACCTATGAAGGCACGCATGACGTGCACGCGCTGATCCTTGGCCGCGCGATCACGGGGATTTCGGCGTTCTGATGCGCGAGCAGACTCCGTGGGATCCGCAACCGACGCTGACGGGGGCGAGTGTGACGCTGTCGCCGCTGCGGGCGGAGGATTGGGATGCGCTGTTCGCGGTCGCCGCCGATCCGCTGATCTGGGAAGTGCACCCGGCACATGATCGCTGGCAGGAGCCGGTGTTTCGCCGTTTCTTTGCCGATGCGATGGAGAGCGGCGGGTGTCTGGTGATCCGAGACAACGCGACTGGCGAGGTGATCGGGTCGAGCCGGTACGATCGCAGCCGGGTGGAACCGGGCGAAGTGGAGATCGGCTGGACGTTCCTCGCGCGCGCTTATTGGGGTGGCGCGACCAACCGCGAGATCAAGACGCTGATGATCGCCCACGCGCTGCGCTGGTTCGATGCCGCCGTCTTTTATGTCGGCGAAACCAATGTCCGATCACGCCGCGCGATGGAAAAGATCGGCGGCGAATTGCTGGTGGACCGGGTGCCGGTGTTCGACATGGCCGGCATGTCGACCCCGCACGTGGTGTACGCGATCCGGCAGCCTTTGGCGTGAGGTTACTTCCCCACCCTGCCGTCATTCCTGCGAAAGCGGGAACCCATGGATCGGTGCCGTCACGATTGATGCGCAATCCGTGGGTCCCCGCTTTCGCGGGGATGACGATTGGGGAAATGCGTTGGTGATCCGCCCACTCTCCGGCACCAAGGTGGTCGAGTTGGCGCGGATCCTCGCCGGGCCGTGGTGCGGGCAATTGCTCGCCGACCTCGGGGCCGAGGTGGTGAAGGTCGAGCGGCCGGGTGCGGGCGATGACACGCGCCATTGGGGACCGCCTTTCATGATCGCGGCGGACGGGAGCAATCTCGACGCTGCCTATTATCACTCGACCAATCGCGGCAAATCATCGATCGCGATCGATATCACGACACTGGAAGGCCAAGCGCAGGTCCGCGCTTTGATCGCCGAAGCGGATGTCGTGATCGAGAACTACAAGGTCGGCGGTCTCGCCAAATATGGCCTCGATCATGCGAGCCTGAGCGCGATCAATCCTCGGCTGATCACCTGTTCGATCACTGGCTTCGGCCAAACCGGCCCCTATGCACACCGTGCAGGTTATGATTTCATCATTCAGGGCATGGGCGGCAGCATGTCGATGACCGGCGAGCCTGACGGCGCCCCGCAGAAATCGGGCATTGCCTATGCCGACATTTTCACCGGCGTTTATTCGGCCGTCGCGATCCTGGCCGCATTGCGTCAGCGCGAGGCAACGGGAAGGGGCGCGCATATCGATATGGCGCTGCTCGACACGCAGGTGGCCGTCCTCGCCAATCAGGCACTCAACTGGATGGCATCAGGCGTGGTGCCGCACCGGATGGGCAACGGCCATGCGAACCTTGCCCCCTATCAGTCGTTCGTCTGTGCTGACGGCGATCTGATCATTGCCGTGGGCAATGACGGCCAGTTCGCCAAATTGTGCGAGGTACTGAAGCTGCCCCTTGCCGATGATCCGCGCTTTGCCACCAACCCCGCGCGCGTCACCAATCGCGCGGCGCTGATCGCCGCACTCACCGCGAACATCGTCAACTGGGCAAAAGCCGATCTGTACGAGGCGCTCGAACAGGCAGGCGTGCCCGCCGGACCGATCAACCGGGTTGACGAGGTATTCGCCGATCCGCAGGTAATCGCCCGGGCCATGGCAATTGATCGCGACGGCATTCCCGGCGTCGCGAGCCCGATCGTCATCGATGGGAAGCGTATGGTATCGGCAACGGCCAGCCCACCCCGCCCCCTTGATGGAGCAGCCGCCCAATGACCCGGTTCACCGTCAACAACCAGCCTGTCGAATATAAGCTCGATCCGCAAACGCCTTTGCTCTGGGCCTTGCGCGATGCATCGAACCTGACCGGGACCAAATATGGCTGCGGCACCGGACAGTGCGGCGCCTGCACCGTCGATATCGATGGCGAGGCGGTGCGATCGTGCCAGGCGACGATCGGCGCAATCGAGGGGACGTTCGTCACCACGATCGAAGGGCTATCGCGTGATCGGTCGCACGCGGTGCAACAGGCCTTCATTGCGAAGAATGTGCCGCAATGCGGTTTCTGCATTCCGGGCATGATCATGGCCGCCGCGATGCTGATCAAGGCCAACCGCAATCCGTCCGAAGAGGATATCCGCAAAACGATCACCAATTTGTGTCGTTGCGGCGTTTACCCCCGAATCGTCGAAGCGGTGCAGCTCGCGGCCCGCATCCAACGAGGCGATGCTGCAATCGACGTGACCGCTGATCCCGGAGAAGCCCGCGCCGACCCCACACCGGATGCGCCGGTGTTCGATCCCAGGCCAACGCCACCCAGCCCCTAGATTCCTTTCAATTGGCTGACACAGCAATTCAGAAACGGCTCATCGCGACTGTTCCATTACGGGGCATCGCTTCCACGGTCTTCGTGTGCGGCGGCTTTATCGGAGGGACTTATGCGTAGATCGTTACTGGTGACCTTACTGGCGGCATCCGCTTTGGTCCCCACCGCCGCCATGGCACAGGATGACATGCGGAATGGCCGTGCCCAGCGCCAGATGAGCGAAGGTTCGCCGCAACAGGACCGCGGTGCATTCCGTCAGCAGCGCGCGGCAGAGCGTGGCCCGGATGCGAGCATGGTCCAGCAACAGCGTTTTGAGCGCCGTCAGGAACGTCAGGCGCAAGTTCAGGCCCCGGCCCAAGTCCAAGCGCAAGTTCAGGCACAGGTCCAGCAGCAGAACCAGCAGCAGGCGCCTCGTCAGCCGCGCCAGATGTTTACGATCCCGGCGACCGAACAGGCGATTGCCCAACAGCAGCAGCGTCGCGAATTCCGCCAGGATCGCGGTCGGGATCGCCAGGATTTCCGCCAGGACCGCCGTGCTGATCGCAACGCGTTCCAGAACCAGAACAATGTGCCCCCACAGGTGCAGGTGCAGCAACGCGATGACCGCCGCGACTTCCGGCAGGAGCGCCGCGACGATCGGCAGGATTTCCGGCGGGACGACCGTAACGATCGGCAAGACTTCCGGCAGGACCGTCGGGACGACCGGCAGGACTTCCGGCAGGACCGGCGCTTCGACCAGAACGGTAATCAGTTCAACAATGGTCAGGGTTTCAACAACAACCAGGGCTTCCGAGGTCAGAATTTCGGGAACCGCAATCGCGGCAATGATTTCCGCGGGCGCGAATTCAACAATCGCGGCAACTGGAATCGGGGTTGGCGGCAGAACCAGCAGTATAACTGGCAGAATTTCCGGAACTTCAACCGCAACAACTTCCGTCTGCCACGCTATTATGCGCCACCGGGCTGGGGTTTCGGGTATCGGCGCTTCGGTATCGGGTTCACGTTGAGCAGCATTTTGTTCAACCAAAATTACTGGCTGGATGATCCGAGTTTCTACGGTCTACCCCCGGCCTATGGCCCGTATGAATGGGTGCGCTATTACAACGATGCGCTGCTTGTTGATATTCGTACAGGTCAAGTCGTTGATACGGTTTACGATATTTTCTGGTAAACCGTATCCAAACGCTCGTTCGTCACGAGGGGCAAGGCCCGGTGGGAAACCACCGGGCCTTGCTTTTTGTGTGCCTAGCGGCACATTGCGTGGGTGCTAAACCCCTTCAAAAAATCAAAAGCTTCCTCTGCCACCCGCGCGCAAATCGGTCGGGAGGTCGGTGATCGACTGGCAGCGCACCCTGCTGTGCAGCAAGTGGCGATTGACGGGGTTCAGGTTTTCTATTGCGACAATTTTCTCGATGCCGCCCGCTGTAAGCGCGTGATCGAGCTTATCGATGCCGACAGGCGCCCTTCGACCCTGCTTGCCGACAAGCCTGAAGAAAATTTCAGGACGAGTGAAAGCTGCGACATGGATCGCTGGTCCCCCGATGTCCGCCCCATCGATGAGGGGATTGCGGTGCTACTCGGGCTTGATCCGCTTTGCGGCGAGACCATGCAGGGCCAGCGTTATGCCCCCGGCCAGCATTTTCGCGCGCATCATGACTTTTTCTTCGAAAGCGAGACCTACTGGAAACGGGTGATCAAGGATGGCGGACAGCGCACCTGGACCGCCATGATCTACCTCAACGATGTTGAGGAAGGCGGCGCGACCTGGTTTCCGCAGGCCGGCATCCGGGTGGCCCCCAAACGGGGCCTGCTGCTGATGTGGAACAACATGAACCTTGACGGCAGCCCCAACCAGCTTACGCTGCATGAGGGCATGCCAGTCGTGAAAGGCGTGAAATATGTCGTCACCAAATGGTTTCGCGAGAACCATTGGATCAAACCGTATGACTAATCGACGCGGGGTTGCGTTGCTTGGCTCCAGCCAGATCCAAAAACCGACACGTCACCCCGGACTTGATCCGGGGGGTATAGCGATGTCTGGTGAAAGTGACACCTTTGACCACGGCTCACAAATCATCGGGATCATAGGAATGGTGCATCGCTAGATAGCGGATGGATGCGGTTCCGTGACTCATAGCGTCGCCGGACAGATATATAAATTGATACGCCCCGGCCAAAATGAGTCCCGGTATCGGCACTGCTGCATCAAACGGTATTGAACCCAGATAGCTCGATTGACTGCCTCTAAAGGTCAAAGTTCCAACGCCAAAACGAGTTTGCTCACCGGCATATAGCGCTTCAAGATCGCGGGTGATCTGACGTGTAGCCAGCAACGTGAATCGAGTAGGCCGTCCGTCAAAGCGCTTCGGGGAAAGGCATACGGATTCGATTTCAGTGTGGTGATACTCGGAATACAGTCCCACACTTAAGCGACCTTCGTTGGTTCCAAAACTATAGCTCGGAATGACCTGCTCAATTCGAAAAAGGTACGAATCAGAGCGCTTTTCAAGGGTCCGTTTAGCCCTGGTCTTCGCGGATACTCCCATGGCACGCTCCCAACCCACCAATCCTGTAACCGTTCGCGCAAGTTTCGAGTATTATTGGCAAAACCGATCATAGGGTCATAACAAAATCGGTCACGGCGTTTATAATTTAGCCTAAGAGCGTAGAAGCGGCTCAGGCCTCAATATTCTGTAATTCGTTGACCATCCTATTGAGCGATTCTTGAATTCGTTTGGCTTCCCATTCTTTATATGTCCTGCCCGTGGAGACTTGCTTCCAGTCCGTCGGACCATTGCACGAGCGTCCAATTGCCACTGATGCAGCAGCGCTCGGACTGCTAAACGCGTAGTTTTTTTCAAATCGGAGCTGACCGTCTGGTGCCTCTACGATCACGCCTGATCTCTGCAGCTCCTCATACAACTCTTTATAAGACCCCGAACCGGTTAAAGGCCGCGCTTGAGAGCCAGCCAAAACGATAAACTCGCCATTTTTATTGACAATTGCATTTGCTGTGAAATTTTCACGTTTTAATTGCAAAATAAACCTATTTTCCTCAATATCAGGATCGAAAGCCTGAACCGGCTCGACGGTTGTATTGCCATTTATTTTAGTGATATTCTTTACTTCTGTTGTTCGGATGCGTGAAATGAACATGTCCACACGAACTGCCGGCAAAACCACGAATAGGTTACTTAAAAATACCTCCATTTTTGCTATATCCGCCTCACTTAACGATGGCACGGTGGGACTAGTGCCGTTTTCGAGCGGAGTACGAGCTGTTTCTTTCGCCATTTGAATTAGGCGCGATTCCAAATATCGAATGTGCGCTTTATTCAATTTATTTGCAGCCGCCGTTACTAAAACGGCATTTGACCACCAATCCTTATTGACGTCATGTGATTTGATGCGAGCCGCGATATCCTCCCCTTCGCCAATGTAGGCTCGCGGTGTGCCTTCATGTTCCCCAAGTAGGATGTATATGCCGGCATATCTCGACTCCTGCCGTGCCAGTGCTTCTGCGATTTGCGTGCGTGGTGTCATCAAAACATGGCCGGTCCAGTTATAAAGCTCAGCCGTGACCATCCCATCAGGATCGCCATCAATATAAAACAGCTCTAGCGACTGACCTTGGCTCTTCGTCAAAAGTTTCGCCTCTCTAAGGTGCTACCGTCAATTGCCTCATCCGCCTCGCGGAGCGCACATCGGTATCGTGTCACAACGGCGAATCGCAATAGCGGATTACGAGGAGATAGAGTTGGCTATGGCCCGCGCCAGTTGCGGGGACAGTCGGCAAACCCCATCGCGGGTCAGAACGAAATCGGTCACGGCAAACTCATTATCCGCAACGAATTTAAGGACAGCGGCGTCAACCTTGGGGCGCTCAGGCTCGATTAGATCGAAAGCGTAGGCTGCATTGCCCTTTTTGCCGTGGTGGAAAATGCCGATTGTCGGGTCATAGCCGCTGGCAATCGCTTCTACCTGTAAATTCGCCATTTTCACGGCATAGGAATAATTGAGCATCGCATTGATCGGATGCGAAGCCGCGCGATTGCAGGGCTTCATGCCATTCAAAGCCAACGAACTGCGAGATCCGAATACTTGCCATTGCGGCGGAATGGGTCGCTTGCCAGTCCATCGAAGCGACAAGCCTTCCCATGCTTTGAAATACTGCGCCGCGCATTGCCCTTCCAAACCGCCGGTCAATGTTTTGAGACTAGCCGAAAGCTTGCGGCGGATAAGATCGCTTGCAAATGCGAGGCGGGCTGCGTCATCGGCCCGCGTCCGGCGCTGCCAATCTATCTTTGCCCTATCGCCGGAAAAGCCATGACCGCCCGCTACAACCTCAACGTCGCCAGTCCATCGAACACGAATTAGCGCAATGCGCTGTTCGGCAAGCCAACTGAGCACGGCGAATGTCAGCGTCCCGCTACCGTCGATAACGACAATGCGCGTCGGGTTGCCCCGATCACCGGCAAATAAACGATGGACCGTCTGCAATTGCGGATAATGCGTGAAGCCATCCCGGATAACCAATGTGCCAGCTTCGACGCGCAATGACATGCCATTACCGCATATAATCAAAGGTGCATCGGGCCGCTCTCGGGCTTTGCGTTTTGGTGAAGTTACACCCGATGTACCCCGCCAGAATTCCGAACGCTCAGCCCAATCTTGGGATTTGGAAATTTCGGTTTTAATCGATGTATTTAGCATGACCGGACAATAGCAAATTGCATCTAAATTGTCGCAGAATTTTGAGGTAAATAGATCTCAAATTCGTTGAATTTTCAAATTCAGACGACTGCTATTATTGAGGTCCATGCCTTCCTCAAAAACGCGCCAGATTTGGGAAAATGGAATACCGCTTTGCGACGCTTGGCTTGAATTGGCGAACGCCATTGAAAAGCAATTTCATACCGAACTACCCGGATTCGTGGACACGCTATCTGCCGCAACCGGACCGGCTGATTGGGCAGAGATACCAAAAACTCTAATGGCTGCAGCCGATGCGACGCAACGCCGACGCGATAATGAAATCCGCCTACAGGATGACCTTTTGGAATTACTCTTCAATGGCCAATTGATTGCAACTGGGTTCGTTCGCTCGATAAACCCGCGTCCTAAACCGGTGATCATCGAGCCTGATACTTTCGATGGCGACGCAAACGTGGATTGGCGAAACTCGATAATTTCCAATCTCGGCGTGACCTACGAAAATGTCAGGGTCAGCGATCTCGAAACGGTTGTAGCGCGACCGCAAAAACGGATCGGGCGTCCCGGCTCCGGCGACGCAATTAACACCGCGATTGACGCCCTGATGAATTCCGACCCAGAATTTTGCACCGGAAATAGAAAAATCGCCTCCGAAAAAATTAGAAATTATCTGGGAAATCAGGCGACCGACCAAAGCGGATTAAGCGATATAAATTTAGCGAAATACATCCGCCGAAAATGCCCAAAAAGGGTAATTACAATAACGAGTTAATTGACCCGACTTTCGATCATAAGACGATTCGACTCTTCGCTTCATGAGCGGCCTTTTAGAGCTAACGCGGTCAATCCGGTCGCGTCCAGATTCGGAAAGCGGCCCTCATGGCGCGAACGAGAGACTTCAAGGCGGAATACGCCCGCCGGATAGCGAATGCCGCTGCGCGGGGGCTGAGCCGATCACAAGCGCGGGGACATGCCCGGACTGGCGAAGCTCAGATCAAAGGGCCGAAATCCAAAACGGATGATCGGCTTGAGGCCGCATTGAAAGTGCTTCGCCAGACTGGCGACCGCACGGCTGCGGCAAAGTCCGTCAACATAGCACCGGAACGGTTGCGGCGGTTTCTGCGCGACAACGTGCAGATCGAAGGGCGCGGGCGCTCGCTCAAAATCACTGACAATCGCCACCGCGACATGACCGTCATTTCGGGTGGTAAGGCACAAGAGCTGCGATTACGCGATTACGACCAAGCCTCTTTGAACGGGCAGCATCTTTCGGCGGTGCGCGAATTCATCCGCACGAACGACCGTGAGCTTTTGCTGCCATTCGATGGCCATGCCGTCATCGATGCCAAGGGCAAGGCGCACCCCCTCGAAACCGACCCCAACGAGCTGCACCGCATCGCGGCTCAGGGCGATGAGGTTTTCCACGAGATCTATCGACTTGTTTTGAAAGGAGACTGATATGACTGACAATGAATTGAAGCGCGAAACTCGCAAGCTACGGCGTTGCGAACAACTGGGCACCAACGAACCGCATTGCGGTATGTGCGGCCATACCGATTGGCGCTGTATCGAATTGCATCATGTGGCAGGCCACGACTGCGACGACACGACCGTGCTGTTGTGCCGCAACTGTCATCGGCAAATGAGCGATGCTCAGCGCGACCAACCTCTTTTCAATCCCGATGCCGATATCATGCTGCATACAGTTGGACGCTTTTTGATCGGCCTTGCTGAGATGCTCAGGGCTATCATCGAAAAACTACAAGAATTTGGATTGGCATTGATCGACCGCGCTGCACCGACGCCTGCCGTGGGAGATGCGAAATGAGCGCGCCCGAAATCACGGATCGCTTGCCGGTATCGCTTCGCGCCTATGCAGCTCCGACATTCTCGATGGTGCCGAACGCGGTCAAGCCGACCGCAAAGGCGAAGCGACCTGTTGCACCAGCGTCATCCTGGACACTGATTTTCGACTGTGAAACGACGACGCATCCGGGGCAGGCATTGCGGTTCGGAGCCTATCAGTTTCGTAAAGGCGATGAACTCGACGAAGCAGGCCTATTCTATGACCCGGACGGCGTGGCGCCGGACGAGCTGAAGACGCTTCGCGATCATGCCACTGCAAATGGCCTCGAACTGCGAACGCGAGAATCATTCGTCGATGATGTCTTTTTCAAGCGTGCCTATCAGCTTCGCGCGACGATTGTCGGGTTCAACCTACCGTTCGACATTTCACGGCTGGCGATAAGTCACGGTACGGCTCGCAATCCGGTTGCGGACATTCCAACGGGAATGAAGGCTGATTTTACGTTCAAGCTGACAACCCAAAAGATTTACCCTGCCGTTCGCATCAAACATATGTCGCAACGCGCGGCCTCGATTTCGTTCGCAGCGACGATGCAGCAGCGAGACAGTCGCGGGCAGAGACGGCGCGAATTGCCAACTCCAATCCGGCGCGGTCATTTCATCGACGTAAAAACGCTCGCCGGTGCGCTGTTTGCCCGTGGCTTTTCGCTCGCCAGCCTTTCGCAGTTTTTGAAGGTCGAAAATCCCAAGCTCGATTTTGAGGATTTCGACGGGCCGATCACCGATGACATGGCGCGCTATGCTGTTCGTGATGTGCAGGCGACATGGGAATGCTACCGCGAAGTCATGGCGCGGGTGGCGCGGCTCGGCCTGTCCCGCACGATCCCCGAGAAAATCTATAGCGAGGCAAGCATTGGAAAAGGCTATTTGCGCGAAATGGGCATCAAGCCTTGGCGGAAATGCCAGCCTGATTTTCCGCGCGACGTGCTCGCCAAGATCATGGGAAGCTATTTCGGCGGTCGTTCCGAAGTCCGCATTCGCCGGGAAGTTCGCCAAGTCATACTCTGCGATTTCCTGTCCATGTATCCGACCGTTTGCACCCTTATGGGGCTTTGGAAATTCGTCATCGCCGATGCGTTGACGATACGGAGCCGAACCGTTTCGCCGGGCGTGAACAGGCCGGTCCAGTTGGCCCCGCACATTTTCCCGGTGCGGGCGGCCTATCCGATTGGCGCGGCCAATGGTGGTGAAGGTCCAAGCACGATCGGTGCGAATTATCTGACATCGACCGTGCCGCTGTGGTTTACTTTGGCGGATTGCATCGCCGCCAAATTGCTTAGCGGTAAAGCGCCCAATGTCGTCGAAGCTATTTCGTTCACGGCGGGAACGGTGCAACCGGACCTTGCTGCAATCGAGATTAGCGGCAATCCCGAATATCGCGTCGATCCCAACGATACCGACTTTTTCAAGCGCGTTATTGAGCTGCGCCAGTCGCTCAAAAAGCGGCGGGACGCGGCAAGCGGTGACGAAAAAGATGAACTCGATACCGAACAAAATGCTCTGAAAATCGCGGCCAATTCGACAAGCTATGGCATCTTTATCGAGGTAAATGTCGAAACTGGCGCGAAAGCCAAGGCGACAACGGTGCATAGTTCGACCTGCGACCCGTTCAGATTCACGACTGACAAATCTGAAATGCCGGGGACGTTCTTTCACCCACTGTTGGGAACGCTGATTACCGGCGCTGCCCGGTTGATGCTCGCTACCGCAGAACGGCTCGTGACCGATCACGGGTTGGATTGGTCGTTTTGCGATACCGACAGCATGGCAATCGCCAAGCCCGACGCCATGCCCGCAGATCAATTTGCAAAACGCGCCCGCGCTGTCGTCGATTGGTTTGAAGCGCTTAACCCGTATGCGTCTGGCGGTTCGATCCTACAAATCGAGGGTGTGAATTCGTCGCTCGATACCAAAGAACCTGAGCAGCTATTTTGCTGGGCGGTTTCATCGAAGCGATACGCCCTGTTCAATATCGGGGCCGAGGGTGCGCCGGTTTTGCGAAAAGTATCGGCACACGGGCTGGGGCATTTGATACCGCCCTATGGTGACAACGATGCGCCGCTGAATTTGCCGACGCCTCAAAAGACCGTTCTCGGCAACGGTATCGAGCGTTGGCATTGCGACCTCTGGCACCAGATTGTCAGTGCCGCGCTTGCCGGTCGTCCCGATCAGGTGCGCCGGGACTATCATCCGGCACTTCGTGAAACCGCGCTAAGCCGATATTCGGCGACAACGCCTGCACTGCTAAGCTGGTTTTCGGCATATAACCGCGACCGGCCTTATCGCGATCAGGTGAAGCCGTTCGGCTTCCTATTGTCGATGATGCAGGGAATGGACCTCGGCGAGCGCATTGCCAACCCGTCGAAAGGACGGCGCAAGAAACCCCCTCGCTTGAAACCAGTTGCACCGTTCGACCGCGATCATGACAAGGCGATTACTTCAGCGTTCGACCGGGACACTGGTAAACCTGTCCCGGCATCATCGCTCAAATCCTATGCTGACGCGCTGGCGCAATATCACCTGCGACCCGAATCAAAGTTTTTGAACGGCAACTTTATCGACCGGGGAAAGACGCTACGCCGCCATGTCGAAATGACCGAGACCAGTCATATCGGCAAAGAGTCGCACGACTGGGAGCGCCAAGCGATGATCGGCCTGAGCGTCGATTCCGAAATCGGATATGGGATTGCCGCTGGCGAGCGCAGCGAACTTGTCGAGAAGCTGCGCGAATTCATGGCCGAATGCGGGGAACGCAAAGCCGCCACCATGCTCGGCATATCCGTATCGAGATTGAAGGGGTTTGCCAGCGGGGTGGACACGCATGGTAGCGACGGACTGGCGAGCACGATTGCAGCGAAGCTTCCCGCTGCGCT
>NCEE01000010.1 GCA_002280555.1 Sphingomonas sp. 32-62-10
TATCCGGCAGCGCGCGCAGTGCGGCGAGTGTCGGCGAATTGCCGTTGGTGCGCTGGAGCCGCGCGGCAATCCGCCCCGGCGATGTCCGGTCGGGCTCCGAAAACACGATATCATACGCGATCGAGGCTGCCCCGGCATCGCCGAGCCGCCGGGTCAGATCGGCAATGTCGGTGCGCGGCCAAGGCCATTGGCCCAAGCGGCGGATTGATTCGTCATCGATATCGACGATACGAACCGGCGCATCCTCATATGGGCGGGGTACGGCGCGCTGATACCCATCGAACAGTAACAACCCAAGCCGTTCGAGCTGGGGCACCCCAACCAGTTGCAGCAAAGCGACGATCAGCAACGCGCCAAGCGCGGGTAGCACCGCACCGCCCTTGCTCTTCCTGAAAAATCGCCCTGCCCAATTGGCCATCGACCATGCCCCCGCCGTCAGCGACGACATAGCAGCAAATCAGCTACGATGCGCCAGTCTATCCGCCTTAATTTGCGAGCGATTGTCCCATACCCGCTGTCACAGTTCGCTATTGCCCGGGGTGGTAGCTGCGCTCGATCTGTCCCTTCAGATCGGCCCTATTGAACAGCACCTTTTTGGTCTTCATCTGAACGAACAGCTTTGCCTGATCGGCAAAATGCGGCGATTTGGCGTCCATCGTCGCCGATCCGAACTGGTGGATACTGCGCGACGAGAGCTTTCCCGCCTTATCCCAGGTGACGAACATCACGAAGGTATCGCCGCCATTGGCGGTGAGCGTGCCGTCATCCTGCTTCTTACCGTAGACCGCACGGTACACATCGGGCCCGCCCGAAATCGGCAGATCGACGGTGCCGCGCCGCAAGCGATTGACCCGACCCCATTCGGGATCGAGCCGCCCGAAATGCTTTTTCAGATGCGCGATCGCGGCATCGAGCGCCGGACGAAGCGGCGGGGTAGGCTCGCCCATTTCCAGCGCACGGCCGATCGGTTCACCCATCAGCACCGCGAGGGCCGCGCCACGATTGGCGGTATCGGTGCGCCGGTCCCAGTTTTTCAGGATCGTCTGCGCCGCCGCCAGATCGGCATTACCCTTCGCATCATAGGCGAGCGCCTGTTTGATCAGCCCGGCAAGGACGCTCTGGTCGCTATAGGCCAGATCATATTTGTAGGTATCGAACTCCTCGGGTGTGATCGACGTATCGAGGGCATAGGTTTCGAGCACCCGGTGCGCGCGGTTGGTCATGTTGGTCTGCAGGCCGAAGTTCCGGCCTAGATTCTCGGGCTTGATGTTATCGGCCGGGTCGGTCGCGATCAGCGGGTTGTTGTTCGAATTGAACACATAGCCAGCCTTCGGATTCCAGAGCTGCGGCAATTGTGCAAAGGGCACGCGCTGCGTCCACAGCAGATCGGGTCGATCGCCGGGCAAGCTGCCTTTCCAGTCGACGCCGTCCTTGCGCACCGGGAACTGGCCGTTCGACAAATAGCCAATATTCCCCTTGTCATCGGCATAGATGAAATTGATGCTCGGCAGCGCCTGCATCGCCATGGCGGCGCGCCATTCCTCGAGCGAGCGTGCCTTGTTCATCGCCATATACTGGTTGGGCTGGCGCACTTCATGTTCGCCTGCATAACTGAGCGCATAGGTGCCGTGATCGGTTTCGAACACCGGACCATGCACTGACCAGAGCACATCGCGGTTCACCGTCCACAGGATGGGACCGAAAATCTTGACGCGGAAGGTCGCGACCGACTTTTCGAACGCGCGCCATTTACCGTCGAAGAAATATTGCCCCGGCTTGGCGGGATCGGTCTTCAGCCGATAAACGTCCGACAGATCGGCCTTGTTGACGGTGCTCGCCCAGCCGAGATTGGCGTTGTGCCCGTGCAGCATGAACGGCGATCCGGGGAAGAACCCGCCCGCGACATGCCAGCCTTCACCGCTGTCCAGCACGGCTTCGTACCAGGCGACCGGCCCTTCATAGGGCTGGTGCGAATTGACGAGCAGCCGGGTGGCGCCGTCCGATGATCGCGACGGGGCGACGGCGATGCCGTTCGATCCCTTAGGCGGGGATGTGTCGCGTTCCGGCTTTTTCTCGGTGATGTTCTTCAGCACCTTGTCGAGCCCATAGAAAAATGGCCCGCGAAAGATCGTGCCGGCCGATACATCACGGCCCGAAATCGGGATAACGCCAGCAGGCACCAGCCCGGGATGCTGCGCAGCATAAAGGTTCACGCCATCTGCATAGCCCTGCATCACCGCGCGCGCTTCAGGGGTAACCTGGGTCTCGTACCCAGCCGCAACCTTCTCCCAGACGCGGAATAGCCGGACGAGATAATCGCCGATCGCCGCATCCTTGCCCTTGGTCTCCGCAGCGCGGCCGCGCGTCGTGAGCACGGCATCGACGATGGTCGCGAAATCATCCTCGCTATGCGCATAGCCCATGCCGAAGGCGACATCGGCATCGCGCTTGCCCGAGATGTGCGGCACGCCAAACCGGTCGCGTTCGACGAGCACATTATAGGATTTTGCTTTCGCCATCAGCGGAGCAGCGTCAAAACCCTGCCGCAGCGGCGCGATCCGTACGCCTGCCGCATAGGCCGCCACTATCGCCAGAATGACGGCCAGCAGGCCCCAATATCGCTTCTTCACGCTGCCGCTCCCCCCGATTGGCTTTCCGCTTTAGCGATCCCGCGCCAGAATCCAACGCCGTCCGCTCACAATCACGATGCGGGCGCTTCGACACGCTGCATTGCCAGCGCTGCGATTGCCATCACCCCGGCTGCAAACGCCATCGTCCAAATCGGTGCGCCCGGAAAGAACGCCCGGATCACGCTCCCCATCACCGTTGCGACCAGCAGTTGCGGCAGGACGATGAAAAAGTTGAAGATCCCCATGTAGATGCCCAGCTTTTGCGGCGGCAGCACATCCGCCAGAATCACATAGGGCATCGTCAGGATCGATGCCCAGGCAACGCCGACGCCGATCATCGGCAGCAACAGCAGCTGCGAATCGCGGATAATGAGGATCGAGGCATAGCTTGCCGCCCCCAGGAGCAGACACGCCATGTGCGTCCGGGCCGGGCCGATGTGCTTTGCCAGCACGGGCAACCCGAACGCCGCAAGCGCCGCTACGCCATTATACACCGAGAACAGGATGCCGACCCAGTCAGCCCCGTCATTATACGGCCTCGATGCAGTATCGGTCGCGCCGAATACATATTGGGTGACCACGGGTGTGGTATAGATCCACATGATGAACAGCGCGAACCATGAGAAGAACTGCACCACAGCCAGCCGTCGCATCTGAAGCGGCATCTGCGCCAGATCGCTCATGATCTGCACCAACGCACCGCCCGTTTTGCCCGCCGCAATGCGCGATCGTGCGGCGAACTGCAGCATGCCAAACGCCGCCAATGCGCCACCCAGGACATAAAGATCCTTTTCGAGCGCAAGCAGCGTCACTGCCCCCAGCACAACCGCGCCCGCCATCAACCAGCGCAAACCATGAGCCGGTGCAGTTACCGGCATGGTTTCATGCTGCGCAGCATTTTCTGCAAAATCACGCATCGCCTCTGGCGGATATTCGCGTGTGGTGAGGACGGTCCAAAGCACCGCCGAAAAGATCGCGATCGCGCCAAGATAAAAGGAATAGACCACCGATGACGGGATAGTGCCCGCAGCGGCGGTGTTGCTGACGCCCATCGCGGTCAACGCGGCGGGTGCCAGCGATCCAATCACCGCGCCGGCGCCAATAAACGCCGTCTGGAATGCATAGCCGGCGGTCCGCTGGCTGGCGGGCACCATATCCCCTACAAACGCGCGAAACGGCTCCATCGATACGTTGAGCGAGGCATCGAGCAACCACAACAGCACCGCGGCCATTAGCAGCACCGATGCATTCGGCATCCCGAATAATGCCAAGGCAGCAAGCACGGCACCCGCCAGGAAATACGGCCGTCGCCGCCCGAAGCGCCCCCAGGTCCGGTCACTGAAATGGCCGATCAGCGGCTGCACAACCAGCCCCGTCACTGGCCCTGCGATCCACAGAAACGCAAGACTGCCGACATCGCTGCCCAGCGACTGAAAAATGCGGCTGACATTGGCGTTCTGCAGCCCGAAAGCGATCTGAATACCCAGGAATCCGAAAGAGATATTCCACAGGCCCCAAAAGCCCTGACGCGGCTGTTCCACCATCCTCATACCCTTGTTTTTGCTCTCGCGCGCGAGGGTGGCAGCAGATATTGGCGGCCGCAATCGGCAATCGGACCAGCAGGTTGACCAGGATTTATCGGGTTACGGGCGCACTCGATCGGCGGACAATCAGGCGCGTCGGCAGCGCTGCGCTGTCGGTCAGCTCGCCCCTGATCTGGCGCAGCAATGTATCGACGAGCACCTCGCCTGCCAGACGGTAGTCCTGTGCCACGGTGGTCAGCGGCGGATGGGTCAGACTCGCCGCCGGAATGTCGTCAAAACCAATAACCGATACGTCGCCGGGCACGCTCAACCCGTGATCATCGAGCGCTCGCAGCGCGCCAATCGCGATCAGATCACTAGCCGCAAAGATCGCATCGAAACCGAGGCCGCGGGCGATCAACGTGCCAACCGCATCATAGCCCGCCTGTTCGGCATTAAGGGCGTTGACCTGCAATGCTGGATCGACCGGCACGCCTGCGGCACGCTGCGCGGTGCAAGCACCCTGATACCGGTCGTTGAACTCGGGATAATGGCTCGATGCTTCGCCGATAAAGGCAATGGCGCGTCTGCCGACATCAATCAGATGGCGCGCCGCATCAAAGCCGCCGCGTACATTGTCACACCCGATCGTTGTTCCCGCCTGGCCGGGCTGGACCGATCCCCAGCGCACGAAATGGGTGCCCTGCGCCACCAGCGCCTCAAGCCGGGCGCGATACAACTCAAAATCGCCATAACCGAGCAGGATGATGCCATCGGCCTTGTTGCTATCCTCATAATCGACATGCCAGTTGCTCGACATCTGCTGGAAAGAGGTGAGCAGGTCATAGCCCCGAAGCGCGCAAGTCCGCGCCAGCGAACCGAGCATCGAGAGGAAGAACGGGTTGATCAGCGATTCATCGGGCATCGGATCTTCGAAGAAGAGCAGCGCAAGGGTGCTCGAATGGCGGCGGCGCAGGCTCGATGCGTTCTTGTCGACGGTGTAGTTAAGCTGCCGGGCGATCGCCTGAACCCGCTTGCGGGTCGCCTCGCTCACCGATGCACTGCCGCTGAGCGCGCGCGATACGGTCGGCTGCGAAACGCCGGCGAGCGCAGCGATATCGAACGAAGTCGGCTTGTCCTTCATCGTTCGCGCTTGCCCCTCCTGCGCGCCTGCTGGGATGCGGCGTCTGCTCGTTAGACTTCATTTAGGGTCGCGGGTAGCCGGGAAAAAGGGGCCGCATGAATACGTATGTGGTTCTCTTGGCTCAACCGTCATCGAAGGAGCATCATGAGGGTGTTGTTTAAGCATTGGCATCTTGCGTGCCCAAACAATCGATCCGACCTCCGCGATGAATGGGGGCGGGCTACAGGGAGGATAATGATGATCACTTCATTTCAGCGCCGTCAGCATCGTTCGGTTACCCGGTTAGCCTTTGGCGCCAGCACCAGGGCACTTGGCGCTGCCTTGCTGTTCGCTGCATGCGTCGGCACCGCCCATGCGCAATCGGCTCCCAAAAGCGACGAGGACACGACTCTTGCTGCGCAGCAGGAAACCGACATTGTCGTATCGGGCTTCCGCGCCAGCGTACAAAATTCAATCGCCACAAAGCGCGACAGTTCGTTCATCGTCGATGTGGTGACGGCAGACGATATTGCCGGCCTCCCCGACGTCTCGATTGCGGAATCGCTCGCGCGCCTGCCCGGCGTCACTTCGCAGCGCACCGGCGGCCAGGCGAGCGCGATCAACATTCGTGGCCTGTCGCAGGATCTCGTTTCGGCGACGCTGAACGGACGCGAACAGGTCGCGACCAGTGGCAACCGCGTGATCGAGTTTGATCAATATCCGTCCGAGCTCATCAACCAGGCAGCAGTCTATAAATCGCCGCTCGCCAGCCATATTGAAGGCGGCATTGCCGGCAAGGTCGAACTGAAAACCGTCCGCCCGCTGGACATTACCACCGACGTCAAGGGATCGTTCAACGTCCGTGGCCTTTACAATGACCGTGCCGGGCAAAGCACCGATGTGTCGGAATTCGGCTACCGGGTGTCAGGTTCGATCCAGGCCAAGCTGCTCAACGATACACTTGGTGTCGCGCTCGGCTATTCGCGGCTCTATCAGCCAAACGTTGCCACCCGCTTTGTCCAGTTCGACTTTCCGGTTCCCGGCACCAACGGATCGCCAACGGTCGACCTGAACGGCAATGGCAATCCCGATTCATTCAACTTCGGCTTTGAAGGCATCCAGTTCGGCGGCCAGGAAACGCGTGATGCGGGCATCGCCGTGGTTCAGTGGGAACCGAGCGACCGGCTCCGCGTGTTGGTCGACGGCTATTATTCGCGGTTCAATTCGGACGTGAACCGTCGCGGCTTCCGCGTCGTTTCAACCCAGAGCGGCCAGAACCAGATCATCAATCCAATTGTCGTCAACGACGCGCTGGTCGGCGGGCGGTTCATCAATCAGGTCCAGCCGGGCGGCTTCGCGATCGGCACTGAGCTCGTCAATCAGGACGAAAGCCGTCGCGACGAACTCTACACGATCGGCGGCAACATCGCCTATGACTTCAGCGATCGGGTGACCCTGGCAGTTGATGTCGCCTATTCGAGCGGGACGAGCGATTTCAACAATGCGGGCATCAACCTTCGCCCCTACAGCGCAACGCCCGGCGGCCTGCAGCGCACCGACAGCATCCCCGGCCAGATCATCGTCGATTACCGGCTGAATGGCACGCGGCTGCCAACGATCAACCAGATCAGCACCGATTTCACCGATACGACGGCAGCAGGCGGCGGTTTCTTGCTCGACGGCCAGTTCCTCGTGCCGCAGAGCGACCGCGACCGGTTGTTCGCGGCAGCGACCGATTTGGTCGTGTCGTTCGACGAATCGAACTTCTTCGACAAGTTGCGCTTCGGCTTTCGCTATGCCGATCGGCGGGGTGATCGTACCGTCACTTCATTCAACACTTTCGGTATTCCTGGTTCGCCACGTGAGCTACCGGCCGATTTGGTGACGATCAGCGGGTTCAGGGGTGGCTATGCCGCCGCCGGGCTCCCCAATTTCGCGGTTGTCGACATTGATCGGGCCTTCAACCTGGCGTTCGGCAATTCGTTCGGATCGCGCCAGCCGACTGACCAGATCGCGTTCGATTTCACCCTCGACCAGAGCTTCCGTATCGATGAGACGACCTATGCCGGGTACGGCCAGATCGATTTCGCCACGGTGCTGGGCGGGCTCAACTTCCGGGGTAATGTCGGCCTGCGGGTGATCAACACCGATCAGAGCTCGACCGTTCTATTCGCTGATCCATTGCTGGCCGATAATCCCGCAACGCCCCCGCCCGCCCGCGAAAACCGGCGGTTCGTGACGCGTGGTGACAATTTCACCGATTTCCTGCCATCGGTGAACGCCATCCTCGAGATCACGCCGAGCGACCTGTTCCGCGTCAGCTACAGCAAGCAGATTTCGCGCCCGCGTTTCCAGGAACTGCGCGGCTCGATCAGCGTGAACACCGGTTCGGACGGCAACACTACCGGCGGTGGCGGCAACCCCCAGCTTGCGCCATTCCGCGCAAACCAGGTTGATCTCAGCTACGAACATTATTTCGGCAATAGCGGCGTGTTCGCGATCGGCGCCTTCTACAAGGGCCTTGGATCGTACATCATCAATGGCACGATCCCGCAGTTCAACTTCCCAGCCAATGGTGTCACCCCGCCGCCGATTCCGGGCACCGCGACCCCCGGCAATGCCGTCGGCAGCTTCTCGTCACCGGTCAACGGCAGCGGCGGCTATGTGTACGGCGTCGAGGTGCAGTTCACCAAAAGCTTCGTCGAATTGCCGGCGCCATTCGATGGTCTGGGTGTCCAGCTGAACTACGCCTATAGCGACAGCGACCTGAACTTTCCGAGCTCGACGAGTGGTCGCCCGCTGAACCTGCCGCTGCCCGGCCTGTCGCAGCATGTGTTCAACCCTATCGTCTTTTACGAAAAGAGCGGGTTCGGCATTCGCGGCAGTGCGCGCCACCGTTCCGGCTTTGTCAGCCCGCAGATCGGGATCAGTGAACTGATCCTGACGAGCACGCCGGAGACGATCTTTGACGCCCAGATCTCGTACCAGTTCCCGAAGAACAGCATCTTGTCGGGGCTGAAGCTGCTCGCCCAGGCCAACAACCTGACCGACGAACCGACGCGCACCTTTTTCGGCCAGACGGCGCAAACCGGCACCATCCAGAACTTCGGACGGACCTTTTATATCGGTGGCAGCTTCTCGTTCTGACCCGTTCCGCGTTCATCGCCGGCGCTTCTCCCTACCCCGCAGCGCCGGCGGTGATCGCTATCCCGAAGACCGGAAGTTGCGCCGACCCGTCAGGGCTGAAAGGATAGCATCATGCGAAACCCCCACCGGCTGGTATCTATAGGTATCGCTATGCTCGGGTGCACGACGACTTTGCCAGCCCAAGCGCAATCAGCGCCGCGGATCGGCGAGCCCGTAATGGAGTATCGCAACCGCCTTCCAGAAGACGAGATAATCTACTTCGTGCTGCCCGACCGGTTCGAAAATGGCGACCCGACAAATGACAGGGGCGGGTTGAAAGGCGGCAGATTACAGACCGGTTTCGACCCGACGGCCAAAGGCTTTTACCATGGCGGCGACTTGAAAGGCGTGCACAAGCGGCTCGACTATATCCAGCAACTGGGGGCTACGGCGATCTGGCTTGCGCCGATCTTCAAGAACAAACCCGTTCAGGGCCCGCCGGGGCAAGAATCGGCGGGCTATCATGGCTATTGGATTACCGATTTCACGCAGGTCGACCCGCATTTCGGCAGCAATGCCGATTTCAAAGTGCTGGTCGATGCCGCCCATGCCCGGGGGCTGAAGGTTTACATGGATATCGTCGTCAACCACACGGCCGATGTCATTCAGTATCGCGACTGCCCCGGTGACTGCGCCTATCGGAGCATTGCCGATTATCCCTATTCGCGCCGCGGCGGCACTGGCGGCGCGCCGATCAATCCGGGCTTTAAGGGCGATGCGGTTCAAACATCGGAGAATTTCGCGAAGCTCATCGATATGAACTTCGCCTATCAACCCTTCGTGCCCAGGGGCGAAGAACACGCCAAGGTTCCTGACTGGCTGAACGATGTTCGCTATTACCACAATCGCGGCAATTCGTTCTGGAAGGGTGAAAGCGTCGTCTATGGCGACTTTGTCGGGCTTGACGACATCGCCGCCGAAAACCCCCGTGTGGTACAGGGCTTCATCGATATTTTTGGCACATGGATCGACGATTTCGGTGTCGATGGCTTTCGCATCGATACGTCGAAGCACGTCAATTCGGAATTCTGGCAGGCTTTCGTGCCGGCCATGAAGGCGCGGGCAAAGGCGCGCGGCATTGCCAATTTCCACATCTTCGCCGAAGTGATGGTGGATGGCGTCGATACCGCCACGCTGGCGCGCTATAACCGCACCGATCAATACGACACGCTCGACTTTGCATTTACCTGGGCAGTGGTCGAAGCGCTCGGCGGAGAACGTGGCCCCGAAGCGCTTGCCAAGCTGTTTGCCGACGATGTGCTGTATCGTGATGGCCCGGATACGGCGCGACAGATGCCGACATTCCTTGGCAATCATGATATTGCCCGGTTTGCGACAAATCTTCGCAAGCGTTTGCCCGGCGCTACGAACGACGAACTGCTTGCCCGCGTTCAGCTGGGTCATGCGATGCTGTTAACGCTGCGCGGCGTGCCAACGATCTATTCGGGCGACGAACAGGGCTTTGTCGGCGACGGTGGCGATCAGGATGCACGAGAAGACATGTTCGCGTCTCAGGTTGCGGTCTATAACGACAATCGCCTGCTTGGCACCGATACCACGACCGCGACCGCACATTTTGGCACCGCCAACCCTGTGTTCACGCAAATCGCGACTTTGGCCGCGCTGCGGAGCGCGCACCCCGCGCTCAGGCGCGGCAATACCATTGTCCGCGCCGCCGATGACAAGCCCGGTCTGTTCGCGGTCACGCGCCGCGATCAGGCGAGCGGCGAGCAGGTGTTGATCGCTTTCAACACTTCGGCCGTGCCGATCACGCGCGCGATCGCCATTGCGACCGATGTCACCGGCTACACGACGCTTGCTGGCACCTGCCCGGCGATTGTCAGCGCACCCGGCAGTGTATCGCTAACCCTGCCAGCATTCGGCTATGTCGTCTGCCAGGGGAGAACGCGCCCGTGACGATTTCGATGACGGCGCCTGCCACCCCGTCCCGCCTTGCCCGCGAGTGGTGGCGCGGGGCGACAATCTATCAGATTTATCCGCGCAGCTTTGCTGATTCGAATGGCGATGGCATTGGCGATTTGCCAGGTATCACGGCCCGGCTCGATCATGTCGCTTCGCTTGGTGTCGATGCGATCTGGCTGTCGCCCTTTTTCACCTCGCCGATGAAGGATTTCGGCTATGACGTTGCCGATTACCGCGATGTCGACCCGATTTTCGGCACGCTCGATGATTTCGACGCTCTGGTCGCACGCGGCCATGCGCTGGGGCTGAAGATCATCATCGATCAGGTCTATTCCCACACATCACACGCGCATGATTGGTTCCAGCAGAGCCGCGCCGATCGCAGCAATGCCAAGGCGGACTGGTATGTCTGGGCTGATGCGAAGCCCGATGGATCGCCGCCGAGCAACTGGCAATCGGTGTTTGGTGGCCCCGCCTGGACATGGGATGCGCGGCGCGGACAATATTACATGCACAATTTCCTCAGCAGCCAGCCGCAGCTGAACGTCCACTTGCCTGCCGTCCAGGACGCGCTGATTGATACGGCGCGATTCTGGCTTGATCGCGGCGTTGATGGGTTTCGCATGGATGCAATCAACTTCTCGATGCACGATCCAGCGCTCACCGATAATCCCCCCGCCCCGCCGAGCAATACGCCGCGCACCCGCCCTTTCGATTTCCAGCTGCACATCCACAACCAATCGCACCCCGATATCCCGCGCTTCATTGCCCGGTTGCGGGCCGTGCTCGACAGTTATGGGAACCGGTTTACGGTCGCCGAGATCGGCGGCGCAGATAATGACCATGAGATGAAGGCCTTCACCGCCGATGGCCGCCATTTCGACAGCGCCTATGGCTTTGATTTTCTCTATGCGCCAAAGCTTACCCCGGGTCTGGTGCGTGAAGCCGTGGAACGCTGGCCCGATGTGCCGGGACTTGGTTGGCCAAGCTGGGCGTTTTCGAACCACGATGCGCCGCGCGCGATTTCCCGATGGGCCACGCCAGAACACCGCGATGCTTATGCCCGGCTCACCATGTTGTTGCTGCTTTGCCTGCGTGGCGATGTGTTCGTCTATCAGGGCGAGGAGCTCGGTCTCGATCAGGTCGAAATCGGTTTCGATGACCTGAAAGACCCCGAAGCAATCGCCAACTGGCCGCTGACGCTGAACCGCGACGGTGCTCGGACGCCGATGCCGTGGGATCATGACGCGCCCTGTCTCGGCTTTTCGACAGCCACGCCATGGTTGCCGATCGGCCCGGATCATCCCGCGCTCGCTGTGTCGCAGCAGGCCGCCGATCCCGATTCAATGCTGGCGCTAACCCGCCGGTTAATTGCGCTGCGCAAAAGCAGTGACGCGCTATTGCTGGGCGACATGCGGGTGATCGAGGCTTCGGATGCGGTACTGGCATTCGAACGATCGACCGATGGCGAAACCATGCTCTGCGCGTTCAACCTGGGCGATGGTGATCCTGCGTGGCAACCTGCCGTGCCCAGCGCTTGGCGAGTCATTGAGCGTGTCGGCACCGGCGCCGACTGGCGGCTTGGCCCCTTTGGCGGGCTCATCGCCGAAAGGATCATCGTCGGATGAAGGATACCCGGATGACTATACGGATGCTGCTGGCGCTGCTATTCACCGCCATCGCTACCCCGGCTGCTGCCGAAATCGTCGCTACGGTCGCTTCGCCGAGTGATGTCGTACGGGTAGCGGTGGATATCGATAATGATGGTCGGCCAACCTATGCCGTCACGCGGCGCGGCAAGCTGATAATCGCCGCGTCGCGGCTTGGCTTTCTGTTCACCGACGCGCGCAAGCTCGAACGCGGATTGGGCTATGTCAGCCAAGCGGCGCGCAGCGAGGATAACAGCTGGGATCAGCCCTGGGGCGAATGGAAAACGATCCGCAACAGTTTCCGCGAACTGCGCGTGCGTTTTCAGGAGAGGGCCGGGCAAATGCGCCTGATGGACGTGGTGTTCCGCGTCTATGACGATGGAATCGGCTTTCGCTACGAATTTCCCGAGCAGCCCAATCTGAAAACCGCCAACATCGCCGACGAGCTGACCGAATTCGCCTTTGCGCAGGATGGGACGGCGTGGTGGAAGCCCGCCTTTTTGTGGAACCGTGAGGAATATCTCTACAACCGGACGCCGCTGTCAGCCGTCGGCACGGCCGACACGCCGGTCACGATCCAACTGGCTGACGGCACGCATGTTGCCCTGCATGAGGCGGCGCTGGTCGATTATTCCGGCATGGCGGTTGCCCGGACCGAAGGGACCACACTGCGCGCCGCGCTCACGCCCGGAGCAGGTCGGCCGAAGGTGACCAAGGCAGGGGCATGGACGACGCCGTGGCGCACGCTGATTATCGCCGATGATGCGCCGGGCATTTATACGAGCCACCTGATGCTCAATCTGAACGAGCCCAATAAGCTGGGTGATGTCAGCTGGTTCAAGCCGGGCAAGTTCGTCGGCGTCTGGTGGAACATGATCAAGGGCGAGTGGAGCTGGGCTCGCGGGCCCAAGCACGGCGCGACCAACGCCAACGTCAAGCACTACATCGATTTCGCCGCTGCCAGCGGCATCCCAAACGTGCTGGTCGAGGGATGGAATGTCGGATGGGACGGCGACTGGTTCGGCAATGGCAACGATATGGATTTTGCAAAGCCGACCGATGATTTCGATGCCGACATGCTCGCCGCTTACGCCAAATCAAAACGCGTCCGGCTGATCGGACATCATGAAACCGGTGGTGCCGCAAGCCATTATGAGGCGCAGTTCGACAAAGCGTTCAAATTCGCCGCCGATCACGGCGAGATGGTCGTCAAGACCGGCTATGTCACCGATGCCGGGCAGATCGAGCGCGTCGATGCCGATGGCACCCGGCTTCGCGAATGGCATGAAGGCCAGTGGATGGCGAACCACCATGTCCGTGTGCTCGAGGCAGCGGCAAAGTATAAAGTCGCGATCGACAGCCATGAGCCGATCAAGGGCACGGGTCTTCACCGCACCTATCCCAATTGGGTCGCGCGCGAGGGATCGCGCGGGATGGAATACAACGCCTGGGACGGCAAGAATCCGCCCGACCACGAGGCCAATCTGGTGTTCACCCGGATGCTCGAAGGGCCAATGGACTTCACCCCCGGTGTGCTGAGCCTGAAGGGGCAAAATGACAGCGACATCCTGTCGACGATCGCTAAGCAACTGGCGCTGTACGTCGTGCTCTATTCGCCCATCGTGATGGCGGCTGACACACCCGAAAACTATGCGAAATATCCGGGCGCGTTCCAGTTCATCAAGGATGTGCCGACCGACTGGTCCGATACGCGCGTCCTGAACGGCGCGATAGGGGACTATGCGACGATCGTCCGCAAAGCACGCGGCAGCGATGACTGGTATCTTGGCGCGGTCGGCGATGAGGAAGCGCGTAATCTGGACATCACGCTCGATTTCCTCGATCCCGGACGCATGTATACCGCCCAAATTTATCGCGACGGCCCCGATGCCGATTATCGGACGGCCAAGCGCCATTCTATCGTCATCGAGACGCGGCAAGTGCGCCGCGACGACCGGCTGACGCTGGCGCTCGCCCCCGGTGGCGGGCAGGCAATCCGCTTTGTCGCGTCGGGCAAGCGGCGGTGATGATCGCCACCATCCGCCGATTAATACTGCTGCTTGCGCTGGTGTTGGCGGCCGGCAGCGCGACTGCAGCAAAGCGCGCGCCCGAAGGCCGGTTCGTCGATTTACCGGCGGTAGCATCGGCCCATATCCCCGCGCAGCATGTCACGATCTGGCTGCCGCCCGGCTATGATCGCGGGCGCAAGCGATACGGCGTCATTTACATGCACGACGGGCAGAACGTCTTCTTTCCCGCCAAATCGGGCTATGGAAAGGCGTGGGAGGCGGACAAATCGCTGCTGCGGCTGATCGCGGCAAAGCAGGTCGAGCCCGTCATCATCGTCGCGATCTGGAACCCCGGCGCTGCACGTGCGCGCCAATATTACCCGCAGGCCTTTTATGCAGCGGGCCCCAGCTGGGCGCGCGAGGAGGTCGATCGCCTGTTCAAGGGGCCGGTCTATTCCGACGCCTATCTGACGTTCCTGACGAGCGAATTGAAGCCGATGATCGATCGGCAATATCGTACGCTTGCCGATCGCGATCACACATCGATCGTCGGATCGAGCATGGGCGGGCTGATCTCGCTTTATGCGATTGCCGAGTATCCCCAGGTCTTCGGTTCGGCTGGGTGCGTCTCCACGCATTGGCCGTTGTCCAACCCGGTGATCACTCCGGCGCAGCGCGATGAGTTGCTAACGGTTTGGGGCAAATATCTGACCGAGCGGCTGGGGCCGCCCGAAGGCCGGCGGATCTGGTTCGATCACGGTGACCAGACGCTCGATGGTTTCTACGGCCCCTGGCAATCAGCAATCGACGCCAAGCTAATCAGCATCGGCTGGCAGCCCGGCCGCGACATGTCGACCCGGCTCTATCAGGGCGCTGCCCATGAAGAAGGCGCATGGGCGGCGCGGCTGGACGATGTGTTCGGCTGGCTGCTGGGTACGCCCGAATGAGCCTGCCCCCGATCAACCCGGCACCGGCCCATATCGGCGACACCGACAGTGGCATCGACCTGCCCGATCTGCGGCTGTTCGTCTTCGCGCTGTTCTTCATCTTCGGCGGCATCACCAGCCTGAACGATGTGATCATCCCGAAGCTGAAGGAGCTTTTCACGCTCAGCTATGCGCAGGCGCTGCTGGTGCAGACGGCGTTTTTCGCTGCCTATTTCGTATTTTCGATTCCCGCCGCGGCGGTCGTGCGTCGCTTCGGTTATATGCGCACCGCCGCGATCGGGCTGCTGACCATGACGGGCGGGTGCCTGATGTTCATTCCCGCATCGCAATCAGGCGCGTTCTGGATGTTCCTGCTTGCCCTGTTCGTGCTCGCGGCCGGGATCACCACGGTGCAGGTCGTCGCCAATCCGCTGATCTCGTTGCTCGGCAACCCGCGCACCGCGCATAGCCGGTTGACCTTCGCGCAAGGCTTCAACTCGCTGGGGACAACGGTGTTTCCCTATGTCGGATCGGTGCTGATCCTCGGCAGCCTCGCCACGGTCGATGCCTCAACACTGAGCGGCGCAGCGCTCGATGCGTATCGCACGGCCGAAACACGGGTCGTCGTTTATACCTATTTGGGGCTTGCCGCCGCGCTGATGGTGGTTGCCGCTGTCGTGTGGAGCCGCCGCAACCGTCTGACCGAGGCACCTGCCGATCCGGGGAGCATTTTGCGCGCGTTCGATCTGCTGCAGCGGCCACGCTTCGGGATGGGGGCGGCGTGCATCTTTCTCTATGTCGGCGCCGAAGTGGCGATCGGCTCGCTGATCGTGAATTATCTGATGCTGCCCGAAACGCTCGGTCTGGCGGAACAGGACGCGGGCAAGCATGTGCCGCTCTATTGGGGTGGGGCGTTGATCGGCCGGTTCATCGGCGCCTATCTGTTGCGGCTGATATCACCGGGCAAGATACTCGCCGGCGTGGCGGTTGGATCAATCACGCTGATCCTCATTTCGGCCAACAGTACCGGCGCCGTGTCAGCCTGGTCGCTGCTCGCCATCGGCTTGATGAACTCGATCATGTTCCCGACGATCTTCTCGCTCGCTAGCGAAGGCCTTGGCAAGCGTGCTGCCGAGGGATCAGGCGTCATCGCGATGGCGATCGTGGGCGGGGCGATCATCCCGCCGCTGACCGGGCTGATCGCCGATGGCAGCAGCCTGCAATTCGCGCTGATCCTGCCCGCCGTCTGTTATGCCGTGATTGCGGGTTACGGAGTCTATGCGCGGCGACCGGCGGTCATTTCGGCTTAGGCGCTGGCGCGGCAACTGCCCGCACCAGCCGAAAACCGACATGGTTCGATCCCAGCCCGCCTTCCTGAAACTGGCGCGCCGAAGGGCGATAGCGCGCACAGTAATTCGCGGCGCACAAATATGACCCGCCCTTGATGACATGACTCCCGGCATAACCGCTCGCAGGATCGCTGGTCCATTCCCAGACATTGCCAATCATGTCGTAAAGTCCGAACACATTGGGCTTGAAACACCCGACCGGCGCGCGCGAGCGGAACCCATCTAGCCCCAAATCACGACGCGGAAACACGCCTTGATAGTAATTGGCCTGCGGCGTCCCGCCCGCGTCGATCGGCTCGGGCAGTGCCGCCTGCCTGGCCCGCGCGGCATATTCCCACTGCGCCTCGGTCGGCAGCGCCTTGCCGACCCAGCGGGCATAGGCCTGCGCATCCTCATAAGCGATTTGCACCACCGGATCGCGCTCATGCCCGCTGATCGTTTCGCCTAGGCCCGACGGATACCGCCACTGGGCACCCACCACCCAGCGCCACCAACGCTGATCACTATCGTCGGGCACGCTAAACACCGCCGATCCCGGCTTCAGCATGTCCGGTGGTTCACCGGGCTGCGACGGCGGCATGCGCTCCGCGATCGTCCGGTACCCCGTCGCCGTGACGAAGCGGGCGAAATCGGCGTTGGTGACTTCGTGCACATCGATCGCAAAAGGCGCGACATGCACGCGGCGCGGTGGCCCTTCCTCAGGGTATCGCGGATCAGCGCCCATGATGAAATCACCACCGGGCAGCTGCACCATGGATGCGACCGTCAGCGGTGCACAGGTTCGGCTCGCCATCGGCGCAGACGCGCTACAGCCGGATAACAACAATATCGCCATAAACGGCAAGGGTCGTGGCACGTTCGATCCAGCCTCCGGTCGCAGTTTCGCCAATCCCGCTGCCAGTGTGTCCGCGTCGCCAGCCAAGTTCAAGCCGAGCGATATAACAGGAAGCCGCCGGAAAGGAGATTTCCCCCCTTCCCGGCCGCCCCCTCCCCCCAAGCGTGTTGGTTAGAAGCCGATCCGCACGTTCAGCGAAATCCGCTGTTCGCGCTGACGCTCCGAAAGGCGTGCTTCGCCTTGCAGGCCAAGCCGCACATTGCTGGTTGGCCGCACATCGATCCCTGCATTAACCAGCCCGGTCACCGGCGCGAGCCTTGCGCCCGCGATCGAGAAGGTGCCTGTGCCAATCGCTCAGCACTGGCCTAAGGATTGGCGGTTAGAAGCCAATGCTGACCGACGCGCGACCACCATGATCGCCCCATTGCTTCGACGTGTTGGCAAAGCCGCCCACCCCGAAACGGATGCCCGATGTCGTCGCCAGATCGAAGCCGATGTCGATATCGAGGCTGTCACGGCCCAGCCGGCTACCTGCTACTTGGAAGCTTGGGCCAGCCCCGGCAAAGCTAGCCGACCGCACACTACCCAGATCGTTCCAGCCCCGAACATAGGCGGCGACGATCCGAGGTTCGAACATCAGCCCCGACGTGATCGGTGTGGCACCGCTCATCTTCACGCCGAACGACGCAAAGTTGGTATCGAGACGCTCGCGACCAACCCGCAACGCAGCGGCCCCGCCCGTTTCGGTCAGCGCATCCACGGTGGTCCGCCCATAGGTGTAGCGAACGAACGGTGACACCGCAACCGGACCCTGGATCACCGCATAAGCGAGTTCGCCGAACACCTGCGCCGAAGTTGCTTCCGAGCGCGCGTTGAGCGTGCCCGCCAGCCCTGCGGTGGTCAGCGTCCGGGTAGAGTCAATGTCATGCCAGGCATAGGTGCCGCCGATCTGTGCCGTTACGCGGGCGTCGATGGGCGCCCAGGCGATGCTGCCGCCGACCAGTCTGGTGGAAATATTGGCACGGCTGGCCCGGCCGGGAAGCCGGACGTCATCATCGAGATAACCCCCGCTCAGGCCGAACCGGAAGCCGTTCGCGGTATAATCGATGCCGCCATACACGCCGGTGCGGTTGCTTTCGATCGACGCCAGGCCAGCCTGGGTGCGTTGATCGGTATAGCTTTGGAGGCCCTGCGCCCACATGCCAAAGCCGTCGCCGCTATTCTGGGTACCGCGCGCAAACACGGCATCACGGATGCGGCGGTTGCTGTCGACCAGGACGGTAGACAGCGACGCATGGATTTCACCCGACAATTCGTCGAACGCGCCCTGGGCGCCGGTTGCGGTGAGCATCAGCACCGCGTTGTAGATCGGGTCACCCAGCGACCGCCCCTGCACGGCCGTCGCGATACTGCTTTGATTGTTCGTCACCGCTTGTGAGGCAAAGGTGATGTCGTTGCGCCCCAGGGTCAGGAAGACCGTGTTGGCATTGTACGACAGGAACGGCGTCAGGAAGGCGAGGTTGGAGGTCGCCCCGGCAAAAGTACCGTTGATTCCGCCTTGGGCCGTAAGAATGGTGTAATTGGTCAGCGGAGCATAGTTGCCCGCTGCGGCAATTACTTGGACGGTCGCCGCGCCAATCGTGGCGGTGCCGGTGGCGTTGATCCGATCTGCCTGGCCCGCTGTGTTGGCTTCAACCGCAAAGATTGACCCGCTAGCAAAAGTAACATTGCCGTTCACTGTCTGCGTGCCGATCGAGTTGCCCGGTGCCCAAACGCCGCCACTGCTAATCGTTGTGTTACCGACCGTGCCGGTTCCGCCCAGCGTACCGCCCGACGCTACCGTCAACGGCGAAACGATGCTGCCATTGACGGAGAGCGTGCCGCCATTGACTGTTGTCGGCCCGGTATAGGTGTTCGTACCCGTCAGGTTAAGGTTGCCCGTACCGCTCTTAGTGAAGGATCCATTCCCTGCCAGCGTACCGGCAAAGGTGGAATTGGTGTTCTGAGTCGTAGTTAGCGATCCATTATCGATGTTCACAGTTGCCGTTCGGCTACTGCCGGCAATCTCGGCAATGCGCTGCGTGGTACCCGAAAAATCGATTGTTCCGCTGCCCTGGACATCAAGCTCCGTCGTCGAAGCGACTGGTGCTGAAAGTCTGATCGAGCCGCCATTCAGCACTGTCGTCCCCAAAAAAGCATAATTGCTGCCGAAGCTGATAGTACCCGCGCCCTGCTTTACGAAAGTACCCGAGCCAGAAAGGGCGCCGACAAAGCTGTAGGCGTCCGATCGGTCAACGATCAGTGTGCCGGCGTTGATCAGGCTGCCTGTATAGTTGCCGGAGGTGCCCCCGGTCCCAATCTGGAAGGTGCCGTTGTTAACAAAAGCCCCCCCCTGCGTGCCCGTGATCAGCACCGTGCTGCCTGCATCGACCGTGTTAGAGCCGGTATTTGTGAGGCTGTTTATGCCAGCGAGGGTGGCAATGCCGGCGCCGGTAAACCGCACGCCGCCCGTGCCGGTGACGGTAGTGGCCCCGAAAACGCTGCCCGCTGATGTTGCACTGCTGCGGACGACGAGTGCGCCATTGTCGGCGATAGTGCTGGTCGAATAGCCTGCAATGCCGTTCGCGCCGTTGACGAGTTCGAGCGCCGCGCCGCCGCTGATGATAGTACGGGTGACCGTGCTGTTGTTGGCGACAGGCGCCGTCCAATAGCCGCTTTGGATAGTCATGCTATCGAAGCCCTGGAAGTCCGCAACCGTCTGTGTGCCCACGGGGCTCGTGCCACTGCCGATCAAGGTTGCGGCATCGGTGCCGCCGCCTCCCTGAATCGCGCCGGTCACGGTGGATCCGGTGCGCAGAATGACGATGTCGTTGGTCGCGCCAAGCTGCACCGCTGCCGCGCCCGTCGCGCCAATGATCCGGCCGGCATTGTCCAGCGTGGTTTGCCCCGACGCCAGGATCGCGGTACCCGTAGCGCTGCTGATCGACCCAAGGTTGACGATACTGATAGTACCGCCAATCGCGTTGATACCGTTGGCGCCACCCTGAATGTTGCCGTTTGCGGCAACGTTTACCGTCACAGCACCCGGCGGATCGATGAATAGGCCAGTCCCGCTTGTTGAGCTAAGCGTGCCCGTCACAGTGGCGGAAACTGCGCCGCCGGGCCCGTTAGCGATCAGGCGCACCGCGTCGGCGCCAGCGCCGGTCGCGGTTGCCGAGCCGATCGTCGCCGTAATAGCCCCTGTGATTGCTTCCACAAACAGGGCATCCGCGCGGGTGACGACGCCCGTCATTCCATTCGTGACGCTCGTCCCGGTCGAAGATGCTTCCGCCACGTTCAAAGTCACGCCGGTGCCGCCAGTGACCGATACGCCAGATCCGCCGTCGCCGCCGCCAGCCGCGCGGGTTGCCCGAACGTCGGCCGCACCGCCCGCATTAACCAGGATCGCCGTCCCTGCCGATGCCGTGGCAATGCCGCCGCTGACGGTGATCCCGCCAGTCGTGCCAAGCTCGATTGCATTGGTCGTCGCACCCGTCACTGCAGTGTTGGATGCCGTAACCGCGATCGCACCGGTCGAACCGACGACACGGATGCCAGTTGCACCGACCCCCATCGTCGAAATCGCGTCGCTGTTAATGGTGGTCTCGCCGCCTTGCGGGGTTACGCCGATGCCATAGGATAAGGTGCCGCCGGTCGTGATCGTGCCTAAGTTATTGACCGAGACCGCGCCGCCACCGCCCAGCACGTTGATGCCGATTGAATTCGCGCCCGCCGTCAGGGTCATACCCCGAGTCGTTACCGAAACCGGCGCGGCGGCGTTGTTGGGCGAGGTGTTGTACGCGTTGGTTCGTCCGCTGCCCGCTTCGATCCTGACGCCGTCGGCTTGGACACCCTGTGTTGAGATGTTGTTGCTGTCGACCGTGATCGATCCGGCGACGCTGGTGGCGATGATGCCGGCCGAATACCGTGGCTGGGTACCGGCCAGCCGCGTGGTCCCGACCGTATTGATCGTGCCGGTGCTGGTGATCGAGAGCGCCCCTGAATCGGTGATGCCCTGAATGCCATAGGCGCCGTCGCCTATGGTCGTGATCGATCCACTATTGATGGTCAGCGTGCCGGGCAGGGTGGTGCCTGCAACGGTGCTGGTCGGCACCTGCGCGTTGATGCCGATGCGATTGCCCTGGCCGGTCGACGTGATCGTGCCGCTGTTGATGACCAGCGAGGCGCCGTTGGCGGTGATCGCCGCCGTGTTCGCCGCGACCATCCCATTCACGTTGATCGTGCCGCTGTTGATCGTGGTCAACCCGCGCCGCGGTGCGCCGGTCGCGTTACCAGCCTCGATGCCGATACCGCCGGTGTTGATCGTGTCGCTGATCACATTGACGTCGATGCCGAACGCTTGGATCGCGCTGGCGCTGCCGTTCGTCACGGTCCCGCTGTTGACGTTGATCGTCGCGCGCGGGCCAAAGGCATTGATACCGATATTGGTGGCGGTCAGGTTGGTGCTGGTCACGTTGACGACGCCTTCGGCGGTGCCGACAGTGCTGGTATTGGCGATCAGCCCGAAGTCCGCACCGGTCGATACCAAAGCGCCGCTGTTGACGGTGACATTGTCGCGACCCTGCGCGAAGATGCCGCGGTTCGCCGATGTCAGGTTGGTCGAATTCACGGCCGCAAGACCGCCGGTCGAAATCGCGATAAGTCCGGTGACGCCTGCGCCGGTGGTCTGGACCGTGCCGCCAGTTACCGAAACCGCACCGACGCTGCGCGCGTCGACCGCTGCGCCGCCAGTTACCGCATCAGCGACACTGACGGTAATCGCCCCGGTGAAGCCATTGCTGCTCAGGTTGATGCCGGTGGATGTAGCTCTAACGATCCCGGCGGCGACGTTGACCGGCCCGGTCGCACCCGATGTCGGCTGGACAATGATGGCCGAGGCCGCCGTCCCGGTCGCCCGCACATCGCTGGCGTTGATGGTCACAGCACCACCGGCGTTGAACGCCCAGATACCGTTCGCATTGGCGCCGCTGACAGCGATCGGGCCGCTTGCGATCGAAATCGCGCCGGTGTTGGTATTGGCAGCGGGGTTGAAATAGATGCCATGCGCAGATGCGCCGGTGGTCGTGATCGAACCCATTCCAGTGATCGTCGCGGCTCCCGTAGTGCTGGTGGCGTTAATGCCATAGGCACTCTGGCCGGCGGTCACGATCTGTCCGGTGTTGGCGATATTGATCGCTCCCGAACCGGCGTTGACCTGCACCCCATTGGCATTGTTGCCGCTCGTCTGCAGCCGGCCCGTCGTGCTGATTGTTACCGCGCCGGTGATCGTGCCGGTGCCAACCGGGGCGACTCGGATGCCGGTCGAGCCGGCCCCGGTCGTGGTCACCGCTCCGCTCGTGATCGCGGTCGTGCCTGTGCCATTCGGAGTAACATAAATGCCGAATGCATTGGTGCCGGCGGTCGATACCGCACCGCTCATCACGGTAGCAGAGGTAAAGTTTAAGCCATTCGCGCCGCTGTTGAAACTGCCGGTACGACCACCGCCCACTACGATCCCAAATCCACCGTTGGTACCGCTATTCACGACCGAGGTGCTGCGGATGATGATGTCGGAGCCGGCCTGAACCGTTATGGCATCGGAATTCTGCGTCACGCGCACCGAACCACTCGTGATGTCGACCGTTCCGCCGCTTTGCCCTAGCGCTTGAATGCCGGCCTGGTTGTTACCCAGCGCTTCAGTTGTGCCGGCGTTAATCACGACCCCACCCAGCGCGCCGTTCGCGAAAATCGCCGCGCCGCTGGTTCCGGCGGCATTGCTGTTCGTCGCTGTTCCGCTGTTGATAACGACGCGAAAGCCCTGACCAACAATGGCGTTAAGCGAGGCACCGGTGCCGCTGGCGACGGCATTCGTGCTGTTGACGGTGGTCACGGCGCCGGTCGTCATGCCAATTGGCCCAAGGTCCGAGCTTGCAAAGATTCCGCCGCGTGCTCCGATCGCGCTGTTGGACGTCACCGTGACATTGCCGGTCCTGCCGAGGGCGCTGATGGCGCGGCTGGCATTGTTCGTATCCGAGCGGGCGGTCCCACTGTTAACCACCGTGACCGTACCGCTGGTGGCGCGCGCTTCGATCCCATTTGTCTGGCCGGTGCCGCTGGCGGTGACGTTGGCCGCCTTGACACTGACGTTACCAGAACCGGTATTGTTAGCTAAAATGCCCGCCCCGGTCGGGTTGCTGACGCTGTTATCCACGTTGATCGTGCCGACATCGATGTCGATGTCCCCGCCACTGGTCGTGACCTCGATCGTACGCGGCCCGCCGGAGCGGGTGCCGGTTTCATTCAGCGAATAACCATTAGAGTTGTTGACCGAGGAGATATTCTGGCCGTGGGCCGGTGCGATACCGACTAGCGTCGATCCAAGAGCAGTGCCGAGCATGGCGAGGCTGCGGAAATAGGGATTGCGCGAGAACGCAGTGTTGGAGCGGACATTCTTGCTGTTGGTCAATTCGATGATCATTATCGGTCCCTACGTTTTGGTATTCGCGTTAAGATTGCTCAGCGCCCAAAAAACACTGATAAAGAGTGGAATTGCCTTACGTTAGGACTTGCCAAACGGCATTGAACCGCCGTTCTGGTTTCTTGTAAGATCGTGTCGGGCGCATTGGTTCCCGTGCCAATTTGGGGCGATGATGGCGTCATCCCACGGGCATTCGCTTGCGCCACCGCGCGACACCTTATTCCGGTGTGATGTCAGCCAAACTATCGGCGACCAGCACGCGGTAATCGCGCGGCGACATGCCGAATCGAACGCGGAAGGCCCGGCTCAGGTGCGGCGCATCGCTGAACCCCAGTCGGTGCGCGATGTTGCCGATCGGCTCGGCACGATCGAGATCGGCCAGCGCAGCACGCGCTCGCTCAAGCCGTTGGCGCGCGATGAAATTGTGGATTCCGCCCTCCTCGTGGAAAGCGGCAAACAATCGCGCCCGCGATACCCCCAGTGCCCGGCACAAATCGGCAATCGTGATCTTCCCATCACCCAGGCGGCGGTCAATTTCCTCGCCAGCACGTTGCAGCAGCAGCTTTTCGGAGGTGATGTGCGGCAGCGCTTTCGGTCGCACCTCGGCAAGCGCGATCGCGGCAAGCTCCAGAAACACCCTGCCCAACCGCTCAGCCGACATGATGTCCAGCCGGGGCAAGGCGCGGCGGGTCAACTCGGCATGGCCAAACAGCATTTCGGCTGCGGCCGCCGGGACGACAAGCCCATGGAGGTCATGCAGCGGACCAAATGCCTGCTGGGCCACCGGGCGCGATATGATGATCGAATAGGTCGTGCTGGCGCTCGATACGTGCAGCGACGGTCGACCGAGATCGTGAAAATGCAGCGTGCCCGACGGCTCGTAAAAGGGCCGACCATCCATGTCGCCCTGCGCGAGCCCATCGACCATCATGTTGATGATGATCGGATCGAATTCGGATGATCGGATATCCTGCTGGCGCCGTTCCCAGCGCATCCCGGTGATTTCCGTATAAACAAACATCACCTCGCCAAGCTGCGCCGATTCCCAACGGGTGTTGAAGGGCTCGCTCGGCTCGGTGCGATATACTCGCTCACGCCGCGGCCAATCGCGCAACAGCCAGGCACGGTAACGATCTTCAGGGGCCAGATCATCCGTTGAATAGCGCAGCACCGGGATCGATTGACCATCGGCGGGATCGATCGGTGGATTGTCGGCATCAAACATTATCCCGCCAAGCCCCGCTCATCGGGCGGCGGGGCTTGGCGGGCAGGGCTTCGCTGCCACCAAAAGGACCGACATATCGCTGGCGTGTTCGATGCTGGAACGCCGTCAGCGCGCGGATTACGGCATCGACATCGACAACCCGCCGATGCGGAACGACAAACTCATACGCTACGCTGATACTCAATCCGAACTACTCCACACGCGATACCGATGCGCAAAAAACGTTGCGCATCCTGAAGGCCTTAGGGGAAAAATTGACCCAGTCCATTTGCAAGATGGCACGGCAGGCTCATCCCGAACCGCTAAGATGCGCCCGACTTGGATGCCCATACGGTACTAAGGCCCCGGCGGTGCCGCGATCGGCACCTTCCAGACAGATCAACCAGCGAAACGGTTTGGAGTTCCACCGCGGCCATCGCCTCAACGAATGACACTCCGATGCGCCAGCAATCTCGCAATCTGCGATTGAGCCCCACGATGATTGCGCTTATTCTGCTGCTGCCTGCGTGACTGGCGATCGGGTGGAGCACCACCGGGGAGCGCGTGGCAGCGCCGCCGCATCGCCTGGGCATCCCACCACATTGATGGAGGTCACCATGCCCGAATTTTCACCCCTGCACGTCTCGTTCCTGCTGTTCCCTAACGTTACCCAGCTCGATCTGACCGGCCCCGCGCAGGTGCTCTCCCGCCTTGGCAATACGACGATCGATCTCGTTTCGCGTGATCTGGACCCCGTGGCGACCGATGCCGGTTTCGCGCTGATGCCCACCGCCACCTTTGCCGATGCCCGCCAGCCCGATATCCTGTGCATCCCCGGCGGCTTTGGCACTGCCGATGTGATCGAGGACGAAGCGACGCTTGCCTGGGTACGGCAAGCGGCAGCGGGGGCGACCTGGGTGACGAGCGTGTGCACCGGATCGCTGATCCTGGGCGCGGCGGGGCTGCTGACGGGATACCGGGCGACGACGCACTGGGCCTCGCATCACATGCTCGCGCGCTTCGGGGCGATCCCGGTGCAGGAGCGGATCGTGTTCGATCGCAACCGCGTCAGCGGCGGCGGGGTGACGGCCGGAATTGATTTTGCGCTGGCGCTGACGGCCGCGATCCGGGGGGAAGACCATGCCCGACTGGTGCAGCTGAGCCTGGAATATGATCCCACGCCGCCCTTCGACGCAGGCTCACCCGCCGGCGCCGGGCCAGAAATTCTTGCCCGCTACAAGGCGATGGTCGCCACGTTGCGCGCCGACAGCGACCAGCGCATGGCCGCCGCGGCGGCCCGGTTGAATGCAGCTCCACCCGATCAGGCGTGAGGCTTCAGCCCCTTCAGCTTATGGCGGACATACCAGACGACAGCGACCACAATGACCACACCGATCACCAGATCGGCGCTATGGAATGCCGCCTTCATCCAGGGGCTGTTGTTCCACTGGTCGCCCAGCACCATGCCGACATAAGCGAGGCCAAAGCACCACGGCCATGATCCGACAAAGGTATAGATGTGGAAGCGGCCAAGCGGCATCCGCGCCACACCGGCGGGAAACGCGATGAACGACCGGATCACCGGCAACAACCGCCCGATCAGCACCGCCATGTCACCATGGCGTTCAAAAAAGCGATCGGCGGCGTCGATCTCGCCAGGGCCGATCAGCACATATTTGCCCCAGCGCAAGAACGCGGGGCGACCGCCGCGCTTGCCGATTTCATAAGCCGGGATTGAGCCAAGATTGCACCCGATCGCCCCCGCAGTCGCCGCCAGATACAAGTTAAACTGCCCGGTCGAGACCAGATAGCCGGCAAACGGCATGATGATCTCTGACGGCAATGGAATGCATGCTGATTCGATTGCCATCAGCAGTACGATGCCAAGATAGCCGCCGCTGGAAATCACCCAGATCGTGAAGCCTGCGAGGATGCCAAGAATATGTTCAACCATGGCGCTGCGATTGCGCGAAGGTTGCGCGGATTGGAAGCCCTTTCTGCGCTGTTCAATTCGCAACCGGGTGATCAGGCACGCGTCGCACCGCCATCACCAGCGCAATCGCGATTCCCCCGGCGAGCACGACATAAAGCGCCAACCCCATCCAGGGCGACCAGCCCCAGAACTGGCCAGGCACGTCGCGGAAATAACCGTTGGCGACATTCTCGACCAGGATCGGCCGCCAGAGCGGAAACGGCGCGTTATCTGGGGCCGTGATCTCGGTCGCGCTGATCATCAGGTTGATCGCAATCGAGAGGCCGAGCAGCGCCAACAACGCTATGCGCGCGCGCCGGCGCTCAAGCGACATCCATAGCGGTGCCAGCCCAAGCGAGAGCAACGGGATGGCAGGGACCGAATGGCGCGGCCCGGTTGAGAAACCACCGTCCCAGTAAAAATAGCTGGCATTGACCAGCAGGACGATGGCGATCGCCGCTATGGCCATTGTCGCCATCGGTTGACCGCCGGGAGATCGAAACAGCCGCATCAGGCCCAGCGGCGCAACCGCCAAAACCGGTGCCACCCAGATCAGCCCGCGCCGCGGCCCGAACAGCAGCTCGAACAGAACCGGCAGCTTGGGATAGGTGAGGCCGAAAAAGCCCTGCTGCATCCCATCGAACCCGACCACGCCCGAATAGCCGAACCTGATCGGCACCCCGAACGCGATGAGATTATACGCAATCATTGGCAGCCCCGCGACGATCCCGCCGGCGAACAGTGCAGCCACCATGGCCAATTGTTGCGACCTAGGGAGCGTACGAAGCCGCCAAAGCGCCCATAGCCCGATCGCGGACCCGGCCAGCACCGCCTGAAATTCCACGACGACCGACCAGCCAAGCGCGAGACCGGCAAGCGCGGCCAATTCCCGTCGCGGGGCACCGTGTGTCGCGCGCCACACCGCCCAAATCGCGATCACGTATAGCGCCGCCACCGATGCATGGCCAAAGATCGTCGTCGACCAGCCCCAGACGGGACTGCCCAAACCATAAGCTGTAGCGGCGACAAGCCCGGCAACCGCGCTGCCAGTGATCCCCCGCGCCAGCGACCATAACACCACCGCTGCCAGCGCCGTGAGCAACCCCGAGCTGGTCGCCGCCGCCAGCCGCAACCGCAGCTTCATGAACGCCCCGAGCGCTGGATCATCGATTGCTTTCTTGAGCGGCGCGGATGTTTCCCCAGTGACGGCATTAGCCAGCGCAACCATGGGCACTGCCATCAACGTCATGCCAGGCGCCTTGTCCGCATAAACATGCGCGCCAAATTGCGCTTTATCGATCGTCAGCGGCGCAAACTCGTCGATCGTCGCGTCGCCCTGTTCGACCAGTGATATTGCGGCGAACAGCCGGGTAGAGTTGTTGGGGTTAAGCTCCCAAGATCCAAACCAAAGGCAGGAAAGCCATATCAGCGCAAACAGCAGAATCGGGACCGCGTGGCGGTGGTTCAGCCACGCATTCGGCATCAGCTGAACAGAAACTGCCCCAGCATCCGGTTGAACGGAAAGGTGAAGAACCCGGCGATCAGCAGCGCCCCGAAAACCATCCCGCGCACCGAACCACGATGCTGATCAACGCGGTGGGTCCGTGCGCTCCACCAGATCAGTGGCACCTGCAGCAATGTCCAGGCCGATAGAATGTGAATAACACTGAAGCCGCCATCATTCGCCTCGCGGATCGTAAACGAAATCAACGCCGTCAGGATCATCGCGCTTACCCAGATCGTGCCAATTATCCGGTGCGGACGATCCCCCCGACGGCGCAGCAGCATCACTGGCGTAAGCACGAGTGCGACGATCATCGTGCCCAAATGACCCCAAAGGTTGAGCGATATTCGACCCCAATAGGGCTGGCCCTTTGCGAGTGCGACGACCACGCATACCAGCAAGATCGAGGCCCCCACCGCCAAAAACTTCTCGAACCCATCGGGCGCGCGGGATTTTACCTTTGGTGCCTTGGTTGCCGTTATCGTCGCCATTCTTGTTCCCCCCGGAACGCGCCTTCGCGCAACAAATCGACGCGGCTACTTGGGTCCGTCGGCGGCCTGTGCTGCCTTTCGGGCCCTGTTTTCACGCCGCGCTGCTTCGAACTGCTGGCTCGCACATCCCGATGCGCCGCCAAGGCCCTCGGTCGAACAACTGCCAATGCCGCTGCGGCCAACCTCCGCCACAGTCTGGCTGCCGCGAAGCGCCCAGCTTTCATATTCGGGCTTCATCGTTTCGGGGCGAAGCTCCTTGGGAATACGGAACTGCTCATCGGGGCTGCGCCGAACACAGACGGTAATCTCATTGCCATCGGTATCCGTGGGGCATTTCTGCGTCGCGCTGTACAGATAGGTGACGCCGTTCACCGGCGCCTCTGGCGCTTCGCCGATCGGTTTGGGCTTTGGCTGCTCCATGATTGTTGGCGGCGGGCGCTGGGCACTCGCGGCAGCCGGGATCAGCATCGCGGCGATCCCCGCCAGCATCACTTTGGTCACCATCGCATCGTCTCCCTTGCTACGCACATACTACGCGCCAACTGGCCATCCGGTCTCAAATTCGTTTAGCGGTCGCAATCGCCAGCCGACATCCAAGCCGGATCGCGCCGGCCATTAACGGGTAAGCGGGGGCACTCTCGGCACCGCTTGCAAGAGCGGTTTCGCGGTGCTCGACCTCATCGGCCTGAAAATCGGCGATCGCTGACGACAGGGCAGGATCACTGTCGCCGAGCTGCGCCAGTTGTTCGCTGTAATGATTGTCGATCTCTGTCTCGACAGCGACGGTACATGCCATCGCCGCCTCTGGCCCCATCGCTGCAGTTACCGCGCCCAACGCGAACCCTGCCACGTCCCAGATCGGCTGTAATAGCGTGGGGCGCACGCCGCGTTCTGCCATCATCTTGTCGAAGAATATCCGGTGGCGTTCTTCCTGCACGGCCATACCGGCAATCTTGCGCGCGATCGGCCCACGATCCCCCATCACCGCAAGCTGCCCGGCATAAATTCGGCTCGCGCCATATTCACCCGCCTGGTTGACGCGAATCATTGCGTCGGTGCGGCGTTTTGCATCACCTGGCTTCCAATGGGTCACGCTGTTTTCCTCCTGAGTAGCAACGCCAATATGGTTAGCCCGCCCCCGATCGAAAAGACCGCGTTGAACCCGGCCAGCGATATCCCCATCAGCGTCCATTGTGGTAAGTCACAGGCGACCACGGGCGCGTTCAGCACGCGGGCCAGCATGTCGGCTGCGCTCCCCCCGCCGCTACTCGGTGCAACGGAACATGCAGTGATACCCGGCCACCAGTGATATTCGACGCCGGCATGGAATACGCCGATCGCACCGCTCGTCAGGATCGCCAGCGCCGCCAGCGCGACCAGCACCCGCTGCATCCCCATCGCCGGCATCACAAATGCCAGCACCGCCAGCCCGATTGCGGCATAGTGCGGCCAGCGCTGCCAGTGGCACATTTCGCATGGGATCAGCCCACCGAATAACTGTGAACCAAGCGCGCCGGCCATCAGCGCTGCGGGTAACAATAGCGCCCCCCAGCGTGCGAGGCGAAAGGACGCGTCGGGCATGGCGATCAGTTCGGCTTGGGCGCCGGCGTTTCAGGATCGGCGGGTTGCGGGCTCGGTGTACCCAGCTTCGCGATTGCCGCGACTTGCTGCGCACCGCCCAGACGGGCGATCGTCTGGAGCGCATAATAGAGCTGGAAATCGTCGATCTTGCGCTTTTTCAGATCATCGGGCGTCGCCGCGAAGCGAGGGTCGGCCTTGGTATCTTCTTCCAGCACCTTGTTGTCGACCTTGGCCTCGTTGATCAGATGGCGGCGCAGATCGTCCTCGCGGAACACCGGCCGGGTCTTGTAATCGGGATCACTAATCTGCGGGACGACCAGATCGGGGTCGATTCCGCCTTCCTGCACCGATCGCCCCGACGGCGTGAAATAGCGCGCCGTCGTGAGCCGCACCTCGGTTTTCGGCCCCAGCTTCAGCAGCGACTGGACCGAACCCTTGCCGAAGCTGCGCTCCCCGATCACCAGACCGCGGTGATGATCCTGCAGCGCGCCGGCGACGATTTCAGAGGCCGACGCGGTGCCCGAATTGACGAGCACGACCACCGGCAAGCCGTTGGTGGCATCGCCCGGTCGCGCGAAATAGCGCTGGATGTCGTCTTTCTCCCGCCCGCGCTGCGAGACGATTTCGCCGTGATCGAGGAAGGCATCGGAAACGTTGATCGCCTCGTTCAGTAGCCCGCCGCCATTGTCGCGCAGGTCGATCACATAACCGAGCGGATCATGGCCAAGCTTCTTCTTGATCTGGGCAATCGCATCGCGCGTATAGTCGCCGGTATTGTCAGAGAAGGTGTTGATGTTGATGATGCCGATCTCACCCTTCACATCCCATTTTACCGGCTTCTGAACGATGATTTCGCGTACCAGCGAGATATCAATGGGCTTGTCGCGGCCCCGGCGCACCAGCGTCAGCGAAATCCGCGTACCGGGCTTGCCGCGCATCTCGCTGATCGCCTCATCAAGCGTCAGGCCATAGAGTAATTTGCCGTTCAGCCGCGTGATATAGTCACCGGCCTTGATCCCCGCACGAAAAGCCGGCGTATCTTCCTGCGGGGCGATCACCTTGACCGCACCATCCTCCTGCGTGACGGACAAGCCAAGGCCGCCATAATTGCCCTCGGTCTGGATGCGCAGATTCTCGAAATCGACCCCGTCGGCAAACGAGCTATGCGGATCGAGTGCGGCGAGCATCCCGTCGATCGCGCCCTTCACCAGCACCTTGTTGTCGACCGGATCGACATAATTGGCGCGGATCAGATTATAGACATCCATGAACTGATCGAGCTCACGATAGGTATCGGTATCGACCTGCGCCATGGCCCCGGTGGTGACGGGCACCAGCGCCAGCGCGGCGACAATTGCGGTAGCCTGAAGCAGGGGACGAGCCATGGACGCAGCACTTTCAAAACGAAGCAAAGACCGATTGTGAGCACTGTAGCGGCAAATCCGCCTCAATCAAAGCTGATGAAAGCCCAACGCACCTGAACCCGAGATTGACGGGATCAGCCCAGCAGTCGTGTCATATCAATCGCGCGATCCTTGCGGCGCAGTTCGATCGTGATGCGCGGTTCCTCTACGGTGGCGGCCCGGCCGATCGGCGTCCCCTGCGCCATCCGTTCGCCTACCGCGACTGAAGCCGTGCCCAGATTGGCGATCAGCGATGTCCAGCCGCCGCCATGATCGATGATCACCACGGTGCCGTAATCGCGAAAGCGCCGTGCAAATACGATCCGTCCGGCGGCGGGCGCAATCACCTGAGCGCCCGATGCAGTCGCCATGGTCAGCCCGCGCGACCGGACGCCTGCTTCGGAAATCTCTCCCAAGCCCGTCACCACCCGGCCATCGACCGGCAGGCGGTAAGGCGGCGCATCGCGTGACCAGGCCGTGGTGTCGATCGGCGACGGCACTTCCCCGGGCCTGGGCGGGCGCGGCAATGGCCCAGGTAGTGCCTCCAGCGCAGCACGGGTTTCGGCCTGATTGCCGAGTTGGTCCATCAAATCGACGATATCGCGCGCACGTTCGCCCAGCGCAATTGCCCGATCCGATTCGAACAGCGCATCGCGGCCAAGCGCGCGCGATTTCAGCCGATGTTCGGCCTCTAGCCGGGTGAGCACCAGCCGTTCGGCTTCGAGCCGCGTTCGGCTTTCACCCAGCGACGCGACCGCCAGCGCCGCTCCCGCCTGCAATCGCCGCGTGCGCGCCAGATCAGCGCGCACATCGGCGGTTCTCGCCTGTACCTGTGGGATCACGCTGCCCAGTACTGCGCGCACATGGACCAGATCGTTCACCGATCCCGGTTGCACCAGGCTGATCACCACCGGCCGTCGCGCGAGCGATTGCAGCGCCGCCATCAGCCGGACGATCGGCCCCTGTTTTTCGGCCAACCGCGCGCGCTGCTGATCGAGCAGGCGGCGGATGATGGTGATCCTTGCCTGCGCTGCCGCAATGTCAGCCTCTGCACGCTGGATTCGCGCCGCAACGGCAGCTTCCTGTGCGCGCGCCTTACGAGCCTCATCGCGCTCGGCAGCCGCTGCTGCTTCGAGCTTGTCTGCCCGCGCCTGCGCGGCGGCGGATTGCGCCTTGGCCTCAACCAGCCGATCACGATCGGCCTTCATCCCCCGCCCCGGCGATTGCGCCGACAGCGCGCCTGCAACGACAAGGGCCGACAAGCTCAGGACAAGAGTGATGCGCCGCATGGGCGCTATCCTTCGCGGTGATAAGGATGGTTGGCAAGGATGCTTGTGGCGCGCCACAATTGTTCGGCAAGCATCGCGCGCGCCAGAAGGTGTGGCCACGTCGCACGGCCGAACGACAGCAACAGATCGGCCTGCGTGCGCGATGCATCGTCAAAGCCATCCGCGGCGCCGATCAGGAAACGCGCCTCGCGCACGCCGTCATCGCGCCAGCGCCCAAGCCGATCGGCAAAGGCCATCGACCCGAGCATCTCGCCGGTTTCATCAAGCATCACCGTCCGCATCTGCAGTTCCGGTGGCGGCACGCGCCCGCCCGTATCCGGCAGTTCGGTGATCTTCACCGGCCAGGCGAGCCGCTTCACATAGCGCGCAACCAGATCGGCTTCAGGACCCCGCCCGATCCGGCCCCGCGCAACGATGTGAAGCAGCAAGACGGATCAATCTTCCAGTGTGTCGTCTGCGGCCGGATCGGGATCGGGCACGGCAACCGGCGCATCGCCGAAGGCCCACATCCGTTCCAGATTATAGAAGCTGCGCACCTCCGGTCGGAAGAGGTGGATGATGACGTCGCCGGCATCGATCAGCACCCAATCCGCTGTCGGTAGCCCTTCAATCCGCGCGCTTCGGCCGAATTCGGCCTTGATCTTCTCGGTCAGCTTGTGCGCCATCGACGCGACTTGCCGGGTCGATCGACCGCTCGCGATCACCATGTGATCAGCGATGCTGCTTTTGCCGGCAAGCGGGATCGAGACGGTTTCCACCGCCTGATCATCGTCCAGCGACGAAAGCACGAGTTGATGCAGCGCCTCGACACGGTCCGTGTCGGACGAACGATAGCTGTGCGGAATTGAGGCCAAGGGAGCTCCTAGAATGGCGGCGCATCAGATGCGTCGCCGGGTTGGGTTTCGGAAACGATAGGGTCGGATGGCAGAAAATGACGCTGCCAGGCGGGATCGGCCTTTCGGAGCCGGGTCGCCGACGTCTCATCAGGGCGAAAGCGCAACAGCACAAGTGCCGGCAATCTCCACCTCGTCCAGCTAGATGCCTGATATGCGGGGTGGACGAAGCGCCGCAACCAACCCATCGCGGGGGCCGCGCGGGCATTCTTCTCATACCCCGGACGCGCGATAACCGCAATCGGAACCTGCCGGGCAATGTCACGCCAGCCGCGCCAGTGATGAAATTGCACCAGATTGTCGCTGCCCATCAGCCAGATGAACTGTTTTTTGGGGTAAAGCGCGGTCAGCTTGTGGATTGTATCGACCGTATACCGCGTGCCGAGCCGCTGCTCGATCGCGGAAACGCGGATCGGCGCATGCCGCGCCACCTTCACCGCCGATGCATAGCGCGCGGCAAAGGGCGCCATGTCGGCGGCCTTCTCCTTCAACGGATTGCCCGGCGAGACGAGCCACCACACTTCATCCAGATCGAGCGCGACAAGTGCTGCCATGCTGATCGCGCGGTGCCCGCGATGCGCGGGATTGAACGACCCGCCGAGAATGCCGATGCGGGTCATACGAAATTCGTCCAATCTCGAGCAGCGTGAATGAGGCGAACGACCCTCAGGTTACTGCCCTCTACCCGATACAGGATCAAATAGGGCGTTCCGGCCACGCGCCATTTTCGGATCAAGCGATCAGGCAGTAATTCCCCTGCGCCCGGATGAAGCGCGAGAAAGCCGGATGCGGCAATCGCTTTGCGGCCAATCCGGCGAGCGTAATCGGCGTTCAGCGGTCGATAACAATCGTCAATTTCTGTAAGATCTGCGCGCGCTTCACGCGACCACCGAATGGCTCTCATGCAGCATCGGCTGCCCGGTATCGCTCTTCAAACCACGCTTCCATCTGTTCTTGCGTAAAGTAATCACCGCGATCGATGGAGTCTTCGCCCGCCTGCAAAAACGCATCGAACCGAACTTCCTCTTCGACAAAACGCCGTACGGCTTTTCCGATCAGCCAACCGCGCGTGCGTTCACGTTTGACAGCGAGCGCATCGAGCATCTCGAGAAGTTCGGTATCGATACGGCAGGTGATGACGGCAGACGATTTGCTCATCCGATAATTGTATACATACGATACAATTGTATCAACCCCGCACCTGCCCCGTGCCGCGACCCACCCATTTATACGTCGTTAGCCCTTCAAGCGCCACGGGGCCGCGCGCATGAAGACGGCCAGTGGCAATGCCGATTTCCGCGCCCAGCCCAAACTCGCCGCCATCGGCATATTGGGTCGACGCATTCCATAATACTATCGCGCTATCCACGCCCGCCAGGAAGCGTTCGGCGACCGCCGCATCACGGGCAACAATAGCGTCGGTATGGTGCGATCCGTGCGCGGCGATATGCGCCATCGCGCCGTCCACGCCGTCAACCACGGCGATTGAGGCGATCGCGTCAAGATATTCGGTGTCCCAATCGGCATCGCTGGCAAGGGGGACGCTGGGATCAATCGCGCGAATAGCCTGATCGCCGCGAACCTCGCACCCGGTCGCGCGCAGGCTGGCGATCAAGTCAGCCGCCTCGGGATAGGCCCGGTCGATCAACAATGTCTCCATCGCGCCGCACACCCCGGTGCGGCGCATCTTGGCGTTAATGACGATCGATACCGCCATCGCCGGATCAGCCGACGCATCGACATAGACGTGATTGATGCCATCCAGATGCGCGAGCACCGGCACACGCGCATCGGCCTGAACGCGGGCGACCAGGCTCTTGCCGCCGCGTGGCACAATCATGTCGATCAACCCCGCCGCCGTCAGCATCGCCCCCACCAGCGCGCGATCAGTCGATTCGACCAGCTGGGCGGCGTCCGCCGGCAAACCTGCCGCCGCCAGCCCTTCGACAAAAGCGGCGTGGATCGCCCGGTTGCTGCGGCTCGCCTCGCTGCCGCCGCGCAGGATGACGGCATTGCCGGACATGACACACAATGCCGCCGCATCCGCCGTTACATTGGGGCGGCTTTCATAGATAATCCCGATAACCCCGATCGGTATACGCACGCGGGTGAGCGTAATCCCGCTGGGAGCGCTGGTGCGATCGATCACTTGCCCAACCGGATCGGGCAGATCAGCCACGCCCGCCACGCCCGCCGCCATTGCCGCCACCCGAGCCTCATCAAGGCGCAACCGATCGAGCATCGCCGGTGAAAGGCCTGCCTCGGTGGCGGCGGCCATATCTTCAGCATTGGCAGCGATGATGGCGGGGGCAGCTGCGCGTAACGCCTGCGCGGCACGGCGCAATCCATCCGCGCGCGCTGCGGTCGGCAAGGTTGCCAACATCGCCGATGCCGATCGGGCGAGCGCACCCATCTCGGTGATGGTCATGACAGGATCAGGCACGCTATTGATCATCATCGAACGCTAGCAGCAGCAGGACGACGCGCCAATGTCGCGCCGCACAATTTTGAGTCGCGTGCCTGAAAAGCATTTGATAGCCTTTGGATATGTCAGGGGGAATCGAAGCGGCGGGTGACCTCGCCACCGGGGGGCTCATCGGCCGTGCGTTCGAACCGCACGCCGGCGAATTAGTGCACGGCGCGCATGGATCGGGGCTGTGCCTCAATTGCGGCACCGCACTGAAGGGCGATTTCTGCCATCAATGCGGCCAGACCGCCCATATCCACCGGACGCTCGCCTCGATCGGCCACGATTTGCTTCACGGCGTCTGGCATTTTGAGGGCAAGATCTGGACGACCTTGCCGATGCTGTTCACCCGGCCTGGCCAGCTGACGCGGCGCTACATCGCTGGCGAGCGGGCGCGGTTCGTCTCACCGCTGGCGCTGTTTCTGTTTTCGGTATTCCTGATGTTTGCGACGTTCGGATCGATTGGCGGGCCGATCGGCTCGGCAAGCGTCCAGGGCGAGAGAAACGGGGTCAAGTTCGACACGAGTGCCGAAGGCATAAAGCTCGCCCAGAAACAAATTGGCGAACAATCCCGGAAGCTGCGCGCCGAGCGCGATGCAATCGCCGCTAAGGGTGGCGATACCAAAGCTGTCGACAAGAAGATCAAGGAAAATGCGAAAGAGGCCAAAGACCTTCGCAGGGCCAGCACGATTATCAACGGGGACTTCGTAAAAGCCGACTTCGACGGTGAGATCAACACCGGCATCGCGTCGCTCGACAAGCGCGTCGAGTATGCGCTGAAGGATCCAAAGCTTTTCTTTTACAAGCTTCAAGCAAGCGCATATAAATATAGCTGGGCGCTGATCCCGATCTCGATCCCGTTCATCTGGCTGCTATTCCCGCTCCGCCGCGATGTCGGCCCCTATGATCATGCCATCTTTGCCATCTATTCGCTGTCAGCGATGACGATGGGTGCGGTGGTGCTGAGCTTTGCCAAGGTGATCGGGCTGCCCACCGGGATCATCATGACGATCCTGACCTTCGGACCGCCGCTTCACATGTATAAGCAGTTGCGCGGTGCCTATGGCTTGGGGCGATTTGGGGCGGCGTGGCGCACCTTTGCGCTGCTGATCTTTACGATTCTCGCGGGCACGTTGTTCTTCATCGTGCTGCTCAGCTTGGTGGCCTGACTGCCGACGTCAGGCCTTGCAGGGATAGCGCTTCGTCATGAATGCCGCGAACGCGACCTTGGTGCTCATCCCGGTGCGCTGACCGGCGGGAATCGCCCGAAACGCGGCGATGATATCATCGCTGGTCACCTTGGCCGTGCCCTTGGGCGGCGGGCAGCTGCTCGGCTTGCGCCCCGCGGCGACTTCGGCCGCCAAACCGGCGCGATAGGCATCGGAGGCCTTGGCAATATCGCTGCGGAGCAAGCCGATATCGGGCGATGCCATAGCCAGCACGCCTTGCGCTTTCAGCGCATCAGTTTTGGCGAGAAATTCGGCCACCGACATCGCGTGCGCCGCGACGGGCATGATCGCGCAGATTGCCGCCAAACCGATGATCATCTTCCGCATTGCAACACTCCCTTTGAGACGGGACGCGCCATAACAACGCTGCCAGCGAAAGGAAACCCGATCAGGGCGTGGCCGGGCACGGATAAAGGGACGCGAGCGCCAGGGCGAATGCCTCATTGAACGGCCCGGCGCGCTGGGCAGGTGTCAAGGCGGCTACACCTTCCATGATCTGCCCAAGGTTGAGCGCCACTTGGCCCGGTGGAGGCAGGCACGCCAGCGGCTTTTTCCCCGCCGCATCATCTGCCTTCAACCGCCCCCTCAGCGCGCTGCCAGCCGTCGCCATGTGGTTTCGCAGCTTATCCGCTTCGGGCGACACTTCGGCACCGGGGCCCCGCTCGACGAGCGCACGGGCTTCAGAAAGGAAACTGTCACCGGTTAGCTCCGCCGATGCTGGCGTTCCTGCCTGCGCCGCTACACCCAGCATCAGCGCAACGATCGATGACCGTATCACGCCAGTATCAGGCGCCCTGCGGCGCCGGGTTGCCGAACGGCCCCTTTGGCCGCCGGGTTTTTGGGATCGACGTGCCGCCCGCCGGCAGCGCGCTGGTCTTCGGCCCCGAATCGGCGCGACCGATATCGTCGCCCGCAATCAGCCGCTTGATCTCATCACCCGACAGCGTTTCATATTCGAGCAGCGCCTCGGCCAGAATATGGAGCTGGTCGATATGCTCGGTCAGCAACGTCGTCGCCTTTTCGTGCCCACCATTCACGATCCGCTTGATTTCGGCATCGATCAACTGCGCCGTTTCGTTCGACATCCGCATCGGACGCGCCGACGAATAGCCCAGATAGGTCTCTCCCTCCGGCTCGGCATATTCGAGCGGGCCGAGCGCGTCCGACATGCCCCAGCGGGTCACCATGTCGCGGGCGAGGCCCGAGGCATAGCTGATGTCCGACGAGGCACCCGACGACACCTTGTCATAACCGAAGATCAGTTCTTCAGCGACGCGGCCACCCATTGAGACGGCAAGGTTCGCGTACATCTTATCACGGTGATAGCTGTAGCTGTCACGTTCCGGCAGGCGCATCACCATACCCAGCGCGCGACCGCGCGGGATGATCGTCGCCTTGTGGATCGGGTCCGACGCGGGCTCGTGCAGCGCAACGATTGCGTGACCGGCTTCATGATAAGCGGTCATCCGCTTTTCATCATCGGTCATCACCATCGAGCGCCGTTCGGCCCCCATCATTACCTTGTCCTTGGCCTCTTCGAACTCGGCATTAGCGACGAGGCGCTTGCCCTTGCGGGCGGCGGTCAGCGCGGCTTCGTTGACAAGGTTGGCGAGGTCGGCACCCGAGAAGCCGGGTGTGCCGCGCGCGATGGTGCGCGGATCGACATCGGGCGCCAGCGGCACCTTCTTCATATGGACCTGCAGGATCTTGATCCGCCCCTCGATATCGGGGCGCGGCACCACGACCTGGCGATCGAAGCGACCCGGGCGCAGCAAAGCGGGATCGAGCACATCTGGGCGGTTGGTCGCGGCGATGATGATGATGCCTTCATTGGCCTCAAAACCATCCATCTCGACCAGCAACTGGTTCAGCGTCTGTTCGCGCTCGTCATTGCCATTGCCCAGGCCCGCACCACGGTGGCGACCGACCGCGTCGATTTCGTCGATGAAGACGATGCACGGCGCGGACTTTTTGGCCTGTTCGAACATGTCGCGCACCCGGCTCGCACCGACGCCGACGAACATCTCGACAAAGTCGGAGCCGGAAATGGTGAAGAACGGCACACCCGCCTCCCCCGCAATCGCGCGGGCGAGCAGGGTCTTGCCGGTACCGGGCGAGCCCATCAGCAGCGCGCCCTTGGGAATCTTGCCGCCGAGCCGCGCAAACTTGGTCGGATCCTTCAGGAACTCGACGATCTCCTGCAGTTCCTCACGCGCCTCGTCGATTCCGGCAACATCATCAAAGGTGACCTTGCCTTCCTTCTGGGTCAGCATCCGTGCGCGCGATTTGCCAAAGCCCATCGCGCCCGAACCCGAATTCTTCTGCATCTGGCGCAGCACGAAAAAGGCGATGCCCAGGAACAGCACGAATGGCAGCGACTGGACGAGGATATACTGCCAGATCGACGGCCCTTCTTCAGGGCGGGCGTTGATGATGACGCCCTTTTCGATCAGCCGGTCGGTCAGGCGCGGATCGGCGGGGGCAAAGGTGCGGAACTTGTCACCGCTGGTGGTGGTGCCGGTAACGACTTCACCGGCGATGTTGACCTCGCGAACCGAACCCTCGCTCACCTTTGACAGGAAGGCCGAATAGGAAAGGGCATTGCTGGTGGCGGCGGTGCGCGATCCGCTTTCGAACATCGTGACGAACAGCGCCAGGGCAACCAAAATGCCCAGCCAGATCATCAGATTCTTCATCCAGGGATTGCCGTTCCCGCCATTATCGGGGCCCTGCTGTCTGTCATTATCATTCATCGTCGCGTGCCGCCTTTCCGAGTCTCCAAGATAGGCAGCAAAAGGTGAATGGCAATGGAACAGTTAGGCGGTATCGCCGATCAGAGTGATCGACGCGGCGGAGCCTCTGAAAACCGCCAAATTGTGCCCTTTGGCACCACCAAAATGCCGGCCTGGGTCGCGGATTTGCCGCCATCGACCGCGTCGAGCAGTGATTCGATGTTGGTCGCATCGGAAAAATCGGGGCGGGTGATGCCGTTAAGCGTGCGCACGGAATCGATCGCTGATCGGGCAAGTCGACGTTTCAACTCGCGCGGCAGGCCCGCCATGTCGAGCCAAGACTGGTCGTCGGGATCATCAACACCGGTCGGCGTCACTTTTCGCGTATCCCACAACCAACGCTCCATCGCGCGCAGCGCCGCATCGGCTTCGGCAGCATGCGACGCCGATCTCGCGATCTGGTGGGGATCAAGCAAATCTGTGTCGCGCAGCAGCGCGCGGAACGCCGTCCGGTCGAACCGATCATCGGCATTGCTGGGATCATCGACAAAAGGGATGGCCCCCGCCACGGCAATCGCCCGCAACTCGGCAACGCGCCAGCCAAGCAGTGGCCGGATCAGGTCAATCGGAAAAACGTCAAAGACCAAACCGGTGTCCCCGACCGGAAAGGACACTTCCTGCCGCAGGTGCGCACGAATTCCCGCCAACCCCGCCACGCCAGATCCGCGTGCGGCGCGCATCAAGAATGTTTCCGCCTGGTCATCCGCATGGTGCGCGGTGGCAAGAATGCGCGCGCCTTGGCCGACCGCCCAGCGCTTCAAAAGCGCATATCGCTGGCCCCGCGCCCAATCGTGCAAATTATCGCGCGGGTCTCGCGGTTCGGCGATGGAGAGCGTCGCGTGCGCTACCCCAATTCGCGCGCAATAGTCTGCGACCAACGCCGCCTCGCCCGCCGACGCAGGTCGCAATCCGTGATCTACCGTCGCTGCGGTCACCTGGCCGGGAAAGGCGGCGGCCGCGAGCGCCAGCATCGCCATACTGTCCGGCCCGCCCGATACCGCCAGCGCAATTTTCTCGACCGGGCTGATCGACCGGCCAAGCGCCGCCTCGACATCGCCCCTGAAGCGCGCGATCAGCCCGGGATCGGGCAGCGCGGTCACCGGATCAGGATGCCTTGCATTTTTCCGTGGCCCGACCGCGCGCAATATCGTCCTTCATCTGCGCGGTGATCTTGGTGGCGTAAACCTCGCTCAGCTCGTCATAGACCTGGCAGATATCGGCCGATGGCTTGCCGAGCTTCTTGAGGGCCACGGTGAGAAAGAACAGGCTGTCTGGCGCCCGTTCCCCATCGGGGAATTTCTTGTAATTCTCATAAAATGCCAGCGACGCGAGCGACGGCTTGCCCTCGTCAAGATAGGACCGGCCGAGCAGGTTCTGCGCCCAGCTGGCGCGACGACTGGTCGGGTATTTCGACACCACCTGTTTCAGTTGCGATTGCGCCTCTGGATACAGCTTGGTCTGCCACAACCGATATCCATAGACATACAGGTCGTCGGCTGGATCGTCGGTCAGCGGCTTGGCGACGGTGGCGACCAGCCGGGCGCGATTGGGATCGACCGGTACGGGCGCCGCGGTCGGCGTTACCTTGGGCGGGGTGACGGGCTTGGAGGTGGCCGTAACGGGTTTGGTCGCAGATGGCGTCGCGGGCGCAGGGGTAATCGCCCCCGCCGTTCCACCGGTTGCCGTCGCGGTATCTTCCAACGCCTTCAACCGTGCATCGGTGGTGCGCTTGTACGCTGCAAAGGCTTCTTCAAACTGTTGCAGCCGAAACTGGTTCTGCTCGATCTGTCCGGTCAGCGTTGTAAGCTGGGATTCCACGGCACTGATCCGGGCATTAATATCAGCCACCGGCGTTGTCGCTGGTGAGCCCGGCGCCGGGGTGCCGGTGCTGGTTTGCGGCGAGATATCGGGCGGGAAATACTGGCCGTTGCCACCGGGGAAAACCTTGCGCTGCACGGCCCGCATCTCGCGCTCGAGCCGGTCAACGCGGCCTTCGACGTCGCTTTGCGCGACAGCAGCGCTCGAGCTGAGCAGAAGCCCTGTCAGCATGACGATTCCGATAAACTTGGTCCGCATTTCCATCCCCACGCACTACCTTATCCGCAGGGTATAGCGGACCCGCGCCGGTTTTCGCCAGCCTTATACAAAAAGGTTACGGCGTGGGGCTTGTCCCGCTCGGGGGCGGTGCGGTTTCAGTGCCGCTCGCTGGTGCCGGTGCCGGTGCCGGTGATGGCGTGGTCGGTGCTGGTTGCGCGGGTGCCGACGTCGACCGCGATGCGGCGCGATTGCCCGAACCACGCGGGCGGCTGCGCGCAGGTGAAGGCGTCGTTACGGCGCTGGTCATAGTCCCATCACCGGCGGCCCCCTCCGTGGTGGACGGCGATGCGGCCGCGTCCGTTCCCCGCGCCAGCAGCGCCTGCGCGCTGATCTCGACATCCTTGATCGCGCGCGCGCCATCGCCCAGCGCAGGCACGATTGATCCGTTCACCATGACCTGAAGCTTGTCGGGTCGACCGACATTGATCATCGGCCGATTGGCATTGGCGGGCACATCAAACGCCTCACCGGGCTTCATTTCCGCCTCATACAGCGATTTGCCATCGGCATCGTAAATACGGAGCCAAACGACGTCGGTGGCCGTCAACGTTACCTGGCCGCCTGTAACCGGCGGCGGCGCGGGCGTCGGGGCTACCGGTTCGGGCATGATCTCTGCCGCTGGTGCCGTTACCGCCGCGTCCTCGCTGCCGCGGAACAAGGTGGTGCCGTACCAAAGGCCGACCGCAATAACGACAAGCACAGCCGCAATCGTCACGCCCATTGCGAGACCCTTTGGCGGCTGACGCTTCAGATCCTTGAGTTCATAGGGCTGATATTCGGGGCCACGCTGCACGGCATCGGCCTGACCCCGCACGTCGCGCGCAATTGCCACTTCATCCATGCCGATCGCGCGGGCATAGGCCTTGGCGAACCCGACCGAGTACGTGTGCGACGGCAAACCCGAATAGTTCGACTGCTCGATCGCCTCCAGATGGCGCAGCGGCACGCGGGTGCGCGCGGCCACTTCAGCAAGCGTCAACCCTTGCGATTCGCGGGATTCGCGCAACCGTTCGCCCGCCGTTTTGGGGAACAACGTTGCTTCTTCGCGCGGATCAGAATCTTGCATTGTCTTCTCCGGCATGGGGAATCGTGGCGGCTATGTCCCAAAGGGCATGAAGAGTGTCAACGCGTGAAAACCGGCTTTGGTTCTGCATCATACCAATTCGACGCCGTGGTCACTCGCCCACTCGCTGAGCGCCGCGCGCATATCCCGCGGCGGATGGGCGAGCATGACGGCCATATCCTCGATCAGTTTCGCCCGGTCGAGCGACCGGATCATCGCCTTTACGGGGCCAACCGCCGCTGGCGTGATCGACAGCCGCTCAATCCCGAGCCCGATCAGCGCCATCGCCTCCAGCGTGCGCCCGCCCATTTCCCCGCACACCGCAAGATCGACGCCCGCCGCACGGGTAGGGCCGACGACACGGGACAGGAAGCGTAGAATCGCCGGGCTCAGCCAGTCGTAGCGCTCGGCGAGCTTGGGATTGGCCCGGTCGGCCGCGAACAGGAATTGCGTCAAATCATTGGTGCCGATCGACAGGAAATCGAGCCGAGGGAGCAGCACATCGAGCATCTCGGCAAGTGCCGGGACTTCCAGCATCGCGCCGTAGCGGATCAACGTTGGCAGCTTGCGCTGGCGCGAGGCGATCCAGGCGCGCTGCGCCTCGAACAGCGCCTGCGCCTCGTCAAACTCCCAGGGTTCAGACACCATCGGGAACATCACATTGAGTGTCCGTCCCGCCGCCGCCTCGATCAGCGCACGCGCCTGTGCCTTCATCAAGCCGTCGCGTTCCAGCGCCAGCCGGATCGCGCGCCAGCCCATTGCCGGATTTTCCTCATCGCCGTCATCGCCCTTCAGATAGGGCAAGGCCTTGTCTCCGCCGATATCCACGGTGCGGAAGATGACCGGCCGATCACCGGCGGCATCAAGCACGTCCTTGTACAGCCGCTGCTGGCGCTCGCGCTGCGGCAGGGTGGCCGAGACAAGAAACTGAAATTCGGTGCGGAACAGCCCAATCCCGTCGGCCCCGGTCAAATCGAGCGCGGCGACATCATCGCGCAGGCCGGCATTCACCATCAGCGTAAGCCGAGTGCCGTCGCGCGTCGTCGGCGGCTCGTCACGCATGGCCGCAAACGATGCCCGCCGCTTCTGACTGAGCAGAAGCTTGCCCTCAAACGATTCCTCGATCAGCGCGGTCGGGCGGGCGAATACGGTCCCCGCCGTCACGTCAAGCAACAGCAGATCACCGTCGCCGATCAGGCGACGCACATCCTTGACTCGGCCGAGCACGGGCACGCCCATCGCGCGCGCAACGATCGTGACATGCGCGGTGAGCGATCCTTCCTCCAGGATCACCCCCTTCAGCCGCCGCCGGTCATATTCGAGCAGTTCTGCGGGCCCCAAGTTGCGCGCGATCAGGATCGTATCCGCCCGCAGCCCCATTTGCGCCGCGGTACCCATCTGGCCGGACACGATCCGCAGCAGCCGGTTCGACAGATCCTCGAGATCATGCATCCGTTCGGCGAGCAACGGATCGTCGATCTGGCGCATCCGCATGCGGGTGCGCTGCTGAACGCGCTCGATCGCCGCTTCGGCGGTCAGCCCGCTGTCGATCGCCTCGTTGATGCGGCGGCTCCACCCTTCATCATAGGCGAACATCTTGTAGGTCTCGAGCACTTCGTCATGCTCGCCGCCCTTGCCGAACTCGGCCTGCGCCGCCATCCGCTCGATCTGCTCGCGCATCTTGTCGAACGCGCCATAAACGCGGTGCCGCTCGGCGTCGGCGTCCTCGGCGACGGTGTGCTCGATCGTGATGCGTGGCTGATGATACACCGCCACGCCACGCGCCATGCCGTCGACCAGCTTCAACCCAGATATGCGCATCGCCGCCGTTGATTGCGGACGAGTCGTGGCAGCACCGGTCGCATCGATCAGATCGGCGTTGGCGATCAGCTCCGACAGTACCATCGCTACCGTCTGCAGGGCCTCCACCTCGACATCGGCATAACGGTGCGGCTCGATATGCTGGACGCAGAGCACGCCCACTGCGCGCTCGCGCCGGATAATCGGCACGCCCGCAAAGCTATGGAATTTATCCTCGCCGGTTTCGGGCTTGTAGGCGAAATCGGGGTGCGAAGCGGCTTCGTCGAGGTTCAGAATCTCGACATCCTCGGCAATCGTGCCGACAAGGCCCTCGCCCAGCGCCAGTTTGGTCACGTGCACCGCCGCTTGATCGAGCCCCTGGGTCGCGAACAGCTCAAGCACGCCGTCGCGCAGCAAATAGATCGAGCAGACCTCGCTGTCGGTGGCCTCGCCGATGATCTTGACGACGCTGTTGAGCTTGGCCTGCGCGGTAGTGCGCGCCGCCATCACATCGTGAAGCCGGACGAGCATCTCGCGGGCAGAGGAGGAAGCGGCTATCGGCACGATATCGGGCTAACAGAAAGCATTGCGTGATGACAGCGCCCCAAAGGACCGTTCACCGGTCAAGCGCCGAAAATCGGCTGTGCTGGCCAACGCGCCATTCGAATTCGACCGGCTGATCCGTCAACGGCCGACCATCGCGCATCGGCGGGCGCATCCTCAACAGCGGCAAGCCTTTGAGGACGGCGGTGCGCACGCCCGGAATCGTCGGCGATTCGCTCAGGATGCGGCAATCGATGCGGGTGTCCGCCGCGACCAGGCAGCGCAGCCGGAAGGTGACGTCCATTGGCACGCGCCACAGATCCTCCTGCATCAACGGGAAGAATTCCTCGTCGGTGATCTTGCGGATCCAGCGTGCTGGCGCGAGCCCGACCGGGGGCGATCGGGTGCGGCCGCCACCCATCACGATATCGCCGTCGGGGCTGGGGATTGTCGACGGTGCTGCAGGAGCGGCGGGAGGGGTTGGAACGGGTAACGCTGCCGGGCGGGGCGTCTCACGGATGGGCGGGGTTGGTTCGGCTGCGTTCTCGGGCGTCGAAGGTGCGGGCTTCGGGGCCGATGAAGCGGCGGGCGGCGCCGGTGCCTCGCTGGCCGGGAGTGGTAACAGTTTGACGATGAACGGACTCGCGCGCTCAGCGACGCGCCTGACGGTCGGGGCGAGCGTGAGCAGCAATAGCAATGCGAGATGTAGGGCGATAACGATCGCCAATGTCGACACCCGACGCAACGCCTCCGCGATACGTCCGTCCAACCATCCCGGCGATGCTGCTATCGCATTCATCCGGCGATACTATCCGTCAAAGGTACAGCGCCACAACGGCTAAACAGGCGGGATCACGCCGCGCGCTTCTCCAGCGCTTGCGCCGCCTCGTCCATCAACTGGCCAATAATCTCGGTCACCGGCTCTTCCCTCGTCACCATCCCGACCGACTGCCCCGCCATCAGCGAGCCATGTTCGACATCACCGTCAATCACCGCGCGGCGTAATGCGCCTGCCCAGAAATGTTCGATTTGCAATTGTGCCTCGCCCATCTCGACACTGCCAGCATCAAGTAAGGCGGCGACTTCGCGCTGCTTGGCGGTGAAAAGGTCAGCGCCCGCATTCTTCAGCGCGCGTACCGGGATCACGGGCAAGCGCGGATCGATCTGGACGCTGGCGATCGCGTCACGCGCCGAGGCGCGGAAAAACGCCTTTTTGAAATTGGGATGCGCGATGCTTTCGGTCGCGCACGCAAAGCGCGTGCCGAGCTGAACGCCCGCTGCCCCCATATCGAGATAGGCGGCAATCGCCTCACCCCGACCAATGCCGCCTGCGACGAACACCGGCACCTGATCGGCGACTTGCGGCAATATCTCCTGCGCGAGCACACTGGTCGAAACCGGGCCGATATGGCCGCCGGCTTCCATCCCCTCGACCACCAGCGCATCGACGCCCGATCGGATCAGCTTCTTCGCAAGGCTGAGCGCGGGGGCAAAGCAGATTACCTTGGCGCCGCTCGCCTTGATCGCATCGAGCGCGCCCGCTGGCGGCAGTCCGCCCGCCAGCACGACATGCGTCACCTGATGCTTGGCGCACACCGCGATTAGATCGAACAACTGCGGATGCATCGTGATCAGGTTCACACCGAACGGCTTGGTGGTCAGCGCCTTGGTCGCTGCGATCTCGGTATCGAGCAGCGCGGGCGTCATCGCCCCGCACGCAATCAACCCGAAACCACCGGCGTTGGAGATCGCTGAGACAAGGTGGCGTTCGGACACCCATGACATCGCGCCACAGATAATCGCGGTCTCGCTGCCGAGGAAATCACATCCACGCGCCATGCGCGCGGCGAGCCGATCGGCGCCGGCGCTCAAGCGACCTCCTCCGCATCGAGCCCATAGGCCGTGTGCAGCACCCGCACCGCGAGTTCGGTATAATCCTCTTCGATCAGCACGCTGACCTTGATCTCGCTGGTCGAAATCGCCTGGATGTTGATGCCGCGATCGGCCAGCGCCTTGAACATTGTCGAGGCGACACCGGCATGGCTGCGCATGCCGACGCCGACCACCGAGATTTTCGCGACCTTCGTATCGTGCACCAGGCTCGAATAACCGATATCGGTCTTTGCCTTGTCGAGCGCATCGAGCGCGCGGGCCAGTTCGGCCTGTGGCACGGTGAAGGTAACGTCGGTCGATCCGCTGTTGTGCGCGATGTTCTGGATGATCATGTCGACATTGATATTGATATCGGCGAGCGGGCCGAAAATCCGCGCGACCGCGCCGGGCTTGTCGGGCACCTCGATCAGCGTGATTTTGGCTTCGTTCTTGTCATGCGCGATGCCGGTGATGAGCTGGCGTTCCATATCGTCTCCGATTTCGTCGTCACCGACGATCATTGTACCAGGCAGCGTATCCGCCGTGGCCGAGTTGTTGGGATCATCGAAGCTGGAGAGCACCTGAATGCGCACCCCTTCCTTCATCGCCAGTCCCACCGACCGGGTCTGGAGCACCTTGGCACCGACGCTCGCGAGTTCCAGCATTTCTTCGTAAGTCACGCGGGTGAGCTTGCGGGCGCGCGGCACGATCCGCGGATCGGTGGTGTAGACCCCGTCGACATCGGTGTAGATATCGCAGCGATCGGCTTTCACTGCCGCCGCCACCGCGACGGCCGAGGTATCCGAGCCACCCCGGCCAAGCGTCGACACCCGGCCCGCCTCGGTCATGCCCTGAAAACCGGGGATCACCGCGACCTCACCCGACTCCATTGCGGCCACCAGCGCCTCGGTGTCGATATCGTCGATCCGCGCGGCGGCATGCGCACTCGACGAGCGGATCGGCAATTGCCACCCGAGCCAACTCCGTGCCGGGACGCCTGCCGCCTGCAGCGCGATGGCGAGCAGCCCGCTCGTTACCTGCTCCCCGCTGGCGACGACCACGTCATATTCGGCCGGATCATAGAGTGGCGATGCCTCACGGCAGAAATTGACGAGCCGGTCGGTCTCGCCCGCCATCGCCGAGACCACGACTGCGACCTGATGGCCCGCCGCCACTTCGCGCTTTACCCGCGCGGCAACATTCCTGATCCGCTCGATCCCGGCCATCGACGTGCCGCCGAACTTCATCACGATGCGCGCCATGGGGAAACGGAAATCCTTGGGTTGGGAAGGGGCGGCTGATAAGTGGGGGTCATGACAATGGCAAGCGACTCCGCAACGATCCCCACGACCATCAACCCTGACGAGGCTGCGCATTTCGGTAAACTCGCGGCCGATTGGTGGGACCCCAAAGGATCGTCAGCAATGCTCCACCGGCTGAACCCGGCGCGGCTTGGCTTCATCCGTGCTGCTGCGAACACACACTGGCAGCTCGACAACCGCAGCTTCACGCCGCTGGCGGGCAAGACCGCGCTCGATGTCGGCTGTGGCGCGGGGCTGCTGTGCGAACCGCTGGCGCGGTTGGGCGCCCGGGTGACCGGGCTCGATGCCGCCCCCGAAAACATCGCCGCCGCGCGGGCCCATGCCGCGCAATCGGGCCTGACAATCGATTACCGCGCCGGCAGCGTTGAAAACCTCGGCAGCGAGCGCTTCGATCTCGTCACCTCGATGGAAGTGATCGAGCATGTGACCGATCCGGCAGCATTCATCGCCGGGCTGGCGGCAGCGCTGGCTGATGACGGGCTGCTGATCCTCTCCACCCCCAATCGCACCGCACTGTCGCGGATCGGGCTGATTACCGTGGCGGAGGGGCTAGGCCAGATCCCGCGCGGCACGCATGACTGGGACAAGTTCCTGACCCCCGAAGAGCTTACCGCGCTGGTCGAAGGGGCAGGCTTGCGGGTGACCGATGTACGGGGCTTAAGCTTCTCCCCCGCCAAGGGATTTGTGGTGGGCGACGACATGAAGCTGAATTATCTGATGACCGCGGTTCGGGGGTAAATCACGCCCCACAGAAGCTTATCGTCACCCCGGAACGAGTCCGGGGTGACGGCTCAACCGCGTTAACTCCTCTGTACCTTCACCCCATCACATTCCGGCCGCGCATCACCGTCGCGGTGTGCCCGATGGTCGCCGCGACCGATTGCGTCTTGATCGTGTCGACGAAGATCCAGTCGTTGCTCACCTTGGTGGGCGTGATCGTCATCGCCATATAGCCGCGACGGCTGGTGTCGCACCATTTCAGTTCCTGATTGGTATCGACCAGTGCCTTGGCAACGATCTTCGGATCGACGCCGAGCGCGCTTTCGAAGCCGGGTGACGTAACGCCCTGCCCGGCGAATTCGACGCCTGCGGCCTTGCCGTCCTGCCCCAGATCATAGGCCCAGGCATTGTGGCTGTCACCCGACAGCACGACGAGATTCGCCCCCATGCCCTGCGCCGATTTCAGGAACCGCGAGCGGGCGGCGGGATACCCATCCCATGCGTCGAGGTTGAACGGCAGGCCCGCCTTGGTCGCGGCAATGCCGGCGCGCATATAGGCCTTGGCGCGCGGATCGGCATCGGGGCCGAGCCAGCTTTCGGCACTGAGCGGCGTCGTCGTCTTGCCCATGATCGTGCCGAAGCCGACCACCTGCCACTTGGTGCCCGACTGCACCGATGCGCCCATCGCATGCGCCAGCCAGTCTTCCTGCTGCGATCCCATCATCGACGATGCGGGATCCTGCCAGCTGCCATTGCGGAAATCGACCAACGCCTTGGCGGGATCGGCGCTGAACAGCAGCGGCGCGAGTTCATGCGGCTTGGTCCGGCCAATCAATCGGGTTTCGGTGCGGAACAGCGTGGCGAGCGTGCCGATCGGATAGGCTTTCCACGGCTCGTCGGAAATCGGCATCCACTCGCGGTACGCTTGCATCGCGGCGGCACGGCGAGTGCTCCATTCGCCTTCGTTCTTCTGGTGGTTCTGCGCGCCACCTTCCCAGCTGTCATTGGTCGATTCATGATCGTCCCACTGGACGATCATCGGCACCAGGCTGTGGAGTTTCTGCAGATCAGGGTCGCTGCGATAGCTCGCGAGGCGAAGCCGATAATCAGCGAGCTGGACGATCTCGGCGATAGGCAGCGGCGTGCGGCCACCCACCACATCCTTCACCGGCGGGTAAACGCCCGGCTGATACTCGTAATAATAATCGCCGAGATGGACCGCGAGATCGATATCATTGCGCGCGGCGGCATGGGCATAAGCGTTGAAATAACCGAACGGCATGTTCGAGCAGGAGAAGATCGCCACCTTGAACGACTGTGCCGCGCCGACGGGCAGTGTCTTAGTGCGGCCCACGGGCGAAAAGCTGCCATCGGGGGCGACGAAGCGGAAATAATAACGCGTGCCGGGCTTCAGCCCTGCGACGGTGATCTTGCTGGTGAAATCGCGCCAGCTGCCGGTGATCTGCGCGCCGCCCGACACGACCTTTGCAAAATCCGCAGTTTCGGAAATTTCTGCGGTCAGCCGGGCCGAATCACCCGCAGTTGGTACGTAACGCGTCCACAGCAGCACCGAATCGGCGGTTGGCTCGCCACTTGCCACCGAATGGGTGAATCCGCGTGCATCGGTGACATTGGGGGTCTGCGCAAAACCGGGGATGGCAAAGGCACCAAGGCCGATCGACCCGGTTACCATGAACGAACGACGATCGATGCGGATGGTCATGCTGTCTCTCCCCTTGGCCTTGTTGGCGGCCATTGCACGCCGACATGGACGATATGTGACAGCTTTACGCAAGACCGACTTTGGACAGATGCGTCGCCAAAAGGCATGACGGATGCGATGACCCTGCCTTCACGCCTGACCACCGATCATCCCGACGCCCCCGCTATGTCGGCGCTCGCGCTGGTGGCATTGCTGGGCAGCACATTGGCGATGCTCGCCCTGTCCAGGCCGATTGACCATGACGAGAGCCAATATGTCGCGGCTGCCGTGCTCGCCTGGGGAAAGCTGCCCTATCGCGATTTTGCGTATCTGCAGACACCGCTGCAGCCTTTGGTCTTTGCGCCGATCGCAGCGATGGCGGGCACCTTGGCCTATCCCGCACTGCGGCTGGTGAATGCGCTGCTGGGGGCAGGCACCGTTGTCGCCATTTATGCCGCGGCGCGCGCGGGAGGTGTCAGCCAAAGAATCGCGTTGGCCAGTGCCGGTCTTTTTGCATCGAGTGACATCTTTCTGTTCAGCATATCGGTCGCGCGCAACGATGCCCTGCCAGCGGCGATGTTGGCGATCGCCTGCTGGCTGATCATGCGCGCCGAAAACGGGAAGGCGAACACGGTAAGCGCAGCCCTGATCGGTGCGCTGCTGGCAGGCGCAGCGGCGGCTAAAATTTCCTATGCGATTCCAGCCGCAGCTTATGGCTTTTATGCGCTGGCCGATCGCACCCATCGCCCGGTGACGGTGGCGCTCGGGGCAGCGCCAATTGTTGCGCTGGTCGGCTGGCTTTGGGCGCTGGCGCCGGGCGCCTTCTGGTTCGAGGTCATCACTTTTCCCGCCCGCGCCCCGGTCGACTGGTACGCGGGCGGCGCACGCGCATTCAAGCTGACGCTGGCCGCAAAGTTCGGCGATACGCTGAAGTTTCTGGCGCTCGGTCCCGCGCTGCTGGCGGTGTGGGCGGCCATGCGTGGCGGGCTACGCGGTCACGCTACCCGCGTGCTCGACATCCTGATCATCGCCGGCTTGATCGCCGCACTGCTGCCAACGCCGACCTGGCGGCAATATCTGTTACCCCTGTTGCCCGCGCTGTTCATTCGGTTGGGGCTGGCATGGCAGGTAAGGCCGCCGGGCAGCGGCCAGCGCGTCACCGCGATCGTCCTCGCCTGTGCTGGCATCGCGCCGTCAGTCGAAGCCCTGATCGGGGCCAGCCGACACGGCCTACCGGTGGTGCAGGCCGCGCATGAAAGCGCCGCCATCGCCGCCGCGCTCAATGCCGCCCGGATTACCGGCCCGGTCGCCACGCTATCGCCCCAATTCGTGCCTGCCACGGGCCGTCCGATCGATCCGCGTTTTGCAACGGGGCCGTTCTTCTATCGCAGTCGATCGCTGCTTCCCGCCGCGCAGGCTAACCGGTGGCAGATGGTCTCGCAGGACCAGTCGCTGCCCGTCACCCCCCCGCCTGCCGCCTTGCTGATCGGCGGGGAAGATCGCTGGACGAGCGGCAGTGCGGCGGTTGAGGCTACCTTGTTACGGCATCCGCCGTTCGATCGCTGGCGGCGCTTGCCGGTCGCCAGCGACCGGTTCCGGCTTTACGCGCCGCCTGCGGGCGAACCTTAGTCGTCGGACTTGATCGGGCCCAGCCCGCTCAATCCGCGCAGATATTGCGCGCGGATATTCGTTACGGTGACGCCGGCCCCAACCTCGATCGTCGCTGTGCTCAGCTTCGGCCGCGCCGCGCCGATCCGGATGTTACTTGGCACACCGCCGCCATCGCGCCAGAAGTTGAACTTGTTCTTGCCATCACGGTCATGCGTGAAGAACAGCGCGTAACGGCCGGGCTTCGGCACTTTGATGCAAATGGCGACGGCACCGGTTGCGGGCATGGTCGCCCAGACGCGGTGAAATGTTTTGCCCGCCGCAAGCAGCTTGGTGTCGCTTTCCAGAAAATCCTGCTCATTGGCTGGATAGAGCTCAAGCTTCACCCGCCCGGTACGATCCTTCAGCCCGGTGATATTGGCCTGAATCGCGGGGCCATCACCGTCAATGCATGCCGCGGCGTCCTGACCGCCGACACGGGCATCGGCGCCCGATGGCAGGGCAAACAGCGCGGTGGCCAACAGGGCCACACTCAATCGAAACGTCATACGCGATTCCTAATCAACGAAAACAGGCTGAACATGGCAATCAGCCCAGCATGGATCAGCAGCGTAATCCCTGCCGTCACCGCCAACAGCGCCGACAGTCCGTTGTCATAGCCGATCAAGGCGATGGCAAAATTGGCGAAAAGAAGGTCTTTGTTCGGCACCAGCGGCAATCGAGACACAAGCATCCGGGCCGCGCACAGCATCAGCCACACACCGATAGCGATCGTCGGCAGCGCAAAATGCCACGCCAGCGCAAGCAGGATGGTGCCGCCAACCAGCCGCAGCGCATGCACCCCGAAAATCCACCACAAGCTGCGGCGCGGGAGCGTGAAGACGCGGCGCGCGAAGATAAGGAACGGCAGCGAAATCGCGACCAGAATGGCGACCGACCACGCCAGCAGCCGGAAATCTGCGGGCCGGAGCACTTCCCCCACAAAAGGCAGCGCCATCACCACCAGGGCGAGCGTGATGACATTGCCGGCCATCGCAGAGAGAATGCTGACGTCCTTTACTGCCCCGAACGGCGCCGCCACCATCCGCGCCCGGGCCTTGGCCCAGGCATAGAAATAGGCCTCCCCCGAATAGCCGATGACGATTTCGTTCGCGATCCGCTTCTTGAACAGCGCCGCCAGCCCCTCGACCGGAATATGCCACAATCGGCGAAAGATGATGAAGTCACCAACCGGCAGCGCGACGTAGACAAAAACGAAGGTGATGTAGAATAGTGGATTGGCGGGCATCGCCTGCCACAATCCCTGCACCCCTGAACCGGCGATGCCGCGCGCCAGCCCAGCCACCATTGCCAATGTCAGCAAGGCACCCAAAATGGCCGGCCAGCGGCTCTGCGCGGTCACTGCGCTGGCCCCTGGCAGTGGTTCATCCGGCGGCGCCGTCGCTTGGGGCTGCTCGGCCGCCTGAATTACCATTGCACCATCATCGCTTGATCATCGGCCTTTTGAGATAACAGGAAGCAGAGCCACGATGCCGCGGTGCCACAGGATAAAGACGAAATCCTGCGCTCGCGATGATGTTCCCTATCGGGCACCACCGGACGGCCACCAAATGATCACGCGACATCCGCGCCTGCGATTGCCTAGATTATCGCTTTCAACGGCAGGTATCTGGGATAAGGGCGTAATCATTACAAGATGACGTCTTTTTCCTCCCCTAAAGCCGCGCATATCCTGTCGCTGGTTCAAACGCTGCGTGGCGGCGGGGTGGAGCGCACCTTGTTACGCCTGGCGGGGGACTGGGTTGAGGCGGGGCGGCAAGTAACGCTGCTGATGGGCATGCGCGAAGGGCCGCTTGTAGCCGAATTGCCCGATGGTGTCAGAATCGTCGAACTCGGCACATCATCATTCCCCGCGCTGCGGGCGTTGCCGGCCATCGCCCGCGATGTGCAGCCCGATCTAATCTTCTGCCCCGGCAACCACTATACCAGCATCGCCGGATTCACCCGGCTTCAGCTCGGCCAGGCGGCCCCGCCCATCGTCGCCAAGATATCGAACGCGCTTGCCCGGCCCGATCACCGCTTTCCGCTGGCACAAGCCTATCGCTGGTGGTTGCGTCGACATCCCCGTTTTATCGATCATTTCGTGGCGATGAGCCCGGCAATGCGCGATGAAGCGATTTGCGCGATGCGCGCCGATCCGGCCCGGCTGAGCATCATCGCCAATCCCGCCCCACGCCTGCCGTCAGGCACATCGCCCGCCAATATCCCGGCGCGCCCTTTGCTGGTCGGGGTCGGTCGACTCGAACTCCAGAAGCGCTGGGACCGGCTGATCGACGCCATCGCGCGCATCGATGATGCGTCGACCCGGCTTATCATTGTTGGGGAGGGTAGTGCACGCCCAGCATTAGAGGCACAGATTGCGCGGCTTGGGCTTGGCCAGCGGGTCACACTGATCGGCTATCGCAGCAACCCCGCCCCCTATCTTGCGGCGGCCAGCGCGGTGGTGTTGACATCCGATTTCGAAGGCGTGCCCGGCGTGCTGCGCGAGGCACTGGCGCTAGGAACCCCGGTCGTTGCGACCGAATCGAGCGTTGCTGTCCGCGAGATCATCGCTGATCCCACACGCGGCACGATCGTCCCGATCGGCGATCAGATGGCGCTTGTGGCTGCGCTCAACCATTGGCTTGGCCCTGATGTGACCAGGCCGATGCCAGTCGCCCCGGCGGGCGAAGATGCGGCCAACGCCTATCTGGCCCTGTTCGATCGGCTGGTCCGCGAAAGGCGCGATCCAGTGCTGACCCGAGATCGCCGATGAAAACGGAGGTAGCCGCCGGGCGTTATCGTGCGCGGCTGCTTGCACCTGCCTGTGCCGCCACCTTGGGTGCTGTGTCGGCGGGCGCCTGCGCTGCCTGGAGCGACGTGCCGGCACGTCCGCTACGGAATGCAGTAAACCAGCTGATCGGGTTCCAGGTGCTGCTGCCATCGACGGAGAAAGTGATAAACTCGGCCCGCCCGCCCAGATTTTCCCATGGCACCGGGCCGCCAAGCCCCTTGTCGGGCTCACCCAGCGCAAATCGGCTATCGGCGCTGCGATCGCGATTATCCCCCATCAGAAAGACGTGGTTCGCGGGAATTTTCACTGCCGGATAATCATCGCCCGGGCTATACCCTAGCTCGACCGTATCGTACGTCCGGCCATTGGGCAGCGTTTCGGTGACGATCGGCAAATGGCATTCGAACACGCCATTGCGGCTGGCCCGCAATGCCCCCGAATAATCGGTGCAGGTTGCGTTGGCATCGACCGGAATCAGCTTGTCGTGGATCGGGCCGCGCTTAACCGGGGTGCCATTCAGCACCACCACGCCGCGCCGAACCTCGAGAGTATCGCCGGGCAGGCCAATCACGCGCTTGATATAATCCTCGTTCGATCCCGGCGGGGTGACGATCACCACATCACCCCGCGTCGGCAACCGGCCGAACAACCGGCCCGGAATGAATGGCAGCAGGTGAAAGGTCGGCGATACGAACGAAAAACCGTAAGGGTATTTCGTCACCACCAGCCGATCACCGATCAGCAAGCCGGGCAACATCGATTCGGATGGAATATAGAACGGCTTGGCGACCAGACTGTGAAAGCCGAGCACGGCGAGGATCAGCCAGAAAATGCCGCGTGCCTCGCCCAGCCAGTCGGTACCTGCCTTTGCCGCCGCCGGTGAGTCATCACCGCTATTGGCATCGTGCTGACCAATACCGTCGACCGTCAACTCTTCACCCGACATCACTATCGTTCCTTACGCGTGTTTCCGTCTTGACGGCTTCAATGATAACAAAGGCCTGCGCCCAGGGATGATCATCGGTCAGCGTCAAATGTATGTGCGCGCGGTGGCCTTCGGGCGTCATTGCGTCAAGCATTGCCTTTGCTCCCCCGGTCAGCGCGAGCGTCGGCGCGCCGCTGCGCGCGTTGACGACCCCGATATCCTTCATGAACACGCCGCGTTTAAATCCCGTTCCCACCGCCTTGGAAAATGCCTCCTTGGCAGCAAATCGTTTGGCATATGTGCCGGCGCGGCTGAATGGACGCTGAGCGGCTTTGGCGCGTTCGACATCGGTGAACACCCGGTTTTCGAACCGTGCGCCAAATCGGTCGAGCGACGCCTGGATGCGTTCGATGTTGCACAGGTCTGATCCCAGGCCGATGATCACTGAAACCCCCATGCGGCAAAGAACAGCGCCGCCAACACGGGGCAGAAAAACAGCGCAACGCAAACGATGGTCGTCAGGCGAGGAGCCCCATCGCTATCATCCCGACGCTCGCAATCACCCCCGGTCCGGCGCGTTCGACCAGGATATCAATCATGCCTTGGCCGGTAAGATCAGGCTTTACCGCAATTGCCACGATCAACGGGCTGAGCGCGATCAGAACGGACAACGCCAGATCGAGCGCCACCAGCAGCCGCACCGGCACGGACATGCCTGCACGCACGCGGCGGCCGGTTGCGTTCACCGCGCCACATCCATCGCCGCGCGCATCGCCCGCACGGCATCGCCCAACCCCAGAAAAATCGCATCGGCGATCAGCGAATGGCCGATATTCAATTCACGCAGCTGGGGGATCGCGGCGATCGGCGCAACATTATCTACCGTCAGCCCGTGCCCGGCATGCACCTCGATCCCATTCTTGGCGGCAAGCGCAGCGGCATCAATCAGGCGCTGCAGTTCGGCAGTGCGCGCATCGCCGGTCATTTCGGCATAGGCACCGGTGTGCAGCTCGATCACTGGCGCGCCCAGGCGCAGTGCTGCATCAATCTGACGGGCGGCAGGCTCCACGAACAGCGAGACGCGGATTCCCGAATCCTGCAGTGCGCTGACCATCGGGGCGAGGTGGTTATGCATGCCGGCCGCATCCAATCCGCCTTCGGTGGTGCGTTCCTCGCGCTTTTCGGGAACGATGCACGCGGCGTGCGGGCGGTGGCGCAGCGCAATCGCCAACATCTCTTCGGTTGCCGCCATTTCCAGATTGAGCGGGATCGTCAGCTCGGCGACCAGCCGGGCGATATCATCATCGGTGATGTGGCGCCGATCTTCACGCAGATGCGCGGTAATGCCATCGGCGCCCGCCTCGGCCGCCACCAGCGCGGCGCGCACAGGATCAGGATAACCCACGCCGCGCGCATTGCGCACCGTCGCGACGTGATCGATGTTGACGCCGAGCCTGAGGAATTCGGTCATGCCGCCAGCCCCCGGCTACCCGGCTTCACCGCCGGAATCGCCGCCAGTTCAGGCGGCAAGGCGTCGGCGGGATAGGCCGGGATGTCGAGCGTGCAGAGCGACACCAACGGCACACCGATATCCGCGCGACCGTTCGACCGATCGATCAAGCAGGCTGCGCCCAGCAATTCACCGGGATGTTGGCGGATGGCAGCGATACACTCGCGCGACGACAAGCCGGTCGTTACCAGATCCTCGACCATCACGATGCGAGCACCCACTGGAATCTCGAAATTGCGGCGCAGCTGAAATTCGCCGGCCTCACGCTCGACGAACACCGCCAGGCACCCCAGCGCCCGTGCCGTCTCATACCCCGGAATGATTCCGCCGATCGCGGGAGAGACGATTATGTCGACATGCCCAAATTGGGTAGTGATCAACTCGGCAAGTGCGGTGCACAGCCGGGCGGTCCGCACCGGATCCTGAAACACACGCATCTTTTGCAGGAAAACCGGCGACCTAAGGCCCGACGAGAGGATGAAATGCCCTTCCAGCAGCGCATCGGCGTCGCGAAACTCGGCCAGCACCTCGTCCTGGGTCATGATTGTCGTGCGTCCTTGGCCATTTATCTTGGGGGATTTAGGGCGGCGTGATAGGGTTCACCATAGTGTCGCGCAACGCCAGTGCCAAAAAAGCTGCGCAAAAGCTTGAGGCCGGGGGGGTGGGTGCGTATAGGCCCCGCCTAAAGGGCGTATCCTCGCGCAGACGCAGGGCTGGTAAGCGCCGTAAATTATAGGGCAACGAATCGAGATGACCATGACCGGGCGTATGACGGGGCTGAAGACAATCGCGATGGCGGCCGGGCTGATGCTCGCCAGCGTCGCGCAGGCAGCGGCACCGGCCCCTGAACAGGCACCTGCTGCGGCACCCGGCGTGACCATTTCGGCCGAAACCGCGGCAGCACCAGCCACAACCACGCCCCCAACTGCCGCACCCGCCACAGTTGATCCGATGCTCGCCGATAATGGCGGCCCTGCGATCGCCCCCGTTACCGGGGTCGGGCAGCCAGTCGACAAGTTCATGGGCGTGCAGGATCAGGTTACGCCCACCGGTCGTCGTGCAGCGTGGATGCATGATGTTATCCTGATGCCGGTCATCACGGCGATCTCGATTTTCGTCCTGCTGCTGCTGATGTACGCGATGTGGCGTTATCGCCGCGCGGCCAACCCGGTCGCCTCGAAGACGTCGCACAACACGACCATTGAAGTGATCTGGACGCTCGCGCCGGTTGTCATCCTGGTGCTGATCGCGGTGCCTTCGATCGGGCTGTTGCAGGCCCAGTTCAAGCCAGCCCCCGCCAATGCCATTACGCTGAAGGCAATCGGCAACCAGTGGTACTGGTCTTACCAGTATCCAGACAATGGCGGGTTCGAAATCACGTCGAACATGCTGAAGGAGAAGGGCGCGACCGCGCCGGGCGAGCGTGCCCGCACCGATGCCGACGGCCCGGCGCTGCTCGCGACGGACAACCGCATCGTGCTGCCGGTTGGCGTGCCAATCCGCTTGCTGACCACCTCGAACGACGTAATCCACGCCTGGGCGATGCCTGCCTTCTGGATCAAGCTCGACGCTATTCCCGGCCGCATCAACGAAACCAGCTTCACCATCGAAAAACCCGGCGTCTATTTCGGCCAGTGTTCGGAACTGTGCGGCGCGCGTCATGGTTATATGCCGATCACGGTCGCAGCCGTGGACAAGGCAACATTTGACAAATGGGTGGTCGCCAAGGGCGGCACGGTAAAGGGTGCGGCGCCTGCTCCGGCAGCTGATGCACCTCCAGCTCCTGCAGCCGACGCTGCCCCAGCCAATGCAACTGACGCCGCGGCTCCTGCCGCCGGTGCCCCACAGGCGGACAAGTAAGACCATGACCGATATCGCCCTCACCCCCTCAGCCTTCCAGGCGCATGGCGACGATGCGCATCATCATGATGCCGATCATAAGCCGGGTTTCTTCGCGCGTTGGTTCATGTCGACCAACCACAAAGATATCGGCACGCTGTACCTGATCTTCGCGATCGTCGCGGGCATCATCGGCGGTGCCATTTCGGGCATGATGCGCGCCGAACTCGCCAATCCGGGCATCCAGTATCTCGGCTATTGGGCAACCTTCCTGCCCGGCGGTGAGCAGGGCCTCCAACTGGTTCGTGCCGATCATGATCGGCGCGCCCGACATGGCGTTCCCCCGCATGAACAACATCTCGTTCTGGCTGCTGATCCCCAGCTTCACGCTGCTGCTGGCATCGCCCTTTTTCGGCGGCGCAGGCACCGGCTGGACGGTTTATGCCCCGCTGTCGACCTATGGTGAGCCCGGCCCTGCGGTCGACATGGCGATCCTGTCGCTCCATCTTGCGGGCGCAAGCTCGATCCTGGGGGCGATCAACTTCATCACCACCATCTTCAACATGCGTGCACCGGGCATGACGCTGCACAAGATGCCGCTGTTCGTGTGGTCGGTGCTGGTCACCGCCTTCCTGCTGCTGCTCGCGCTCCCCGTGCTCGCTGCAGCGATCACGATGCTTCTGACCGATCGTAACTTCGGTACCACCTTCTTCGATCCCGCCGGTGGCGGCGATCCAGTGCTCTACCAGCATCTCTTCTGGTTCTTCGGCCATCCCGAAGTGTACATCATGATTTTGCCCGGCTTCGGCATCGTCAGCCAGATCATCTCGACCTTCTCGAAAAAGCCGATCTTCGGCTATCTCGGCATGGCCTATGCCATGGTCGCGATCGGCGTGGTCGGCTTCGTCGTCTGGGCGCACCACATGTTCACCACCGGCCTCAGCGTGAACGTGAAGATGTACTTCACCGCCGCGACGATGATCATCGCGGTGCCGACCGGCATCAAGATTTTCAGCTGGATCGCAACGATGTGGGGGGGCTCGATGAGCTACAAGACCCCGATGATGTGGTCGATCGGCTTTATCTTCATGTTCACCGTCGGCGGCGTGACCGGTGTGGTGCTCGCCAATGGCGGCATCGACGATTACATGCAGGATACCTACTACGTCGTCGCGCATTTCCATTATGTGCTGTCGCTTGGCGCGGTGTTCAGCCTGTTTGCGGGCTTCACCTACTGGTTCCCGAAAATGTCGGGCAAAATGCTCAGCGAAGGGCTTGGCCAGCTGCACTTCTGGATGTTCTTCGTCGGCGTGAACGTGCTGTTCTTCCCGATGCACTTCCTGGGCCTGCAGGGCATGCCGCGCCGCATTCCTGACTATACCGGCGAATATGCGACCTATAATTATGTCGCGACGGTCGGTTATATGATCATGGCAACGAGCATGATCGTGTTCTTTGCCAATGTTTTGATGGCGCTGCGGTCGGGCAAGCCCGCGGGTGACAACCCATGGGGCGAGGGGGCGACGACGCTGGAATGGACGCTGTCCAGCCCGCCGCCGTTCCACCAGTTCGAAACGCTGCCTGTGATCGAGGACGCCCCCAAGCACTGATGTGCTGAACCCCCTCCCGCCCGCGCGGGAGGGGAGGAAATTGACATGACGACGACGACCATTGCCCATCCGATCCCGGCCGACTGGCGGGATTTCCTCGCGCTCACCAAGCCGCGGGTGATGCGCTCGGTCGTGTTCACGGGACTGTGCGGGATGCTGGTGGCCCCCGTCAGCCTGCCCCCGGTAATCGCCTTCACCGCGATCCTGGCGATTGCGATCGCGGCGGCAGCGGCAGGCACGCTCAACCAGTGGTATGAAGCCGATATCGATGCGCTGATGAAGCGCACTGCCAAGCGGCCACTGGCCGCCGGGCGTATGGACCGTGAAAGCGCGCTGCATTTCGGCATCGGGCTGGGCGTGTTCAGCGTGCTGCTGATGGGGCTGGTGGTGAACCTGATCGCCGCGGCGTTTCTGGCCGTGTCGATCCTGTTCTACGTCGTCATTTACACGATCGGCCTGAAGCGCTTTACCCCGCAGAACATCGTTATCGGTGGCGCAGCGGGGGCGTTCCCCCCCCTGATCGGCTGGGTTGCGGCGACCGGAGAAATTTCGCTGCTGCCGGTCCTGATGTTCGGCCTGATTTTCCTGTGGACACCCCCGCACAGCTGGGCGCTCGCGCTGCTGATCCGTGATGATTATGCCAAGGGCGGCGTGCCGATGATGCCTGTCGTCGCAGGTGCGCGCACAACGCGCTGGCAGATGCTGTTCTATGCCGTGGCGATGGCGATTGTCGCGGTGATGCCCTGGCCGCTTGGCCTGGCGGGCGCATTCTACGGGAGTGTCGCGGCTGTGGCTTCGGCAGCATTCGTCGCGCTCAACATCTGGGTCGTGATGGTCGCCGCGCCAACGCCGGCGACGATGAAGCCCGAACGCGCACTGTTCGTCTATTCGATCGGTTATATCCTGGCGATGTTCGCCGCCCTTGTTGTTGATCGGTGGATCGCATGACGCCCGACGAAGAAAAGCTTATCCGCGCGCGGCAAAAGTCGCGCTCATTGGTGATGGCGCTGATCCTGGGCGGGCTGGCGGTGCTGTTTTTCGCGGTAACGATCGCCAAAATCCAGGCCGGTCACGCATGACCCCGAATTTGCGCATCGCAACGTTGGCGGCAATCGGGGTCGGCTGCATGACCGGCCTCGGCTATGCCAGCGTCCCGCTGTACAAGCTGTTCTGCGAGGCCACCGGGCTGAACGGCACCACCCAGCGCGGCGGCACCGCGCCCGGTGCGGTGAACGCGCAGGTTCGCGTCGATTTCGACAGCAATGTGAACCCTAAACTCCCCTGGACCTTCAAACCCGAAAAGACATCCGAGACGGTCGCCATCGGCGCGCGTGACATGGCGTTCTTCACCGCCACCAACAATTCGGACAAGCCGGTAACGGGGATGGCGACCTTCAACGTCACGCCCGCAATGGCAGGCAAATATTTCAGCAAGATCCAGTGTTTCTGTTTCAATCAGCAAACGCTGAAGCCGGGTGAGACGGTGCGCATGCCGGTGATCTTCTTCGTCGATCCGAAGATGCTTGCCGATCCCGATGCCAAGGATATCCGCACAATCACGCTCAGCTACACATTTTACCCTGTGGATTCCGCGAAGACCGCAGGCTAGAGCGCACTCCAACAGCTTCTAACGGGAAACGACGATGGCCGGCGCCAAGAACCACGATTACCACATCCTACCGCCCAGCATCTGGCCCTTTATGGGGGCGATGTCGTCGCTCGCATTGGCGGCTGGTGGAATCATGTGGATGCACAAGGCGCCCAATGGCGGCCTGGTGTTCTATCTTGGCCTCGCAGGCGTCTTGGCGACCGCCTATCTTTGGTGGCGCGACGTGATCAAGGAAGCGCATTCGGGCGATCATACCCCGGTGGTGCAGCTTCATCTGCGCTATGGCATGATCCTGTTCATCGCCTCCGAAGTGATGTTTTTCGTGGGCTGGTTCTGGGCATTCTTCGATTTCTCGCTGTTCCCGGCGCCGATCGAGGTGATGGAAGGCGAAGTGACGCGTCTGACCGAAACGGTGGTAAACCTTGCCGGCCAGTGGCCGCCCAAGGGCATCGAAGTGATCAGCCCCTGGGGCTTCCCGTTGCTCAACACCGTCATCCTGCTGCTGTCGGGCACCACGGTGACCTGGGCGCACCACTCGCTGATTCACGGCGACCGCCAGGGCCTGAAGAATGGCCTGTGGATCACGATCGCGCTCGGCCTGCTGTTCAGCACGATCCAGGGCTATGAATATGCCGAAGCGCCCTTCTCGTTCGCGGGTACCAATTTCGGCGCATCCTTCTTCATGGCGACCGGTTTCCACGGCTTTCACGTGCTGATCGGTACGATCTTCCTGATCGTGTGCCAGTTCCGCGTTTATGCCGGGCATTTCACGCCCCGCCAGCATTTCGGTTTCGAGGCGGCGGCCTGGTATTGGCATTTCGTCGACGTCGTCTGGCTGTTCCTGTTCGTGTCGATCTATGTCTGGGGCGGTGCAGGCGCGCCGGTCCACGGCGGCTGAGCTACTGATGCACTCACCCTGGCAGCTTGCCCAGATCAACATCGCCCGGCTGATCGCGCTGGCGGGGGATCCGCAAGTTGCCGGGTTTTTCGATGAACTGGCGCGGATCAACGAGCTCGCAGATGCGTCGCCAGGCTTTGTCTGGCGGCTGCAGGACGGGAATGGCGATGCAACGGCGATACAGCCGACGCCTGATCCGCTGTTGATCGTCAACATGTCAGTGTGGCAGGATGCCGAAAGCCTGTTCGATTTCACCTATCGCACCGCACATACCGAAGTGATGGCGCAGCGCCGAAGCTGGATGGAAACCACCCGAACCGCTTATCAGGCGCTGTGGTGGATCGAATCGGGTACGCTGCCGACGGTCGAGCAGGGCCTGTCGCGGCTGTGGATGCTCGATCGATTCGGGCCAACCGCGCATGCCTTCACCTTCAAAGCGCGTTTTCCCGCACCGAACGACATCGGCCCCCCAATCGACATGCGCCCGGACCCGTGGTGCCTTGGCCGCGCCTGAAACCTCAGCGGTAACCCCGCCCACGCCGATTCAGGTAGCATTACACGGCCTGTGCCCGCGTTGTGGCGCGAAGACGCTTTTTGCGGGAATCACCAACTTCGCGGATCGCTGCGCGGTATGCGATCTCGATATCGGCGCCTTCAATGTCGGCGACGGTCCGGCGGCCTTCCTGACGCTGATCATCGGCACGATCGTGATGATCGGCGCGGTGACGCTGACGCTAACGATTGCGCCGCCAATCTGGGTGCACCTGCTTCTCTGGACCCCGCTGACCGCAATCGGAATCATCGGCGCGCTTCGGCTATCCAAGGGGGCGCTGATCAGCCTCGAATATCGCAACGCTGCGCACGAGGGTCAGCTGAAAAAGCCGAAACCATGAACCGCATTCCCGTCATCCCCACCATCATCGTCGGCTTGGCGGTCGCCTTGATGATCGCACTTGGTTGCTGGCAGCTATTCGATCGGTTGCCAAAGAAAGAAGCGTTCCTGGCCCAGTTGGCAGTCAACCCGTCACGACCGCCGATCGCTTTTCCGAGCATTCCGACCGACAAGTCGCTGCTGTTCCGGCGCACCGGTGCCTTTTGCCTTCAGCCGACCAGCTGGAAAACCGAAGGGGCAGGCCGCTTTGGCTGGCGTTACATCGCCCAGTGCCGCACCGGGGCGGAAGGGCCGGGCTTTGCCGTCGAAATGGGCATTTCGCGCGATCCCAATGCCAAGCCGCAATGGCGCGGCGGCGACGTGACCGGCACGATTGCACTCGCCCCTGCCAAGCGCAGCCTGATCGGCAATCTATTCAGCACCGAACTCGACACGCTGATGATCGTGGCGGATACCCCGCCGCCGGGCTTCACCCGCGCGCCCCGCTCTAAGATCGATTCGATCCCGAACAATCATCTGGCCTATGGCGTGCAGTGGTTCCTCTTCGCCGCGATTGCGGTGGGGATTTATGTACTGGCGCTGCGCCGCAAATGGCGGGATGCGCCTGCCCCGTCGCCGCCCGCTACCTGAGCCAAGCTTGTGCAGTGCGGCACCGCCCGTTAACGCGGGCGTAATGCGCTATATCAGTACCCGCGGGGCCGCCCCCGTTCTCGATTTCGAACAGGTCACGCTGGCCGGGCTCGCCAGCGATGGCGGGCTGTATGTGCCCGAACACTGGCCCACGCTAAACACTGACCAGATCGCCGCGCTGCGCGGCCTATCCTATGTCGATACCGCGGTAGCGGTAATGACCCCATTTATCGGCGATACGATGAGCAGCGCCGATCTGCGCACCTTGTGCGTCCAGGCCTATGGCCGCTTCTCTCATGCGGCCGTCACCCCGCTTGTCCAGCTCGACCAGCAACACTGGCTGCTCGAGCTGTTCCACGGGCCGACGCTGGCGTTCAAGGATGTCGCGCTTCAGCTCGTCGGACTGCTGTTCGAACGGTTTCTGACCGGGTCGACACAGCAGCTGACCGTGATCGGCGCGACCAGCGGCGACACGGGTTCCGCCGCGATCGATGCGCTGGCGGGGCGTGCCGGGGTCGATGTGTTCATGCTCCATCCCAAGGGCCGCGTTTCCGATGTGCAGCGCCGCCAGATGACGACGGTGCTTGCCCCCAATGTCCACAACATCGCGCTGGAAGGGGCAAGCTTCGACGATGCCCAGGCGTTGGTGAAGGCGATGTTCAACGATTCGTCGTTTTCGACGCGCTTCACGCTGTCAGCGGTCAATTCGATCAACTGGGCGCGGCTGATGGCGCAGATCGTCTATTATTTCTACGCCGCCGTACGGCTGGGCGCGCCGGAGCGGCCGATTGCCTTTTCGGTGCCGACAGGCAATTTCGGCGATGTCTTTGCAGGCTATGTCGCCGCAAAAATGGGCCTGCCCGTCGCCCGGCTGGTCGTTGCGACCAATGTGAACGACATCCTCCACCGCGCGATCAGCGATGGGGACTATTCGCAAGGAACGGTCGTCCCCACGCCGAGCCCGTCGATGGACATTCAGGTAAGCAGCAATTTTGAACGGCTGCTGTTCGATCTGGGTGGCCGCGACGGTGCTGCGATGGCAACCCAGATGCGCGGTTTCGAAGCCAGCCGCGCGATGCAGCTTACCAACACCCAGCGCGATGGTGCCGCAAGGCTGTTCGACAGTGCGCGGGTCGACGGGAATGAAATGGCGCTGGCCATGCGCTGGGCGCAGGCCGAGGCCGGGCAGATTATTGATCCGCACACCGCCATCGGTCTCGCCGCCGCGCGCCGCCTCGATCTGGGCGACACACCCGTTGTGACGCTCGCCACCGCACACCCCGCCAAGTTTGGCGATGCCGTCGAACGGGCGACGGGTATCCGCCCAGCGCTGCCCAGCCGTATCGGCAATCTGTTCGACCGGACCGAGCGCTATACGACGCTGCCAGCCACTTTCGACGCCGTGACCGCGTTTATCGCGGCGCGGGCAACAGCACGCTCGTGAACCTGATTACGCTGATCGGTGAGCCTTGGGCCGATTACGGCCTGGTGGATAGCGGCGATGGGCGCAAGCTGGAGCGATATGGTCGCTTTCGCTTCATCCGCCCCGAACCCCAGGCGATGTGGGCACCCGCCAGCGACCATTGGGAAGCCGACGGCGATTTCATCGGCGCGTCGGACGAGGAAGGCGGCGGGCGCTGGCATTTGTCAAAGGACGTGCCACGCGGCGGCTGGCATATCCGGTGGGAGGAGCTGTTGTTCCTCGCGCAGAATACCCCCTTTCGCCACCTCGCCTTTTTCCCTGACATGGCGCCGCAATGGGCGTGGATGCGTGAACGGGTGTCCGAGGGGGATCAGGTGATGAACCTGTTCGGCTATACAGGCGTCGGCACGCTTGCGCTGGCGGCAAGGGGCGCCGCGGTGACGCATGTCGACGCATCGAAGAAATCGGTCGAGGCGGGCAAGGCAAACGCGTTCCTATCCGACCTCGCTGATCGCCCGATCCGCTGGATGGTCGACGACGCGGCGAAGTTCACCGCGCGTGAGGTCCGTCGTGGCAAACGTTATGACGGCATTTTTCTGGACCCGCCCAAGTTTGGTCGCGGGCCGACCGGGGAGGTTTGGCGGCTGGAAGAAAACCTGCCTGCCCTGATCGCCGATTGCCGCGCGCTGCTCGATGCCGAAAGCAAGTTTTTGGTGCTAACGGTCTATGCGGTGCGCATGTCGGCGCTGGCGATCGGCGAGCTGGTTCGGCAAGCGATGGCCGATCTGGGCGGCACGGTCGAAGTCGGCGAAATGGCTGTTCGCGAAGAAGCGCGGGGGTTGTTGCTACCCACCGCGATCTTTGCGCGGTGGACGCGCTAAAGATCAGGCTTGAAGCCAATCTTTAGCGCGTCGACGCTGCGATCAGGGCTTGGTCTTCAGAAAGGCGATCACATCCGCACGGTCCTGCGGCTTCTTCAGGCCACCAAAGGCCATCTTGGTGCCGGGCATGAACTTCATCGGCGCTTCGAGATATTTATAAAGCGTCGGCGCAGTCCAAACGACACCACTTTTCAAGTTTGCGGCAGAATATTTGAAGCCTGGCACCGTCCCAGACTTGCGGCCGACGACGCCCGCCAGCGACGGACCGATACGGTTCACGCCTTTGTCGGTTACATGGCAAACCTTGCACTGATTAAACACCTTCTGGCCCGCAGCAGCATTGCCTGCTGGCATGGGCTGCGCAGCGGCAGGGATAGCGATGACGGTGGCAGCAATGGCAGCGGGAAGCAGATACCTGACCATATTGGTTTCGTTCCTGATATTGATGGACCTCTCCAATTTAGCGGGCGACGAGACGCAATCAAGCGTTCAATGAATCCAAGGCGATTTATCGGGATGAGGGCCGTTGCGGCATCGCTTCGAACCCTTCCGATGAATCCGGCTCATTCCCGCCCTACGCGGATCGCCGCGGCTGCCAGCACCGGCGCGCCCACCACAAGCAGCAACGTTACCGCGCCGAGCAGCTTCAACGCCCCCTCGCCCCCCTCGATCGATCCTGCGCCAAAGATGAGCAAGGGCACCGCCAGCGGGAGCATCACCAATCCCGCAACCGAACTCGCCCCGCGAAGCCCCGCTACCAGTGCCGATGTCGCCACCGCCAGCGCGGCCAGCCCTGGCGTGCCGACCAGCAGCCCCAACTCGATCGCCCCCAATGTCGCCGCATCAATGCCCAGCAAGCCGCTCGCCACCACCGCCGCCAGCATCAGCGGCGGGCCAAAACTGATCCAGTGCGCGATCATCTTGGCCGCTGCTACCTCGACCAAACTACCGCCGCGCACCGCGATCTGATCGAGCACGCCGGCATCGGCATCAGGCGACACGAGCCGCTCGACCGGCAACAATGCCGCGAGCAAGGCCGCCGCCCAGATCACGCCGCCGCCGATCCGCGCGAGCAGTTCGCGATCCGGCCCGACGCCGAAGGGAAACAGGATGCAGGCGAGCAGGAAGAAGGCGACCGGAAACACCGCCCCGCCCCCGGTCCATGCGCGGCGTACATCGCGAATGATGAGTGCGAAAATCACTTAAAACGTCCGTTCGTGTCGAGCGAAGTCGAGACACCCTGCGCACCGCTTGCGGCACGCCCCTCGACGTTGCTCGGGGCAAACGGGGATGGGGGAGATGGTGAAATTCCCGCCAGTGTCATCTCGCGCGCGCCGGGGACGTCGATCGGCTGATGTGTCGCGATCAACACCGCCCCACCCCGCCCACGGTGTGCCGCGATGATCTCCCCCAGCCGCGCCACCGATGCCACGTCGAGTCCACTTGCCGGTTCGTCGAGCAGCCACACGGGCGCCCGCCCCGCAATCAACGGTGCAAGCGCCGCACGGCGGCGCTGCCCGGTCGACAGCAACCGCACCGGCACGGTGGCGATATGCGCGAGGCCAATCTCCTCCAGCGCCGCCGCGACCTCGGCACGCCCCGCGCTGTCGATCCGCGCCCAGAACAGCAGCGAATCGGCCAGTGTCCGTTCGGGGTCGAGCGCATGGGCTTCGGCGAGATAGGCGCGCGCCACGCTCCCCGTCACAGTCCCGGCGGAAGGTGGCAGCAGCCCGGCAGCGATCCGGATGAGGCTCGATTTGCCGATACCGTTCGGGCCGCTGACGATCAGCGCATCACCGCCATCCAATGCAAACGAAACATTGTCGAACAGCAGCCGCCCGCCGCGTGTGCAGGCGACAGCGTCAAACGCTAGTCCGCTCAAGCTTGAGCTTCCAACGCATGCATATCATCATCCGACAGCCCGAAATGATGTCCGACCTCGTGCACGACGACATGCGTGATCAGCGCCTTCAGATCGACGCCGGTATCGCACCATTCGTCCAGGATCGGGCGGCGATACAGGTGAATCCGATCAGGCAGCGCGCCCGATTGCATGCTGCTTTTATCGCCGACCGGCTGGCCGTGATACAGCCCGGTCAGGCCGAACGGATCCTCGATTTCCAGATCGGCAAGCGTCTCCTCATCGGCGAATTCCTCGACGATCAGCACGATATCGGCCAGATGTGCGGCGAACGGGTCGGGCAGGCGCTTCAGCACCCCGCGCGCCAGTGCCTCGATTTGCTCTGCAGTCGGTGCTTGCCCTGTCATGGCAAGGCACATAGGCCTAGGCGGCAAGCCACGGCAAGAGGACGAAGATGGTCGAACAGTTAAGCGAAGCGGAACGCGCCGAGGCGCTTGATGGCCTGCCCGACTGGGATTGGGACGAAGCCCGCGATGCCATCACCCGCAGCCTTGTGTTCACCGACTTCGTCGAGGCATTTGGCTTTATGAGCCGGGTCGCGCTGCTCGCCGAAAAGGCGGACCATCACCCCGAATGGTCGAATGTTTGGAACCGCGTCGATATCCTGCTGACCACGCACGACGCAGGCGGGCTCAGTCACCGCGATACCGAACTGGCGGCGGCAATCGACGCGCTGGTCGATTAGTGTGACATTTCACTAAAATCGCCCAACATCCGTTCGCCCTGAGCGAAGTCGAAGGGCACGCACAGCGCCTGGGCTTCGACTTCGCTCAGCCCGAACGGAGGAGGTTGATTGTAAAACGAAGGGCCTCGCCCCCTTAGCGCAGCGCCTGCCGCGTCTTCATCTGCTTGCGCAGCCCGCCTGGCATCCAGCGCGCAGCAAAAGCGAGGCGCTTTGCCGTTTTGCCGACGAGCGTGTGCAGCTTGTCACCGTGCACCGCATCCCATGCCGCTTGTGCAACGTCGACCACGGGCGTGATTTCCATGCCGCCATCGATCACCGCTTCCTTTACCGATCGGTTCGATCCGGTGATCCCGGCCTGCAACAACGGCGTATCGATAAAGCTCGGCATCAACGATCGCACCTTGATGCCATCCGCTGCCCATTCGCCATCGAGTGATTCGGTGAGCGCCCGCACCCCGAACTTGGTGACCGCATAGATGCCGATCCCGGGCCCGCCATAAATACCCGCCGCAGAGGCCGTATTGAGCAGGCAGGATCCGGGCGTTGCCTTCAGATAAGGATAGCCGATCTTCGCGCCGTTGATGACGCCCATGAGGTTGATGCCGACCACCCGGTCGATCTCATCGAAGCTGTTGTCGGCCAGCGTGCCGCCTGCCGCGATCCCGGCATTGTTGAACAGCACGTCCAGCCGCCCGCCGCTTGTGGCGACAAAGGCATCGAGCGCGACTTTCCAGCCATCGCGGTCGCGCACATCCATAACATGCGTCGTTGTCTGTCCGGCGGGGAGCAAGGCCGCGGTCTCAGCGAGGGCGGCTGCATTCACATCGGCCAGGCCCACATGCCAGCCCCGGCTCGCGAACAGGATCGCCACTGCGCGGCCAATGCCCGATCCACCACCGGTGATGAAGATTGCCTTGGTGCTGCTCATGATGCCCCCTGTTCGCCCCTGTTTGACCTTGCGCGCTTCATCCCGCATCACCAGCGGCGATGCCACAAGAATCGCGCAATACTGGCCCGTCCGTCTCGTTTGAGGGCGTATCGAAGCGATATGCAGGCGGCGCGAACGCCGTCGACGCGGTGTCCGTAACGATTGCGGCGGGCAGTTTCGTCGCGTTGGTCGGCAGTTCGGGCTCGGGCAAATCGACGCTGCTGAAGATGATCAACCGGCTGGTCGAACCGAGCAGCGGCCGCGTGCTGGTCAATAATGCGCCGGTGGGGGAGGAAGACGCCCATCTGTTGCGCCGCCGGATCGGCTATATCTTCCAGAATGTCGGGTTGTTTCCGCATCTGACAGTGGCCGAGAATATCGCGATCGGGCTGCGGCTGAGCGGCAGCAAGGATAATGCGGCGCGGGTGGGCGATCTGCTCGATCTGGTCGATCTGCCGCGCGATTTCGCCGGTCGTACGCCGGATGCGCTGTCGGGCGGACAGCGCCAACGCGTCGGCGTGGCGCGCGCGCTGGCAACCGAGCCGGGGCTGCTGATCATGGACGAACCCTTCGGTGCACTCGATCCCGTCACCCGCGATCAGCTGGGCGCCTCGATCCGGGGGCTGCACGACCGGCTTGGGCTGACGACGATTATGGTGACCCACGACATGGCCGAAGCGCTGTTGCTGGCGGACCGCGTGCTGGTGATGGACGCCGGGCGAATCGTCGCCGATTGCACCCCGCGTGCGCTGATCGCTGGCGAAGGCGGTGCGCAGGCCGATGCGCTGGTCGCGGTGCCGCGCGAACAGGCCCGCCGGCTGCGCGCGCTGGAAGATGAGGCATGAACAGCCCGTTCTTCGATGCGCTGGCGCGTGTGCCCGATCTGTTGGCGGCGCATCTGTTGCTGGCGGCGTCCGCGCTGATGCTGGGGCTGGTGATCAGCCTGCCGCTCGCCATCTGGTCGGCCCGGCGGCCGCTCGTCGCGCGCACCGCGCTTGGCTTTGCCAGCCTAGTCCAGACGATCCCCAGCCTCGCGCTGCTCGCGCTCTTCTACCCGTTGCTGCTGTCGCTATCGGCGTTGGTCGGCGGCGGCATCCCCGCGCTCGGCTTCCTGCCCTCGTTGCTGGCGCTGACGCTGTATGCGCTGCTGCCGATCCTGCGCAACGGCGTGACGGGGCTGACCAGCCTCGACCCCGCCGTGATCGAGGCGGCGGACGGCGTGGGGATGACGGCGTGGCAGAAACTGTTGCTGGTCGAAGCACCACTCGTCTCGCCCGTGCTGATGGCCGGCATCCGCACCGCCGCCGTCTGGACGATCGGCGCGGCCACCCTGTCCACCACGGTCGGGCAACCAAGCCTCGGCGACATGATCTTCGCCGGGCTGCAGACGCAGAACTGGGCGCTGGTGCTCGCCGGGTGCCTGACGGCGGCGACACTGGCGCTGGTGGTCGATGCGCTGCTCGGCGTGGTCGAGCACGCCATTGCGTACCGCAAACGCATCCGTGCCTTTGTGGCGCTCGGCGTGCTGGCGGCGGGCATTCTGCTCGCGCTGACGCCGATGCTACCGACCGGGCAGAAAAGCGTCGTCGTCGGCGCAAAAGGATTTTCTGAGCAATATATTCTCGCCCGGCTAATCGGCCACCGGCTCGAACGCGCGGGCTACCGCGTCACCTACCGCGAGGGGCTGGGATCCGCGGTGGTGTTCGGCGCGCTCGCGAGCGGCGATATCGACGTCTATGTCGATTATTCGGGCACGATCTGGACCAACGAAATGAAGCGCACCGATGTGCCGCGCCGCCCCGCAATCGTGCAGGGCATTGCTGGCTGGGCCGACAAGACCCACGGTATCCGCATGCTCGGTGCGCTGGGTTTCGAGAATGCCTATGCTTTCGCGATGCGCAGGGACCAGGCAAAAAAGCTCGGCATCGCCACGCTCGATGATCTGGTGGCGCAGGCACCCGCGCTGTCGTTCGGTTCCGACCTCGAATTTCTCGAACGCCCCGAATGGGCGGCGGTCAAACGCGCCTATCCGCTCAGCTTCAAATCGGCCCAGGCGTACAACCCCACCTTCATGTACCGCGCGATCGACAGTGGCCGCGCCGATGTGATTTCGGCTTTCTCTTCAGACGGACGGATCGCGGCGCAAAAGCTGGCGGTGCTTGCCGATCCGAAGGGGGCCATTCCCGGGTATGACGCGATCCTGCTGGTCGACCGTGCCCATGCCAAGGACGACCGCTTCCTCAACGCCGTGCGCCCGCTCATCGGCCATATCCCGGTCGAGCTGATGCGCGAGGCGAATTACATGGTCGATCGCGACACCGACAAGGCCAGCCCCGAAGAGGCAGCGACCTGGCTAGAGGCGCGGATCGGGCGATAGCCCGTCTATCATGCAGGGCGACAAGGCCTATTTTGACCGAAGACGTTCCTTTTGGTTGAGTAGCCCCCTCACCCCTTACCGTTCGGGCTGAGCCCCGGGTATCGCCTTTGCCGATCCCGAGGACAGGCTACGTCGAAGACCAGGCGCTGCGCGTACCCTTCGACTTCGCTCAGGGCGAACGGACGTAGATGCCGGGAGAAGCGATCTGTATGACAACCACCGAAGATGCTGGTGTGCCGTCGATCACCCTGCCCGCGCTTTTCCTGAAATTCCTCCGCTTCGGCGCGCTCGCCTTTGGCGGGCCGGTCGCGCAGATTGCGATGATCCGGCAGGCGCTGGTGGATGATGAGCGCTGGATTTCGGTACCGCGCTTCAACCGGTTGCTCGCGGTGATGCAGGTGCTGCCCGGGCCGGAAGCGCATGAGCTGTGCGTGCATCTGGGGATCATGGCGCGCGGGCGGATCGGTGGCCTGCTCGCCGGGCTCGGGTTCATGCTGCCGGGACTGGTGCTGATGCTCGGCTGTGCCTGGGCCTACGCGACCTATATCGCCGGACAGCCGGAGCTGGCGGGAGTATTGCTGGGCGTACAGGCGGCGGTGATCGGCATTATCGTGCGCGCGATTTACCGTATCGGCAGCCACATCCTGATCGAGAACAGCCTGATCGCGATCGCCGTGGTGAGCGCGCTGGCGACGCTGGTCGGCGTGCCCTTTTGGGTGCCGCTCGCCGCCGGGGGGATCGTGCACGCGCTGGGGCTGCGCATGATCGCGGCAGCATTGCTGATGGCGGTTGCCGCCTTGCTCGGCTGGGGCGTTACCGGAAGCGGGATCGGCGTAACACCGAACCTTGCTACAACGGCTGCCATCCAGGCGACAACACTTGCGCTGTTCGTTGCCGGACTGAAAGGCGGGCTGTTGACGTTCGGCGGTGCCTATACCGCCATTCCCTATGTCCGCGCGGATACCGTTGGGCGGGGCTGGATTAGCGACGGCGCGTTTCTGGACGGGGTTGCGATTGCCGGGGTGCTGCCCGCGCCGTTGGTGATCTTCGGCACTTTTGCGGGATTTCAGGCTGGCGGCTGGGCCGGGGCGCTGGCGTTGACGGCGGGGATGTTCTTGCCGGCTTTTGCCGTTTCGATGGTCTTTTTCGAACGGCTCGAGCAACTCGTCGAAGCCCCGGCGTTGCACCGTCTGCTCGATGGGATCGCGGCTGCGGTCGTCGGCATTATCGCTACGACCTGCGCGCAGCTGGCTCTGGCAACGCTTGATCGGGCGCCGACTCCCTGGCCCGTCCTGCTGCTGTTCACCGCCGGGCTGATCGGCGCGTGGCGATGGAAGAGCAAACTCGCGACGCCGGTGCTGTTGGCGCTCGGCGGGATAGGCGGGGCGCTGCTGTTCGCATAACCCCGCCGATCAACGTCTACCCTACCCCGTCACCGCCACGACATTATCGTCCGAATTGCGATCGATATATTTGTTGTACGGGTCCACCCCGGCAAAGGCGGGTTTGCGCTTGGAAATTACGCGGATCTGCTGCTCGCCCGATTTCACGGGGCGGCGTTCGATGAAATCCACGTCCTTGCTGTTGAACGCGCCAATGCCGGGGCGGGCCGCGAACAGGCCGATCTCGATAATGTCGTCGAGCGTCGCCTTGGTCTCCTTGCCCTTGCCATCGGCATAGAATTTGTCGCCCGTCACCGTCACCAGCGTTTCGAACCGACCATCGGGCAGCTTCTTCACGGTCGCTGTTGTTGCCTTCAGATCATAGATGGTGATCTTTTCGAACAGATCGCTGATCAGCGCGCGTTCGGCATCGTCACGCGCGATCGATTTCAGGCCGTTCACCAGATCGAGCGAGCGGGGATAGGGCTGGCTCTTGAACCGGTATTTGTTGAGCAGCTGCGCGAGCATCGCGTTCATGCGGTCCTCACCCAGCCGGTCCTGGAGCAGGTACATCACCACCGCGCCTTTGCGGTAATGGATATAGCCCTGGTTCTCGACCCGTTCGAGCGGCAGTTCCTCGATCGCTTCGGAGCCGCGCGCGCGCAGATAACTGTCAAGCTCATACTTCAGGAACCGGCGCATCTTATCCTCGCCGTAGAGCTTCTTCATCACCATCATCGCCGAATATTGCGCCATCGTCTCGACGAGCACGGTCCCACCCTGCATATCGGCCGAAATGATCTGGTGCCCCCAATATTGGTGGCCCAGTTCATGCGCGGTCACATAGGTGACGTAATCAATCTCATTCTCATCGCGGGTATCGGCGATGAAGCCGATCCGCTCCGAATAGGGCACCGTGCCCGCAAAGGCCTGTGCGAAGGTCTGATAGCCCGGAAATTCGATAATCCGCATATAGTCGAACTGATAGGGGCCAAAATTGGCGCGGTAATAATCAAGGCTAAGCTTCATCGCCTTCAGCATGCGATCGACATTATAGTCGTGCTTCGGATCGTAATAGACGGTGGTCTTCACCCCGCTCGCATCGGCCGATTTCTCTGCATAGGCGGCTGACTGGACCGAGAAGAACGCCAGGATCGGTGCGGTGGCGACGAAATGCGCGGTGCGTCTACCCCCAGCCGTCACATCGGACACTTTCTTGCCCGGCGCAATCGGTGTCTGCCCGGCATCGGTGGTCACAGTGATGTCCGATTTCACCCAACTGGCGTTGGCCAGATAGTTTCGACGCATCGCCGTTAAGTCTTCCAGCTTTGCCATCCGCAACTGCGACGGCAGATTGTAGCGTCGGCGCGTCACTGGATCGAGTAGGAGATTTGCGCGGCTCATCCCGATCACTGGTGCAAAGTCGAAATTGTTCAGCAAGCTTCCATTACGGACCACAATTGTCTCATCCCCTTGAGCGCGAAACCCGCGCTGCCAGCGTTGCGACGCAAATGTCAGCGTGGCCCGCGCACCCGGCGCGATCGGACGGTCAAAGCGATAGATGCGATAGCCCTGTTTAGCATCGTTCAGCACCAGTCGTGCGCCAGACACCTCAGCTGCCATCACCTTCAAGTTGGGATCGACGAAACGCACATGCAAATCACTAAGAGGTGCACCGGTATCGTTGATCAGTTCGTACCTGCCGCGCGCATCGACCCGTTTATCTCGTGGGTAAAGATCGACGTCCAGCGTGATTGCGCTGACCGAAGGTTGCTTAACCGTTTCATACTTCAGATATTTCTTCTCGTAATCGGCCAACATCTTGTCCCGATCATCGCGGTTACGATACTCATTGATGACGTTTGTGTTATAGAAAATGAACCCACCCGCCGCGCTCGCCGTGAGGACCCCGGTGCCAATTACCGCGCCAAGGAACCCTGCCAGCCGCTTGGGGACGCGCCGGAGCCGCGACATAAACGACACCTGCGTACCGCGCCGCCACAGCAGGTGCGCCAGCACAGCCAGGATCAGCGCGACCGAGCCCCAGTAAAGTCGTAACCACCATCCAAGCGCGCCGCCGACATTGTCGCCGTTCATGTCCGACAGCAAAATATTGCCGGTGGACCCGAAATTATAGAGTGGGTGTTCAAAGCCCAAATTGTTGAGGACAATGCTGGCCACCAGATAGACCACCATGACGCCCCATCCGATATACTTGTTGGGGCTCAGTGCCTGCACGAACACCGAAAGCACGGCGAGGATCACCAAATCGATGGCATTGGGTACCACATACCAGGCGAGATACTCGCCTAACGCCAGATCGGTTTGCCCGCGAATCAGCTGAACGATAATGGCGCCGATCATGGCGATCACCAGCGACGCGATCAGGACACCGGAAACGGCCATCGTCTTGGGCACCATATAAGCCCAGTTGGGCAGCGCGGTTGCGTCGATGATCTCGTGCATTTTGCGGTCACGGTCGCGCCAAACAAGCTCGCCCGCATAATAAATGGCGATGATGATGGGGATGATGCCGAACGCCCCGTTCAGCACGCCGATCACGACGAATGTCAACGGGCGCGCGGGCGTGCCATAGATCTCGTTCCCGGTTAACAAGGCTGTCACAGCGTTGAACAGACCCAGCAGCATCAGCACAAAGAAGGCGGGACTGCGGAACACCAGCGCCATTTCGAAACGGGTGCGTGCCATCAGCTGTGTCCATCCAGCCCGGTTGGGACGAGGCGTAGGCAACACTGACACTGTACGTGGCGCTACGGCTGCAAGCTTAGCCTCACGCTTGGCCGCTTTACGCAGTTTGCGGCCCGAAATACCGCGCTCTGCAAAGCTGAACCGGGCATAGGCGACGACAAGAGCGATGATGCTCAGCGCAAAGCCGAACCCCCGATTGAACAACAATGTGAACGACAGCGGAGGCACCAACACGTTAGATTCCGCCGCCGTCCAATAGCGCGTTGCATTGCCATAAGCGCCAAAGCCGAACGGCTCAAACATGGCGGCCGTTTCCCGCAGTTCCGGCCGTGTGCGCAAAAGGCTGATCACGACGAGATAGAGGACCAGAAAGGCAACGACGCCAACATAACTATACATCATCGAGCGCGTCATCGTGGCGACCGCAAAAAAGATTGCCGACGTCAATAAAATGTCGGGAAGCGCCATCACCAAATAGGCATGGGCATAGGCGCTCAGAAAATTTGGCCCCAGCGTTTCCTTATCGACCCAAGGCATGAACGATCCGATCCAGATCGCCAGCGGGACGACAAGAAAGGCAATCGCCGCCGCTGCGAACGCACCCATGAAGCGGCCAATCAGATAATCGAACTTGGTCACGCGCGTTGAGCGCACGATCGGTCCAAAACCACTTTCATCGTCGCGCACGATCACATTGGCGACGAATGCTGTCGTCACGAACATGAAAAACAGCGACAGAATCAAATGGGTCTGAATAATAGAAGCTGGGCTATTGCGGTGAATGCCCGAGCCCCCACCGCCGATCTGAATCTGCTCGACCGTTGCCGCGCCGAACGTCATCAGAAAGAACAGGATCGAGACGACCCAGAAAACGGGATTGCGGAACTGATAGCGCAGCTCGAACGCGGCGATCTTGGCGAACATTGGTCCTGCTCCCCTTACGCGGCGGCGGCGGCGGGTGCGCGGCGCGTGCGGGCAAGCGTGGAGAAATATACATCCTCCAACCCGCCATCGACGGCGGTGAAGCCGTTGCCCGGATCATTCTCCGACAGGATATGGATAATCGTGCGACCAGCGAACAGCCGGGTCGAGATCACTTCGTGCGCGGCGGCATAATCGGCCATCTGCTCCCGCTCAATCGTCTTCGCCCACACGGTACCGCGCGAGCGCGCGATCAGATCGAGCGGTGCGCCCTCCAGCTGGATTTTGCCCGCTGCCAGCACCGCCATGCGCGGGCACAGATCGGCCACGTCATCGACGATATGGGTCGACAGGATGATCACGACATTGTCGCCGATTTCCGCCAGCAGATTGAGGAAGCGGTTGCGCTCTTCGGGGTCGAGCCCTGCAGTTGGTTCGTCGACGATGATCAGCTCGGGGTTCCCGATCAGCGCTTGCGCGATGCCGAAGCGCTGGCGCATCCCGCCCGAAAAGCCCGCAATCGCTTTCTTGCGGACGTTCCAGAGGTTGGTCTGGTTGAGCAGCGTCTCGACCGTTTCCTTGCGCTCGCGCGCCGAGGCAACGCCCTTCAGCACGGCCATGTGATCGAGCATGTCATAGGCCGAAACGCGCGGGTACACGCCGAAATCCTGTGGCAGATAGCCGAGCCGCTCACGCAGCTTCTCCGGATCGGCAATGATGTCGATGTCACCGAAGCGAATGCTGCCCGATGTCGGCGTCTGCAGCGTGGCGACCGTGCGCATCAGCGTCGATTTGCCCGCGCCGTTGGGACCGAGCAGCCCATACATTCCCTTGGGGATCGTCAGCGTCACATCGTCGAGCGCGCGCGTACCATTGGCGTAGACATGCGTGACCTGGCTGAGTTCGAGCATCGTTATGTCCCCCCGGAAAGCTGGCCTGATCGTTGAATCAACGACCCAGTGTATTAAAACAGTATAGCAGAAGAGTCGTGCGGCCTGTCAAGGTCTTGAGTCGAGGCGCTGAATCTGCGTGCCAATCGCGTAGACTCGACTGCCATTCGACCCCGACACGACGCGAAATTTGTTTGCTGCACGCGCGATTGGCACCGCCGTAAAGCTCTTGCCGCCGTCGGCGGTATAGTAACCGCCCGCCATTGTTCCCACCCAGCCATGCAGCGCATCGGCAAAACCAATGCCGAACTGGCGCGCGGCGGCATTTTCGACCATTGGCAGCTCGGTCCAGCTCTTGCCACCGTCAACCGTCTTGGCGATCAGCTGGGTGGTGCGCGCCACATCATAGCTTTGCACGGTGGCATAGCCGATTTTGGCATTCACGAATGATGCCTTCCAGATCAGCTCGCCTGGCCGGGTGCCGCGATACACCTCGGTCCAGCTTTTGCCGCCATCAGTCGTGCGCAGGATGAGGCCGTTGGCGTTCGAGGATTCGCGTTCGGTCGAGGCGAAAACGGTCTTGCCGCTATCAGTCGATCGGATGATCCCGGTCGGCCCGCCGACGCGGCCCGCGGCGGTGATCACAATGCGCGGCTCGAGATTGCCCTGATAGATGCGGCTGGTGCGCAGGATATCGATCGCACACACGCCCGCAATCGTCTTGCCGCCCAGATCGACCGGCACCCAGGTCACCCCGCCATCGTCGGTGCGGTACAGCGGCGTCGTATCGGTGACGCCGGGATAATAATCCGTCCCGACATTGCCGATATAGCCCGTCTTCGCATCGATAAACCCCAGCGCGCGGATGAAGGTGCCGGGCTTGCTTGCAACCTTGGTCCAGCTATCGCCGCCGTCCTTGGTCGCGAACAGATCGCCCTTGCCGGTGCCGTACCAGCCATGCTGTGCGTCAGCGAAGCTGATATCGTCGCGCTTGCCGGGATAGGCCTCAGTCGGCAGTGTTTTCCATTCCCCAGCCGGGGTTGCGGCCGCAGCGGGCTCGGCAGCGCGCGCCTTGGTCACCCGCGCGATCAAGGTGCCGACAGCAAAGCCGGCAACCATCAGCGCGATATAGAACAGGATCTTGCGGGGCATCGTCATCTTCAGGCCTTTGTGCAGTTGCGACGGCCGCGCTGGGTGCCGATCAGCGCGAGCTGCGATCCAGCGAGCGCGAACATCACGACGCCGGTCGTGGCATCATTACCGACCAGCCACAGATACAGCCCGATCAGCGTGATGAAACCCGCCGAGATACCAAGCAACGTCGCTGTCATACCTGCTGTCATCGCTATCTCCTGAAACAACCCTGTTCCGATCGGCCATATGTCATTCGATACTGACTATATGTCATGGAACGCTGACATAATGGCCGCGAGTCGCGACCCTGTCAAGATGCGTGTCAGGTGACCCTGTCTTTGCGTGCGGGGGTGGAGATCAACTTTTGAAACCGTTCCGGCGGTGCGTGCCATCGCAGAACGGCTTGTTGGCAGAACCGCCGCAGCGGCACAGCAAGGTTGACGTAACGCGGTCGACGGTCCTTCCGGTGCCGGCGCAAATCTCCAAATTTCCGCTGACCTGCAATGGCCCGTCCTGTTGCGGGTCAATCATCAGCGGGCCACCCCGCACAGCCAGCGGCTGCGATTGGCGTGTCGCCGGCTCGCCCGAAGCCGAAAAGCCGATCGCATTATGGCTGCCATCGCAGAACGGCTTGTTCTTCGATGCGCCACACCGGCACAGCGTCGCGCGATAGCCGACGCGCTCGCCCGCCAGCACCATGTCAGCGCGCACGCCGATCGGCCCGTTTTCACGCAGCTGCACCAGATTGACGGGCGGGGCTGCTTCGGCCGCGCCGCCATCGTGGCGACGATACTGGATCGCGCCCGACGGGCACATATGCGCCACCGTCACCAGTCCTTCGGTGCTGGTCGCGTCAGGATCGATCCATGGCCCTTCGACATTGGCCTTGAACACCTGGGGCTGGCCAAGCACGCAGTGGCGCGCATGAATGCACCGTTCGGCCGAAAAGATCAGGTCGATTGCCTGGCCAGGGATAATCTCCCGCCCATCGGGGGCGATTTCGGGCACCGGCGGTGTCGATATTGGCACATCGTGCAACGGCACCGTCGTTGCGATGGGGGCTTCGACAGGCGTCATCACGGCCTCCGGTGCTGGCGGGGGAAGGATCGCCACGGTCGCGAGCCGATCGGCGAGGCGGTTAAGATCGGCCCCGGTTTTCGCGGCTAGCTCGGTTATGTCACCTTGCCGAGACGCCAGCCCGATCGCCTTGTCAGCGATATCTCGCAGCCGCTCGACGAGCACCGGCACGGCACCCGCCGTCACCGGCAATGCCGCCGCTGACCTGAGCGTGGCAAAGCTTAGGCCCGCCGTGCAGCCCGGTTGATCGGCATTAGCGGGCAGCGCCGTCAACCGCTCGGCAACCGGTGTCAGGATCCGCATCAGATCGACCGCCGCATTCACCAGCGATCGCTGCGCCGCGCCGTCGACGCCTGCATAGCTGAGCGCCAAACAGCGCAGGCTGTGGTTGTAAATCGCGTTGCCGATATCGAGCAGGCTCGCAGCGGGTTCGGCGCTGATCCACACCTTGCCATCGGGCAAAGGCGGGCGGCGCATGACCGGATTATGCGCCGCCTTGCGCGCGGGGCGAAAATCGGGCCGCGCCTCCAGCAGCGCCTGATATTCGGCGCGAATCGCCAGGAAACGCTGAAAATGCGATCCCGCTTCGTCCGGATCAGCGCCCTCACCTTGCCGGACAATCGCATCGATCGCCGCGCACGCCGTTTTCACGCAGCGCACCACCGTCACATTGGGCAATGCCATCACGTCATGGCTGATCTGGTGCCCGGCATCGCCAACGAACAGCGCGTCCTCGCCAATCTCGTCGGCGAGAAACCGGATGCCATCCTCGATGGCCTGATAGAGCTTGCCGACGGTCGCATAGTCCATCGTTGCGGACATCAGCCGATCGGGCGCGAGCGCACGGATATAGCTGCGTTCGGGCGCAAAGCCCTCGCCATCGGCGATTTCGACGGTTTCAGGGCGTTCGAGATAGATGAAATGGTCAAGCGTCTCGACGGTGAACGGCGCGAGCTTCACCACCACACCCGCCGGATGATAGCCCGGTGCAATCGGGAAATTTTGACGCCCAAAATGCGCGGGCGCGCCGAGTGCTGACAGGATGTTGGACACGATCGCGAGATGCGCCATCTCCTCGATCGCGACATCCATGATCTCGCCACGCCAGCGCCGAACCGCAGCAAGTTCGGCCTCGTTCAGGTCTTCATCGACCGAGTCCTTCAGGCTGAACATCGCGTAGAGATAACAGCACATCAGATTGTGCTCGATCTCCGCCGCTTCGAACAAAATGCCCCATAGTTGCTCGCGCGATACCGGGATGGCGGTGGCGGATGAGGATGATTGATCGGCGATCGGCATTGCCTGAACTTCCTTGATACCGCGCACGGCACCACCCGCTTTCGCGGAATCGGCGGGCGCAAAAACTGGGGGTCAATTAGCTGAAATCACGCCCATCGCCTACCCGATCAAGGGGCAGGGGTCTGCGCCGGATCGGGACGGCGGACCGGATCGGGGGCTTCTTCCCAGCCGCCGCCAAGCGCCTTGAACAGCGTGATCTGCGCGTCCGCCACCGCCGCGTCCGATGCCGCCCGCGCGGCACGCGTATCGGCGCGTTCGCGTTCAGCCTCGATCAGCTGCAGAAAACTGTCGGCGCCGCTGTCGAACCGTAGCCGCGACAGTGCGGCGGCCTTACTGCTTGCCTGTTCGGCTCGCAGCAGCGCAGCATTGCGATCAAGCGCACCCGCATAGCGCGCCAGTGCCGTTTCGGCCTCGCGCAGCGCCGTCAGCACAGCACCGTCGAACCGCGCCAGCGATGCATCTGCCCCAGCGCGCGCCTGGGCAATCTGCGCACGCGCCGCCGTCTGGTTCGGGAAATTCCATGAGATGAGCGGCCCGAAAGAATAAGTTGCCGATGTCGCCTTGAACAACTGACTGCCGCGCGTCGCATTCAACCCGATCGATCCCGCCAGCCGGATCGACGGATAAAGTGCGGACACCGCCACGCCGATCCGCGCCGTATCGGCCGCCAGCGTGCGTTCTGCTGATCGCACATCGGGGCGACGGGCAAGCAGCGCCGCGCCATCGCCGGTCGGGATCGTGGTCGTCACCCGGGGCGCGGCGGTGCAACGGCTCGCATCGGCATCAACCTCGGCCGGGGGGCGTCCGGTGAGTGTGGCGAGCGCATAAAGCGCGGCCCGCTTTTCGGCGTCGAGCAGCGGCAATTGCGCCTGGGTCTGCGCGAGCAGCACATCGGCGCGCTCGACATCGCGTCGCGTGCCCCGCCCGGCGTCGAACAAGGTCTGGGTCAGCCCCAATGTCTTTTGCTGCAGATCGACTGTTTCCTGTGCAACGGCGGCTTGCGCTGCATTGCTGCACGCAGTCGCATAGGCTCGCGCGGTTTCCGCAGCGACTGACACGCGTGCGGCATCGAGCGTTGCTGCGGCAGCCTCTGCATCGCCCCGTCCGGCTTCGATCGCGCGGGAAATGCCCCCGAACAGATCGAGCTCATAGCTCGCATCGACCCCCAGATCGAACAGGTTGACGACAAAGGTCTGCGGCCCGCCCCCGCCCGCACCGCCGCCACCAAAGGCGGCAGCACTCGCGCTGTTGAACTGGTTGCGGGTTACCTGCGCATTCGGGGTGATCGTTGGCAGGCGCTGGCCGCGCTGCTCGGCGAGGACGGCGCGCGCGCGTTGCAGATTGGCGGCAGCGACACGGATATCGGTATTGTGCGCCAGCGCTTCGGCCACCAGCCGATCGAGTACGGGATCGTCATAGAGCCGCCACCAGCGATCGGGCAGCGGTGATACCGGTACCGAAGCGGCCGTCGACCGCGTTGCTTCGGCAAGTGGCCCCGATGCGCTGGGTGCCACCGATGGGCGGGCATAATCGGGCCCGACTACACAGCCAGACAAGCCGAGCGCCGCGATCACCGGGAATATCAGCCGCTTCATGGCAGCACCTCCTGTGCGGGCGCGCCGCCCACCGAATTGCCGCCGGGCGCATCGCTGTCGGGCTTGCGATTCCGTTTCAGCCAGCGATCGGCGCGGTCGCCGATGGTGCGGCTGATCACGTAGAAGCTCGGCGTGAACAGCAACCCGAAGGTCGTCACTCCGATCATCCCGAAGAACACCGCCACGCCAAGCGCACGCCGCATTTCGGCGCCTGGCCCCGATCCCGTTACCAGCGGCAACGTGCCGAGAATGAACGCGATCGACGTCATCAAAATCGGTCGCAACCGCTGGGCGGCGGCGTGCTTGGCCGCCTCATACAGCTCCATCCCGGCATCTTCATTGGCCTTGGCGAACTCAACGATCAGGATCGCGTTCTTGGCCGCCAGCCCGATCAGCACGACGAGCCCGATCTGAGTCAGAATGTTATTGTCCATCCCCATCAGGTTGACGCCGACGATCGCCGCCAACAGGCACATCGGCACGATCAGGATCACCGCAAAGGGCAGGACAAGGCTTTCGTAATTCGCCGCGAGCAACAGGAACACGAACAGCACGGCGAGCCCGAACACCAGCGTACCGGTATTGCCCGCCTGTTGCTGTTCGAACGCCAGCTCGGTCCATTCAAAGCTCATGCCCGCCGGCAACGTTTCCTTCGCAAGTCGCGCGAGTGTTGCCAGCGATTGACCAGATGAATAGCCCGGCGCGGTATCGCCCTGCAGCTCGGCGGCGGGATAGAGGTTGTACCGGACGACGCGGTATGGCCCGCTATCGTTCTTCAGCGTCATCACTGCATTCAGCGGCACCATCGCCCCCGATGCCGATCGCGTGCGCAACTTACCGACATCGGCAACATCGTCACGATACGGCGCATCGGCCTGCGCCGTCACGCGGTAGGTGCGCCCCAGAAAGTTGAAATCATTGATGTAGGTGGAGCCGAGATAGGTGCCGAGCGTGCGGAACACATTCTGCACCGGTACGCCGAGCTGCTCTGCGCGCTCGCGGTCTATGTCGGCGTTCAGGCGTGGGGTGCGCACGTTAAAAGTGGTGAAGCCTCCTGCCAGCCCGGGCGTCGTGTTCGCCCGCATCATCATCGCAAAAGCAGCTCCTTCCAGCGCGGCATAGCCTTGGTTCTGGCGGTCCTCGATCAGCATTTTCCAGCCGCCACCGGTGCCGATGCCCGCGACGGGCGGTGGCGGGATGACGAGCAACATGCCATCGGTAATCGGCCCGAACGCTTGGCGCAGTTCATTGGCGATTTCGTTGGCGTGCTTGCGTTCTTCGCTGGGCTTCAGCGACACGAACATCGCCGCCGCATTGGGCGCTGTGGAGAAGGTCGCACCGTCCAGCCCGGCAAAGGCAACCGTCGAATTGGTCGCAGGATTTTTCAGGGCGATACTGGCGGCGCGTTGCAATACGTCGGTCGTGCGCTGGAGCGACGATCCCGGCGGCAGCTGTGCAGCCACGATCAGATAGCCCTGGTCCTGCGCTGGGATAAACCCCGTCGGAGTCGCGTTGAAACGCCAGCCGGTCAGGCCGATCAGCACGGCGTAGCAGACAAGCACCACCCCGAGTGAACGGATCGCGCGCGCCGTGAAACGACCGTAGCGCGCGCTGAGCGAATCGAAGGCGCGGTTGAAGCCACGGGCAAATCGGGTGGGATAGCCGCGCCAGCCCGATGCTGGCTCGCCCGGATGCTTGGGCTTCAGGATGATCGCCGCCAGCGCAGGCGACAGTGTAAGCGAAACGAATGCCGAGATCGCCGTCGCCGACACGATCGTCAGCGCGAACTGCTTGTAGAATTCGCCCGAAATGCCAGGAATGAAGCTGGTGGGAATGAACACCCCGCACAGCACGAGCGCGATAGCAATCAGTGCGCCGGACACTTCGTCCATTGTCTCATGCGCCGCCGCTTTGGCGGACAGTCCCTTTTCCTCCATCAACCGCTCGATATTCTCGACGACGACGATCGCATCGTCGACGACAATACCGATGGCCAGCACCATGCCGAACAGCGACAAATTATTGATCGAAAAGCCGAACGCCGCGAGCACCGCCAGGCTGCCGATCAGCGACACCGGAATGGCGACGATCGGGATCAAGGCGGCGCGCCAGCTCTGCAAGAAAAGTAGCACGACAATCGCGACCAGGATCAGCGCCTCGAACAGCGTATCATACACTGCCTCGATCGATGCCTCGATATACTCGGTTGGGTTATAGGGGATGCGGTACGTCATCCCTGCTGGAAAGCTTTTGGCGGCTTCGGCAAGCTCTGCCTTCACCGCTTCCGCCGTGCTCAGCGCGTTCGATCCGGGCAGCTGGGTCACCGCGATCGCGGTGGTCGCATTCCCGCTCAGAAAAGCATTGATCCCGTAATCCTGCGCCCCCAGTTCAATTCGCGCGACATCACGCAGCCGGGTCATCCGGCCCTGATCGTCGCGCTTGATGATAATCTCACCGAATTGCTCGGGCGAGCTGAGACGCCCCTGGGTCTGGATACCGAGTTGGAATGCCGTGCCGCCGCGATTGAACGGCGCCTGGCCGATCGAGCCGACCGCAACCTGCGCGTTCTGCGCGCGCACCGCGTTAGTGATCTCGTCGACGGTCAGATTGCGCGACGAGGCGAGATCGGGATCGATCCACACCCGCATATTATAGTCGCGCCCGCCAAAGCTGCGTGTGCCGCCAACGCCGGGAATACGCGCCAGACGATCGACGATCTGCGTCGTCGCATAGTTCGAAATATATTGCTGCGACAGCGACTTGTCGGGCGAGAACAGCGTTGCCACCAGCAGAATGTCGGGCGAATTCTTGCGCACCGTCACGCCGATCTGGCGCACCTCTTCGGGCAGACGCGGTTCGGCGGACGACACCCGGTTCTGCACCAGCACCTGTGCCTGATCGACATCGGTGCCCTGCTTGAACGTCACTGTAATCGCGATCGCGCCGTCGCCGGTCGACGACGACGACATGTAGATCATATCCTCCACCCCGTTGATCGATTCCTCGAGCGGGGCAGAAACGGTTTCGGCCAGCGTTTCAGCGGTGGCACCAGGGTAGTTGGCGCTCACCACGACGGTCGGCGGGGCAATATCAGGATATTGCGCGACCGGCAGCCCGGGATAGGCCACCGCGCCGAACACGATGATCAGGATCGACAGCACCGCGGCAAAGATCGGTCGGTCGATGAAGAAATGGGGGAAGCGCACCGGCCTTACTGCGCCTGGGCTTCGGCGGCAGGCGGTGCGCTGACCGGTGTCGATACCGGTGCCTCATTGGCGGCGCGCGGGGTGATTTTCACCAGCGTTGCCTTGACCGGCATACCCGGCTGCAGCCGGGTGAGCCCGTTGATGACGATTCGGTCGCTGGTCGAAATGCCCTCGCGCACCACGCGCAACCCTTCCACGGGTGGGCCGGTGACGACCGGTCGCGGGTTCACCTTGCCGTCTTTGCCGACCACGAACACCAGCTTGCGGGTCTGATCGGTTATGATCGCCTCATCGGGCACCAGCACCGCACGGTACGTGCCCGATCCTAGCAACCGCGCGCGACCGAACAGGCCGGGCGTCAGGAAGCCATCGGGGTTCGGCACCACGGCATGCGCGCGAATGGTGCCCGAATTGGCGTCGATCGCATTATCAACAAACGCCATCCGGCCACGCCAGCGAAAACCGCTTTCATCGGCCAGCTGGATCTCAACCGGGTTAGGCGTATCGCGTGACGACCCGCGCGAGCCTTCCTGATCCTGGCGCCGATATTTGAGGTAGAAACTCTCCGCCCCATCGAACGAGAACCAGATCGGATCGGTCGAGACAACACGCGTCAGCACGGTCTGCCCCTCGGCGACCAGATTGCCCCGGCTGACGCGGCGATCAGAGATGCGCCCCGAGATCGGCGATCGCACCGTCGTAAAGCCAAGGTTGAGCATCGCGGCACTGGCCGCTGCGCGCCCGGCAGCCAGATCGGCACCGGCGGTACGGACCATCGCCTGCTTCGTTTCGAACTCTTCCTTCGAAATCGCTTGCGCCTCGAGCAATGTCTTGGCGCGCGCCAGTTCCGTGCCGGCATTGGCGAGCGATGCCTGTGACCGCGCAACCTGTGCCTGCGCCTGCATCAACGTGGCACGATAAGGGCGCGGATCAATCGTGAACAATGCCTGGCCCTTGCGGACGACTTGGCCGTCGCGGAAGAGCACCTGATCGATCGCGCCGGAAACGCGCGGGCGGATTTCGACATCCTGAATCGCTTCAAACCGGCCGACATATTCGTCCCAGTCGACGATGTTACGCTGCAATGGATTAGCGACAGATACCTGCGTGATGGGCGGCCCCGGCGGTGGCCCACCAGCCGAACAGCCCGTCACCCCAGCGATCGCCAGCGCCAGCATTCCCCCGGCAACCAGCCGACCGCCATTAAACTTCATATGCCTGTCCCCAAAACATGCGACGCAACGTCAGCCCGGTGACTTGGCGTCCCCTGTCATGCTGCACCTGCACACACTCAGTAAGGTGCGGTTGCGACATGATTATTGCAAGGGGTGGAGGGTACCAAAGCTTTACTGGCGCGGTGCAAAGCAAATCTAAAGCGCAAGATTGGCCGGTTCTCGGCAATTTCAGGCCCGCAACAATGTGCTGGAAGAGCGCTGCCTTGCCCAAAACAGGCTTGGCGTTGGCTACCGCCCGCGCCTAGACTGGCGGCTCGCTTTGGCTTGCCGAGGAGCAGCGCCGTGCAGATTGATCGCCTTCCCCCTGTGCTGTCGACGCTGAAACCCAGCAACCATCCCTATTTGAACGGGGCATGGACGCCGCAGCATGAAGAGGTAACCGCAACCGCGCTTGAGGTGATCGAGGGTGCCATTCCGAACGACATTGCCGGTGTGTATCTGCGCAATACCGAAAACCAGCTGCACCAGCCGCTTGGTCGCTATCACCCGTTCGACGGGGACGGGATGATCCACCAGATCAGCTTTGCAAACGGCACTGCCAGCTATCGCAACCGCTGGGTGCGCACGCGCGGCTTTCAGGCCGAGCAGGAAGCGGGCGGATCGTTATGGGGCGGGCTGATGGACCGGGCGGGCACATCAAAACGCCCCGGCTTCGGCGCGCATGGCAGCCTGAAGGATTCATCGAGCACCGATATCATCGTCCATGCCGGGAAGGCGATCTCCACCTTTTACCAGTGCGGCGAAGGTTATGTGCTCGATCCCGAAACGCTCGAGCCGCTTGGGCTGGCCCCCTGGGTGCCGCTAGACGGCATATCAGCGCATCCCAAAGTCGATGATCGCACCGGCGAGCTGATGTTCTTCAACTATTCAAAGCATGCGCCGTTCATGCATTACGGCGTCGTCGATCGTGACGGTCGGTTGGCGCATTACATCCCCGTCCCCCTGCCCGGCCCACGCCTGCCGCATGACATGATTTTCAGCGAGCATTGGTCGATCGTCAACGATCTGCCGATGTTCTGGGATCAGGAATTGCTCAAGCGCGACATTCATGCCGCGCGGATGCACGATGGCTTGCCGAGCCGCTTTGCGCTGATCCCGCGCCACGGCCAGCCCGAAGACATCCGCTGGTTCGAAGCAACGCCGACCTACATCCTCCATTTCCTCAATGCCTATGAAGAGGGCGACGAGGTGGTGATGGACGCCTATTTTCAGGACAATCCCCAGCCCGCCCCGCTACCGAACGAGGACGGCTATGGCCATATGATGGCCTATGTCGACGAGCACAGCTTCCAGCCCAAGCTGCACCGCTGGCGCTTCAATCTGGCCGACGGCACCACCCGCGAGGAGCGACTTGATGATCGGGTACTCGAATTCGGCATGATCGATCAGCGCGTCGCGGGGCGCAAACACCGTTATGTCTATTCCACCACCACCAAGCCCGGCTGGTTCCTGTTTAACGGCTTTGTGAAGCATGATCTGGAAACGGGTGAAAGCTGGTCGCTGATGCTCGAGGAGGGGCGCTACGCCAGCGAAGCGCCTTTCGCGCCGCGGATCGGCAGCACAGCAGAGGATGACGGCTACCTCGTGAGCTTCATCATCGATGAGAATCGCGGCACCAGCGAGTGCGTGCTGATCGATGCCCGCGATATCGAGGCAGGGCCAGTGTGCCGGATTGCCTTGCCCCACAAGATTTCCAGCGGCACGCACAGCTGGTGGGCGGACCGGGCGGTACTGCGCGGTTAGGTTTACTGCGCACCGACAGCCCCATTTCGGGTATGCGGTCAGCTTGATGGAGGTTGGGCGCCACCAATTGCCGACGGCTTGTCAACCATTCGCCCGCTATCCAGCGTCAGGGAGTGACGCAATGACCTATGAACGGCTGATGCAAGAACATGATCGGATCGACCACCATCTCGATCGCATGACCTATTTGATCCAACAGGAAAACGAAGATGCCGTCGGCGCGACGCTGATCCTCAGCGATCTTGCCGACGAGCTTCGGCTACACCTGGCCCATGAAGACAGCCTGATGTACCGGCCAATGGTGGCGGCACATCGGCCTGCGTTTATAAAAACCGCAGATGATTTCTGTCGGCAGTTCGAGACGCTTCGCTGCGACTGGGATCGCTATCTGGTCGAATGGACGACGGGCATCATCCGCGCTGACTGGGTCGGATTTCGGGCGAGCACCTTGATCATCATCGAGCGATTGAAGGCGCGCGTGCGGGCAGAAAACGACCTACTCTATGCCGCCGCGCTGCAGGCAGGTGCCATCACCTTGCGCGAAACTGTGAATGCCTGACCCCGGCGTTAACGGGGGGCTGGGGGCGACGTGCCCCCCGCCCGCCTTTAAGCCTTGGCCTGCGCGAGGATCGGCAACTGCCGCACGCGCTTGCCCGTTGCCGCGAACAGCGCGTTCGCCAGCGCGGGTGCCGCGGGCGGAAGACCGGGTTCGCCCAACCCACCCATTTCGGCACCGCTGTTGATGAAATGGACGTCAACCGCGGGCGCATCGGCGAGCTGCAGCACGGGATAATCGTTGAAATTGCGCTGCTGCACCGCGCCCTTTTCAAGCGTGATCGCTTCACCGATGGCGGAAGACAGGCCCATCACGATCCCGCCCATCACCTGCGCCTCGCCATTGCGCGGATTGACGACGGTGCCGCAATCGACAACCGCGGTCACCTTCAGCACCTTGGGTGTGCCGTCTTCCTTGAGTGTCGCCTCCGTCACATGCGCGACGATACTGCCAAACGATTCGACAATCGCGATTCCCCGCCCCGTGCCCGCGGGCAGCGGCGTGCCCCAGCCGCCGCGCTTGGCCGCTTCTTCCAGCACCGCCAGATGGCGCGATCCTGGTTTCAAATGGCGCTTGCGAAACTCGAAGGGATCCACGCCAGCAGCATGCGCCAACTCGTCCATGAAGCTTTCGGCATAAAAACCATGCTGCGTCGCATTGACCGATCGCCACGCGCCGACCGTCTGGTTCGACACCTGCTTGAAGTGCCGCCGGGTAAGCGCGGGCAAATCATAGAAGAACGGGATTTCGTTCAACCCGTCTTCGGGCTGCGCGAAATCATAATGCAGCGCAGTGATCTTGCCGTCCTTGCCGACCGCGCCCTTGATGGCGGCTGAGCTTTGCGGGCGATACGCGCCCTGCGCGACTTCTTCCTCCCGCGCCCAGATCAGCTTGACCGGATAGGGCACCTGCATCGCAACCCGCGCGACCTGATCGACGATTTCCATGTACATCGGCAAACGACGGCCAAAACTGCCGCCGATCAGCATCGGGTGGAATGTCACCTTGTCCGGCGCGAGACCTGCTGCCGTCGCCGCGCCCATTTTCGAGGCGAGCGGATCCTGCATGCCGCCCCACACATCGAGCTTGCCGTCCTTGTGATGCGCCGTCAGCGCAAATGGCTCCATCATCGCGTGGTGAAGGAAGGGCAGCCGGTAATCGGCCTCGACCAACTTTACGCCCGCCGCTTTCAACTCGGCATCCACATCACCGCTGCCAGCCGATGCATCGGGCTTGTTCGCCGCCCGCAATTTATCCTGATCGGCAAAGACGGTGGCGGTGGAAATGCCGCCATTGCCGCCATCGCTGAATTTGGGGGAGAGCGCACGCAGGCCCTTGATTGCCTGCCAATAGCCCTTCGCGATAACGACCACGGCAGCGTCGAGCTTGATCACCTTTTCAACACCGGCAATTGCCAACGCGGGGGCAGGATCGACCGAGACGAGTTTGCCGCCCCGCACGGGTGCTGCCATTACCGTCGCGACGCGCATGTCGGGCAGGCTGAAGTCCATGCCATATTGCGCGGTGCCGTTGACCTTGGCCGGAATATCAAAGCGCGGCACCGATTTGCCGATATACTGGAAATCCTTTGCGTCCTTCAGCGGCACGCCGCTGTCGAACGAACGCCCCGCCGCTTCGGCCGCGAGTTCACCGTAGCGCAGGCTGCGCCCCGATTTGGCGTGCGTAACCTTGCTATTCGCCGCCGTCAGTTCCTCGGCGGGCACGCCCAGGCGACCGGCAGCTGTCTTGATCAACGCCCGTCGGGTCGATGCACCGATCACCCGAACGCTCTTCTGACCGGTAAAGCGCAGCGCGGATGAGCCGCCGGTGATCTGCAGGTTCATCGACCGTGCGATCATTGACAGCAGCGACGTCGGCAGTGCGCCGACGATGCCGGGCGCGCCGGTCATTAACGCCAGGAATCCGCGCCCCAGCGCCACATTGGCAAAGGGCGATTCGGCGGGGGCGGAGACAACCTCGATCTTCGCCCAATCGGCGTCGAGTTCCTCGGCCAGCATCTGCGCCAGGCCGGTATTCGATCCCTGACCGATATCGGTATGCGGCGAATAGAGCGTGACCTTGTCGTCCTCGCCGATCCGCAGCCATGTAGCGAAGTTATGCCCGTCCTTGCCATTGGTCATGGCTGCAGCGGCCGAGCGTGCCGATCCATCGGCCCATTTGATCGCGAAGATGCCGCCGCCGACAATCGCCGCGCCACCGATCAGGAAAGTTCTGCGGATCACGCCCATCTGCTTGCTCCTCAGGCCTGGCCGGCAACGGCGTGGATCGCCGCGCGGATACGGGGATAGGTGCCGCAGCGGCAGATATTCGTCATCGCCGCGTCGATCTGCTCGTCACTTGGATTGGGGCTGTCAGCAAGCAGCGCGGCGGCCGCCATCAGCTGGCCCGACTGGCAGTAACCGCATTGCGGCACCTGGTGCTCGATCCAGGCCGCCTGTAATTTGTGGAGCGTGCCATCGGCCCCGCCCAGCCCCTCGATTGTCGTGATCGCCTTGCCCGCCACGTCGCTCACCGGCACGCTGCACGACCGCGCGACTTCGCCATCGATATGCACGCTGCAGGCGCCGCACGCCGCGATGCCGCAGCCGAACTTGGTGCCCGTCATCCCCAGTTCTTCGCGGATCACCCACAGCAAGGGCGTATCGCCCTCAGCGGTGATCGTCACCGGTTTGCCGTTGACCGTTGCTGTGATTGCCATGTCGTGATCCCCACCGCGAAAATTGGCCGATACGCCTATTTAGGTTTCGTATAGCAACGAACGTTGCGCATTGCCATCACCCCGCCTTTGGAAACCACGGCAGGAACCCGCTCGTCCGGCGGACATAGTCCTCATATCCCGGCTTGTTGCGCTTCAGCCGTCCCTCGATCGTCGGCACGCCAGACCATTTCATCAGCGTCCAGGTCAGCAATATCGGCCCCGGCAGCGCCCATAGCCCAGTCGCGCTTTCCGCCGCGATCAGATACAGCCCCCACCAGGTGCAGGCATCGCCGAAATAATTGGGATGCCGCGTATAGCGCCACAGCCCCGTCGTCAGCACCTGACCTTGATTGGCGGGGTTGCTGCGAAACCGGACCAGCTGCCAGTCGCCAATCGACTCGAACGCGATGCCAATAATCGCCGTCCCGGCCCCGATCATGCCCACCAGCCCGACTCCCGGCGTCGGATCGATCGGCCCGAGCTGCACCGGCAGGCACACGATGAACAGCAACGGCGCCTGAAGCACATAGACAAGCAACGCCGATGATGTGGCAAAGCCCCAGCCGCGCTTTTCCTTGGCACGGGCAAACATCGTGACATAGCGCCGGTCTGGCCCATGGCTGCGCCACCGCCACAACAGATAGACGCCCAGCCGCACGCCCCACAGCGCGCACAGGCCCAGCAACAGCAGCTTGCGCTGCGAATCGCCACTGGTCTGGAGGAACGAAGACCCTGCCAGCACCACCATGCCCAGCCCCCAGACACTGTCGACCGGCGTCACGTCGCGCGTCTGCAATGTCACCAGCCACAACAGGCAGAACATCGCCACCAGCACCACGGCGTTGGTGGCGAGCACACTCAAGACGATCATCCCGCAGTCTCCAGGTCGGCGCGTTCGACGATGAAGCTGACCGTGGTGGTGGTCGATCCACCGATGTTGAGGGTTTGGATACGGCGCGCGCCATCGACCTGATAATCGCCCGCGCTGTCCGTCACCTGCTTGAACCCGTCGAGCAGCATCCGCACGCCCGTCGCCCCCACCGGATGCCCCAGCCCGATCAGCCCGCCCGATGGATTGACGGGCAGCGCGCCGCCCATCTCGATCGTCCCGTCCTCAATCGCCTGCCAGCTTTTGCCGGGCGGCGTGATGCCGAGATGGTCGATCTCCATATACTCACTCGACGTGAAGCAATCATGCGTCTCGATCGCGTCGAGCTGGCTGACCTCCCCAATCTGCGCGCGGGCCCGCGCGTCCATCACGGCGCGGTGGACCTGTGGAAAGACGAAATCCTCGCCTGCGCTGTCGGCCACCTTGCGGGCATAGCCGATCGGCGCCGATCGGTGCCCCCAGCCGGTGATCCGCGCCAGGCTTTCAAGCGGAATGCCCCGTTTGGCCGCATAGGCCGCCGCCCGCGCGGGCGAGGCGAGGAACACCACCGCGCTGCCGTCAGTCACCTGCCCGCAGTCCATCTTGCGCATCCGCCCCTCAACCACCGGGTTGGCGTCGTCATCCTCGGTGAAGCTTTCGTCGGAAAAGTGGTAACCGCGGGTCTGGGCATTGGGGTTCCGCTTTGCATTGGCGAAGTTGATTTCGGCGATACGGCGCAGATGCGCGGGGTTCAGCCCGTGGCGGCGATCATATTCCTCAGCCAGATCGGAAAAAACGCGCGGCCAGACGAAGTCGGCGTCGCCAAATTCATGCCCTGCCCATGCCGCACTGCCCAAATGCTGCGCAGCAATCTTGCCCGGTACATTGCGCATCTGCTCGATACCGACAACACATGCCAGGTCATACCGCCCCGCTTCGATCTCTGCGGTGGCGGCCAGAATGGCGACGCTGCCCGATGCACAAGCTGCTTCGTGCCGTGCACTTGGCATCCCGTTAAAGGCCGGATCGACCAGCCCGAAAAACCCGCCGAGCAACCCCTGCCCCGCGAAAAGCTCCGCTGTGAAATTGCCGACATGGCCGGTTTCAACCTCTGCGGCGTCAAGGCAAGTAGCGTCGAGCCCGGCCTCGACGCATTCGGTAAAGGCATCCGCGATGTCCATGCCCTGCCGCTGCCAGTTGGCGGCAAAATCGCTTTGCCAGCCACCCAGAATATACACCATGCGCGCACTCCCCCGTTGGCGACGTTGTCGCAACTCGGAACGGGTTTGGCAAATCGTGTGGCGGAGACGGAGGGATTCGAACCCTCGGTACCAGTAAACCCGGTACGGCGGTTTAGCAAACCGCTGGTTTCAGCCACTCACCCACGTCTCCAGCTGGCGGCAAGCGGCGGCTATAGAACGGTGTGGGCTGCGGTTCAACCGTCGAGATTGCACAGTGCCATGACGCGTCTGGGCGCGAATCTGACTCGTGTCACCGCCTGTTGATTGCACGGCATGCGCACGCGCCGCTATCCTGTCGTCGATGCATCCAGTGAAGGAGCGCCGACCATGCGCAAGGGATTAAGGCTGATATGCATGGTCTTGGCCATCGGCATCGCTGCGGCACCAGCCGGGGCGCAGGTGCGCACGGTCGATCCCAACCGCGCGATCAACGCCGATCAGTCACGAACCCCGCGCGTGTCACCGCCCCAACAAGCGCCACAAGACGCCCGGGTTGCTGATCCGCGCGGCGACCCCGTTCCATCCGAAGCAGCAGATCCCACCAAGGCAGCCAATGGCGCGCCCGATCCGAATGCCGCAGAAACGACCACGGTCACGGCCAACACCTATCGTCGCACCGATTTGTTCAGTGCGGGTGAACGCGTGTTCGGGAAAGGTGCCGAGGGGCTAGGCGGCATTCTGGAAAAGATCCTGAAGGAACAGGGGGAACCCAATGCCTATATTGCCGGGCGGGAGGCATCGGGCGCGGTCGTGGTTGGGCTTCGTTATGGATCGGGGATCCTGTCGCACCGCATTGAGGGCGATCAGCCCATCTATTGGACCGGACCATCGGTTGGATTCGATCTGGGCGGTAACGCCTCAAAAATCTTCGTACTCGTCTATAATCTATACGACACCGAAGACATTTATCGGCGCTTTCCTGAGGGTGAGGGGCATCTCTATTTCGTCGGCGGATTCTCTGCCACCTATCTACGCCGCGGCAACATTGTGCTGATCCCGATCCGACTGGGCGTCGGCGTGCGCGCAGGCGTCAACGTCGGGTACATGAAGTTCCGCAAGAAGCAGCGTTGGCTGCCGTTTTGATCTGGGCGACATTTTCGCCGTCGGATGGGTCCGCGCGCTACTTCCCGCTTGCTTTTATGCCCAGTCACCCCAACTCGGCCCGATGACTGATCCATCTGACGGCACAATGCTGGCCGATCGTGCGCTGCTCCGCTTGGCGGGGGAGGATGTTGCAGGGTTCCTGCAAGGCTTGGTGACGCAAGATACTACGCTATTGGGACAGGGCCCGCAGTGGACGGCGTTGCTAAGCCCACAAGGCAAGGTCCTGTTTGATTTCCTGCTTTGGGCCGATGGCGAGGCGGTGATCATCGATGCGGAAGCGTCGGCGATCGAGTCGCTGGCCCGTCGATTGTCGATGTACCGCCTGCGTCGGGCGATCACGATCGAGTCGGTTGCCGCCGCTGTGCACTGGTCGCCGCATCCCGGCCAGGGCAGCCCCGACCCGCGTCTTGCGGGACTAGGGTGCCGATGGCTGGGCCCGCCCGGTACGCCAACCGAAGCATGGAAAGCCCATCGGTTGCATCTCGGCGTCACCGAAGGAATGGATGAGCTGGGGAATGGAACCACGCTTTGGCTGGAGTGCAATGCCCGCGAGCTGAACGGGGTCAGCTTCACCAAGGGCTGCTATGTCGGGCAGGAAAATACCGCGCGGATGCATCACCGCGCCAAGGTGAACCGCCGTCTGATCGTTGCACCGATTGGCGAGAGCAGTGATCGCACGCGCGCACGCTATGAAGCGCTCGGCCTGATGGTCGAATGGCGCCGCGTCGATGCCCTCGGCAACGCACTCATTCCCGATTGGCTTGGCGCTGCATTGGCTGACAACAGCACCGTCGAAGACTGACGCCGGGCAGATTGCCGATCGCCCGACTCGGTTGGGCAAGGTTGGTCGCAATAGTCACCGATTAGGCGGGACACCCAGGCCGCGCCGTTGTCTCGCAGCAAACGGTCCGATCTTGAGCGAGGCGTCGTCCACCCCGCAACGGCGTCTCAACAAAAAAGGGGAGCCGGCATGATGCCGACTCCCCGATTTTTGACTGATACAGGTCTAGCTTAGTTGCCCGAACCTGGACCGTAGGTGACTTCCACGCGACGGTTCTGCAGTTCACGAACGCCATCGGCGGTCTCGACGAGCGGACGGCCTTCGCCGAACGCCTGGGTCGTGATGACACCGGCTGGGATCGAACGCGACGACATGTAGCCCTTCACTGCGTCAGCACGACGCTGCGAGAGAGCAACGTTGTACGCTGGGGTACCCGAACGGTCAGCGTGACCGGCGAGCATGACCTGCGCATTGCCGCAATTCTGATAGGCCGTGATGGCGTTATCGAGAATGCCCGCTGCTTCTGGCGTGATGTTCGACTTATCCCATTCAAAGAACACGATGAACGGACCAGGCGAGCAAACCACTTCCACCGGCGGCGGAGGCGGCGGCGGGGGTGGCGGCGGAGGAGGCGGTGGTGGTGGTGGCGGCGGTGGCGGTGCTGCCGGTTCGCCGAAGTTGTACGTCAGACCAGCAAGGATGCTGTGCGAACGATAGGTGCCTTCGTAGTTGCGGCCCCGCACGTCGACGAACTTGGCGTTCGGCGCGGTGAAGAAACGATACTTGAGCGACGCATCAACATGGCTGCTGAGCGGCTTACGGATACCGGCCAAGCCCTGATAGGCAAAAACCGTGTCCGAATCGTCAAGGAACGAACCGAAAGTGCTGAGCGAGTAGTTTTCAGCCTTGACGCGGGCAACACCCACACCGCCGCCGACAAAGCCCTGGATGCCGTCATCGTCGCCGAAGTCGAGCAAGCCATTGACCATGAAGCTGAGCGCGGAAGTCGAACCACCAACGCCGCGGCGGATGCCCGCTGGCTGGTCGCTGAGTGCGCCCGTCGACGTGAATACCGGCGTCACCAGAGTCGACGTATAAGTGTCAACATTAGCGCGGCGATAGCCGACTTCAGCTTCGACGCGGAAAGCACCGAAATCGTAACCGATGTTGCCATCGAAATCATACCCATAGGTGCTATCGACCTGGGCGGCGTTAGGAACAGTACCAATGTCGAACTGAATATCTTCGACCAGCATGCCACCGCCATCAACGCCAACGTACCACGAGTTATCGCGGGCCATGGCAGGTGTGGCGAGTGCGGTGGAGGCAAGTGCCAGTGAAACGGCGAGCTTCCGCATCATAATCCCCTTTCTTGAGTGTCACTACGGACAGCCCCAACTCCCTAATCAAAGGTTGGTTTCCACGCAAGCGCGCAAATACTCCAGACTGTGACGAAAAGGCCACAAAAGCGGGAAGAACGCGCTATCCCGCGATCAGTCCATGCGCCCTCAACGCAGCCAGAATTGACGTAATCGCCGCCCGGGCTTCAGCGTCTGCCGTGGGTCCGCCGATGGGCGCCGCAATGGCTTCTCGCTGCGGGCCGATGACCTGTTGGTTGCCAACCATCAACCGGGCCGCCCGGCTTTCGCCAACCACCCAGACGCCCGCAGCAAACCGGGCTTGCAAGGCGTCGGCAAGGCTCCAGACCGTCATGCCATCGGACGGCGCCACAAAGCGCCAGCCGCCGCCCGTCCACCCCGCCAAGTGAGTCGCAGTACCGGACCAGGCGCCCGTCGGCGATGCCCCGACGATCCAGCTCTGGCCAAGTGATGGCGCGGTTGGCGGCACGTTCAGGCCGATCTCGACAACAACGGGCTGCACGGCCAGATCAAGCAGAACCAATGCTTCATTATGATACAGTTCTTTTTGGGCCTGGCCCGGTTGCAACATCGGCAGCGCGAACCTGGCAGTCTGGGTATCGCTCATGGGGTCCTCCGGATGATCAGGGTAACAACAGAATCGCGGGGGGTGATTCGCCGCTGGCGCCGCGCTGCCGAACCGCAATCATGGTTCCGCTAGGCGCTGCGTCACCAGCGATCGTGAGAGTCGGCTGGGTCGTTTCGATGCGCAGCGGCCCGCTGCCGCCGGGGGGGTGCACGTCAACGCTGTAGGCTTCACTTTCCTCACCCAACGGTGCATCGACTCCGTCGATCCACCGCCACCCGGCCCGGCTGCGGCGCACCCAATCGATCGACAGATCGGCACCGTTCTCGCGGACGCGCACATGGGCAGGCGACGGTGGCCGCACCGACGCGCCGCTCGGCACGACATCAACCCTGACCGGGCCTGCCACATCGCCAATCCCCGACGCCATCACCCCCACCCCCGATCCAAGCATGGCAAGCGGCAGCTCGATCGTGGTCAGGCTGTCATCCTCGATCAGCACGAAGCGATCGCCCATCGCTTGCTTGCCCGCGGCCGCTTCGGTGCCCCGCCGTCCCCGCAATAGCCGGCTCACTCGCCAGCGGGTCGCGCCGATCTGTTCCGCCTGCCCGAACTGGATCAGTTCATCCCCCAGCAGCGCCAGATTGGCACCCGAATCGAGGGCAGCATCGTCGGCGGAGGTCAGCGCCATCCCGCCATGCGCCAGTTCCACTTCAAAGATGGTAGCCAGATCGCGCAACGTTGAGGGGCGGCCAAGAACCGAGGTCACGAGCACCCCGATCGTCGCTGGCGCTGAAGTGGTGCCCGCCGCCGTCCAGCCCGCCCCGCCATCCATGCTGGTCAGTAGCGCGGCACGTCGCCAGCCCGGGCTTGCCCCCGCCGCCGCGACGAGCAAGCGTGGGGTGTCCAACGGGCGATCCCCGAGCACCGGAAGCTCGAACACGTGCATTATTGTCGGGCCATGCACGCTATCGGCGCTGGCGAGCACCCGTCCCGAGCTCGCCGGCGACGACGCAGGTGCATGATCATCCAACCGGACCAGATCGAGCGCCACGACCATCGCCTCAAGCGTACAGCGCGCCACCCGCCAACGGCCGGCGACGCCCGCAATCGTCACCGTTGCCCCCGGCACGATGCGCAGGCCGCGCCAGTCGAGCGCAATCTCGCGACGCTCACGGCCGGATTCGGCACGGGCAAGCGTCCGATCCGCCATCGCCTTGGCGGCTGCCGCATCAATCGCGGCGGGCAGATCGATTCGGTCGCTCCGGTTGCCCGCGCCTGGCCGTCGCGCCCGCTGCACCCCGGTCTGGTAATCGCGGGCCGGGTCATAATGCGCGACTGTGATCGTCTGCGGCACGGTGCCGATCGGCGCGACGGCGCGACGCCGCCGTTCGCCGCGCGCGCCCTGCGCGGCCGCACCAACATCCTCGATCGGGTGTGCCGGGCCTTCGGCATCCCGCATCGTCAGCATGGCCCCGCTCGGCGAAAACCACGCGCCGCCTGCCGCCGCCAGCGTCTCCAGCACCCCGCGCGTCCCATCACCATAGGCAGCGAAGCCCGCCAGCGGCATCGTTACGGCGCTGCCATCGATCAGCCCGTCGCCAAGCGCCTCGGCCATGGCGCCGATCGCCACCGGCCCAGGATCGGCGATGACCTCAAAGGTAAGCGAGGGAATGCGGTTGCCGTAATCTGCGAGCTGGAGCATCTCAAACACGGCATAGGCGCAGCCGCGATGCGCGGGCGCCAGGTCCGCCCCTTCCGCCGCCACGATCAGCGGATCAGGTGCTTGCCCTTCGCCACCCGGATGCACCCGAAAGCCCGTGTTCGTTTTCAGATCACCGCCTGCACCGCGCAGCAGCTTGCCGTCCGCCCATATCCGGCCGATTTCGATAATCGGCCGAGCAGAGAGCAGCACCGCGAATGAGGCCGCATAGCTGAAATTGGTGACGCTCGGCTGCCCCTTGCCGCCGCTGCTTTTGGCCTTGGTTTCGATGAGGTCGGTCGACCAGATCACCGTGCCGGCCACCCGCATCGTCCCGAAAAGCTGCGGGATCGGCGTGCCATAAGAGGAAGTCTGCACCGCCAGCTCGGTCAGCCGCGGCCCTTGCCGCCCCTTGGGCTTGAACAGCACGCCACGGTCGATCGTTTGGCCCAGAATCGCCCCAATCGCGCCGCCAATCGGCCCGCCGACCACACTGCCGACGGCGGTCAGGATCACCGTTGCCATCATCTATTCCTTTCGGTTCGCCACCCGCCACCGGCCAATGATGGGCCAGGGCGGCGCGCCGGGCCGCTCGACCACGCGCCGCAGCTGCGCATCGGCATGGATGATTCCGCCCCCGTCCGGGCCAGCGCCACAATCGATTGCCAAATGCAGTTGGCCTGGCCCCGCCTGCAGCAGCAGCACGTCCCCGCTCTGTGGTTCGGTCGCGGACTCAAGCCCCGCCGCCTCGATCATCGCCGCCATGGCCACGGCATCGCCGCTGCGCAGCGCATAGCCGGTCGGCACCGGCGCGTCGCACCCGCCCGCCTTCGCCGCGAGCGCGACCAGCCCGACGCAATCGAGCCCATAAGCCGGATCGCGCCCATGCAGGCGGAACGGTACGCCAATCGACGCACGCGCCGCGGCCAATACGGCTTCGCTCATCCGCCGGGATAACGGGTCAACAGGTCGATCCCCGGCAGATAGGGTTCGCCGCGAAAATTGAGCGCATTGCCGAACCGGGCAGCGCAGGTGGCGATGCTCTTGTCGCACCCTTCCGTCAGCTCGACGAGCGTCCCCGGCACGATTGCGTGATGCGGGGTAGAGCGCAGCGTCACTCGCGCGCCGTCGGATGCCGAAATCGCGCTGGACAGGCCCGCATTGCCGCCGCTGATCCAGCGCAACAGGCCTAGTGCATAGGCACCAGCCACGGGTTCCGATGTGTCGAGCGTCACCGCCTGCCCCTCGACCGTGACGACGCGCGCGAACCGGCGACGGCCGGCCATGGGCACGCGACAGCGTTTATCGCCCAGACCGGCCCGGCATTCGGGCGAAGTTTCTTCAACGACCGGCCGATCGAGTGCCGCCCCTGCCCCGCGCAGTTCGGCGGTAAAGCCATGGTCGCGCATCTCGACCGCGCCAATCTCCCCCGCACCCAGATCAACCCGGCCCGCTTTCGCCTCCCAATCGACCGCAAAGATCGACACGCGCGCGCCATCCCATCGGCCTGCGAGGAGATCGTACTCGTTGATCGCCGCGCTCGACAGCGCCCCCGATACGTCCATGGTATCGGCCTCAAGCGTGTCGGTGCGCGTGATCGCAGACGGTGTCATGCCCGGCGCCGCGCGGTGCAGCAGTCCATCGATCATCAAGTCGCGGTCATGATCGGTCAGCCCGATCGCGATGCCGTCGCGCCGTTCGATCCGCCAGCACAGCGCAATCGTGGTCAGCGGCCCCGCCAGAAAGTCGCTCATTCAACCCTCGCGAATTTCGATCAGTGGCACGCTGGGGGCAGCACCCGCCAGAAAGGTGGCGCGATTGACGCTCAGGCTGTCCTCGGCGAAGCGCACCGCCACATCGAAACGGAATCCCGCCGTTACCGCGAGCCCGGCCGCAGGCGCGGTATCGAGCACCACCCAGCCGCCGTCATCGACGCTGAACGCGCTCGTCTCCACCCCGCCCACCGCCACGCGCACGCTGCCCGCGACGGGCCGGGTGATGCGCCGAACGCTCTCCTCATAGGCCTTGGTGAGCGCAAAACGGCTGGTGGTGCCATCGCCGGTGCCGATCCGCTGGTCGCCGGGCGTGGGCGCTCCCGTGCCCGAGGCGGAATCGAACGGATCGCGCAATCGAAAGCCTCGCGCCGGCCCCATCCGCGCCCGGAAAAACGCCAGCAACGCCGCAATATCGGCTTCGGATCGGATACCGGGGCCAACATCATAGCGGGTGCGCGCATGGCTCCAGCTGGCATTGCGCACTTCATTGCCGCCCGCGCTGGTGACGATCGCAGTGGAGAATTCAGGCGCCACCTCTGCCTCGCGGCCAAGCGCCAGCGGAAACAGCACATCGTCAAACGGGTCCACCGCCCCCTCCTCCTCATCGAAATGGATAAAACCGTCGCGCAGCACCTGCGGCAGCGCCCAGATGAACACCTGCGCCGTTCCGCGCGCCCGCGCCGACTCGGCAGCAGCATCGATATCCCGCCAGGACGCCGCTTCTTCCGGGCGCAGCACGAACCCCGAAAGATAATGCTGCTCACCCGGCGGATAGCCGAGCCGCGTAGTGGCCAGCGCCAGCGCGCGCGTCGTCGCGGCGGTGTTGCCCGTCGCCGCCCAGTCATAATCCTCCAACTGCAGCACATCGAAGGCGGGCTTTGCCCAGCCGATCGGCAGGTTCATCCGCTGCACCTCGGGCGCGGCCTCATCAAGGATGCTCGGCAGATAGGCGAGCAGAAGGGTTTCGCATCCCGGCGCCACCACTTTAACCGCGTTCACCAGCGCAGCGGTCGATGCCGCCATCATGGCGCCCGCCTGATCCAGCAGCGCGATTGCCGCCGCCGATTTCGGCCCGCGCACATCGGTGATGACGGGTGGGTTACTGCCAAAGGCAGCACGGGCGGCATCGTCATAAAGACAAGGGCGGCCATCGGGCATCACCCACCACCAGGGCTCGCCGACCTGGAATTTGGGCGCCAACCCCGCCGCCAGCGCAATGGCGATAAAAGCCTGCGCGATCTGCCGCAGATACCCCATCGCGCCGGGATGCGCGGGCGACAGCAAGGTCGATGGCGGCACCCACCCGGTCAGCGCCGGGCTGCCATCGGCAGCGCGCTGCTTCCAGTCGCCCCAACAATAGGCATCGAACAATTCGTAGCTAAGCGACCAGATGATACCATAGCCAAGCGCCCGTGCCCGCTCGGCGAAATCGCGGTGCCAGGCCGCGGTCGCGACGTTGATCGCCCCGCCCGCCAGGCTCGCATAAAACCCGCCCGAATTCGCCTCGAGCCGGAGATAGTGGCTCATCCCGACATAATGGATGATGTCGCCGCGATAGCCGAGCTGCAGCGCCGCTCGCAGCAGCCGGGCGGGCGTCACGTTATAACTATCGTCATAGCCGCTCGCGATGCCAATGCCGTGTTCGGGCACCATCACATCGCCGATCGCCAGCACCGAACCCGGCCCGTCGCAAACGATATCGCTCAGCGTCAATTGCACTTCGGCCGGACCCGGCAGATTGGCGCCAAGCCCCGAATAGCCCTGGGACACGATCGAGATGAACAGCCGGTCGACATCGCCCGCCCACACCGGATCGCCCTCGGCAGGCAACAGAAAGCCGGCGTCAAGCGCATCGAAATCGATTGCGATTAACGCGTCCTCCGGCGAACCGCTGGCATAGTTCCATAGCCGCACGAACCAGGCGCGTGGATTGCCCGTCGCATCGCGCCCCTCGATCGTCAGCGTCGGGCCGTTGACGGCATTGAGCGGCATCACCCCCGCCGACTGCCAGCGAAACCGAAGCGTGCACCCGCGATAATCGCGCGCGGTTTCATAGCGCAGCAGCGGGTGATCGATCACGTCCTCGCTTGCCCAGATCAGCCCGGCAAGGTCATCGGTACGGTAGAACACCGCATCGACGCGAAGGCCATCGGGCGCCGTCGACACAACACTCGCCATCATCGGGCGCGGAAAGTTTACCGTCCAGAAACGCGGATCGAAGCGTGTAACAACACCTTCATCCTGCACCGTCCGTTCGGTTGCCAGCCAATGGCCCATCAGCTGTCTGCCGCGTCGATCGCGGCGCGCACCGCCCGCGCGACTTGCCTGCTCGATCGGGTAAGCGCCTGCGGGGCATCGCCGCCTCCTGCCCGACCGGCATTGATCGTAATCGCGATCCGCACATCGCGCCCGCCACCGCCGGGCGAACCGGTATCGATCCGCCCGCTGCTGGTTGGCACGAACAGTTCAGGCCCACGCTCGCCCACCATATAGGCCCGGCCCGGCGTCACCGGCCCGCCCGTCGCGCGACCGGGCGCCCCCAACAGGCCGCCAATCACCCCGGCCAGACCACCGCTTGCGCCACCAAAAAGCGCGTCCAGTCCGCCGCGGATCGCCCCGCTCGCAATCTCACCAAGCGCCGACAGCGCCAGCCGCTTGAGATCGTCAAACCCCAGCTTGCCGGTACGCACCGCGCGCAACAGCGCATTCTCGATCCCGCGCCCGGCAGCATCCGCCGCGCGTTCCAGCGGCCCGCCCAGCGACCCCCTGATCTGCTCGACATCGCGCACAAAGCCGCTGGTATCGGCGCGGATTCGCACCACCAGCCGATCGATTTCCTCATCCATCGGGGAAAGCCTCCATCAATTGCGCGATTTCATGGCGGGTCGGGGGCGGCGGCGCGGCATCGCCCGCAAGCGCGCGCAGCACGGCCTCCAGCTCCGCCGGGGTTGCATGCCAGAATGCATCGGGCGACCAGCCGAGCAGTGCGCCCGCCATCCCGGCCAGTCGCCCGGCCGCATCGGTGAAATTCATCGACCGGACAGGATTTGCCCGAGCAGCACCCGCAGCACCGGTGTGGCATGGGCCAGACCCGCCGCCGCCACCGCCTCCCCCAGCCGATCGCGGGTCATTCCCTCGGGGCGCTCAGCAAGACAATGCCAGAACAGGCCGACCATCTCGGCTAGCGCCAGCCGACCGTCCGCTGCGCGCTCGACCAGGGCGAATAGCGGGCCCAGTTCCTGCTCAGCCGCCACCAAAGCCTGAAAGCTCGGCCGCAGCACCAGCGGTACGCCGCCGACGCGCAAGGTCGCTTCGCCCCGCGCCAGGTTGGCAATGGCCGTTTCGGTGCCGCTCATGCGCTCACCACCGCGCCGCTGCTCTCCAGGTTCAGCGTGTAGCTGCGCTCGCCATTATAATCGCCGGCATAGTCCAGCCGGGTTACCAGAAACCGCCCGGTGAGCGTCTCGCCGCTTTCGAAGCTCAGCCGGTAATCGTCGATCACCCCCGCTAGTGCATTATTCTTGATCCGCACTTCGGCTGCAGACCCCGTAAACACTCCGGCGCCTGACACGCTCACCGATCGCACGCCTGCCCCCGACAGCAATTCGCGCCACGCGCCTGAATCCTTTGAGGTGATCGCCACCGCCTCGCCATTGATCGACAGCTGCGTCGTGCGCAGCCCGGCAATCGTCGCGTAGCTAACCGGCGAACCGCCATTCCCCACCTTCAACAGAAAGGCACTGCCTTTTTCCGCTGCCATGATCTTTGCTCCTTATGCTGTTTCAAGAATCCGGACCCGGTGCTCGACGATCGCCACCCATGCCCCCGGCCCGTCGCGGATGATGCGGGATCGCAGCAGCGCCAGGCTCGCAATCCGCCACCCGCCCAGATCAGCGGGGACTGCCGCCATCGCGGCGTCTGCCGCCGCCGCCAGCGCGTGCAGCCGCGCAGGGCCTTGCGCTCGATCGCGGATTAAAATGGCCGGGCGGAGCTCGCACCCCGCCAGCCCCTTGGCGCCCCAATCGCTGACAAGCAGCTCGCCGAGTTCGGCATAAGGCGCGGTCGCCTTTACGGCTGGCCCCTCGAACACACCGTTCAGGGCACCGCCAAACGCCAAATCGTTGCGCAATGCCGCCAGCATCGCGGTGTGGAACAGGGCGGCCGCGCTCACCGCAGCAACCGCCCGATCCAGCGCAGCCGCGGATCACGCACCAGCCGCCGCAGCAGCCCGCGCCCCTTCAGCTCAATGCCCTGCTCGACCGCGCTGACGACGACCGGCAATTCATCGCCGATGGCGCGCTCGATTTCCTCCACGCCGCGCGCAATCGCCGCATCCTTAGCGGCTTTCGCGATTGTTTTGGCGCGCTCCTCAATGCGGCTCATGCGTGCACCGCTCGGGCCATCGCCAGCCCGCGAAAGGGTCGCCACAGCGCCGTGATCGCGGCGGGTGGTGGCCGGGTCGTGTCGCGCTCGCTGAACAGATACCCCGCCAGCAGCACCGCCCCCTGCCGCACCGGGGCGGGCAAGCTGGTCCAAGCCTCGGCGCGCCCGGCGATGGACGTCACGCGCAATTGCGCGGCACCGCCACCGTCGATCAGCCGCACCCAGCCATCGCCGCGCGCATCGATATCAATTTCATAGGCGTTGACCGGCAGCACCGTTGCAGTGCCAGCCGCTGTGAGCCCATCGATCTGGGTGATCGCTTGTACCGGCGCGGCCTGCAATCGCTGCCAGCCGGATAGCGCCGGCAAATTCTGCCGCACCGTCCGCGTGATCAACACCTGGCCCAGAAACTGTTCGGCCAGGCCAAGCGCCGTTTCAGCCAGTGCTGCAATCAGCACGTCATCATCGCTGCTGTCGATCCGCAGCATTGTCTTGACCGCCGCGACCGCGCTCGCGCGGTCCGTCGTCCCGAGCAGCACGCTGCCGGGTTCACCATTATTCATCATCCAGGTCCTTTTGTTGGCCGCGCTATTCGCGATTGGCACCGCGCGACACCGGACCAGCGATCGGGCTGATCCGGTGCTCCGTCGGCACGCCGTCGATCAGGCGAGGGCGAACTTCATCAGCTTGATCGCTTCCGAATTGCTCACACAGCCGCCGATGCGCTTGGTCGCGTAGAAATTCACGAACGGCTTGTTCGAATAGGGATCACGCAGGATCGCTGTCTCGGTCCGCTCGGCGATAATGTACCCGGCGCGGAAATCGCCGAACGCGATCGACAGGCTGTTCGCGGCGATATCGGGCATGTCGTCCGCCTCGATCACCGGATAGCCAAGCAAGGTGGCGGGCTGCCCCGCCGCAAGGCTCGGGCTCCACAGGAACGCGCCATCGCTGGTCTTGAACTTGCGGATCCGCGCCAACGTGCTCGAATTCATCACGAAGCTGCCATTCTGACGATATGGCCCGCGCAGCGTCTGCACCAGGTCGATCAGTTTGTCCTGCGGATTGGCGGCAAAATCCCCCGCCGCGCCGCTTGCCACATATTGCAGCGTGCCAAAGGCGCGCGTTGCATCGGCGGTGGCGGCATTGGGGGCCTGCAGGAACCCCTTGGGCCGGTTGGTGCCGTTGCCGTTCACGAACGCCGCCCCTTCGGCCTTGGCGAATTCCATCGCGATTTCGCCCGCCAGCCACGCCTCGACATCGAATTGCGCATCATCGAGCATCGCCTGGCTCGCGCTGGGGTTGGCGAACAGCTCACCCATCGATGGCGCGATCTCGACAAATGTCGGCGTCGCGGTTTCGGCCCGCGCGCCTGTTTCCGCTGCCCAGCCCGAAGGTGTGCCGCCGGTGGTGATCAGCTTGCGATATCCGGCAGAGCCAACCTTCACGACATTGGCGATGCTGCGAATGGGCGAGATGCTTTTCAGCGTGGCATCGATCACGGCATCGATTTCGCGCGGCACCGCAAAGCCCCCCGCATCGCCCGTCACCCCCGTAAACGCCTTCATCTCGACGCTCGCGCCGCTCCGCAGAAACGTCTCGAACGCCGCGCCACCGGGCTCGCGCGCGCCACTCAACACCGGCCGCACCACGCCACCGGGCACCTCGACATGCTCAAAGCTCGCCTCGAGCGCATCCATCGTCACATCAGTCATGTCATTCTCCCAACACAAAAAACTCCCCGCGAATATCCCGGGGAGGAAAGCCATCCGGCGGATGGCGGAAGGGCGACAGCGATTGCCGCCCCGATCTGGTTTGCGGGCTAGTCTTCTGTAGCGATCAGCGCTTCTTGCGTGCCTCGCGTTCCAACACAGCCACGGCGCGGGTTTGCCAACCCGGTCCACCTGCCTTGAAATGATCGATCACGTCGCGCGGCAAACGAAGCGAAACCTGTTGCCGCTCGCTTCGCAAAGTGCCGACAGGACGACCTGGTTTACGCACCAGCGCGGCGGCGATAGGGTGCGGATGCACCCCATCTGCCGGGCGAGCACGAGCAAAATCCTCCTCTGTCCACAAGGGGTTTTCATCAAAATCAGCCGGCGGTGGGGGCTTAGGCATAACGCTGCATCTCCTTGTCATGGGCCCGCCGAAAACTGATGGCGCGAATGCCCCTCGCTGTCTCGCAATAGACCAGACAGAACCCTGCCCCGCCAATCCGCCCAAACGCCCGAAATCGCGTTTCGCCATAGTCGTAGCGGTCGTCGACAATCACGACCGGTGGGGTATCAAACCCTTGAAAATCCGACAGCGCGATGCCGTGCTTCACCAAATTGGCAGCGTCTTTTGCGGGATCAAAGTCTATCTTCACCTAATTTATCGTAGATGCAAATAATTAACCGGGCAAGCGATTATTCGCCGCTCACCCAGGGTGTCACCGCATGCACCCTGGCCAGCGGCTGCATCGGCTGCGCGACCAAGCTCACCTCGATCAAATCGACCGCCTTCAGCTCACGGACGGGACCATGTCGCGCGGCCTTCACCCGATAACCGAATGACAGCCCTTTCACCCCGCCGCCGCGCACCAGCCCGGCGAGCCGCGCATCATCGATCCGGCCGATCACGCGCAGACCCCGCTTGTCCTCGCTCAGCTGCTCAATCACGCCAACGGGTGCCCCGTGATGCTGCCACAGCAACGGCACCGGCTCGATCCGCCCGAACGCGCCGGAGCGCACCACATCACCGCCCTGGTCCACCGCGTCGAACACCGCCGCATAGCCCGCAAAGCGCACGCTCACTTGCCCCAGCCCGTCAGCCCCTGCTGCACCGCGATTCCCGCAATGCCGACGGCGCCAAGCAGCCGCACCAGCCAGGCAAGCCCGGTTTTCCAGAGCGACGCCTTCGCATCGCGCCACGCGGCGAGAAGCTCGCGAAGCTCGCCCAGGTCACGCCCCGCGCCGGCATCATCAAGCCCCATCCGCACCAACGCGCGGGTGGCGCCCAGATCGCCCGATTCCTCGACGATGGCGCGCAGCGTCGAAAGATCTGCACCTTGTTCTTGCGCCTGCGTTACCAGCTGCACCAGCACTGCCCCATCGGTCATGGCCGGAATGTTTACCGACCCGCTCATATCAGCCCCACCATCGCTCGTTTTTCCTCCATTGTCAGAAATTCGGCGGCCGACACTTGCCGCCACAGCCGCTCGCGGTCCTCCGCAAGCGCGGTCACCCGGTCGAGATCGATGCTGATCGCGGCACCCGCAAACCAGCCGCGCAATCCTTGAGCGAGCCCGGCAAAGATCGTCTCCGCGAGCGGCAAGATCGACAGACGCCACAGCGCCCGGTTCGCCTCGACATAATTGGCATAAGTCGCGTCGCCTGGCAGGCCGAGCAACATCGGCGGCACCCCGAACGCCATCGCAATCTCCCGCGCGGCTGCCGCCTTGGTGCCGGCAAAATCCATGTCGGCGGGCGACATACTCAATGGCTGCCAGCGCAGGCCGCCCTCCAGCAGCATCGGCCGCCCGGCATTGCCGCTGCCCGAAAAGCTCGCATCCATTTCAGCGCGCAACCGATCGAACTGTTCGCGCGACAGCGGCGATCCGTCACTCGGTTCATAGACCAGCGCGCCGGAAGGCCGCGCGGCATTGTCGAGGAGCGCCTTGTTCCACCGCGCCGCTGTGTTGTGCACCGCAATCGCTCCCGATGCCGCGCCCAGACAGCCAAGTCCGTAATGATCGTCGCTCGGGTTGAACGCCTTCAGATGCACGATCTGCGGCCGCCCGCCCGGATCATCCGCCGTCAACCGGGTCACCTGTTCCCCCACGCGGTAGCGATAGGCCGCAGGCCAGCCGCGCGCATCGGGCTCCACTGTCACCCGTTCGGGCCGCAGCGCGAACAGCTCGACCAGTTCGCCGTCGCCATCGGTGAGAAACTGGACATAGGCATTGCCGTGCAGCAACAACTGCGCCGCCAAAGTCTCCGCCAGCACCTGCCCGCCCGATCGCGCCGCCAGCAGCGCCAGTAGCGCCGGATCGGACGCGGTCAGCGGCGCGCCGCCCAGCCCCTGCGCCACCAGCCGCACGGCGCGCTGCGCAATCGCATTGCGCGCATAACCCTCGCGCAATTGCGCCTCATAGGACGCAGGCCACTCGCCGAGCATCGCCCCGGGGCCAAGCGCATAACGCGATAAAGCCGGGCGCGATTGCTCACGCCCGGCTGATTTCCAGCCGAAGATGTTCATGTTTTTCTCCGAACGGTGGGCCTCAGCCCGCCTTGGTTCCCACCCAGATCACATGCCGCGCGCCCTTGCCGCTCGCGCGCGCGCGCACCACCACTTCGTCCACCGCGAACCCCGCATCGCGCATCCGCCGCGCGAACACATCGTCGCTCGCTGCCGACCACACCGCCAGCACCCCGCCGGGCGACAAGGCATCCTTCGCCGCCGTCAGCCCGGTCATCGTGTAGAGCCCGTCATTGCCCTTGCGGGTCAGCCCGTCGGGACCGTTATCGACGTCGAGCAGGATCGCATCGAAACGTCCGCGCCCACCGCGGATCACCGCGCCGACATCGCCCTCCACCACCGCCACGCGCGGGTCGTCCAGGCACCCGGCGGCAAACTCCGCCATCGGCCCTTTCGCCCAGGCGATCACGGCTGGCACCAGCTCCGCCACCATCACCCGCGCTTTCGGCCCGAGCCGCGCGAGCAACGTCCGCAACGTAAAGCCCATGCCATACCCACCGACCAGCACCCGCGCATCCGCCCCCACCCGGTCGCACGCCAAATTGGCCAACGCCTCCTCCGAACCGCTCATCCGGCTCGACATCAATTCCTCGCGGCTCAGCATGATGAACCAGTCGGTCCCGCGCCGCACCAGCCGCATCTCGCCGCCGCCGGGCACCTGGGTGGTGTCAATCAGTTCACGTGGAATCATGGCGTGGCCTTAGCACCTCCTATTACCGTTCGTCCTGAGTAGCCATTGAGCGAAGTCGAAATGGCGTATCGAAGGACAGCGCTTTGGGCACACCCTTCGATACGGGGCTTCGACTTCGCTCAGCCCCTACTCAGGGCGAACGGATTAAGTGCGACGACTAAACCTTCCGTCATTCCCGCGAAAGCGGGAACCCATGGATTGTGATGCGCACGACTTCGATCGAACCACCTGCCATGGGTCCCTGCTTTCGCAGGGATGACGGACGGTGGTGAAGGTGCCGCCTACCGCCCCCGTTGAGCCGCGCAGACAACCGTCTATACTCACCTCCATGCCGATGACGCTCGCCTCTTCTCCCATCGTCACCGCCGGCCTCGTCGTGCTGTTCGGTGTGCCCATCATCCTGTTCCTCTGGTGGGCGGCCGATGAGGATAGCGCGCGGCGCCAACTCGGCTGGCTCAGCCCGTATATGCTGGTCATCATCCCGATCTATTCGGCGCTGATCGCCGGTGTCGGCTGGCTGTTCCAAGATCCCCACACATTGATGCTCGGCGGGGTCGTCGCCGCCTTCACGCTCAAGCCCGTGTATGATGCCTGGCGGCGCAAACGACGCGGCTAAAGCACCCGCACCGCCGCCGCGCGCTTCCGCCCCAGCATCAGTTCGCTCAGCCCCCATACGAGCGCGTCGGCGCGATCAGGCGAGCGGCCCGGCCCTTCATAGCCGCCTCCGGCGATCAGGCCGCAAAGCTCGTCCTCCAGCGCCGGGAAGGCCCCCAGGTGCCGCACCCGCCCGCCTTCATATAACGCGGCGACCGGTTCGGCACGCGCCACCTTCCCCCGCGAAGCATGCACCAGCCGCACCGGCAGCATGGCATCGGCGGCAATCAGCACGCTTTTCACCATCGCGCCGCCATTATTCGCCTCGGCCACCACCCGGTCCGCGCCGTGGCGTGCTGCGCATACCGCCACGGCGAGCGCCCATCCCTCTGGCCCCACCCCGCTGACGGTTGCATCCTCCAGCACATAACCGATCCCGTCATTGCCTAGCGCCACTGCCACGATGCCGCAGGCATCACCGCCAACGCTCGCGCACGGATCGACCGCGACCACCACACGCACCAACGGCGGTAGCGTTCGCACTCTGCATTCTTCCAACAGCGCCCGCGTCCACAGCGCACCAACCAGATCCTCGATCAGTTCGCCATCCAGCTCCTGCCGCCCGAGCCGTGTGCCGCCATAATCAGCGGTCATCGCTGAGATGAACGCATCGGGCAGCATCCGGTTATCCTGCGTCCTCCCCGTCACGGTGACTGTATCGGCGGCGGCACGAAGCGCGCGCAGCAACGAAATCGGGCGCGGCGTCGTCGTAACCAGCGCGCGCGGCTGCTGCCCCACCCGAAGGCCCATCATCAGCATGTCCCAACTTTCCTGCGGATAGGCCCATTTGGCGAGTTCATCGCCCCAAGCATGACTGTGTTGCGGCCCGCGCAGCGCATCCGGATTCTCCCCCGAATAGCAAAGCGCCTGCGCCCCGGATCGCCACACCAGCCGCCCGCGCGACGGCTCCCATTTCGGGCGGGTCGCGGCAGGCGAAATCGCCAGGATACCGCTTTCCCCCTCGATCATCACCCGGCGTACATCGCCGATCGTCGCGCCAATCAGTCCGATTCGTGCTTCGCCATCACTTTCGGCAACGCTGCGTACCCATTCCGCCCCGGCCCGCGTTTTGCCAAAGCCGCGCCCTGCCAACATCAGCCACACTCGCCATTCACCCGGCGGCGGCAGTTGGCGCGGGTCTGCCCAGAACGACCAATCATTGAGCAGCGCGCGCCAGTCGCCAATCCCGTTCAACAGGGTTGCTCGATCAGGCGCTGCTGCAAGTCTTGCCGCCAGGCTAATCGCGCGCATCAATCGTTCCCGTCCAGCCGCGCGAGCCGCCGCAACACCTCTGCCCGCGCGGCATCGTCATTGCTTTCCACCGCCACTTCGGCGTGGAGGCGCGCATAGACCTCCGGACGCTTCGCCTTGAGCATGAACATCGCCAGCGTATCCGAATAATTGCGGACCGTGCCGACCTTCTTACCGGCATAGAAAACCGGCTTTGCCACGCCGCGCTTGGCACGCTCGATCACCAGCTGCTCAAGCTCGTCGAGCGCCTCGGCGATGGCGGCATCCCATTGGCTGGCAAAGGCTGCGGTCTTAGCCCGGTGCTCGTACAGCGCCGATGTCGATACCCCGGCCAGCTTGGCCGATTTGCTGACATTGGCGTTCTTCGCCAGATGCTGCAGAAAGGTAGCGCGACGCGCGGTGATCGTCGGTGACTTCGTCGTTGCCTTCTGCGCCATCATTGTTCCCAAAACAAAGGGGCGGCCCGGCTTTCGCCCGACCGCCCCTAATGGCTCCACGTCCTCATCGCCGAATCACAATTCTTCAGCGTTCCTGATATGTACCGAAACAGCGTGACGATGTCAAGATGAAATAACCGATCTGGTTATTTAATTGCCCTCAGAACTTGAATACGGCACCAAGCGCCGCCTTGTTCGCGCGCAGGGTGCGATCATACACGGTCCGATTATATTCGGCCCGCAGCGAGATGTGCCGGTTCACCGCCAGCTCAGCACCGCCGCCATAAGTGATCCCGCCGTCGGTTTGCTCCCGCACCAACCGGGGGCCCGCCGCCGGGATTGTGGTGCGATCGGTCTGCAGCCAGCGATAACCCGCCCGCCCATAAACCAGCAGTCCGGGCGTCAATGTAGAGCCAAAGCGCGCGGTAAGATCATAGGTCAGCCCTGGATCGACGAGATATTGGCCGCGCGTTCCGGTCTGGCGCACGGCCTTGCCGCCACCGCCTGTGGCCCCTTCGGCGCCCAGCACGATGTTACCGATCTGAACGTCATAGCCGATGAAGGTACGGTATCCGACCCCATCCTTTCTTGCGCTGCGCGTTGCGCCAATATTGCCAGGGTCCTGACGAACGCTGATGCGATCGTGGCTCACCTCGACGCCAGACGTGAACCCGTTGAACCGGGGCGCATCCTCGGCATGGGCAATATGGGGAACAACGAACAGAATGAATGCGCCTGCGGCAATAAACAGCTTCATGAAAAACCTCCTTTAGTGAACGATGATCGTCGGCTTGGGTGCCGTTGATGATCGAGTGATGGAGGTGTCTCGTGGAGCACGCGTCAGTTGAGTGTGGAGATTTAGGGGAGAAGATTTGCCCGGATCAGCCGCAATAGCGGACGCATGCACCGGAACGATCTCGATGCATTAGTTCGCGTCGATGGACAATCAGCGCCACCTTTGCAAGAGGAGCCCGCCTGACGGATGTTCCCGCGTTGGCGGGGCCATGCTCAGGCTTTTGTCGACTGAATGTTTGTGTGTGCAGGCTTGAGGAGCAGATTTTGGGACCCATCGACACACTTCTTTCCCCTGTCATCCTGTTTTTCGTACTTGGCGTGCTCGCCGCCGCCGTTCGCTCAGATCTTGCAATCCCCGAAGCCATGGCAAAGGCCATGTCGCTGTTTCTGATGGCCGCGATCGGCCTGAAAGGGGGTGTGCAGGTATCGGAAGCCGGTTTCAGCGGGGGAATGATTGCGGCAAGTGCGGCCGGATTGGTTCTCAGTTTCGTTCTGCCCTTCCTCGCCTTTGCCGCCTTGCGCAGCTTCGGACGGCTTGACACCCTCAACGCGGGAGCAGTCGCCGCCCATTATGGTTCGGTCAGCGTGGTGACCTTTGCAACTGCGAGCGAGGCGTTGACGCGGGGCGGCATCGCGCCAGCCGGCTACATGGTGGCGGTGCTGGCGGTGATGGAAACCCCTGCCATTGTATCGGGAATGCTACTTGCGAAGCGTGGTAACCAGGGGCAGCCGCGCACCGGCGGGCATTTGTGGCGCGAGGTGTTCTTCAACGGCTCGGTGGTGCTCTTGCTTGGCGCCTTCGCCATTGGAGCGATCGTAGGCAAAGCGAAATATGAACCGATCGCCCCGATGTTCACCGGGCTCTGGTCGGGCATCCTGTGCCTGTTCCTGCTGGACATGGGGCTGATCGCGGTTCGGCGGCTGCGCGACAGCCAAGCAATAACGCTCCGCCTCGCGATCCTTGGGGTTGCATTGCCCATTATCAACGGCTTGATCGGCGCGATCGTTGCACGGCTTGTCGGCCTTGACGTTGGAAGCGCGGCGGCGCTGTCGATCCTCGCGGCAAGTGCCTCCTATATTGCGGTTCCAGCGGCAATGCGGCTCGCCCTGCCCAAGGCCGACGCCGGCATTTACCTGTCGATGAGCCTTGCCATTACCTTCCCGTTCAATATCGTTTTCGGCATTCCCCTGTTCATCGCGCTGTCGACGGCGCTGGCGAGGTAACCATGACTGAACTCGTGCAGCGCAAACGGCTGGAAATCATCGCCGATCTTGAGTTCGCTGACTGGTTGGCGGACGAAGCCGACGCCGTCGGCATCACGCATTTCACGATCGTGCCGACGCTCGGTGGGAAAGGTGCCCATGGGCGCTGGCGCAACGATGGCGTGGGTGGTCAGGGAAAATGCCTGTTCATCACCGTAACGAGCGGCATTCGGGCAAGTGCGCTGATTGACCGAATTGGGCCGTTGCTATCAGACTATCGCATGGTGCTGGATCTAGCCGACGTCGAGGTGGTGCGGGGCGATCGCTTCTGATCGCATCCGCGTCACCACCCCTTACGCAACGTCCCGCAACGGTTGCACCGGCGGCAAAACCATCTCGAACACGGCGCCGCCCCCGGCACGCGGGCGCAAGGTCGCCTGGCCGTGATGCGCAACGGCAATCGCGCGCACCACCGACAGGCCAAGCCCCGATCCGCCGCTAACCCGCGCACGTGACATCTCGGCGCGCCAGAAGCGCTCGAACGCGCGTGCCGCCGCCGCCTCACTCAACCCCGGCCCGCGATCGAGCACGCGCAACACCACCGATCCGTCGTGAAAACTCGTCTCGACCTCCAATGGCCCGCTGTCGGGGGCATATCGAATCGCATTGCTCAGCACCGCTACCAGCGCCTGACGCAGCCGGGCAGCATCGCCGAGCATCGGCGCGTGCGCCAGATTGCAGATCACGGTGAGCCCGGCGGCTTCGAGATCGGGTCGCATGGCCTCGATCGTCGGTCGCACCTCATCGGCCAGGTCAATCGTCGCCACTTCAAGCACCAGCTGGTTTGAGTTAACAAGGCTGATCGTCCGCAAATCATCGACCAGCCCGGTCAGCGCATCGACCTGGTGAATCAAGCTGTCGATCTGCCGGGCGTCGGGCGCGAAGACGCCGTCCTGAATGCCGTGCAGCCGCCCGCTTAACACGGTCAGCGGCGTGCGCAGTTCGTGCGCGATGGCGGCAGTGCTTTCCTTCAACTCACGCTCGGCATGCTCCAGCGACTCGGCCATCGCGTTGAAATCCTGGGTCAGCTGGTCTTCCTCGATCGAGGCGAAGCGCACTGACGTGGCCCGCGCATCGAGCCGCCCCTCGGCCACCGCGCGTGCCGCAGCGGCTACGTCGTTCAGCCCGCCCCCCACCCGCCGCAACAGAATCGCACCGACGCCGAATGCACCCAGCGCCGCCGTTACGGTGAAGATGAACAACGCAATGAACGATCTGTTTATAATATCTTGCTGGATCACCTTATGATCCCTCAACAGCGCGCGGATCTGATCGGGCTCTGGTACCCGCCCCGCCTCGAATGCGACGCCGGCCTTGCGCGCTTCGGGCGACAACGAATCCAGGATGCGCGTTTGCTCAAAAATGTCGTAAATCCAGGATGCGCGTTTGCTCAAAAATGTCGTAAATCTGGGATTCGGTGATGACGATCGCCGCGCAAATGAGCACCGATACCGCCAGCACCGTGGCAAGCTGAGTTGAGAGCAACCATCGCTTGCTCAACCGCGCGCGCCAGCTCACGCCGCTTCCAACCTATATCCGATACCGCGCACCCCCGCACACAGCCCGACAGCGCCAGCGGCCTCCAGCTTGCGGCGGAGCTTGCTCATATGGCTATCAACCGTGCGTTCGAGCGCATCCCCCTCGGGCAGGCACGCATCGAGCAATGCCGCACGGGTGAATACGCGCGACGGGCTGCGCGCCAGATGCGCGAGCAAGCGATATTCGGTCAGCGTCAGATCGAGCGTCGCCGGCGCGTCGCCACCCGTCACGCGAGCGATATAGGCTTCGGGGTCAATTTCGATCGGCCCCCAACGGATCGTGCGATCCCCCGCGTTTTCACCGCGGACCCGCCGCAGCACGGCCTTGACGCGCGCAACCACTTCAAGCGGGTTGAACGGCTTGATGACATAATCATCGGCACCGAGACTAAGCGCGAGCAGCTTGTCGAGATCTTCCGCGCGCGCTGTCGCCATGATGACCGGGGTACCACCGCGTCGGCGAATTTCACCCAGCACGGCCACCCCATCCAGCTTGGGCATCTGCACATCGAGCAGCACCAGATCGGGCCGCAGCGTCTGGTGATGCATCAGCGCGACCTCACCATCGCCCGCCGTGACGGTGCGAAACCCCTCCCGGTCGAGATAGGCCGTCAGGATTTGCGCAATATCGGCATCATCCTCGGCAATCAGGATCAGCGCGTTATCGGTCGGTCGGTTCTGGCTGGCGTCAGTCATCGCTCATCCTCTGGCGGCACGCGTATCATGCGCATCAGTGCCATAATCTCCAGCCCCGGCTTTGCGATTGCATGGGGCAAGTGTGGAGATTGGGTGGAGGGGGGAGGCTAGGCGACCGCAATCCCCGCCAGCACCGCGTTCCATGCCGCGATCTCATCGTCGTAACGTTCGATCACCCGCAGGTCGCTGGCGGTGCCGGTAGCGGGGTCGACCGTCACCGATCCGCGCCATTCGACCGTCGCATTGCCCGAAAGCGTCACCATGCCGTCACGCGTGGCGGATGCGCGGACCATGCCGCCACGGTTGAAGACGGTGAGCGGGTTGTCGTAGGCGATCCGCCCGGTCAGGCAGGCCGCGAAGGTCGATGCGGCCATCGCGCTGCCGCAACTGTTGGTGAGCCCCACCCCGCGTTCAAAGGTACGGACGAACAGATCGGCCCCGCGCTGCTCGACGAAGGAAACATTGGCGCGGTTGGGCAGCCAATCGGGCGCGGCTTCGCATACCGCGCCGATCGCGCTCAGTTCGGCATCGTCGATCGTATCCACAAAGCTGATCAGGTGCGGGTTCGGGATCGCCACTGCGGTGAACAATCGGTCGCTCGGCAAGCCCGGCACGAGGGCATCGACCACGTGGGTTGGCCCCACCAGCGGCCAGCGCGTCAAATCCAGATCGGCCGGCCCGGCCGTCTCCCTTACGGTGAATACTCCCGGCGCCAGATCAGCATCGCGGGCAACCTCAGCCGTGCTTGTCTTCAGCTGCACCGTCGCCTGGGCCACCCCCAACGCCTCAAACCCCGCCCGCGCCACGCACCGTAAGCCGTTCAAACACGTCTCTGCTTCGGAACCATCCGAATTAAACATCCGCATCGCGAATAAAATCGTTTTATTACAATTATTTAGTAGTAGAATGCCGTCGCCGCCCACCGGCCCCGCCCGGTCTGCCAGCGCGCGCGCCACGACCGCCCATTCGCCGTCGGACAGCACCATTCCACGTGCATCGATCAGCGGAAAATCATTGCCCGATCCGTGGCACTTGATGAAATCGATCTGCATATGCGGGTATATAGGATGGGGACCGGCAAAAGTCCCCAACCCTCACTTGGGCGGTGGCGGCAGGAAGTGATAGGCGCAGAGCTTGTTGCCATCGAGATCGCGGAAATAGGCGAAATAGGCGGGCGAATTGTCACCCCCGCGCGGGCCGGGATCACCTTCGTTGGTGGCCCCCAGCTCAAGTGCCTTGGCGTGGAACGCCGCCACCGCCTCACGGCTTTCCAGCCCGAATCCGGCCAGCGTGCCGTTGCCGATCGTCGCTTCATTGCCGTCATACGGCCCGAGCACCCCGAAAAGGCTCTTGCCCGGCCGCCCGTATAGCCGCCCGCCGCTCGGGTGATTGAAGAACGTCTTCATCCCGATCGTTTCGAGAAGCGGATCATAAAAGGCTTTGGCGGCGTCGAGGTCGTTCGATCCGACGGTGGCATAATTGAGCATGGCGATATCCCAGGTTCGGTAGAAATAAGGATCAGGCGAAAGTGGCGACGAGCGCCTTTTCGGCGGTTACGATCGGCGTGAAGCTCGGCCGCGCGAGGATCGCGTCGACATAAGCTGCCGTCTTCGGCCAGCGTGCCGGGTCGATCACCAGATTGGCGTGATCGAGGTTCACGAACGGGCTGCACACCGAAATATCCGCCAGCGTGATCCGGTCCTCGACCAGAAATCCGCTCGCGGGGATCACGCCCTCGAGATAATCGAGCAATGGCGGCAGTTCGACATCTGCAGCATTGGCGGCAATCGCCTCGTCAAAGGGTCGCTTGAGCATCTTGGGCAGCAGGAACCGGTTCGAAAAAATCTTGGCGGCGACCGCAAAGAAAATCGAATCGGCAAATTCCTCGAACCAGATCGTGCGGCCATGCGCGATCGGCGCCTTAGGGATCAGATTAGCCTCGGGGAATTTGGCCTCGAGATAAGCGCAAATCGCTGTCGAATCCGAAATACAAAAGTCCGCGCCATTATCGGCACCGGGATCACGAAAGCCGGGGATCTTCCCGAACGGGCTTGCTTCCGAAAACGCCGGGCCACCACGACCAAGGCCAGCGGGCTCGAGCGTCAGCGTGAGGCCCTTTTCGGCGGCAAACGCCATCACTTTGCGAACGAAGGGCGAAATGGTTGACCCGTAAACGATCATGGAAGCTCTCCCTTGATGGCTATCATTGTTGTCGACTGTGCTAGCCGATTAGGTTGCAGATCGCCACCGTTTTTGCGGACTTGCCGAGCCCCAAAATCATTAAGGGCGCGGCCTCGTTCAACGCAGCTGATAATGCGCCGCGACCCGATTAAGCGCGAGGCATAGCACCAGCTTGCCCGCCCGCGCTGGCCATCCAAGCGCCTTTTCGGCCATCGGCAAGCCTTCACCAGCACACACCACGCGCCACAACACGTCACTCAAGCCCGGCCCTGCGGCATCGATGGCAGCATCGAAGCGGCGCTTGGCCGCGATTTGCGCCAGCGTCGGATCATCGACGCTTGGCGCACCCCGCCAGCCGCGGGCGATGGGCGCCGCTTCCCACCGCATCGTGACACTGGGACCGAGCGATGCCGTTTCGTAATCGGCGCGGAGTCGCTCGCCGGCTTCAAATTGTCGCGCATCGACCAGCCCCCGCGCCGCTAGCCATGCGAGCGGCGATTCCGCAAGATTCACGGTTACGCTGCGGCGGCTCGGCAACGTCTTGCCCCCAGCTTGCGTACCGTTGGGCGGATTTGCGTTCACCGGGCCGAGAAGATCAATTTCGCGTTCCACCAATTCCCGCATCGCCACCTCCTGCAGTCGCCGAGTCACCCTTCACATTTCCACGCTTGCCATAAAGGATGGTTTGTAGGAAAGTTGTTTTACCGATTTGGTTATTTTTGGGGTGCAAGATGATCACCGCTATCCGTGAAGTCCGCCGCGCCAAGCACATGACTCTCGAGGATGTTGCCCGCGCCTGTGTTCCACCCACCACCGCGCAGACCATCGGTCGGCTCGAAACCGGGACGCGAACGGTGTCGGTCGGCTGGCTGAACCGGATCGCCGATGCGCTGGGTGTTACCGCAGCCGATCTGGTTGCGTTGCCCGATCGACCCGAGATCGCGGTCGCGGCAATCCTTGATGCATCGGGTGCGCATGCCCCCCGCCACCCCGCCGTGCTTGCTCCGCTGGCCGCGGCACCCGGTACGATCGGTATTACCGTCTCCACCAGCCTGGGTGACTACCGCGCCGGCGACGAAATCTGGTGCGAGCCGCTTGATCCCGCGCATTTTGTCCGCGCGCTCAACCGCGACGTGCTCGTTCCCCGCGCGGCAGGCCGATTCCTGTTCGGGCGGCTGATCGGTCGGGAGGCCCCAGCTGGGGCAGGCACGTCCGGCAAGCTGCAACTGCTCCCACTCGGCGCTGGCAATCGCCAGCAGGTGGTAGCAGACCCAGCCTGGATCGCCCAGGCTATCCGACTGGTACGCGCACTATAGCGCCAGGATCGCAATGAAATGGTGGGCGATGACGGGCTCGAACCGCCGACATTCTCGGTGTAAACGAGACGCTCTACCAACTGAGCTAATCGCCCGCCCCATGACGGGCAGACCTTCCCGTGCCAAACCGCAGCGGTTTCCGCAAGCCCCGTCCCCGCGCCGAGCATGCAAGATGATCAGCGAGCGGATGATCGACTGTGCACATGCATCAGTGGCTGGAGCTAGTTTAGCGGCGAACCACCCTAAGCGATGATTGCCCCGATCCGTTTGGCCGCTCGCCAGTATTGATGCATGCCATCGCGCGCCTTGGCGGATAGCTGCATATAGGCACGGCGACGATCGAAAGGATCAGCCTCGCGCTCAAACAGTCCCGCCTCGGTCATGCGGCTGATCCATCGCAGCGCCGTGGTGGGTGCAACCGCCGCTGCGATGCATAGGCTCGACACCGAAACCCGCGCCTGTTCAAGATCGGCAGCACACAGATCGAGCAGCATATCCCAGGCGGGATCCTCAAAAAGGCCCTCACCGAAAAACTGATCCCGCAGTCGGCGTCCCCGGATCACCTGGCGGATTTGCGCGGCCGTCACGGGAACATCGTCGCCGTCGTCGGGACCACGATAGGCCACTGCCCGATCGCCCAGCATCGACGGTCGCAGCCCACCTTGATCAGCCCTGGTCAATCGCGAAAGCGTCTCCGCAATGCGCGCGACTTCGGCGTTCAGCTTGCTGAGTCGTTCCGAATCACGGTAGCGATCATCATTACCCTGTCGCACCCTGCCGCCGCCGACATGGGCGAACGCAATCACCAGGGCCGCCACGCGTTCAGCGATTGACGGGGCACACAGCAGTTGCACATTGCCGTCAAAAAGGCATGCGGTCACTTCATCAATCTGGCTATCATCAAGCGCGATGACGACCGACGCGCCGTTGACCGAACGCCATGCCACAACCGCATCCAGTGCGCCGCCCAACGTATCGCCAGCGCTGCCCGCCTCGATCAGCACGCCGTCAATCACTGGGCCTTGCGTAAGCACGGCCGTCGCTTCGCTCAACGATACTGGGCCAATCATCCGGGCACCTGCCAGCACCAGCGCTTCCTGCCCTTCCCGGATATGCCCGGCAGCCTCCCCGATCAGCAGCACCGCTGGTTGCGGCCGATAGTCCGGTTGGTTCAACGCGTCGTTCATGCCCTTGCTCCATTGTTCATGGAGACCATCATACGCAATTCACGCATGGGGATACGTAACGATCGCTCCTAAATGGAGCCAAACACATGATCTTGCGTATTAAACGCACCGAAACGGATGCATTCCGACGCCGGACGAGCGATTAATCGAGCGCCTTGACGATATCCTCGACCATCTTCTTGGCGTCGGCGAGCAGCATCATGGTGTTATCCATGTAAAACACATCATTGTCGACGCCGGCATAGCCGACCCCGCCCATGGAGCGCTTGATAAACAACACGGTCTTGGCCTTTTCGACATCGAACACGGGCATACCATAGATGGGCGATCCCTTATCGGTCTTGGCGGCCGGATTTACCACGTCGTTCGCACCGATGATGAAGGCGACGTCGGTCTGTGCGAATTCGCTGTTGATGTCTTCCAGCTCAAACACATCGTCATAAGGCACGCTCGCTTCGGCGAGCAGCACGTTCATGTGCCCGGGCATACGGCCTGCGACCGGGTGGATCGCGAACTTCACCTTGACGCCGTGTTCTTTCAGCTTGTCGGTCATTTCGCGCAGCACATGCTGGGCCTGCGCCACCGCCATGCCGTAACCGGGAACGATGATGACCTGTTCGGCTTGGCCCATCAGGAAGGCCGCGTCTTCGGCACTGCCGCGCTTCCAAGGGCGCTGCTCCTTCGCCGCACCGTCGCCCGCACCACCGCTATCGCCGCCAAAGCCGCCGGCGATCACGCTGATGAAGCTGCGGTTCATCGCCTTGCACATGATGTAGCTCAGGATCGCGCCTGACGAACCGACGAGCGCGCCGGTGATGATCATCGCGGTGTTATGCAGCGTGAAGCCCATCGCTGCTGCCGCCCAGCCCGAATAGCTGTTGAGCATCGAGACGACGACCGGCATGTCCGCCCCGCCGATCGGGATGATCAGCAGGAAGCCGATCACGAAGGCGAGCGCGGTGATCGTCCAGAAGATCCACGGGCTCTGATCGGTCGTGAAATAAGCGATCAGGCCGAGAATTCCCGCGAGAACGCCGAGATTGATCACATGGCGGCCCGGCAGCATAATCGGCTTACCGCCCATATTGCCGTTCAATTTCAGAAACGCGATCACAGAGCCCGAAAAGGTGATGGCACCAATCGCGACGCCAAGCCCCATTTCGATCCGGCTCGGCACCAGGATCATCCCATCGGCATCCATGATATCGAACGCCAATGGGTTAAGGAACGCAGCCACGCCCACCAATACTGCGGCCATGCCGACCAGCGAGTGAAAAGCGGCGACGAGCTGCGGCATATCCGTCATCGCGATTCGCCGCGCGGTGACCACGCCGATCACTGCGCCGATACCGATCGCAATCAGAATTTCGCCGATGCTGGCAACCGAATGGACCGCAAGCGTCGTCCCGACCGCGATCGCCATACCGATCATGCCATAGCGGTTGCCCTCACGGCTGCTGGCCGGCGATGACAGCCCGCGCAATGCGAGGATGAAACACACCCCAGCGACCAGATAGGCCAGGGATACCCAGGGATTAACCGGCGCTGCGTGTTCCATCGTTCAACTAACCCCCAAAGCTCTTCCCAGCATGTGCTGGCTTACCCCGTTCGACAAAGCACATTCGTTGCGCGATACCCCAGCCTTGGCCGGGGCGGTCGCATCAATGCTTGGCCGCTGGCCGATCTTTTTTCTTGTACATGGCGAGCATCCGGGCGGTGACGGCAAAGCCGCCAAAGATGTTGACGCTGGCCAGCACCACCGCCAGCAGCCCGAGATATTTAGACACTGCTGATCCTTCCGCCGCGCTCGCGACCAGCGCACCGACGATGATCACCGACGAGATCGCGTTCGTCACCGCCATCAGCGGCGTATGCAGCGCAGGGGTGACCGACCAGACGACATAATAGCCCACGAAACAGGCCATCACGAAGATCGACAGGGTAGAAACAAAATCCATGATAATCCCCTTGATCAGCCCAGCAGCCGTGGATTGACGACAGCACCGTCCTTGGTCAGCCGGATTGCGTCGCCGATTTCTTCGTCGAGCACGGGCTTGCCCGCTTCCTTGTCCCAAAAGGCGCTCAGGAAGTTGAACAGGTTGCGCGCAAACAGGGCAGAGGCATCTGCCGCAAGGCGACCAGCCACATTGCGATGACCGACGATCTTCACGCCATGAACGGTAACTACATCGCCGGCAACCGCACCTTCGACATTGCCGCCCGCCTCAACCGCGAGATCGACGATCACGCTGCCCGGCCGCATCGTCGCGATCTGTGCATCGCTGATCAGGCGCGGCGCTGGCCGCCCGGGGATCAGCGCTGTGGTGATCACGATATCCTGCTTGGCGATATGGCTCGACACCAGCTCAGCCTGCGCCGCCTGATATTCGGGGCTCATCTCGCCAGCGTAACCGCCTGCGCCTTCACCCTCGATGCCCTTGACGTTCTCAACGAAGATCGGCTTGGCACCCAGCGACTGGATCTGCTCCTTCGTCGCGCTGCGCACATCGGTGGCGGAAACCTGCGCGCCCAGACGGCGCGCCGTCGCGATCGCTTGCAAGCCTGCAACGCCGACGCCCATCACGAAAACGCGCGCCGCCGAAACCGTACCGGCCGCGGTCATCATCATCGGAAAAGCGCGACCATATTCCGCAGCACCGTCAAGCACGGCCTTATACCCGGCCAGATTCGACTGTGACGACAGGATATCCATCGATTGGGCGCGGGTGATTCGCGGCATGAACTCCATCGCCAGCGCCTCGAATCCGCCTGCGGCATAAGCATCGACGCGTGCCCGCTCGCCAAAGGGATTGAGGCTCGCGACGATCCATGCACCCGGCGCGGCGCCGGCAAGGCTCGCCGGATCGGGGCCCTGCACACCCAGCACGATGTGCGCGCCCGCCAGTGTGGCAGCCCGGTCGCCCAAGGTAGCGCCTGCATCGGCAAACTGCGCATCGGCAATGGCAGCACCAGCACCCGCGCCGGCCTCAACCGACACGGTTGCACCTAATGCGATGAATTTCTTGACGGTTTCGGGCGTTCCGGCCACGCGGTTTTCACCGGTGGCCTGCTCCTTCAACAGGGCGATCTTCACCGCCGGGTCAGCCCGCGATCAGCCAGACGACGAATGCGGCGATCGCAAAGGACGCCACCGCGCCCCATTTCATCACGCCCATGACTTTGCCGTAGGTTTGTTCGTGCGCCTTGATGTCGCCATTGCCGGTCATTCGCGATTACCCCCCACAAGCGTATCTGTTGGCCATAGCCCTTAACCGTGCGGCGTCAGCACCTCAAGCCCCGCCTGCAACCCTTACGCACGGGCCAAATCTCCGTTGGCGCCTTTAAGCCCCCCTTTACCCCCTGTCGTTAAGGTTACCGGCTGGAACAGGGTTGCATGGGGACGGCTGTATGACGCGCAATGGCCAGCGCTTGCTGATGTTGATCGATGACGAGCCAGCGCAACGCCGCCTGGTCGCGGCGCTTGCCGCGCGGGGCGGGTGGCGTTCGGTGTTCGCCTGTGATGGCGAAATGGCGATCGCGACGCTTGGTACGCAAGACGGGATGCAGCTCGATGCGATCCTGATCGATCATTGGGCGCCGGAGGCTGACCCTACCGCGCTGATTACCGAGCTGCGGCTGCGCCGCCCCTCGCTCCCGATCCTGATGCTGACGGCCAACGGATCGGTCGCACAGGCCGTGGGCGCGATGCGCGCTGGCGCCACCGATTTCCTGGTCAAGCCGCTCGCGCCCGAACGCCTGCTGTGCGCGCTCGAGGCTGCGGTCGCCAGCACCACGGCGGGTGAGCTTCGCCCGCTAACCGAGAAAATCCCTGCGCTGCTAGCCTTTGACGAGATCGTCGGTTCCGAACCGATGTTCCGCGCCGCCCTCGCCATTGCCGCCAAGGCCGCCCGCGCCCGCGTTGCCGTGCTGCTCGAAGGTGAAAGCGGCGTCGGCAAGGAAGTGGTGGCAGAGGCCATTCACGCTGCGTCCCCACGCGCCAAGAAACCAATGATCACCGTCAATTGCGGCGCGATCCCCGCCAACCTCGTCGAATCCGAACTGTTCGGGCATGAGAAAGGCGCGTTCACTGGCGCGTTCGAACGCAAGCTGGGGCGGTTCAGCGAAGCTGATGGCGGCACGATCTTCCTGGACGAAGTTGGTGAGATGCCGCTCGAAGCGCAGGTGAAACTGCTCCGCGTGCTGCAATCGGGCGAAATCCAGCCGATCGGCGCGCGCCACACGCGCGAAGTCGATGTCCGCGTGATCGCGGCCACCAACAAGCGCTTGCTCGATGAGGTTGAAGCCGGGCGCTTCCGGGAAGACCTGTATTACCGGCTCAACGTCGTCCAGGTGACGATCCCCCCCTTGCGCGAACGCACCGGTGATATTCCGGCACTCGCCCGGCACCTCCTCGCGCGGATCGCCGAACAGCCAGGCCTGCGCCCGATCGGCATCACTGATGATGCGCTGCAACTTCTGGTCAATTACGACTGGCCGGGTAACGTCCGCCAGCTCCAGAACGCGCTGTTCCGCGCCGCCGTGCTGTGTGAGGCGAACGCGCTGACCCGCGCCGATTTCCCGCAGATCGCAGCGCTCGGCGCCAAGCGGCTGGCGGGTGCAAGCACCACTTCTGCCACACCCGCCAGCGGCGGCGTGACGTTGTTCCGCCCGGACGGCAATATGCGTGCGCTGGAGGAGATCGAAGCCGATGTCATCCGTCTCGCCATTGGCCATTACCGTGGCCGAATGACCGAAGTTGCCCGGCGGCTGGGGATCGGGCGTTCGACGCTCTACCGAAAGCTGGGCGAGTTGGGGATCGACAACGCGGCGGCGTGAGGTCTAGCGCCCCACCAGCGCTTGATCCTTGCACCCCCGCCATACGCGCAACGCCTGCACGGTTTCCGCCACATCATGCACGCGGAGCAACTGTACCCCGGCCTCCGCGCCCTTCAGCGCCAGCGCGAGCGAACCGCCGAGACGCTCGCCCACCGGCGCTTCGTTTGAAAGAGCGCCGATCATCCGCTTGCGGCTCGCGCCGAGCATGATCGGGCAACCCAGCCCATGAAACATCGCCAGCCCGTTGAGCAGCGCCAGATTCTCGGCCAGCCCCTTGCCGAAGCCAATGCCGGGATCGATGATGATCCGCGCCCGGTCCACGCCCGCTGCCACGACGGCCGCGATCCGTGCTTCGAGCCAGTCGTACACCTCGATCAGCACGTCGGCATAGCCGCTGCCGCCGTGCGGCCCTTTGGCGGGCTCCGGCGAGTGCATCAGAATCACCGGGCAATCGGCCTTGGTCACCACCTCCAGCGCACGATCATCCCAGAGCAGCGCCGACACATCGTTGATGATATGGGCGCCCGCCGCCAGCGCCGCCTCCATCACGGCGGCCTTGCGCGTATCGACCGAGACGATCGTACCGCTTTTCACCAGCCGCTCGACCACGGGGAGCACGCGCTTCACCTCATCGCCTTCCCACACCGGTTTCGCGCCGGGCCGGGTCGATTCGCCGCCCAGGTCGATGAGGCTCGCGCCCTTGGCAGCCATGTCGAACCCCGCATTGGCAGCGGCTACCGGATCGTCCTCGAGCGCGCCGCCGTCCGAAAAACTGTCGGGCGTGACGTTCAAAATGCCCGCAACATGCGGCTGATCGAGCCGCAGCACGCGATCGCCCAAGGTCAGCGGCGGGCGCGGTTTGACGATAGCGCGGTGGATTTCGACTGCCGCTTCGTCCTGCGCCAGCTTCTCGTCGAAATCGGCGATCGTCACCGTTCGACGTTGCTTGCCTTCGATTACCTCATAAGCGGCAAACCACAGCATCCCGCCTGCCAGCCGCGCCACTTCGCCATCACGGCCGACGGGACTGTCGACGAACTGGATCGGGCGAAGGTGCATCGTCGCTACGGCTGGGTCGCCAGCAGATAGGTCTTGCGCAACGCATCGATCGGCGCGAGGCCGTCGGGCGTGTCGTAATGCCAGAAGGTCCAGCCATTGCACGCCGGTGCACCCTGGACCGTCGCGCCAAGCTTGTGGATCGAGCCGACCGCGCCGCACACGCTTTCGAGGCTGCCATCGGCGCGGACCAGCGCGCGGTGGCGGCGCTTGGCATCGCTCAGCACGCGGCCCGGCGTCAGATACCCGTTCTCCACCAGCACCCCGAAAGCGACCTTGGGCGCGGTTCGCGGCGACTGCATCGTCACCAGCGCCGATTCATCAAGCGGCAGCGCGGCGGCAATCCGTTCGAGCGCCGCGTCGCAATAACCAAGCTCACGCTCAATGCCGATCCAGCGCCGTCCCAGCCGCTTGGCCACCGCACCCGTCGTGCCGGTGCCGAAAAACGGATCAAGCACCACGTCCCCCGGCTTTGTGCAGGCCAGCAAAATGCGATAAATCAGCGCTTCGGGTTTTTGCGTCGGGTGCACCTTGGTGCCGCCCTTCTTCAGCCGCTCCTGCCCGCCGCACACCGGAAATTCCCAGTCGCTGCGCATCTGCAACTCGTCATTCAGCGTCTTCATGCTGCGATAGTTGAACGTGTAGCGCGCCTTTTCGCCCATCGACGCCCAGATCAATGTCTCATGCGCATTGGTGAAACGCGTGCCCTTGAAATTGGGCATCGGGTTCGATTTGCGCCAGATGATATCGTTCAGAATCCAGAAGTTCAGATCCTGGATCGCCGAACCCACCTTGAAGATGTTGTGGTAGCTGCCGATCACCCAGATCGTGCCGTTATCCTTCAAAATCCGCCGCGCCTCGGCGAGCCAGGCGCGGGTGAATTTTTCATAGGCGCTCAGGCTGTCGAACTTGTCCCATTCGTCGGTGACGGCATCGACATGGCTGCCATCGGGACGGCTGAGATCGCCGCCGAGCTGCAAATTATAGGGCGGATCAGCGAAGATCATGTCGATCGATTTGGCTGGGAGCGCGCGCATCGCGGCGATGCAATCGCCCATGATGATCGAATCGAGCGGCAAGTCGACATCCGCCACCGGGGCCGGTGTTCGACGTGTCCTGACCTTTTCCAAAACGCCCATTATTGCCATCCCCGCCTTGCAAGATGCCCATCGGCACGAAAGTTACCCTGCCCGTCAAGAAAACAATGGTTAACGATTCCAATTAGTAAATGGTTAACGCGGCGGAACAATTTGGCACTGGAACGATATATTGAGTCCGGTTGGTCGTGCCATCGCAAGTAATAGTGGTGTGGCGCGAAAGACTCACTCCACCAGCGACTGCAGAGAAAGGGCGCGGGCAACCGGCGCAAATGACCGGCGGTGCAGTGGCGTCGGCCCCAAACGCGCCAGCGCAGCCATATGCACCGCCGCGCCATACCCCTTGTTCGATGCCCAGCCATAGCCGGGATGCACCCGGTCAGCGGCGATCATTATCCGGTCGCGCGTTACCTTGGCGATGATCGATGCGGCCGAAATGCACGGCTCAATCGCATCCCCACCGATGATCGCGCGGGATTGCCAGCGCCAGGCGGGGCAGCGATTGCCGTCGACCAGCACTTCCCTTGGATCAACGCCAAGCGCTGCTACCGCGCGTTCCATCGCCAGCATCGTCGCCCACAAAATGTTGAGCGTATCGATCTCCTCGACACTCGCGGTGCCGATCCCCACGGTGCATTCCGCCATGATCTTGGCGAACAGCGCCTCGCGGCGTGCGGCGCTCAATTTCTTGCTGTCGTCGAGCCCCGTGATGCCGCCCGGACACAGCACCACCGCCGCCGCCACCACCGGCCCCGCCAGCGGCCCGCGTCCGGCTTCGTCGACCCCGGCGATCATGTATCGCCTTCCAGTTCATCGAACGGCACGACGCCCAGATGATGCCCCATCGGGCCGTGTCCGCTGCCAAGTCCGGGGGCCGAGAGCAACGCAATCCGCACGAACCGCACCGCCCCGGTAAAGGCGGCGATAATCGGCATCCCCTGACCCAACCCGCATGCCAGCGCGCTGGCAAAGGTACAGCCGGTGCCGTGGGTGTCGGTGGTGTCGATCCGTTTGCCGCTCAGTTCGGCCAGCAGGCCAGCGGGGGACAGCAGGCGATCGACGATGATGTTGCCCTCGCCATGCCCGCCCTTCGCGGCAAGATGGCAACCATGCGCGAGCACCGCCGCCTCGCCGCCAAGCGCCGCGAGTTCGGGAGTGTTCGGGGTGACGACCGAAGCGAGCGCCATCAACCGACCAAAGGCGGCGATGGTATCAGGATCGGCGAGGGTCGATCCGCTGGTCGCGATCATCACAGGATCGAACACGATCGGCACATCGATCGCCGTGAGCCAGTCCGCCACCGCATGCGCCGTTTCGGCCGATCCGATCATCCCGATCTTCACCGCATCGACCCCGATATCCTCAGCCACCGATTGGATCTGTGCGATCACCATATCGGTCGGCACCGGATGCACCGCCTGCACCCCCAATGTGTTCTGCGCGGTGATCGCGGTGATCGCGGTCATGGCGTGACCGCCGAGCATCGTCACCGTCTTGATATCGGCCTGAATCCCCGCCCCCCCGCCCGAATCGGAGCCCGCGATAATCAGGATGCGCGCCGTCATCGGGCGGTGCCGACGAAGGCGAAGTTGCGGAAGTTGCGGGTCTCCAGCGCTTTTACCGAAACGGCGCAAACCCGGGCCTTTCTGGGATTTGCGTCGGGGTGGATGATCAGGAGCATCCCCCATCAATGGCACAAGTTCCCGCATGTAGGAAAGTTCAACGAGCGAGGGAGCGCGCTTAATACGCTACAGTCGCCCGATATCCTGCATCATAGGCATCAAGCGTCAGCAGCTCAGCACAGCTAACGCCGATGTCGTCGTAAATAGACTCTACGATCCGATTCCCATAACCGTGCTATTTGTGTACTAAAAACGTGTAATACCATCGACATAATATCTTATAAGTGATAAACTTAATAATATATCTTCCAAATACAGCAAAATAAAATAAGATTCATACAAATAATTTCAAGTTCGAATTAAAAACATCGATCTTTACAAAGTCCACAAAACTTGAGATCGACCTTTTGTTGTTATTGGTTCGCCCTGATCATTTCTCAGAGGCCTGAATCGTCCGCGCCTGACGATCAGTTGGCACGTCGTTCGATCTAAATCGACATTTCCTGATGATTGAGTAATAAAACAGCTATTTGCGCGGCCAGCTGTATCGATGGAAAACTGGAATTTAACTAACCCAGTAATACCTCTTATCTTTGCCTGAACCGGATAGTCGTCTTTCGTTATCCAATTTTCGGGATTTAATGGCTCGGCACCACCAAAGTCATGTGGACTTTCCTGAGCGGCAGATATCGTGGTGAGAGCAATCCCAATCAAGAATGCCAAAGTACGCATCGTTCAATGACTCCAACGCGATTCTGTAATGATTTCGATTAGCAAAATATCAACAATCTTTAGGCAAACAAGATTGACTCAGATTATTTTTTGTACACCAAGGCTATCATCGACAGATATAGACCAGATTCAACGGGCCTTGCATTAGTATGGAAGTTTAGCTGCTGAATTTCCGCGCATTGCTCGGCGGGAATTCCTTCAGCGCGGCACCCGTCCGCGTCGGACGGTCCATCAATTCGCCCCGACAATTGGGGCAGCGCTCATCAAGCGCATCGGCGCAATCGGCACAGAAGGTGCATTCGAATGAGCAGATGAATGCGCCAGGCGCATCGGCCGGCAAGTCCGCACCGCATTTTTCGCAATCGGGTCGCATTTCAAGCATTTCGGTCTCCCTTCACGCCGCCGCGCGCACCGCATCGCAGATTCGGTCGACCACGCGTTCCACCTGCGCGCGGTCATCGCCCTCGGCCATCACGCGGATGACGGGTTCGGTGCCCGAGGGGCGAATGACGAGGCGGCCGCTGCCGTTGAGCTCGGCCTCAGCCTCGGCGATCACCGATTTCACGCTGTCAGCCTCAAGCGGTTTGCCGCCGGCAAAACGCACATTCTTTAGCAATTGCGGCAAGGGCTCGAACCGATGGAGGAAGTCGCTCGCGGGGGCGCCCGCCGTTACCAGTTCGCCGAGCACCTGAAGGGCTGCGACCAGCCCATCACCCGTCGTTGCGTAATCGGACAGAATGATATGCCCCGATTGCTCACCGCCGACATTGATGCCTTTTTCGCGCATCGCCTCCAGCACATAACGATCGCCCACCTGGGTGCGCAGCATGCCGATGCCCTGCCCGGCGAGATGCCGTTCGAGACCCAGGTTCGACATCACCGTCGTCACCAGCGCGCCGCCCACCAATTTTCCCTGGCGCTGCCAGCCACTGGCGATGACGGCCATCAGCTGATCGCCATCGACCACCCGGCCCGTTTCATCGACCACGATCAGCCGGTCTGCATCACCATCGAGCGCAATGCCGATCGCCGCACCGCTGGCGACCACGGTTTCGCGCAGCAGATCGGGCGCGGTCGAGCCGACCCCAGCATTGATGTTCTTGCCATTGGGCTCAACCCCGATCGCGACGACATCCGCACCCAATTCCCACAGCGCGCTTGGTGCGACCTGATAAGCGGCACCGTTCGCGCAATCGACCACGATCCGCATGCCATCAAGCCGAAGCTCGCTGGGGAAGGTCGATTTGGCGAAATGGATATAACGACCTCGGGCATCCTCCACCCGCCGTGCTCGGCCGATTTCGGCGGAGGGGGCGAGCGCAATGTCGCCGTCGATCAGCGCCTCGATCGCCAGTTCGTCGGCGTCGGACAGTTTATAGCCATCGGGGCCGAACAATTTGATGCCATTATCGCCGTAAGGATTGTGGCTGGCCGAAATCATCACCCCCATATCGGCGCGCATCGAATGGGTGAGCATGGCGACAGCGGGCGTCGGCATCGGCCCCACCAGCACCACGGCGGAAATGCGCGCCGGCCGCCATGCCGACCTTCATCGCCATCGCCGCCGTCATCGGCAACTGATTGGTCTTGCCGCGAATACCATCGGTGCCGAAATATTTTCTTGCCATGCGCGCCCGCCCCATTCGTTATGACGTTCAGGTGTAGCGCCGCCAGGAGAGATAATCGAGCATGTCGCAAGCAACCCGGATTTTACTCGCGCTGGTCGCCGGGCTGGCATTGGGCATCATTGCCGCAGGCCAGGGTTTTGCGGCGATCGGCATCATTATCGCCGAACCAATCGGCACTGCGTGGCTGAACGGGCTGCAAATGACGATCGTGCCGCTCGTCGTCTCGCTACTGGTGATCGGCATCGCCGCCACCGCCGATGCCGCGCGCGCCGGACAACTGGCGACACGGGCGATGATCACTTTCATGGTCCTGCTCTGGTCAGGGGCGATCATGGCGGCGTTCGTCACGCCGGCATTGCTCGAGCTGTGGCCGATCGATCCCGCTGCGGGGGCCGCGTTGAAGGCATCGCTGCCGGATGTGAAGGCAATCGGTGAGGTTCCCCCATTCGGCGATTTTCTGGCCGCGATCGTCCCGAGCAATCCCGTATCTGCCGCTGCCAACAGCGCATTCCTGCCGCTGATCGTGTTCACGCTGGCCTTTGCCTTTGCGATTACCCGTCTGCCCAAGCCGCCGCGCGAGTTGCTTGTGGCGTTTTTTGCGGCGGTCGCCGATGCGATGATCGTGGTGATCGGCTGGGTGTTGTGGCTGGGCCCGATCGGCGTGTTCGCACTGGCGTTTCTGGTGGGGGCAAAGGCGGGCAGCGAGGCGTTCGGTGCATTGCTTCATTATGTGCTGATCGTGACCAGCGTCGGCACCGTGCTGTGGATCGCTTCCTTCTTCCTCGGCGCGATCGGCGGGCGGGTGTCGATCGTCAAATTCGCCCGCGCGACGGCATCGGCACAGGCAGTCGCGATCAGCACGCAGTCCTCACTCGCGTCGTTGCCTGCGATGCTGCGCGGGGCGGAGCAGATCGGCGTGCATACCCAGCATTCGGGCATCATCCTGCCGCTTGCTGTCGCGGTGTTTCGCGCGACCGGCCCGGCGATGAATCTGGCGGTGGCGATCTATATCGCGGTGTTGTTCGGTGTAGAGCTGACCTGGCAAAATCTGGCGGCGGGCGTGGCGGTCGCGTCGATCACGACGCTCGGCGCGGTCAGCCTGCCCGGATCGATCACCTTTGTCAGCTCGATCGCGCCGATCGCGGCGGCGATGGGCGTGCCGATCGCGCCGCTCGGGCTGCTCGTCGCAATCGAGACTTTCCCCGATATCATGCGCACCTTGGGCAATGTCACGATGGACCTTGCCGTTACTGCCACGCTCTCCGCGCGTGCCGCCCCTGCGCCGATAACCCCCGAAGACCTGTTGATCGAAGGACAGACCGCATGAAATATCGCACCCTTGGCGCCGATTTGTCGGTATCCGCGCTCGGGCTTGGCCTGATGCCGATGGCGGGCGTTGGCCCGGCCATGTACGGCGCGGCGACCGAGGCGGAGAGCATCGCGACGATCCACCGCGCGATCGACATGGGCGTCACCTTTTTCGATACCGCCGAAGTCTATGGCCCGCTGCTGAACGAGGAACTGCTGGGCCGCGCGATAAAGGGCAAGCGGGATGGCCTGGTGATCGCGACCAAATTCGGTTTCCGTTTCGATGACGACAATCGCGTGACCGGGGTCGATGGATCGCCCGCCAATGCACGCCGCGCGGTGGAGGGGTCGCTCAAGCGGCTCGGGATCGACACGATCGACTTGTTCTACCAGCACCGCGTCGACCCCAAGGTGCCGATCGAGGAAACTGTCGGCGGGATGGCCGAGCTGGTGAAGGAGGGAAAGGTCCGCCATCTGGGGCTTTCCGAAGCTGGGGCGGCGACGCTGCGCAAAGCGGCGGCGGTGCACCCGATCGCGGCGCTGCAGAGCGAATATTCGCTATGGGAACGTGATGTGGAGGAGGATATTCTGCCCACCGCGCGCGAACTCGGTATCGGGTTCGTGCCCTATTCGCCGCTGGGGCGGGGTTTCCTGACCGGGCAGATCACCGCGCCCGAGGATTTGCCGGCGGGCGATTACCGATTGAGCGATCCACGCTATTCGATCGAGAATTTTTCGCTGAACATGGACATCGTCGCTGTGATCAAGCGAATTGCCGGCGAGCACCGCGCCAGCGCCGCGCAGGTCGCGCTTGCCTGGCTGCTGGCGCAGGGTGACGATATCGTGCCGATCCCGGGATCGAAGCGGCGGGTGACGCTGGAGGACAGTATGGGCGCGGTCGACGTGGTGCTGACCGCGCAGGATCTGGCTGACCTCGATGCCGCCGCCCCGCGAGGTGGCACGGCAGGACCGCGCTATGGCGAGCGGATGATGGCGATGGTGCGGTTGTAAGGAGGTTCGCAAATGGGTTTGGCCAACCAAATACGATACCATTCCATGCTTCTACCAGCTCCGTTCGCCCTGAGCGAAGTCGAAGGGCATGCGCAGCGCTTAGGCTTCGACTTCGCTCAGCCCGAACGGACTATGGCGGAAACAGCCGTCTAAAAGCTTATTCACCCCACCCAGCGCCAGATGCCCGCGGCAATGCCGGCCATCGGGATATGCGCCCAAGTCGCCGCGAGCCAGATCACCACGCCACCGGCAATGTCATGCGGTCGAAACCCGCCGAATGTGGCCTTGCCCGACGCGATGGCGGCGAACGGCCAGTAGCCGCTGCGCTTTTCCCAGACGAGCCAGAGTTCGGGCACGAGCGCGCGCTTCTTGGCGTCCTGCAACGCGGCCCCCACCAGCGCGAGCGTCGCAATCGCGGCTGACAGGTAGATGTTCGCTGCAATCGGATAGACCAGCACATGCGCCAGTGCCCAAAGCGCGAATGACCACATCATCGGATGGCGCGTGATGGCAAAAACGCCGCGCGCCTTTTCGGGTGCCTTGGCGGCGGGACCGGGCAGCGCCGGATTGCCGATCAGCGAGCCGACCAGCAGGATGCTCGCGACAAGCATGATCGCGGTGCCCACCGCCCACAACCCATCGCCGACATCCCACAGCATCGGGGTGATCGGCGCGGCCTTATAGGCGTTGGCTGTCCAGCCGAGCGTGGCGAACGCGACCAGTGCATAAAGGATCGTGAAGCCGCCATTGCCCAGCGCCTTGACGAGAGGCGCACGGAAAGGGTGCGACAGCAGAAAGTGCGACCCCACAAAGGATCCCGCCGCCACCGCGACCATTGTCGTTCCGTCCATCAGTATCCCCCTCGAAAGCCCGCGCGTAAACCGATCAGGCGGTTGCCCGCTCGTCATCGTCCTTCAGCGTCGATAGATGCATCCGCTTGGTGACGATGGGTGACAGGATCAGCACCACCGCCGCGACGCCAATCGTGATCCAGCCGATCGTTGAATAGATTGCGAGCGTGCCTTCCTTGGTCGCGACGCCGCTTTCGCCGCCCGTTGCCTCACCGATCTTGCCCGCCACGAAATTGCCGACCGCGGTCATATAGAACCACGCACCCATGATCAGGCTGGCGAGATGCTTCGGCGCGAGCCGGTTCATGGCCGATAGCCCCACCGGTGACAGGCACAGCTCGCCGGTCGTTTGGAAGAAATAGATCAGGAACACGAACAGCACCGGCGTCGCGATGCCGACGCCAACGCTGTTGGCCCCCCAGACGAACAACAGGAATGAAAAGCCGACCTGCAACAGCGCGAGGCCGAATTTGGCAGGGGCAGACGGCTCCCACCCGCGCTTGCCCAGCGCCACCCACAGCCACGCAAAAAATGGCCCCATCAGCACGATATAAATCGGGTTGATGGATTGGAAGAACGATGCCGGCACCCCGGCGCGGTCGACAAAGCGATCCGTGTAGAGATTCAGCGATCCGCCGGCCTGTTCGAACAGCCCCCAGAACACCGGGTTGAGCGAGATGAGGAACAGCACCACCAGCATGCGATCCCGCGCCTGCGGTTCGAGCTTCAGCGATACGCGCAGCACATAGAGCAGCAGCGTGATGCCCGATGCGAGCAGCAGCCACTGGATCACCTGCTGATATTGGATCAGCGCCCAGATCACGAAAACCGATGCAATGCTGATCAGGTAGATCAGCCATTCGAACTTGATACCGGCCACCGATTTCAGGAGGCGCGCGGGATCGGGAGCCTCGCCCTTGCCGAGCAGGAGCGGCTTGCCGATCACGAATACCACCAGCCCCAGCAACATACCCAGCCCAGCCGCGCCAAAGCCGTAGCGCCAGCCGTAAGTTTCGCCCAGGTAGCCCGCGAGGATCGTGCCGATTGCCGCACCCACGTTAATGCCGACATAGAAGATCGTGTAGGCACCATCGCGGCGGATATCCGTGCGCGGATAGAGCTGGCCGACGATCACAGAGATATTGGCCTTCAGAAAGCCCGAACCCACGATGATGAAGCTGAGCGCCATCCAGAATATGTTGATCGTCGCATCGGCCTGACCACCAGTGCCTTCAAACGCCATCAGCGAGTGACCGATGGTAAGCATCACCGCACCGAACAGCACGGCCTTGCGCTGGCCCAAATAGCGATCGGCGAGGTAACCCCCAAGCACTGGGGTGATGTAGACGAGGCTGGTATAGGCACCATAAATCAGGTTGGCGGTGCCATCGCCGAACAACCAGTGCTTGGTCAGGTAGAAAATCAGCAGCGCGCGCATGCCGTAATAGGAAAAGCGTTCCCACATTTCGGCGAAGAACAGGACGTACAGCCCCTTGGGATGGCCGGCAAATTCAGCCCCCGGCCGTGCCGCGATCATCCCGCCCAAGCCAAGCAGAAATACCAGAAAACCAAGCGCGATTGCTGGAATAATGTCCACGCGGTACCCCTTTACCAAACAGTCGAATGCGGATCACTAATGGACCGCTGATCAAGCGCGCGAGCCTAGCGGCCAAAATCGTGCTGCCAAGCAATAATGTGGCACGATGGTGGCCGCATGACGACTTGTCGCCCGCCGTCATGCGGCTTAGGGGCGGCAGCGATGTTCAACGATCTCTCCACACCCCTCTCGCTGCTCACCACGCGCCGGTCGGGCCGCCCGCGTGAGATGATTGCGCCCGGCCCTGATGCTGCCCAGCTCGACGCGATCCTCGCCATCGCCGCACGCACGCCCGATCATGGCAAGATCAACCCGTGGCGCTTTGTGATCGTGCCCGATGCTGCACGAAGCGCGCTGTCCACGCTGATCACGACGGCCTATCTCGCTGAACGACCCGACGCGGCCCGGCTGGAAATCGAGACGCTGGAGGCCTTCGCCACCCAGGCCCCGACGCTCGTTGTCGTCCTGTCCTCCCCCAATCTGGAGCGGAAAATCCCGATCTGGGAGCAGGAATTGTCCGTGGGTGCTGCCTGTATGAACCTGCTCCACGCGGCCCATGCCCATGGCTTTGTCGGCGGCTGGCTGACCGGCTGGGCGGCCTATTCGGACGTGGTCCGCGATGCTTTTGGCGCTGCGCCTGAGCGGATCGCCGGTTTCATCTTCATCGGATCGCCTGCACGCGACCTGGAAGAACGCCCCCGTCCCAATCCGGGTAGCGTGATCTCGGTCTGGGTGCCCCCAGCAACAGCTTAGGGGCTGGACGAACCGGGCGATTGCTGTATTAAGGCAGCATGACAGCGCTCAACAGCGAAGACAGTCCGGTCTATATCAAATTGCGGGGGACGATCGCCGCAGCCATTCTGCGCGGTGAGTTTCGCGCGGGCGATCAACTGCCCTCGGTTCGCGCTCTGGCCGCTGAACATGGCGCCAATCCGCTGACCGTCGCCAAAGCCTATCAAAGCTTTCAGGACGATGGCTATGTTGAGGTGCGGCGCGGCGTTGGCATGTTCGTGCTGGCGGGCGCGGCCGAAAAGCTGCGCATCGCCGAGCGTGATCACTTCATGACCACCAGCTGGCCGCGTATCCGCGATCACATCAAGCTGCTCGGCATCGACGCTGGCGACCTGCTGGAAAACGCCGCCGTTTGATTGCGCGTGCGTCGGCTGCTGCAGCCATGCCAAACGGAACATTCGAATAATCCGGTCGTTTCAGTTTTTTAACGAGATGATGGGACGAACACATGGCCGACAATCTAAACCCCGACAGAAATCCTGACGGCACGCATACCGTGCGCGAAACAACCATTGTTACCAAGTCGGGTGGCATGAACACGCTGCTGATCGTTCTGCTGGCGGTTGCCGCGATTGTTGGCCTCTTGTTCGCAACGGGTTTCTGGAGTGCCGATGTGAAGAACGGCGCGCTGCCTGAGGTTTCCGTTCAGGGCGGCGCATTGCCCGATGTCGATCTCGATTCGAAGGAAGTCGTTGTCGGCACGACCAAGGCCGAGATCGACGTGCCCAAGATCAAGACCGAGAAGGAAGAAGTCTCGGTGCCCACGATCGGTGTGCGCGACGGAAAAACCGACGAGAAGAAATAAGCCCTATCTCACGATCGATCAGGGGCCCTGCCGCTCGGCACGGGCCCCTTTTTTTGTCGATCAGGCCGCGAACGCTGCTGGTTCGAGCGCATAGAGCATCGCCGCGCTCGCCATGGCCGCCGCCTTCAGGCCCATCGCCTCGGGCACGATCTGCGCCACATAGAAATCGGTCACCGCGCGCTTCATCTTCAGGAAATCGGGATCGCCATCAACGGTGGCCGCAATCCGCCCCTGGCGCTCCATCAGCCAGCCGCACACTGCGGTCGAGAGCATCGTGAGGAACGGATAGCTCGCCGCCAGCCGATCATCGACATCGACCGTCAGGAGCCGCCGCGCGACTTCTTCACAGGCATCGATCAGCCCGCGCAGCCCGGCATCCTCGGCCTCGGCGCGCATATCGGCGATCAGGGCGTTCAGGACGCCGCCATTGTCCATGCTGAGCTTGCGGCCGACCAGATCGGCTGCCTGGATGCCATTAGTACCTTCATAAATCGGGGTGATCCGCGCATCCCGGAAACCCTGGGCAACGCCGGTTTCTTCGATGAAGCCCATCCCGCCATGGACCTGGATCGCGATCGAGCTGACTTCGCAGCCGATATCGGTGCCATGCGCCTTGGCGAGCGGGGTGAGCAGATCGAGCCGCTTTTGCGCATCGGCATCACCCAAAGTCGCGCGATCGACCTGGCTGGCGGCGAGATAGACGAGCGCCCGCGCGGCCTGGGTCTGTGCCTTCATCCGCATCAGCATGCGGCGGACATCGGGATGCTCGATGATCGCGACAGGATCACGCCCCGCACCCGCCCGCGCCGACTGGACGCGGTCGCGCGCATAGGCGACCGCGAGCTGGGTCGCGCGCTCGGCGACCTGCACGCCCTGCAGGCCGACATTCAGTCGCGCATTGTTCATCATCGTGAACATGCCGCGCATCCCGCCCAGCTCGGCGCCGATCAGCTCGCCGACGCAATCGCCATTGTCGCCGAAGCTCAGTACGCAGGTGGGCGAGGCATGCAGGCCGAGCTTGTGCTCGATCGAGACGACGCGGACATCGTTGAATTCGCCGGGATTGCCGTCCGCATCGAGCCGATATTTGGGGACGAGGAACAGCGACAGCCCCTTGGTGCCCGGGGGCGCATCGGGCGTCCGGGCGAGGACGAGGTGAACGATGTTCGACGCCATGTCATGATCGCCGAACGAGATATAGATTTTGGTGCCGCTGATGCTCCACTTACCGTCGGCGCGCGGCTCGGCCTTGGCGCGCACCGCGCCCACGTCCGAACCCGCCTGAGGCTCGGTCAGGTTCATCGTGCCGGTCCATTCGCCGGTCGCGAGGCGGGGCAGGTACAGCGCCTGTTGTTCGGGGCTGCCATGATGCGCCAGCGCCTCGATCGCGCCGACCGTCAGCGTGGGGGCCAGCGCGAAGCCGAGATTGGCCCCACCCAGCGTCTCCAGCACCGCCGTCTGGATGATGAAGGGCATGCCCTGCCCGCCAAATTCTTCCGGCACGCCAATCGTGCCCCAGCCGCCATCGACATAAGCCTTGTACGCTTCCGGGAACCCGGCGGGCATCTTCACGCCGTCCGTGGTCCATTTGGGGCCATTGGTGTCACCCACCCGGCTGAGCGGTGCCCACTCGCCCGCTGCCAGCGCCCCCACGCCCTCCAGCACCGCATCGACGACATCGCTCGACGCGGCGGCAAAGCGGTCGCTCGCGGCGAGATCGTCGATCTTGACGATATGATCGAGCACGAAACGCTGTTCGGTAACGGCGGGGGTGAACACGGATGGTGCCTCTCTTGTTCTAAACTCACGGGCGCTATAGCGCCAACGCGTGATCACGCCAAATACCGCCTTTGAGACACAGACCTTCCCTTACGGCGACGCGGCGATTGCGGAGGGCGCGCGCCTGATTGCGGCGTGCGTGGCGGCAGATGCGGCAAATGCGGCAGCGGTGGCGGCGATTTATGCGGCGAAGGGGCGGCCGAGTTTTAACCCGCTGATCGTCCATGTGCTCGATCTGGCAGCGGCCGAGGCGATTGCGGTGGTCGACGATCGCGCGCGCGCGCTGGCGGCGGCGTTCTGGCCGGGGCCGTTGACGTTGGTCCTGCCCATGCGGCCCGATAGCGGCATCGCGTCGCTGGTGACGGCGGGGCTCGACACGATCGCGATCCGCGTGCCCGCCCACCGGGCGATGCGCGCGCTGCTGGCTGCAACACGCAAGCCGCTCGCCGCGCCCTCCGCCAATGCCAGCGGCGCGATCAGCCCCACCCGCGCGGCGCATGTGATGGCGAGCCTGAACGGGCGGATCGCGATGATCATTGATGACGGGCCTACCAGCGCAGGACTCGAATCAACCATCATAATGCCGGGCGATCCACCCCGCCTGCTGCGCCCCGGTCCGATACCGGCCGAAGTCATCGAAGCGGTGATCGGAGCGGCACTGGCCGCTGCCCCAGGCGGTATCATCGCCCCGGGCCAGCTCGCCAGCCACTATGCCCCCGCCAAACCGCTGCGGATCAATGCCAATATCGCGCGTGCAGGTGAATGGATGATCGGTTTCGGCGATCTACCCGGCGACGAAACACTTTCCGAGACCGGCGACCTCATCGAGGCCGCCGCCCGCCTGTTCGACTGCCTCCACCGTGCCGATGCGAGCGATTGCGTTGGGATTGCGGTTGCGCGGATACCGATCGATGGGATCGGCGTCGCAATCAACGACCGGCTGATCCGGGCGGCGCATCGGTGATAAAAACCTAACCCCCTTTTCACCCCGGGCTCGTTCCGGGGTGCCGCTACCTTCGTGCCCCAATGACGGGCGGCGTTAGAAGAGCTGGCCCCCGGGTCAAGCCCCGGTTCCCGATGAGAGGAATAGCTCGAGCGCCCTCAATGCCCGTGGCAGGCCAGCGCCTCGACGATGCCTTCGATCCGTGCCGGATCACCCGCCGCGATCACCTCACCCACACTGTCGGCGGTTAGCGGGTCGCCTTGCCAGTCGCACATCCGTCCGCCTGCACCTTCGACGACCGGGACTAAAGCTGCGAAATCATGAATTTTCAGACCCGCCTCGACCACGATGTCGAGATGGCCCGAGGCGAGGCAGCCGTAATTGTAGCAATCGCCACCATAGATCGGCCCCTGCCCCATGCGCCCGCCGGTCACCGCACGGGCCAGCGCCACAAAGTGATCGGCCTGATGCTCGTCAAAGGCGTGCGGGCTGGTGGTGGCGAGCGCTGCACCTTCAAGCGCGCGGCAGGCGCGAGTGGTGGCGGGCGTGCCATTGAACAGCGTCGGCTTGCCGATCACCCCTGACCATCGCTCCTTCAGGATCGGCTGATCAATAATGCCGAGCATTGGCCAGCCTTCGATCATCAGGCCAATCAACGTGCCGAACACCGGGCGACCCGAAACGAAGGCGCGGGTGCCGTCGACCGGATCGAGCACCCAGGCGCGGCCGCTGGTGCCATCCTTAGTGCCATATTCCTCGCCGATGATCGCATCGTCGGGAAAGGTCGCTTCGATCAGCGATCGCATCGCCGCTTCGGCCTCGCGATCGGCGAGCGTGACGGGGGAATGGTCGGCCTTGGTTTCCAGCCCGTGCGGCGCGCGGAAATAGGGGCGGATCACGGCGCCTGCGGCATCGGCAAGACGGTGGGCGAGATCGATATCGGCTTGGGTGACGCGCATGACCTCCACCTAGCTTGCACCACCGCGCCTCGCCAGCGTGAAAAGCGACTCGCTTCTGTCACAATCGGCTGACAAGTTGCGCCATCATGGAGAATCCCGCCCGCATTGCCGCCCTGATCCTTGCGCCCTTGATGCTGGTCGCGTCGCCCGCCACCGCGCAGCTCCGCCCGCTGGTCGAGCCGCCCGCCAGCGCTGCGGGGGCGCTCAGCGGGGTCGATGTGTTTCTGATCAACGAGGGGCGCGATGCGGCACCCGTTGAGGCGCCGCCGACCATTCAGACGATCGCGCGTGATGGCACGGCGTTGACGCTCGAGCTGATCCGCTCGACTGCCGATGTCGGACCGGTGGCCCCCGGCGGCTTTGCGCGGCTGCGCTACCGGCTTGCGCCGCTGGCCCGCCCAGCCGGGCCACGCGCTGCCATCGCCCGCGCCGAACCCCGCGGTCCCGCCGGACCCGGTGAGCAGGTGACCACCAGCGGGCGCGGCACCGCAAGCGCTTTCCTCAACCGGTTCGAACCGTTCGAGCCGACCTATGGCGTGGTCGGCACGGGCGATTCGGGGGCAAAGGTGCAGCTGAGCTTTGCGATGCAGCCCTTCGCCAGCTCAGGGCCTGCGTCGTACATCAAGGTCGCCTATACCCAGACGATCTTCTGGGCGCTCGATCAGCCATCGGGGCCGATCCGCGCGACCACCTATAGCCCCGAAGCCTTTATCGACGTGCCCTTCGACGAATCGACGCGGCTGTCGCTCGGCTATCGCCACGACTCAAACGGCGGCGGCCCGGCGACGTCGATCGACATCAACCGATTGTACCTTCGCGTGAACAAGACGTTTGCGCTCGGCAATGACTGGCGACTCGATATCGCGCCACAGGGCTGGTTCTATGTCGGCACGCAAGGGATCGCGGGCGATATCGAGCGCTTTTATGGCAACGGCGCACTGGGTGCCTCGGTCGAGCAGAAGGACGGCGTGAAGCTGGCGCTGTATGCGCGCGGCAATCCGATGACGCGCCAGGGATCGGCTGAGCTGTTCGCCTCCTACCCGATCAAGCGCTTCGGCGTCGGCGATATTGGGCTTTATGTGTTCGGTCAGGCGTTTCACGGTTATGGCGAGGCGCTGAGCGACTATAACCGCGCCGATACCCATGCCCGGATCGGGATTGCGCTGACGCGGTAGGACAATATCGAGTTATCTTGCAGCTTACCAAACCCGTTCGGGCTGAGCGAAGTCGAAGCCTAAGCCTAAGCCCAACCGCAGCGCGTGCCCTTCGACTTCGCTCAAGGTGAACGGAGGGGGTAGTAGATCAACTTTGCCCGAGCTCGGACGAACGACCCATAAATCGGTATTGCGGATAGCTTCTTCGTTGGTCATGCGCCGTACCAACGAATTCAGATGGGAGATGATGATGACCTTCTCGACCAAGCTTCTTGCCTTGCTGCCGCTCGCATTGATGGCGGCTTCGCCCGCGATTGCCGCCCTTGCCCCCGGCGCCAAAGCACCTGACTTTACGACCCGCGGGGCGACGGCGGGCAAGGTTTCCACCGTTAACCTGAAGGCCGCACTGAAAAAGGGGCCGGTCGTGCTCTATTTCTTCCCCGCCGCTTTTACGCCCGGCTGCAGCGCCGAAGCTCGCGCCTTTGCCGAGGCGATCCCCGAATTCACCAAGGCAGGCGCAACAGTAATCGGTATGTCGGCTGATCCAGTCGATGTGCTCGCCGATTTTTCGGCCAAGGATTGCGCCGGCAAGTTCATGGTCGCTAGTGCTGGGCCCGCTGTGGTGTCCGGCTATGACGTCGCCCTGTCGCGCGGCGGCGGGCGGACGATCACCAGCCGGACAAGCTATGTCATCGCGCCATCGGGCACGATTGCCTTTGTCCACAATGACATGAGCTATGCCGATCATGTGCGCACCACGCTGGACGCGGTCAAGCGGCTCCGGACAAGCGCTCGGTAACCAACACCTGCCCCTTCAAAAAATCAGAAATCGTTTCGGCCGCAGCGCCAAGTCACCGAATATTAGGCGTTGATCGGTACAGACATCTGCACGCAGTGGCGTTTGTTGGCGTTTGACGAGGCGATTGACGGAAGCGGTGATGATGGGCGGTAAGGTGGCTTTGGCGTTTGAGGTGGAAGCGACAGTGGATCGCGGCGAAGCAAGCCGTGCAGTGTTTGATCGCATTCGTGACTTTCTTGAAGCCAATCGTCTTGGCCCCGATCCGGTCAACTATGCCTTTGGCTACCGTGTCGTCAGCGATCCTGCGGGTCCGCTGGCCCGTGCGGTGGCAGCGCTTACTGATGGCGGCGTGCGGCTCACCAAGCGCGATATTCTGGCGCTTGGCGGTGATGTCAGCAATGCGCCGATCGAACCACCCGCTGCTGCTGCTTCATCAGGCCAGGGTCTGGTCGCGCAGACCCAGATGCAGGTCGAAGGATTCCAGGATCTGGTGCGCGCCATGCGCAACGAAACGGCCGATTTCGGGCGCGATCTTGCCGCGACAGCCGATGCGATGCGTGTATCGACCGGCATCGATTCGGTCAGCGAGGTGCTGCGTATGACGGGCGCGATGCTCAACCGCGTCCAGAATGCCGAAAGCCAGCTCGAAGTCGCAACGCGCGAGGCGAGCGATCTTCGCGCCAAGCTGGAGGAAGCGCGTGACAATGCCCGCCGCGATCCGCTGACCGGCCTGCCCAATCGGCGTGCTTTCGAGGAAGCCTATGCCGATCACGTCGCCAAGGGTTCGCCGATCTGCGTTGCGGTGTGTGACATTGATCACTTCAAGCTTGTCAATGACGGTTTCGGCCATGCCGTGGGGGATCGCGTGCTGAAGGCGATCGGCGATGTACTTGCTGAACAGTGCGGCGAACATCTCGTCGCGCGCTATGGCGGCGAGGAATTCGTTGTTCTGTTCGCTGGCATCCCGCTGGCGGCTGGGCAAGACATGCTCGAATCGGCGCGCCAGTTGGTTGCCAAAAAACGCTATCGCCTTCGCGAATCGGATGAGCCGTTGGGCGAGGTTACCTTTTCCGCCGGGCTTACCGCCGCTTCGTCCGGTGAGGACGTGGGTGATGTGTTCGTGCGCGCCGACGGGCTGCTCTATGCAGCCAAAGCCGATGGCCGAAACTGCCTGAAAATCGGTTGAGCCGCCGGAATTCGTTGCGGGGTTGCAACATTCGCCAAAGCTTGGCGCTTCCCACCAAAATCATTGGCGAATTATGCGAAAGCATTTCGTTGTTGTGGTGAACAAGGGCTGAATTCAGCCATTTTCTCAACTTGGCACGCTCCCTGCAATTCCCTTGGCATCGCTGGCCGGATGGTCCGGACGGCGAAAAAAGGGAGAAAGTCAATGTTCCGTATCGAAAGCATTTCGCGGGTTGTGATGTCTGCAGCCGCTGCCCTGGTGTTCGCGACCGTGATGGTCAGCGCTGCCGTTCCGATGGTGCCGATCGCCTGATCGGCACCCCATCCACAATCGAAAAGAAACCGAGAATGATAATGACCAGAACGCGAAGCCTGTTGCTAGTCGTGCTTGCCTTTGCATCGACCAGCGGCCTGATCCTAGCGCAGAACGCACTGTTCAACACCGTGGTGACGGGGTGACCCTCACCACGGTTCAGCGCCGCCGCCATGGCCGCGCACCGAATTTACGCGCCAGCGCGGGCGAACTCGCCTAGATTGGCCACCCGGCAGGCGTGATGCGTGCCCCATAGGGATGCACGCCATGGCCAAGGCCCAGAAGAAATCAAACAAGGAAGTCCGCAAACCCAAGGCGGAAAAGCCCAAAAAGGGCAATGCATCCAACCCGTCGACCAAGGGCGCGGTGCCTGCTCCGGCCAAGGGCTGATCGGCCCGATGACCCCCGACACAACCGCGGATGATGCCGACAGCTTCGTTTTCGATGAAGCGAGCGGCGAATGGATCAGCGCCGCTGATGCGGCGGCACTTACAACTGGCAAGGATGCTGCCGTCGAGGTACGCGACGCCGTCGGCAATCTGCTCGCCGATGGCGATCAGGTAACGCTGATCAAAGACCTGACCGTGAAAGGTGCAGGCCAGACGCTGAAGCGCGGCACGCTGATCAAATCGATCCGGCTGACCGGCGACCCACAGGAAATCGACTGCCGGTTCGATGGCATCAAAGGCCTCGTCCTGCGCGCCGAGTTTGTAAAAAAGCGGTAGCAATCAGGACTGCCGGGGAGATCTGTAAGAGACCCCCCGGCACGTCAGGCAAGGCATCACCCCTTGCGGCTGGCCTCGAACAGAAACCACGCGCGTTCTTCGGCCTGATCGGTCCATTCGTCGAGGATACCGCTCGTCGCGTTATCCTTGGCTTCGTCGACGATGTCCTTGGCCTCCCGTAGAGACGCGATCAGCGCCAGATTATCCTCGCGCAGTTCCGCGAGCATCGCTTCAGGCGCGACGAAATCGGCATCATTGTCCTTGATCGTCTGATGGCGGGCAATGTCCCCCACCGATCGCAAGGTGGTGTTGCCCGTCTTGCGGACGCGTTCGGCAATCACGTCGGTAGTCGCGAGAATCTGCGCCGCCTGATCATCAAGCATCAGGTGGTAATCGCGAAAATGCGGGCCGGAGACGTGCCAGTGGAAATTCTTGGTCTTGAAATAGAGCGCATAGCTGTCTGCCAAAATGCCGTTCAGCGCTTGTGCGACGGTTTTGGCGGCGTTGGCTTTCAGGTCGGTTGGTGTCTTAAGGGCGGAATCGGTGGCCATCGCAAAGGTCTCCTGCAGCGAATGACGGTTGTAACGCTGCTATAACGGATTGGGTCCCGGCCGATCACTGAAGAGTATCGATTTGAGTGAATGCTTCGCTAGATCAGGCGGAGCGCGACAAGTCCGAACATCACGCCCGTCAGCACCAGCACCAGCCCGATCGCGATTCGGATCGGCCGGTGCGGCAGTGCCCGATAATCGCGTTCGCCAGCCAAAATGGCCGGTACGATCACCGCCAGGCTGCCCAGCGTTGCGCCGATCGCGGCGAACGGGGCGGCGATCGGCGTGCGTGCAGCGATCGCGGCGGTAAGAAACTGGGTCCGGTCGCCCACGCCGATGGCGAGCAGCGCGACGAGGGTGGTCCCGAACGCACCGATCCGCCACTCGGCCATCCGATCGGGCGATTTCAGCGCGAACAACGCGGTACTACCCGCCGATAGCAGCGCCAGCGCGAGGAATAGCGCGCGGGCGTTGGGCGTCATGATCGGCGCCATCAACGTACCCGCCACCGCGCCGAGGGCATTGCCAAGCGCTAGCGCCACCGCAGCGGCAACAATCATTGCCCAGGGCTTCTGGTAGCGATCACCGAGAATCGCCGACAGCCATGCCGTCCGGTCGCTTGCCTGGCACAATAGGGCGCCGACAAACGCGGCCATCAGCGCATCCATGGCAGCGGAATCAGCCGGTCAGGCGGACAGAGCAGGCCGCGACATAGCTTTCGCGCGCGAACTGGTCCTGCCGCTCGCTGCCAATCGCCTCGCGGAGCAGCGCGATCCATCCGGTGATCAGCGGGCCTTGTTCGCCGCGCGCCAATGCCGATTCGAGTATCTGGGCGACGCTGGCGACGGGCAGCATGCCGTTCTGGGCGGCGACTCGGCGGATCATGTCGATCTCAGCGGCAAGCGAGGCAACGCCGGGGCGCACTTCCAGCATTGTTGCGCGGCGGTGCAACTCGGCCTTCACCTTTTGGTCGATCGTTGGGTACCGAGTCATCATCCGTCCCCCCCCTTGGGCCTTTGGGTGGCAGCGTGCGCCCCTTATGGTAAAGGCGGCGTTAACGGCTGTAGGGCGGCGCATGTGCTGCGCGCGCGACTTGACTTTGCGGTCGCCTTGGGCCAACGGCTGCGGCTTACCAAGCGGCGGGCACGCGTTCGCCGCTTTTTGCTTTTTTCAACGCGCAGGAATTCAGGTCATGGCAAAGCCGACCACCGTCAAGATCAAGCTCGTCAGCTCGGCCGATACCGGCTTCTTCTATGTCACTAAGAAGAACCCGCGCACCCAGACCGACAAGCTCACCTTCCGCAAATATGACCCCGTCGTGCGCAAGCATGTCGACTTCAAGGAAGCCAAGATCAAGTGATTGGCCGGGCGGCGTAAGCCGTCCTCCGATCTTCCCGACGTCTGTTGGGATCAAGGGCCGCAGGGAAACTCCCGCGCGGCCTTTTGCTTGTCTAGATCAGCGCCTTCACCTGCGCCACAAACGCCGCCAGCGCGATCGGTTTGGATACATAGGCGTTCGCGCCCGCTGCCCTGATCCGTTCCTCGTCGTCGCGACCGGCATAGGCGGTAACCGCCATGATCGGGATGGTGCGCAGCGCCAGATCGCCCTTAAGCTGCGCGATCAGTTCATAGCCGCTCAGATGCGGCAGCTGGATATCGGTGATGATCAGATCGGGCAGGAAAGCGCGCGCTCGCGCCACCGCCTCGCGCCCGTCGCGCACCCCTTCGGCAACATATTCATGGGCCCGCAGCAGATCGCAGAAAAGTTTGAGGTTGAGTTCGTTGTCCTCGACAACCAGCACCCTTTTTGCCACGTCCGCGATCATCCTTTTCTTCTGGCCCCAGCGAATAGGCAATGCGCCCGCCCGTGACAAACAGAGACTCTGCTGAAGACGCTGGCTTGATCGGCCTGCGTGCGCTCGGCTGGGCGCTGAGTGACGGTGATCGCGCCAGCCGGCTGCTCGCGCTGACCGGGCTCGATCCGCAGGCGCTACGTGCCAATGCAACCGAGCCAGCGACGCTCGTCGCCGTGCTCGGTTTTCTCGAATCGCATGAGCCCGATCTTGTCGCGTGCGCGGATGCGCTTGCTATCACCCCCGCCGCGCTGGTCCGCGCGCGCCAATTGCTGGATACCCCATGAAACCCCTACTGATCACTGACTGCGACGAAGTGCTGCTTCACATGGCCCGCCATTTCGGCACCTGGCTGGGGGAGGCTCATGACATAGATTTCAACCTCGCCCATCACGACATGGCCACGAGCATGTCCCGCCGCGACGGCACGCCGCTGGCGCGCGAGGAGATGTGGACCTACCTTAGCGGCTTCTTTCCCGCGGAGATGGATCGCCAGACTTTGGTGCCGCACGCCCGTGAATCGATCGAGGCGCTGGCGGCGATTGCCGATATCGTCGTCCTCACCAATGTGCAGGATCATTGCCGTCCGGCGCGCATCGCACAGCTTGAGTCGTTCGGAATCACCCACCGGGTCGTTACCAATCAGGGCGGCAAAGGAACGCGCGTTGCCGAGCTGGTTGCCGAGCACGGCGATCCGGTAACGGTGTTCGTCGACGATCTGGCAGTGCACCTGCAATCCTGTGCGGACCACGCCCCCCAGGTCCACCGGCTGCACATGGTATCCGAACCCCAATTGGCGCCGAATGTAGTGCCGGCCCCCGCCGCCCATGCCCGGATCGATGACTGGCGCGAGGCGAAGGACTGGATCGCTGCGCGCTTTGCCGCCGGGGTGCCGGCCAGTGCTTGATCAGCCCGTGCTTGACCCATTTGGGGCTGCGTGGTTTGGCTTGTGCCATGACTGATCGAATCGCTGCCAAGCTTGCCGAACTCGGCCTTTCGCTCCCCGTCGCCGCTGCGCCGGTCGCTGCTTATGTCCCTGCGGTTGAAGTGGGCGGGCTGCTCCACATCTCGGGCCAGTTGCCGTTCGATGAGGGCGCGCTGATGAAGGGTCGGGTCGGGGAAGACCGTGACCTGGCCTATGCGCAAATGGCCGCCGAACGCTGTGCGCTGATGCTGGTTGCACAGATGCAAAAGGCACTGGGCGGGCTCGACCGGGTTGTTCGGATCGTCAAGCTGGGCGTGTTCGTCAACAGCACGGTGGATTTCACCGATCAGGCCAAGGTCGCCAATGGCGCATCCGAACTGATGGTCGCCTTGTTCGGAGAGGCTGGCAAACATGCTCGTAGTGCGGTGGGCGTCGCGGTTCTCCCGCTGGGCGCGGTGGTGGAAGTTGACGCGATCGTCCAGGTTGGTCCGTCGGTCAGCGGGAGCTGATGGCACCATTATGAGCGAGCGCGATCTCGTCGCTCGATTATCACCGGGCGTCGCCAGCATTGCCGCTGCCGATTGGGATGCCTGTTCGGGCGCAGACAATCCGTTCCTCAGCCACGCTTTTCTCTCAATCCTTGAGGAATCGGGCAGCGTCTCACCGCGCGCAGGGTGGCAATCGATCCCGATCGTGATCGACGGTCCGGATGGCAAGCCTGCGGCGATTGCACCAGCCTATGCCAAGGGGCACAGCCAGGGCGAATATGTGTTCGATCACGCCTGGGCCGATGCCTGGCACCGGGCGGGCGGGCAATATTATCCCAAGATCCAGGTCGCCGTGCCCTTCACACCGGCGCCCGGCCCCCGGCTGTTGCTGCGCGATCCTGCGCTCGCCCCGGCGCTGATCGGCGCGATCGAGGCGGTAACCACACAGCAAGGCTTGTCGAGCGCGCACGCGACCTTTGTCAGCCCGGAACAGCTGCCCTTGTTCGAACAGGCGGGCTGGCTGATTCGCGCCGGTACGCAATTCCATTGGCGCAATGACGGCTATGCCAGCTTCGACGATTTTCTGGGCGCTCTTGCCAGCCGCAAGCGCAAGGCCATCCGCAAGGAACGAAGTGGAGCGGTCGAGGGGCTGACGATCCGCCATGTTACCGGCACAGACCTGACCGAGGCTGATTGGGATGCGTTCTGGGTGTTCTATCAGGACACGGGCGCACGCAAATGGGGTACCCCCTATCTCAGCCGCCGCTTCTTCTCACTGCTGGGCGAGCGAATGGGCGACCGGGTGCTGCTGATCCTCGCCGAACGCAATGGGCGGCCTATTGCGGGCGCACTCAACTTGATCGGCACCGATACGCTGTATGGCCGCTATTGGGGGGCGACCGAGGACGTGCCGTTTCTTCATTTCGAGCTCTGCTATTACCAAGCGATCGACGCGGCGATCGCGCGGGGGCTGCAATCGGTGGAGGCCGGCGCGCAGGGCGAACACAAGCTCGCACGTGGCTACGCGCCGGTGGCCACCTGGTCAGCGCATTTCATTCCCGATCGCAATTTCCGGCACGCGATCGCCGATTTCCTGGTGCGCGAGCGCGAGGCCGTGGCGGCGGACAGGGAATATCTTGGCGAGATGACCCCGTTCAAAAAAGCGTGACGCCTCACCGGGGCGGCGGGGTCAGTTCTTCGCGAGTCAATTGCACCGCAGGCTTGGCGTGATCGATGCGGAACACCGCGCTCGTGCCGTCACGCCAAAGCGGGATCAGCCCTGCCTCCAGCTTTTTATCATATTCGGGTGGCTGGATCAGCCAGACATAATCGAAGGCGTCGCGCGGGAATTTGGCGAGCGAGCGCGAGATTGGCCGCCACCATTCGCGCGGGCACTGGACGTGCGTGACGATCTGCGAGGGATCATGCCGAAAACCGCGCGCCGCCTTGTACCGGGTCGTCAGCAACTGCGCGCCTGCCATTGACCACTGATCGTTCGAATAGGCCATGCGGCGTTCGAGTGCGAGCGCGGGCACATGTTCGAGCCGGCTCATGAACCACTCATTGTAACAGGTCTCACCCACAAAGGTAATCAGCTTGGCGCCGATGGGAATGTGATCGAGCGCCTTGAGTTGGCGATCATAGCTTTGGTCATATTGCCAGAAGCTCGCCGTGCTGGCGGCCACCCGCACGCTGAAGAATGCCATCCCCATCGCCGCCAGCGTCGCCGCGCCGCGGATCGACAGGCCCTTGCGGGGGCGCAGCGCGATCAGGGCAATCGCGAGCATGAACGGGGCCAGCCGCATATCGGCATAGGCCGAGCCAAACACCACACGTGGCAGCAGAATGAAAACCGCGAGCAGGAACAGTGCCGATAGCGCCAGATTGCGCGAATATTCGATATTGGGATCACGAAAACCCTTGAACAGGATCAGATAAAGTACCGCCGTCGATGCAATATCGAATGCCTGCCAGCGATCACGCACCACCATTGTCAGCCAGCCGACTTTGGCACGCCAGTTGAACCAGTCGCCGGTCTGTCCGCTTACGCCGCCGCCACTGCGCCACACCACCATCAACGCCATTGGCAGTGCGAGTGGCAGGCAGCCAATGCACGCCCGCACCCAGGCATTCAGCCAGCGATGGCCGCGATCATGCTGGCGGATCAGCTCGGCCGAAAAGGCGAGCACGCCAAGGAACCCCCAGCCAAAGGTGTGGCATAGCCATAACAGGCAGCTGATCGGCACAAAGACGATCGCGCGCAGCGGGAGCTTGCCCAGCCGCGCGAGCCGCAGCCACAGGGCAAAGGCATTCAGCGCCAGCGCCATCGACAGCGCGAAATTGACGAAGCCGAAATGGAACGGGAAGCTGTAGGCGAGTGGCAACGCGAACAGCGCGGTTGCCGGAATCTTGCCGTGCACTTCGCGCGCAATCCAGAGCAACCCGGTCACGATCAGTGGGGGGATAGCGAGAACGATCAGTTTGACCGCGAGCTCGAGCCCGAAGATCGGCGCAAGCGGGATGATCAGCAGATCGAGCCCCAGATTGCCGATCAGCGCCCAATTGAAATTATACCACTCGGTGAGCCAAGGGTAGGTATCGAGATCGAGCTGAACGCGGTAGCGCCCCATATGGCCGGGCAGGTCGACCAGCGGCGGGATATCGGGCCACAGCAACGGAATCGCCGCCATAAAGGCCGCGATCGCCACGAACTGCCGTGTCTGCCACCAATGAAGCCGTTCGGCCGTGTCCCCCTGCATGCCCCCGCTCTAGTGTGGAGTGGGCGGGGTCGACAACCCGTGTTGCACCGCAAAAATGCGGATCGGCAGGCGATGTTGATTGATTGGCACCAGCCAGGCGGGGGGACGACCGGCTTCAAGGGCGCCGATCAGCCGGTTCGGATCATGCACCCAGGCGGGATTGAGCGAAGCGAATCCGCCACCGCAGAGCACGACATAATCGGCCCCAACCCGGTCGGCGATCGACCGCGCCGCTTCTGGCCCGCTCAGGTAGAAGCGGTACATCGCAGCATTGCCGATATTGTTGCGATGATAAGGGGCCGCGATCAGCCGGTGGCGTGTGCCCGCAATCGCATAAGCGCCCATGTCCATCGGGGCGATCACGGTGCCAGGCGGCAGGCTGGCAAGGGCGGCGATGGCGTCGGTGCTCGTGCAGCTGACAGTGGAGCTTGATGGCGTAGGATGCGGCGGCGTCTGGGGGGATGCGGGCGCGCCCAATGCCTGTGCAGCAATCGGATAAACCATGCCGGCTGAGCCGATCCAGGCCCCCGCCAGCCAGCCCGGCCCCCGCCTTCGTGCGGCGGTGATGACGGTGGCAAGGGCCGGCGCCGCCAGGATGGCGCCGCCATAGGCACCGCGCAGTTGGACGAAGCACAAGATCAGCGACGCAAGCTGGAAGCAGATCAGGACGACCCAGATCAGGCTGCGCCGCCGATAGGCGCAGACGCTGCTGGCGATCAACCCGACGACCAGCAGCCCGATATAACCGATCGCCACCCCTCGGGCGGCAACGAGCAGCGATTGCGCTTCCCCGACATTGTCGAGCCACAGTCGCGCGAGCAGGGGGTCAACAGCACCATAGGGCGTGGCGCAGGGCCGCGCGACGGGCACCAGCATCGCTGCACCAACCAGCGCGATCAAGCCGCTGGCCGCGACGCGGTGGCGCGGAGAAGTCATCCCCGATCCCCCCAGCGCGAGGATGATCGGCGCAAAACTCGCCAATTGAGCGCCCTGCCAGGCGATCTTGGTAAACCCGTCGCAGGCGGGATAGGTCCAGCCATCGGGCGCAAAGACGATGCGCGCAAAAGCAAGGCAGAGGCCGAATGTCAGGCCAAAGCTCATCAGCTGCGCACCCGGCCCGCCGCTCGCCCATCGCGCCCACACGATCAACCCGGCGACGACGATGAAGGGCGCGGTTTCCAGCCCGATGACCAGGCTAGCGCAGGCAGCGACGCCGATCAGCGCACCGCTCGCCGTGTTGCTCACCGCCCCGGGTAGCATCAGCAGCGCGCGCACCATCACCAGCATCAGCACGATCTGGAAACCGTGATGATCGATCCGGCCTGGCATGAACAAGGTCGTGACAGGATAGCCCACTGCCGCAACGATGATGGCGGTGCGGGCGGTGGCAGGCTCGATCGCGCGGGCAATGCCGCCGATCAGCCACAAAGCCGCCACGAACAACGTTGCTGGCCAAGCGATAACGGCCACCAGCGCCGCGCGCGCAGCCCCAAGGCTGGGCGTCAGCTGCGCGATGATCGCGGCTGGCACGAGATCGGGCAGTCGCGACCAGTGCATCGCCAACCCGTCGGTGCCGAGGCGGTGCTGGCTGAGATCGCGAAAAGGTTGGCCGCCCAACCAGTCGCGGATTTGTTGCAGCCGCATCGCATCATCGGTGTCGGGCAAGTGAAGCTGCGCCAGATTGGCCCAATCGCGCCACGCCCAGGCGATCGTCAGCACGGCCGCAATGGCAATCGCCACTGCCCCATCGCCGATGATCGACCGCCAATGTCCCCGCCGCGCCATAACCGGTGATTACCGGAGCAGCGTTAAGGCCCACTTAGCGAGGTGACGGGAATCTGGCGGTCAGAGCTTTTTGCACAACAAGCGGATTGTCATTGCGAGCGCAGCGAAGCAATCCATCAGGCCAAAAGCGCTGGGCCTGGATTGCTTCGCTTCGCTCGCAATGACGGGTGGTTCAAGCTGCCGACGTGACGTTCTACGGCTGGTCGCGCCGCCCGAGCAGCCGCAGCCGCAGCGCGTTCAGCTTGATGAAGCCCGCCGCATCCCGCTGATCATAGGCGCCCTGATCGTCCTCGAAGGTGACCACCTTCTCCGAGTAAAGTGAATAGGGCGATTTGCGGCCAATCACATAGACACCGCCCTTGTACAGCTTCAGCCGCACGGTGCCGGTCACCTTGATCTGGCTATGGTCGATCGCCGCCTGCAGCATCTCGCGTTCGGGGCTGAACCAGAACCCGTTATAGACGAGTTCGGCATAACGCGGCGCGAGCTCGTCCTTCAGGTGCGCCGCCCCGCGGTCGAGCGTCAGCTGTTCGATGCCGCGATGCGCCTGGTAATAGATCGTGCCGCCGGGCGTTTCATACATCCCGCGCGATTTCATGCCGACAAAACGGTTCTCGACCAGATCGAGCCGCCCAATGCCGTGCGCGCGACCGAGATCGTTGAGCTTCGCCAGCAAGGTGGCCGGCGACATCGCCTCACCGTTCAGCGCAACGCCGTCGCCGCGTTCGAAATCGATCGTGATAATTTCGGGCGTGTCGGGTGCATCCTCGGGGTTCACGGTGCGCGAATAGACGTAATCGGGCACTTCCTCCCACGGATCCTCGAGTACCTTGCCTTCGGAACTGGTGTGGAGGATGTTGGCATCGGTTGAAAAAGGTGCCTCACCGCGCTTGTCCTTGCTCACCGGAATCTGGTGCGCCTCCGCAAATTCGATCAGCTTGGTGCGGCTCGTCAAATCCCATTCACGCCACGGCGCGATCACCTTGATATCGGGCGCGAGCGCATAATAGCCGAGCTCGAAGCGCACCTGATCATTGCCCTTGCCGGTCGCGCCGTGGCTGACGGCATCGGCATTCAGCATCCGGGCAATCTCGATCTGGCGCTTGGCGATCAGCGGGCGGGCGATGCTGGTGCCGAGCAGGTACAGCCCCTCGTACAGCGCATTCGCCCGCATCATCGGGAACACGTAATTGCCGACAAATTCCTCGCGGAGATCATCGATGAAGATATGTTCGGGCTTCACGCCGGCCTGTTCGGCCTTGCGGCGCGCGGGTTCGAGTTCCTCGCCCTGGCCCAGATCGGCGGTGAAGGTGACGACTTCGCATTGATAGGTCTGCTGCAGCCATTTCAGGATCACGCTGGTATCCAGCCCGCCCGAATAGGCGAGCACGACGCGTTTGATATCGGGGTGGGTGTTCCGATCGGTCATGGAAAACTCCGGAATACATGCTGTGCGGGAATGGCCCCGCGCTCTATGGTGCTATCCTCTAACGCGCAAGCGCCCCGGAAGCCGCCGACGCAATCGGCATCGCGCGCGCAGGACGGCAAGCCGGCGTCCAGATTATGTACCAAATTATTGAGAATTTTGGAGATTTCACACGAGCCCTATCGACAACACCGGGCAGAATTGACAGCTTGGCCATGATCGAGATCATGATTGGGTCGCCCACTATGGCCTGTTTACCTGCGCTCATCCGTCACGCTATTGGCGCTGGCCTTACGCTCATGTTGCTGATGGGGCCGATGGCGGCGTGGGCGTGGCAGGAGGCGCCGAAGCAGCAACCCCAGTCAACGAGCGACTCCGTGCGGGACATTGTCGTGGCAGCACGTCCACGAGCACGATCTACCATGCGCCCGCCGATGCGTGATGTGGTTGATTATTATCAATATTATTGCGTCGAATCGATGCGGTTGACGGGTCGCGGCACGGCGCCTGTCAAAGATCCTGATTGGCAGCAGATCGATAGCCAGGATCTGGCCAAGCTTGGCGCCGTGGGGCCGGGCGCGCGCGCTTTCGGATCGCGCGATGAGGAAAAGGGGTGGACGATCTTCCTGCGGCTGAAGCAAGTGCCGAACGATACCGGCCTTGACGAACAGGAATGTGTGATCGTGATTGTCGGTCAAACGGACCAAAAGGCGATCATCGCACGCATGTCGAAGGTTTTGTGGTCGAGGCCAACCACCCTCCATGTCGGCCGGTATGATGGCGTCGACGAAGCGCCCGGCTGGGATCGCTGGCTATGGACCGGCACGCCGATGCGAAGATCGAAGAACTGGGCCTCCAGCATGACCAACCGTGGTGGCAATGGTAGGCTTAGAGACACCTACGTTGTGATCACCACTCACTCTTATTATCATCAATATGACTATATTTATGGCGAGTTGAAGGTCAGCACACCGGACAAAACGCCGATGACGGTGCTGAGCTTCAATTATGTAACCCGGGGCGGTAAGAAATAGGGTGATCCGCGCGTTGTGGCGGTCGACAGCCTGAGGAGTCGTTCATTGGCAGAGAACAAGACCAAGCCGACCGCGAGCAGCGTCGACGACTTCATCGATGCCGTCTCCCATCCGGGCAGACAGGCCGATGCGCACGTTGTTCTGGACATGATGACGCGGGTGACGGGCGAACAGCCTCGCATGTGGGGGCCATCGATCATCGGGTTCGGCAGCTATCATTATCGCTATGAAAGCGGGCATGAAGGCGACATGTGCCGGATTGGCTTTTCGCCGCGTGCGGCCAATATCGTCCTCTACATCATGCCGGGCTTTGCAGAGGAAGGCGTCCGGCTGGCCGCGCTCGGCCTGGCTGTGCTCGAATCGATGGTGCGCGATGCGTGGGACTGGATGAACGCGCGCTATCCGAAAGACTGAGCCTCAGATGCCCGCATAGGTGTCATAATCGACATGGTCTTCCCAATAACCGCCCTTGCCGAGGCCAATGCCGTCGAGCGAAGCAACCGCCTCCACGCCCATCACATATTTGGCCTGTTTATACCCCAGCAGCCGCTCGGCGCGCAGGCGGATCGGCGCACCATGGGGTACCGTCACCAGCTTGTCGTTCATCTGCCACGCGAGGATCGTCTGCGGGTGGAAGGCATCAAACAGATCGACCGATTCGTAATAATTGTGGCCGCGATAGATATCGGCGCAGTGGAAGATCACCCAGCGGGCGTTATCCTTCATGCCCGCGGCCTTCAGGATGCTGCCAAGCGTCGGCCCATGCCATTTGCCGATCGCGCTCCACCCTTCGACGCAATCGTGCCGGGTGATCTGCGTGCGGGCAGGCATTGACTGGAGCTGGGCCAGCGACAGATCGAGCGGGCGGTTGACGAGCCCGGTCACCTTGAGCTTCCAGTTTGCGAACTTCTCCGCCACCATCGCGGTGTAATCGGGCGTGCCAGGGTTCAGCGTGCCATTGGCGCGGAACACCGGCGACATCTGATCAGGCCGGAATTCCTTGGCCAGTGAGTTGCGGTTCGACAGTGCCTGTTGCGTCCAGCGGTGGACGTTATCGGCGGAGAACAAAATCTCGCGAAAGCTTTGGTTCTGCGCCAGCTTATCGCAACCCGACAGGAGCAGCCCGGCCCCGGCAGCAGCGCCGCCAACCAGCGCACGGCGTGAAATCAATCCCGACATCAGTGTTCATCCTTCGGTACGCGCCAATAGCCCGTGATCATCGATCGCACCTCGTCGATTGGTCCCGCCAGAATGACGAGTGCCAGATGGACGATGATGAAGCCGATCAGCGCGACCATCGCGATGAAATGGATCGACCGGGCAGAAGAACGTCCGCCGAACAGATCGATCAGCCACGGCCAGGCCGCATCCATGCCAGGGGACATCGCCAGCCCGGTAAAGATGATCGCCGGGATCATGATGAAGATCGCGCTGGCATAGGCGATCTTTTGCAGGACGTTGAACGCCGCCGGATCCTTGGGATCGTGGAAGCGCAGCGCCGCATGCTCCTTGATGTCGTACCACAGATGCGACGGGGTCAGTTCGGCTGCCTTGATCGCCAGCTGCTTCTGGAAATGCCGGTTGATCAGGCTGGAGATCATGAAGCCAAGCAACGAAAAGCCGAGCACCAGCGCAAAGAAGAGATGCCAACGCCGCGACAGCGCCAGATTGTAGCTGCCCGGAATCGTCATCCACCCCGGCGCGCGCGGCAAATGCAGCCAGGCCGGATCGGGGTTTGCGCCGAATTGCCCCCAGTAGAGGTGCGGGTGGGCGTTCAGGATGCCGAGCCCGCTGCCGATCATGATGAAGACCGCGACGACGTTCAGCCAATGCCACACGCGCGTCGACACATTATGCTTGTAGATCCACCGAGCCGCGCCATGGCCTGCAGGTGCCGGAGCCGGACTGGCGGCTGGCGGGCTTGCCGCATTTGGGTCGATTGCTGCGTCCATCATACGCCCTTCAAAACGCGGGTATCCGCTGCGGTGGCGAGCGGCTTCAAAGCAGCATACGTATCGGCACCGCGATTGGTGACAGCTATAGTGGAGCCCGGACGATAACGCACCATTTCTATCAGATTGCGCACGGGCACGGGCTGAAGCATGATCCCCTCAGCGCCATCATCGCGCCGCGGCCGATCGGCTGGATCAGCACCACGAGTGTGGCCGGAGTCCGCAATCTGGCCCCGTACAGCTTTTTCAACATGTTCAATTACATGCCGCCGATCATCGGCTTCGCGTCAATCGGGTGGAAGGACAGTGCCGAGAATGCAACGGCGACGGGCGAATTCGTCTGGAATCTCGTGACGCGCCCGCTGGCCGACGCGATGAATGCATCATCGGCGATGGTGGAGGCTGGTGTTGACGAATTCGCGCTCGCCGGGCTCGAAGGGGTGCCCTCGCGGCTCGTGCGGCCTGATCGAGTCGCGGCCAGCCCGGTCAGTTTCGAATGCCGCACCAGCCAGACGATCCGCCTGACCAGCGCTGCCGGGGTCGAAACCGATAGCTGGCTGATCCTGGGCGAAGTGGTCGGCGTCCATATCGACCCCGCGATGATCGACGACGGCGTTTATCAGACGGCCCGCGCCCGACCGATTACCCGTGGTGGCGGCTGGGGTGATTATTTCGAGGTGGGCGAGGACGCGCTGTTCCGCATGAAACGGCCTGAGTGACGTGGTGATCGGTTTAGCTTAGCGGCACGCACGCCATCCCATAGACCCTCGATTGGCCTGATCCAGGTGGAGGTGATCAGTATGAGCGGCATTATAATCGGGCGACAGCACCGTTGCGAAAACTCCACAGCCGCCATCGCGCACCGCCCGCAGAAATGCGCCTTTATCGCCTGCATCATCCCAGTCATCGAGCACCGATATCCTTGAGCCATCGCTCAGTATGAATGCGCCGACATCGATCGCATCACTGGTCGCATGCTCGCTCCACGGCGCGTCTGCCCGGCTGTAGAGGCGGCGACAGGCGTAGCTGCCGAGGTGCTCGATCCGCTTGACGGACATTCCCAACAGGGCAAGCGCAGCAGGCTGCACCACCTGCGTTTGCCACGCGATCAGCCCAATCGCGACCGGGCAGGATGGGGTTACGCTGGCGGGGCGGAGCGACAGCAGTGCCCGATCGGAATCGAAGCGGACGGCATCCTCGACCCGGCATTGGTCTTCGCCACGCGGCGGTACTTCTTCAAAACTGACGCCGCTGGTGTGTAGCAAATCCATGCAACTTGATCGATCCGTCGTCAGCCGAGCGATCTTCGCGCCAGTGAACAGCCCAATGGGCTCATCAAGCTTGAGCGGGGTCCATGGCAGATCCTGCGGCGGCGGTTGTAGCACGATCACCGCCAGCCCAATCGCGCTGGCGATCAAGAACAGCTGAATCGCGCGGCGCAGCCAGCGAAGAAGGAGCGGCAAGGTCATGACGGCGTTATAACCAACGGGTGAGCGATGGGATGCGCGAAGCGGCGATAAAGCCGGGTTCAGCCAATCGCTGCCTGTTTTTCGTCGGCCAGCCGGTCGAGATCGGCCCGGCTCATCCGCTCGCTCGCGGTTTTCAGCTGGCCACACGCGGCATCGATGTCGCGCCCGCGCGGGGTGCGCACCGGGGCGGAAATGCCCGCGCCGAACACGATGCTCGAAAAGGATCGGATCCGCTCCGGCGTCGAACACTCGTAATTCGAACCCGGCCAGGGGTTGAACGGGATCAGGTTCACCTTGGCGGGCAGCTGATACTGTTTGATCAGCCGGACGAGCTCGCGCGCATCCGCGTCGCTGTCATTCTTGTCCTTCAGCATCACATATTCAAACGTGATCCGCCGCGCGTTGTTGGCGCCGGGATAATCCGCGCAGGCCTGTAACAGCTCCTCGATCCCGTATTTGCGGTTGAGCGGGACGATCTCGTCGCGCACCTCTTTCGTCACGCCGTGGAGCGAGACCGCGAGGTTGACGCCGATTTCCTCGCCCGCGCGCGCCATCATCGGCACCACGCCACTGGTCGACAGCGTGATCCGCCGCTTGCTGAGCGACAGCCCGTCGCCGTCCATGATCAGTTTCAACGCATCGCGGACCGCATCGAAATTATAGAGCGGCTCGCCCATGCCCATCATCACGATGTTGGTGAGCAAGCGCCCCTCGGGCTGGCTCGGCCATTCGCCCAGCCCGTCGCGCGCGAGCATCACCTGCCCCACGATCTCGCCCGCGGTCAGGTTGCGCACCAGCCGCATCGTGCCGGTGTGGCAGAACCGGCAGTTGAGCGTGCAGCCGACCTGGCTCGAGACGCAGAGCGTGCCGCGATCCGCATCGGGGATGAACACCATTTCGTAATCCTGGGCGCCCTGCCCGTCGCCCGCGTCCGACCGAAGCAGCCATTTGCGCGTGCCGTCACTCGATACCTGCGCCTCGACCACTTCGGGCCGACTGATCACGAAGCGCTGTTCGAGCCAGGGCTGCATTGTTTTGGAGATATCGGTCATCACCGAAAACTCGGTCGCGCCGCGATTATACATCCAGTGCCACAGCTGCTTGGCGCGCAGTTTCGCCTGTTTGGGCTCAAGCTGCGCGGTTTCGAGCGCCATCCGCAGATCGGCCTTGCTCAAGCCGATCAAGTCGATCCGCCCGTCGGCACGGGGCACAAAGGTGCGCGGCACGGGTACGGGATCGATGTGCCCGGGGATGGGCATGGTCAGCGCTTCGGTGGTCTGCATCGCGGGCACATAGGGCAAAAGGTGGCGTTTTTCTACCCGGTCCGGTTTAGCGCCCGACGCACCCCAAAGCCGCGGCATCGATTGCGGTTGCCGCACCGCGCAGCGCATAGACATCGACGAATGGACGGCCGCCTTTGCCGAGTGCCTCGACGCTGAGTGAGCGACCCGATCGGATCGCAGCGACAATCGCCGCGTCGGTTCGCGCGTCGGGGGCCCAGGCATCGGCATTGCCGGCGACCAGCTCGAACCGACGCTCACCGACGCTGATCGTCACGCGGGCGCGCGGATCGCGTTCATGGCTGAGGCGGATATGGAGTTGCGCGCGGGCATTCTGGCCGGGCCAGGTGGCAATGCTGGCAAAGGGGCGCCAGTTGCCGCCGCCCGCGCTGCGCTCGATCGGGGTCGAGATCGCGAAGCATTTGAGCGGCGAGGGATCACGAAAAGCACCCCAGCGGTCGAAAATGCCCAGCGGCTCGCGGGCGATCGCCGGGGTGGCGGCGCTGACCAGCACCAGCAGGAACGCGATCCGCTTCACGCCGGTGCGCGCCCGGTGCCGAGATGGACGATCGTCTCCACGCCTTGCTCGATCATGACCAGCGATCCTTGCGGCAGTCCCGGCAAGGTCGGCGCGCCTAGCACTGGATGCAAGGGCGCGCCGGTCATCACCCCGCGCAACACCCGACTCGAAATGCCGTGCATGATGACCAGCCGGTCGCCGGGATCGTCATTGGTTTCGGCCAGCCAGTCGCTGACGCGTGTGGCGATCTGATCATAAGTTTCGCCATCGGGCGCGGGCAATAACAGCCCCGTGCCGGGTTCGATGATCGTCCCGAATTCGGTCATGACATCGGCATAACATCGCCCGCCCCAGCACCCCATGCCAATTTCGACCAGCCGGTCGTCATGCTGCGCATCGTGCCAGTCGAGCCCGAGATGCTCGGTGATCACCGCTAGTGTCTGCAGCGCGCGGCCGGTGCTCGATGCCCATAACGTCAGCGGCGGCTTCGGCCCCAGATAGGCTGCAAGCGCTGCCCCCATCTCATCGGCCTGGGCAAAGCCTGCACGCGTTAGCGGCGTGTGCGCTGCCTCGCCCTGCAACCGGCGGGCAGCATTGAAAACAGTCTCGCCGTGGCGGGCGATGAAATCCCGGCCTTTGCGGATGTGCCCCTTGATCATGGCTGGGGTTTTCACTGCGCCTGAATCAAAAGCAATGGTCAAAAAGCATTCCAGCGGTGGGACGCCCGGGGGCGCTTGCCCCGGCCCTGTTTATGTTTAAGGAAAGAGACACGGCGAATTGTCCCCGGTGCAGTCCTTGCTTGGGTGAAGATGATGCGACGGTGCGATTATCATGGGCGGCGGCCCGGGGGAGACCAATGAAAGCGACGATCGAACGCGCCACCTTGTTGAAGGGCTTGAGCCACGTCCAGTCGGTGGTCGAGCGGCGCAATACCATCCCGATTTTGTCGAACGTGCTGATCGAAGCAACGGCAGACGGCACGATCAAGCTCATGGCGACCGATCTCGATCTCCAGATCAACGAACACGTCGCTGCCAGTGTCGAAACGCCGGGTGCGACCACGGTTTCGGCACACACGCTGTTCGATATTGCCCGCAAGCTACCCGAAGGCAGCCAGGTTAGCCTGAGCGCTGCCGAAGGCCGGATGACGATCATGGCCGGGCGCGCCAAGTTCCAACTCTCCACCCTGCCGCGCGACGATTTTCCGGTGATCGCCGAAGGCGAATTGCCGACCAGCTTCGAGCTCCCTGCCGAAACGCTGAAGCAGATCATCGACAAGACGCGCTTTGCGATTTCGACCGAGGAAACGCGCTATTATCTGAACGGCATTTTCCTGCACGTGTCGGATGATCCGCTGCCCGTGCTGAAGGCCGCGGCGACCGACGGCCACCGGCTCGCCCGCGTCACCGTCACCCGGCCCGATGGGGCAGAGGGGATGCCCGACGTCATCGTGCCGCGCAAATGCGTGGCCGAACTCCGCAAATTGCTCGATGAGATCGACGGCTCGGTCGGCGTCTCGCTTTCCGCCACCAAGATCCGTTTCGATCTCGGTCAGGCGCTGCTGACGTCGAAACTGATCGACGGCACCTTCCCCGATTACAGCCGGGTGATCCCGACGGGCAACGACAAGATCCTGAAGATCGATCCGCGCGCGTTCGAGGAAGGCGTCGACCGCGTCTCCACCATCGCGACCGAAAAGACGCGCGCGGTGAAGATGGCGCTCGATCGCGACAAGATCACGCTGTCGGTCACCAGCCCTGAAAATGGCACCGCGGCCGAAGAAGTATCGGGCGATTACGCCGCCGCACCGTTCGAAATCGGCTTCAACAGCCGCTATTTGCTCGATATATTGGGCCAGGTGCACGGTGACACAGTGGAAATCCACCTCGCCGATGCCGCCGCCCCCACGCTGATCCGCGAGAACGACAAGGCGCCCGCGCTCTACGTCATCATGCCGATGCGGGTTTGACGGTCAAACGTTGACCAGCCCGCGCCGGGTGGAAATGACCACCGATACGATCAGATAGGCGCCCATCAACACAGTCATCAGCGACCAGCTGTCGGTGTCACTCGCGAACTTCAGCTTGGTGATCGTCGCCCAGGCGAACAGGCCGAGCTGGAGCACCCAGAAACAGACAGCGCCAGTCTGTGCGATCACCGCGCGAGTCAGCTCGTCGCCTTCACGCCACAGCTTCCAGTTGATCCAGCTTTGCACCGCCAGCAGCACGAACAGCCCCACGGCAATCGCACCTAATGTCTGCGTGCCGAACCCGTTCAGCATGGCGAGCGGCGGGGTCATGATCATGATGCCCGCCAGCGCGGCGACCAGCGCCTGCCACCGGCCGGATCGCAGCGCATCGGGATCGACGGACTCATCGTCCGGCTGCTTCTCGACCATGCGGTTCCAGCGCGCCGGGCTGGTTGTGGCGACATAGGCATAGGCCGCGCTGAACAGCAGCACGATGCCAATGATCACGCTGGCCACGTCGGCGACTGATAAATCGGGCAGGGTAGCCCCCGATTGCTTCAGGGCACGCCCGACAAAATAACCGACCACCCCGCCGATCGGCGCACTGATGCCGAACACGGTCAGCAAACGGCGCGAAAAGCTGCGGCGCGGCGATGGGGCGGATGGGGCATCAGGGGCGTTCATCGGGGATCCAATCATCGAGGAAGATGGCATCGACAGGCACTCCAAAAACTTTCGACATTCGCAGCGCGAGCGGCAGGCTCGGATCATATTTGTTCGTTTCGACCGCGTTGATCGTCTGGCGCGAGACGCCCAGCCAGCGAGCCAGATCGCCCTGACTGATGCCGGCCTCCGCCCGCAAAACGCGCAACCGGTTCTCCACGCTCAGCACCACAACTGCTGAGAGCAAACGACTCGAAGGGGGCGAGGAGCGATCATATGACAAGAGCTCTTGTCATTTTTGGCGAGATTGTCAAGAGTTCTTGTCTATTTGTCGCCTGCGCCACCGACAATGATTGATTCATCCTTCGTGATCATACATACTGACATCATTGTCAGTATCCCGCACAGGAGTCGCTTCATGGCCAAGCTTCCGCCCTTTCCCGGCACCACAGGGCGTCGTGACTGGCGCACCGCGTTCGATGCGATCCGCAAGCTATTGAACAATGGCGATGATACGACGCAGGTGTTCCGCATTATGCGCGCGCTCAATGTCGGCAATGCGCCGATGAACTATGCGCGTTTCATTGCGACCGCCGAGGGTGGCCGGATGGCCTATGAACGGGTCGAGCTTGCCGCGAAATTCTCGCAACCCAGCTATGTCGCGCAGTTCGCGCCGGGCACGGTGGGGGCGGCATACCGCGATTTTCTCGAGCGGACCGGCTATTCGGCCGACGGGCTGGTCGAGGTCAGCCGCGTGATCAGCGAAGATGATATGCCCCATCCCTATGCGTGGTTCGGCCGCCGCGTGCGCGACACGCATGACATCTGGCACGTGCTGAACGGTTATAAAGCCGATGAATCGCTGGGCGAAGCCGCACTGGTTGCGTTTTCCTATGCGCAGGTCGGCGGGCTCGGCTGGGCGTTTATCGGCGGCGCGGCAGCGCTGAAGAGCATTGGCGTGACCGGCAATCTGCTGTTCGCGAAAGCGGTGTGGGAAGGCTATGTGCGCGGCCGCAAAGCCAAATGGCTGGCGGGCGAGGATTATGAAAAGCTGCTCCACGAGCCGATCGAGGCAGCGCGCCAGCGGCTGGGCCTGACCCCGCCGGTCGCCTATCTGAAGGCGCAGCGGGAGCTTGGCGCAGCAATGGCGTCCTATCTCAGCGCGCCCAAGGAAGATGATGTGCCCGAGGTGAAGCTCGCCGCCTGATCCCGACGGAAAACGCGCGACAAACGAGCAAACGCGCTAAGGCGGGGGCGATGTTGTCGCGCCTCGTGCTTACCGATTTTCGCAATCATGCCGCGGCCACGCTTGAACCGGGGCCGGGCTTCGTCGTGCTGAGCGGGGACAACGGCGCGGGCAAGACCAATATCCTCGAAGCGGTATCGCTGCTCGCGCCCGGGCGGGGACTGCGCCGCGCACCGTTGGCTGAAATGGCGCGGCAAGGTGGTAGTGGTGGATTCGGGGTGGCAGCGGCGATTTGCGGTGATGTGGACATTGCCACTGGAGCCCAACCTGCCGCACCCGAACGACGGATTGTCCGCGTTCAGGGCGCGCCCGTCGCCGCGACCGCGCTGGCCGAATGGCTGACGGTGTTGTGGCTCACCCCGGCGATGGACCGGCTGTTCGTTGAACCGGCAAGCGAACGGCGGCGTTTCCTCGATCGGCTGACACTGGCCTTATCCCCAAGCCACGCCGTCCACAGCAATCGCTACGAGGCGGCGATGCGGGCGCGCAATCGCTTGCTGGGGGAAGAAGGGGCGCCCGACACCGATTGGCTGCGCGCACTTGAAGCGCAGATGGCCGAACATGGCGCCGCGATCGACGAGGCGCGCCGCGATGCCGTTGCACAACTGGGGGCGGCCTTGGCGGCACAGGCAGCGGGGCCGTTCGCGCGGGCCGGGCTGGCGCTGGAGGGCTGGACCGGGGCGGGCGACATGCTTGTGCGTGATCTGGCGCAGGGGCGTGCCCGCGATGCAGCGGCGGGGCGCACCTTGGCCGGGCCGCACCGTACCGATCTGGCGGTGGTCCATCTAGACAAGGGGCAGGCGGCGGCTCTGTGTTCTACCGGCGAGCAAAAGGCACTGTTATTGTCGATCATCCTTGCCCATGCCGATCTGGTCGCGGCGCGTGGTGGCAAGGCGCCTGTGCTATTGCTCGATGAAGTGGCGGCGCATCTCGATCCGCACCGGCGCGCAGCGCTGTTCGATCGACTGGCGGGCAAGGGGCAGGTGTGGATGACGGGCACCGAACCGGCGCTGTTCGAAGCGGTACCGGGCGGGGCAACGCGCTACACCGTGGCAGAGGGCGTCGTCGTCGGATCGACTCTGTAAAATATTTACATTATTGCAAATCGAGCCCGATGAAGTTGTACAATGCGACCGCAAAAACACCCGTTCAATGGCTTTCTCTCGTGTAAACTTGTCTAAGGCGACCCTGTATTCATGGCCAAAGGCTTCCCCGGATGAGTTATCAGGATCATATCGCGCAGGTTGGCACGCTTATCAAAAGCCAGCGCGGCACCTGGGACGGGATCAGCGCCGAATCGGTTGCGCGGATGCGTCTGCAGAACCGGTTCCAGTCGGGGCTCGACATTGCGCGCTTCACCGCGGCAATCATGCGCAAGGACATGGCAGCGTACGACGCTGACCCGGCGAACTATACGCAGTCGCTCGGCTGCTGGCACGGTTTCATCGGCCAGCAGAAGATGATCAGCATCAAGAAGCATTTCGGATCGACCGAGCGCCGTTATCTGTATCTCTCGGGCTGGATGGTCGCTGCACTGCGCAGCGAATTCGGCCCGCTTCCCGATCAGTCTATGCATGAGAAGACGAGCGTGCCTGCGCTGATCGAAGAGCTTTACACCTTCCTGCGCCAGGCCGATGCACGTGAGCTCGGCATGATGTTCCGTGATCTCGATGCCGCGCGTGATGCCGGTGATCAGATCAAGGAAAAGCAGCTGATGACCGCGATCGATGGGTATCAGACGCATGTCGTGCCGATCATTGCCGATATCGACGCAGGCTTTGGTAATGCCGAAGCCACCTATCTGCTCGCCAAGAAGATGATCGAGGCGGGTGCCTGCGCGCTCCAGATCGAAAATCAGGTGTCCGACGAAAAGCAGTGCGGCCATCAGGACGGCAAGGTCACCGTGCCGCATGAGGATTTCCTCGCGAAGGTCCGCGCTTGCCGCTACGCGTTCCTGGAGCTGGGCGTCGAGGACGGTATCATCGTCACCCGCACCGACTCGCTCGGCGCTGGCCTCACCAAGCAAATCGCGGTTTCGAAAGAGCCTGGCGATCTGGGTGACCAGTATAACAGCTTCCTCGATTGCGAAGAGATCGATCCCGCGACCGCGCGCAACGGCGATGTCATCCTGAACCGCGACGGCAAGCTGCTGCGGCCGAAGCGCCTGCCGTCGAACCTGTTCCAGTTCCGCGCGGGTTCGGGCGAGGATCGCTGCGTGCTTGATTGCATCACGAGCCTGCAAAACGGCGCGGACCTGCTCTGGATCGAGACCGAAAAGCCCCACATCGCACAGATCGCCGGCATGGTTGATCGCATCCGCGAGGTGATCCCGAACGCCAAGCTCGTCTACAACAACTCGCCAAGCTTCAACTGGACCCTCAATTTCCGCCAGCAGGTGTTCGATGCGTGGAGCGCCGAGGGCAAGGATGTGTCTGCCTATGATCGTGCCCGGCTGATGTCGGTCGATTATGACGGCACCGATCTGGGTAACGAGGCCGATGAGCGCATCCGCACCTTCCAGCGCGATGCTGCAGCGCGCGCCGGCATTTTCCATCACCTCATCACGCTGCCGACGTACCACACCGCGGCGCTCAGCACCGATAACCTCGCCAAGGAGTATTTCGGCGACCAGGGCATGCTCGGTTATGTGAAGGGCGTGCAGCGCAAGGAAATCCGCGAAGGGATCGCCTGTGTGAAGCACCAGAACATGTCGGGCAGCGACATCGGTGACGATCACAAGGAATATTTCGCGGGCGAAGCGGCCTTGAAGGCCGGCGGCGCACACAACACGATGAACCAGTTCGCTGCCTGAACGGCAGCGGGGAACCAGTCTACTGCCGAAGCAGTAACGAGTTTGCCGCCCCAAGCGCGGCAATTTCACCGGATCGCGGGATAACGCGACCGGATACGACTTTCCTGGGGAGGAAAGCCTGGCCCGTCGTCGCGGTAACGCGGCGGCGGGCCTTCGCGTTTCAGGCGTTGATCGTGTCGGTGAGAGGTTCGCGTACGGGATCTCGCGCCGCATCCAGCGCGATCCGGACCCGGCGCAGCACCGGCAGCATCGCGGCGAGCTCATCGGGATCGATTACCGCGTCGAGCATCGGCGCCAGCGGGGCCATTGCCGCGATCGCCGCTTCGCGGGCGGCGCGGCCCTTGTCGGTGATCGATACGAGCTTGGCGCGGCCATCTGCCGGATCGTCGCGGATCACCACCAGCCCGTCGCGCGCCATGCGCGCCAGTGTGCTCGTCATCGTCGGGCGGGTCACCTGAAAGGCACTTGCGAGCTGGGCCGGAGATCGTTCCTTATGCCCGAGCCGGACGAAATGGTTGAGCACGGTGAACTGCGCCCGCGTCAGCCCCTGCGGCATGGCCCGTTCGAATATCGTGCCGGCGAGTTGATCGATAATGCCGATTTCGTTGAAGAATTCGAAGGCGGCAGGGTCAGTCGGCGGCACAACGGTCATACCAGATGTTTTTCTAACGGCCATCGCGGCGCTGGCAAGGAGGGTGGCGCTGTGCCGATCCGCGCGAGCATCTGCACCCGTTCGGTGCCTTGCGCGCCCAGCAACCGGTGGACGAGGTCAAAATCAGCCGCCATTTCGGGATATTCCTGCAGCGCCTGGCTCAGCGGGTGCATCGCCAGCCCCAAGGTCGTCGCGCGTAATTGGGCCCGCACATAGCGCCGCCCTGCCTCGAGCTGTTCGGCCCGGCTGTTACCGGGTGTGGTGATCCAGATGATGGCGGGGATCGATCCACAGCTTTTCTGTACGACATCAAGGCCCATTTTGAAGGCGCTGGACGATGGATCAGCCATGGTCTTGTGATCGATCATCCCGACCGCACTCAATGCCTCCACCCCCGGACCGCCAATCGGAAGCCCATCGGGGTTTGCGTCCATTTCGGCGGTCCCGATCCGCATCAGCCGCACCGTCTCACCATGAGTGCGCGGCGTGACTGTCTCGATTGTCATCGCCCGGACGGCCAAAGGGGTGATCTGGGCAAGAAGTGCAGGATCGGTGCTGGTCACGCCGGTGTCGCGCGCCACTGCCTGAAGCTGGGCCGGGCTCGGTGGTGCGGTGTCATACAGCGCACGGTTGGTGTGGCGATGCGTGATCGCGCTGAACAGCGGATCAAGGGTGACACCGGCGTCTCGCCGAAAGACGAGTTCCGCGATCAGGCGGGCATCGAGCCGCGGTTGGGGCTCCCCGGCCGGGAACGGCGTCACGTCGATCGCATAGCCGTGCTCCGCCGCCGCGATCCGCGCGACTTCGATGAACGTGCCGAAACCGATTGTGATCTGCCGGTCGAACGGGTCGGTTTCGGGCAGTCGCTTGTCGAGATCGCAGCGCAGCAGCACCCGGTCGGTGCCGACCAATTCGATCAGCCAGGGCTGGCGGTTATGCGGGTTCGGCGCGAGGATCGCATAGCGCAGCGCATCGAGCCGGGGGTCGGCGGGGCGGCGCGGATCGATCGTCCACGGCGCGATCGCGGTAGTCGGTGCGCGCATGACCCGCCAGGCTGCCCCGCCGCCGACAAGGGCCACCGAGGCCGTGCCCGCACCAATGATAATCGACCTGCGCGACCACGCCATGATTCACCCTTTAGATAGACATCTAACCATATGATTAGATATCTATCTATGTCAAGCCGGCATGTTGCCAATGATTCGATTAAGGTATCGGCGTCAGTAAAATGTTCTGACGCTTTTATGGAGTGGTGGGGCGCTCGAACGTTACCGTTTTCAAATGCTGCTCGAGTTTTGATCCTGGGCAGTCGGTATTCTTAACGTCTCGGTGAAAAAAGATCTGACGTCCTGCCGGACGCATCGTTCCCAGCTTCGATAATGGCTCGAACATGCCATATTGTGGATGGCTGGCGCTGAACTTCAGCCAGCCAAGAAATTTTGAGATGAGCGGCATCCGCGATGAAATTTCGGTCGGATCGATGATCCGGTTTTGAAAATCGCCAGCGAAAGAGACCGCGATCGCTTTGGTATTGTGCCCCACAGTGTGCGCACCCGACCGGTCCTCGCCGCGACCCTCGCAGATCGTCACGCCACCGTTCCCTACGGTGAGAAAAGCGACAAAATTATATGGGACATCAAGTCCGAGATCGGGCCGTACCGTTTGCAATCGTCGCATCATCGCAAATATCTCGGCGTCGCCCTCCCACAAATTCGGTGTACTATCGTTATCGACCATGACCGTATGGTGCGCAAATACATGGGTCCGGTTAGCGCGTGAGACAACAGTACCCAGACGCGGCAATCCACTGTCAGCACCCCATGCCTTGCGCGTTACGAAGCGAAGACTAGGTACGATTTCAAAATCGGCCATCAGGGCGATTCCTTTTGATTTCAAATTGCAAGTGAAAACTTATACGAACTTCCAATCATGTCAATTCTAATACTACAAGTCTTAGATCGCGCCATAAGGATTGGGGTACGACAGCGAAAGCTGTCGCACCTGCCGATAAGACGTAATAGACGGCACAACCGATATTGCGGTACGTAAAGCGAGATCAGAGATTTCTCTGTAATGGCTATGGTTTAATCAAAAGGCCATTTACTCAGACCAGCGCTCTTCCGACTACCAGGATGGCCATCACTCTCAATGTCGGTGAAAAGGGCGTTTTGGTAATAGTGCCACACGTTGTTGGGGCAATCGCTACGCCGGCACCACGAATTGTAGCGCATGCTCCAACATATGGGGAGCGCGATCCTGGCGGGTACCGCAGGCAAGCGAGCGCTGAGCGTCGTCCGCGCCATTTTGCTTCCCTATGGGGACCTGAATCCCTATATGCTCGCTATGGCAACAGACCCAGATACCCCCCCCAACGTCCCCAACGCAAATGATTACGGCGCCGATTCGATCAAGGTGCTCAAAGGGCTCGATGCGGTCCGCAAGCGACCCGGTATGTATATCGGCGATACAGATGACGGCTCGGGCCTGCACCACATGGTGTTCGAGGTATCCGACAACGCAATCGATGAGGCGCTGGCCGGACATTGCGACCGGATTGACATCACGCTGAACCCTGACGGTTCGGTATCCGTGCAGGATAATGGCCGCGGCATCCCGACCGGCATCCACACCGAGGAAGGCGTTTCCGCCGCTGAAGTAATCATGACCCAGCTTCACGCGGGCGGGAAATTCGAAAACACCTCGGACGACAACGCATACAAGGTGTCGGGCGGTCTCCACGGCGTTGGCGTGTCGGTGGTCAATGCGCTCAGCGAATGGCTCGATCTGACGATCTGGCGCGACGAGACCGAGCATTATATGCGCTTCGCCTTCGGTGATGCGGTGGCGCCCTTGAAGGTCGTCGGCCCTGCGCCGGGCCGCAAGGGTACCAAGGTGACGTTCTTCCCGTCGCCCGCCACTTTCAAAATCACTGAATTCGATTTCGACAAGCTCGAGCACCGCTACCGCGAGCTCGCCTTTCTTAATTCGGGCGTCCGCCTGTTCCTGAGCGATGCGCGCCATGAGGACGTGAAAACCGTCGAGCTTTATTACGAGGGCGGGATCGCCGCGTTCGTGAAATATCTCGATCGCAACAAGATTCCGCTGATGCCTGAGCCGGTGGCGATCAATGGCACCCGCGACGACGTGACGATCGACGTCGCGCTGGAGTGGAACGACAGCTATTATGAAAACGTCCTGTGCTTCACCAACAACATCCCGCAGCGCGATGGCGGCACGCATCTGGCCGCGTTCCGCGCGGCGATGACGCGCACGCTCAACAATTACGCCGAGAAATCGGGGCTCCTGAAAAAGGAGAAGGTGACGCTGACCGGTGACGACATGCGCGAGGGGCTGACCGCGATCGTCTCGGTGAAACTGCCCGATCCGAAGTTCAGCAGCCAGACTAAAGACAAGCTGGTCAGCTCCGAAGTCCGCCAGCCGCTCGAAAGCCTGATGGCCGACAAGCTGGCCGAGTGGCTCGAGGAAAATCCGGCGCATGGCCGCGCGATTGTCGGCAAGATCATCGATGCCGCCGCCGCGCGCGAAGCCGCGAAAAAAGCGCGCGAGTTGACGCGGCGCAAGGGCGTGATGGACATTGCCTCGCTGCCCGGCAAGCTTGCCGATTGCCAGGAGCGCGACCCCGCCAAGTCTGAGCTGTTCCTGGTCGAGGGTGACTCGGCAGGCGGATCGGCAAAGCAAGGTCGCGACCGGCATTTTCAGGCGATCCTGCCGCTGCGCGGCAAGATCCTGAACGTCGAGCGTGCCCGCTTTGACCGGATGCTGTCATCGAAGGAAATCGGCACGCTCATCCAGGCGATGGGCACCGGCATCGGTCGCGATGACTTCAACGTTGAAAAGCTGCGCTACCACAAAATCGTGATCATGACCGACGCTGACGTCGACGGCGCGCATATCCGGACCCTGCTGCTGACGTTCTTCTACCGGCAGATGCCCGAGATCATCACCAACGGGCACCTCTTCATCGCCCAGCCGCCGCTGTACAAGGCAACGCGCGGGCGCAGCGAAGTCTATTTGAAGGACGATAGCGCGCTTGACGAATATCTGGTCGAGAATGGCGTGGCGCTGTCCGTGCTTGAGGGCGCTGGCGGGGCGCGGACCGGGGCCGATCTGCGCAGCCTGGTCGATCATGCCCGGCGGATGCGCACGCTGATGCGCTATGTGCCGCGTCGCTATGATCCGATGCTGGTCGAAGCGCTGGCGATGGGTGGTGTGCTCAATCCGGCGCTTGACGCAAGCGCGCGGGCCGCGCTGCTGGCAACCGCCGTGACCGGACTCGACGCCGCCGATGCCGATGCGCGCTGGTCGGCAACGCTGACCGAGGAAGGCAGCATCCACTTCAAGCGCGTCTGGCGCGGTGTGACCGATCACCACATCATCGAGGCAGCGTTCATCGGCTCAGCGGAGGCGCGTAAACTCCACGCGCTGGCTGAGGAACAGGGCGATGCCTTCGCGCAAACCGCCAAGCTCGTGTCGACCAAGGCCGCTGCCGCTGCGCAGGCAGAGGCCGACGCGGTCGATGAGGATGACGACGCGCCGGTAACCCTCGGCAAGGGTGAAACGATGGTCGCACGCCCCAGCCAGCTGCTCGACGCAATCCTGGCGGCAGGACGCAAGGGCCTCTCGATCCAGCGCTACAAGGGCCTTGGCGAGATGAACGCCGATCAGTTGTGGGAAACGACGCTTGATCCGCAAAACCGTTCGATGCTGCGCGTTGAGGTTGAACAGGCCGATGTCGCGGATGAGATCTTCACCCGGCTGATGGGCGATGTGGTCGAACCGCGCCGCGAGTTCATTCAGGAAAATGCGCTGTCGGTGGCGAACCTCGACGTCTGAGAAAAGGGTAAGTCTAATCGCCCCCATCCGTTCGGGCTGAGCGAAGTCGAAGCCCAAGCGCTGTGCGTGCCCTTCGACTTCGCTCAGGGCGAACGGAGGGAAAGGGTGCTTTCGCAAGAGCTGCGGAACCCCTAAAGCAGCGCCCCCTGCAAACTCTGCCGCCCGATCTCACCGCCACCACGGCGACGCGCCTGCTCCTGTTCGGCAGTATAGCGCACGTCCGGGTCGCGATCGGCGGCGAAGGTGGCCAGCACATCCTCCTCAAGCTCGCGCCAGTCTTTGCCGCGATCAGGGCCGTTGCGCACGCGCGGTAACAGACCGGGCAGGTTCGACCATTCGATCAACTGCGCCACACTCGTCATGTTGAGCATATCGCGCAGATGAAACGCGGTCACATAGGCATCGGGAAAGGCGCGGTGGGCGGGCAGGCCGCGTTGATGATCGATCCCCTCAGGCCGCCGCCAATAGCGCAGCACCTGGTTGGAAAAGCTCGGGCTTTCGGGCCAAATCCGCAGCGCGCATTTCCAGGTGCAAATCCAGTCGGCACTGCGCGTCATCGCGGGAGAGCAGAATTTCATCTCGAAGTCGGCGCGGTGCGCGGCTAGCGCCAGTCGGCGCGGATAGGGGTCGAGAATAGGGCGCGCGCAATCATTCCAGCGCGGCGCATCGGCCACCTCCTCGTCGAGGATGTGGTGGATCGCCTGCGTCACCGGGGGGATCGCGCGGCCCGGATGCACCAATATGCTGCCGCCCTCGCCCGAAATCTCCCACCGCCCATCGGGCCCTTGCGCGACATCCTGCCAGCCAATCTCGCACACGCCGTGCAGCGGCGGTGCCTGACCGGTGGTTTCAAGATCGATGACGCGAATGATGCTGTGGGAAGCCATTTGCCCTGATTGGCGGTTCTGGCGCCAAATTGCGAGTGGCTTTGCGGGCGAAGAGAAAGCGGGTTCGCGCGAACCCGCTGCTCAATGCGCCGCCTGCGGTCCCCGAACCAGGCCGCTAGCCGCAAGCTGCGCGTCAATCATCGCCATCAGCCGGTCGAGCCCCGCCTGGTCCTTCGCCTCGGCACGCGCCACAAGCACGTCCTGCGTGTTGGACGCGCGCAGAAGCCACCAGCCATCGGGCGTGCTAACGCGCGCGCCGTCGGTGCGGTTTACGTCCGCACCCTCGGCCTCCAGCCGGTCGAGCACTTCGTCGACCACGGCGAATTTGCGGCTCTCATCAACTTGGAATCGCATTTCGGGAGTGTTGACGAAGGCGGGCATCGCGCCCCTGATCTCGGTCATCGTCTTGCCGATCATGTGCACCGCACGGATCAGCCGAACGGCGGCATATTGTGCGTCGTCGAACCCGTAAAACTCATGTGCGAAAAAGATGTGCCCGCTCATTTCGCCCGCCAGCGGGGCGTGGGTTTCCTTCATCTTGGTCTTGATCAGGCTGTGCCCCGTTTTCCACATTAGCGGCTCACCACCCAACTCGCGGACTCGGTCGAACAGCATCTGGCTCGCCTTCACATCGGCGATGATCGTCGCGCCGGGCAGTTCCTTCAGCACCGGGACGGCCAGAATAGAAAGGATCTGATCGCCCCAGATCACCCGGCCCTCGCCGTCGATCGCGCCGATCCGGTCACCATCACCGTCAAAAGCCAGCCCGAAATCGAGCTTCTTCTCCGCAACGAGCCGCTTGAGATCGGCCAGATTCTTCTCATCGGTAGGATCGGGATGATGGTTCGGAAAATCGCCATCGACATCGGTGAACAGCAGATGATGTTCGCCGGGGAGCAGCTTGGTGAGCTTCTCGATCACGGGTCCGGACGCGCCATTGCCCGCGTCCCAGCCGATCCGGTAGGCGCCACCGGCATAGCCCGCCATCAACCGCCCGACATAATCGTCAACGATATCGACCTGGGTAACGGTGCCCTGGCCCGTCTCCCAGTCGCCCGCGACCGCGAGCCGGGCCAGATCTTGAATGTCCGCCCCGAAAAAGGGCAAATGCTGCAGCACCATCTTGAAGCCATTATACTCGGCCGGATTATGGCTGCCGGTGATCTGGATGCCGCCATCCACTTCCAGCGTCGCTTCGGCGTAATAGAGCATCGGCGTTGACCCCATGCCGACCCTCACCACATCGACCCCCGATGCCGTCAGCCCCTCGATCAGCGCGGCTTCGAGCGCGGGTGAACTGTGCCGCCCGTCATACCCCACCGCCACGCGCGTGCCGCCCACCCGGCGCACCCGAGTCGCAAAGCCGTGGCCAATGGCGCGGGCATCAGCCTCGCCCAACGTTTTGCCGACGATGCCGCGAATGTCATACTCACGCAGCGAGGTGCGATCGAATTGATGAGTCATCGAAAAAGTCCTTTGGGGATAAGGAAAGTTATCGGCCGCTAGTCGGCGGTGCGTTTGAGCAACACATCGCGCGCCATATTGATCCGTCGGGCGAGTTCGGCAGAGCCACCGCGATCGGGGTGCACGGCGCTGACGAGCTTGCGGTGGGCGTTGCGGATTTCGTCGGCGCCTGCGCTCGCGCCGATGCCCAGAATGGCGCGCGCCTCGGCCTCGTCGAGGGTCGGTCGCGGTGTCATCAAGCGGCGCAACCAAAAGACGATACCGACCGCGAGCGCGGCGATCAGGAGCAGTTTGATCATCAGGCGAATGCCATCAGGCGAACAGGGGCAAGGCAGGCTCGGGCAGCGCCAGTGCCGACATCATCTCGCGCAATTCCTGCCGCGCAGCGACATGCGCCAGCCCCATTTCGCCGAAATCGCGCGAATCGATCATCGTCAGGCCCTTGGGGAACAGCTCACGGTAAATCACGCGCTCGCCAAGCCCGGGGATGATCCGAAACCCCACCCGCTTCGCCAGCTGATCGAGCGCATCAGATACGCGACGCATGTTGCGCGCCTCGATATGCTGAAGCCGATTGCGCAGCACGACCCAGTCGATTGTCGATCCATCGGCCTTGGCGCGGGCCTTGCGCGCATCCCAGATCAGTTCGGCATAGAAGCTGGGGCGCGTGACCTTGTAGGTGATCGGATCGACCTGGCCGATCAGATCGAAATCGACGAAACTGTCGTTCATCGGCGTGACGAGCGTATCGGCGCGCTGCGCGGCCATGCGGGCAAAACGATCGTCGCGGCCGGGCGTGTCAATCACCAGGAAGTCGACATCGGCGGTCAGTTCGTCGAGCTGTTCGGTGAAGCGCGGCAGGCTATCGCCGTCATGAGTCAGGTGTCGCGGCATCGGCAGATCGCGGCCGATGCGCTTGATGGTATCGGCGCGATTATCGAAATAGCGGCCCATCGTGCGTTGACGATGATCGAGATCATAGGCGGCTACGCGTGCGCCCCGCGCGGCCAAAGCAATCGCGACATGCACCGCGGTCGTCGACTTGCCGGTCCCGCCCTTTTCGTTGGCGAACACGATAACATGCGCTTTGCCCGGTTCGCCAGACGACCCCCTGCTAGACAACCCGACTGCATCCTTTGTTAAAGCATTTGATGTGTTGATCGTTCGCACCGGCCCCCATAGAAGGCCCGCCCCGTCCATATCGAAGGCCACCCCTACGTGCAAACCATCCGTCAGCTAGTTTCCCTGCGTGAGACGATTGCAACGCTGCGCGGTGAAGGGGCACGGATCGCGCTGGTGCCGACGATGGGCGCGCTCCATGCCGGGCATATCGCGCTGATCGAGGCTGCCAAGCTGGTGGCAGACAAGGTGGTCGCGTCGATCTTCGTCAACCCCAAGCAATTTGCGCCCGGTGAAGATCTGGCCCGCTACCCCCGGCGCGAGCAGGCGGATGCGCGGATGCTGGCCGATGCCGGGTGCGCGCTGCTGTGGCTGCCCGGCGTTGAGGAAATGTATCCGGATGGATTCGCCACCAGCATCACCGTCAGCGGGGTAAGCGAGGGGCTCGATGGCGCCGCCCGGCCCGGCCATTTCGATGGCGTGGCGACGGTGGTGGCAAAGCTGTTCAACCAGGTCGGCGCTGATGTCGCACTGTTCGGGGAAAAGGATTTTCAGCAGCTTGCCGTCATCCGGCGGATGGTTGCCGATCTGAACCTGCCGATTGAGATTATCAGCGTGCCCACCCAGCGCGATGATGACGGGCTCGCGCTGTCCTCCCGCAATATCTACCTCGCGCCCGAAGATCGCGCGCGCGCGGTTGCCCTGCCGCGTGCGCTGGGCGTCGCCGCACGGGTCATCGGCCAGGGCGGCGATGCCGTGCAGGCGCTCGCCACCGCGCGCGAGGCTTTGCTGTCAGGTGGGTTCGATACGGTCGACTATGTCGAGCTAGTCGATGCCGAAACGCTCGCGCCGATGCCCGATCCGGCCCGCCCCCGCCGCCTGCTCGCCGCAGCTCGGATTGCCGGCACGCGCCTTATCGACAACATCGCGGTGGAGCCCATCGCGACCACCTGAGTGGTCAGTCGAACGGCGCGAATAAAGTGTTCAATCATCAACCTGTGCCGTTCGTGCTGAGCGAAGTCGAAGCACCGGGCGATACGCTTGGCCTTCGACTTCGCTCAGGCTGAACGGAAGTGTTTCAGGCTTAATGCGGACGATTTTGCTGCGTTAACCATTTATTGACCGTGTTTCCGCCACAACCCGAGATGCCAAATGGGGCATGACAAGGGGTGGCAATGATGGCCAACAGCTTGAAGAGTGCAACGTTCCTGATTGAAAGCCGGATCGCCGATGCAGCGCGCGGTGATTATAGTGGCTGCTATGATCTGGGGATTGTTTATTCGACCGGGGCCGCGGGGGTCGGCATCGATCTGGTCGAAGCGCATAAATGGTTCAATCTCGCGGCGGTTGCCGGTAGCGAAGCAGCACAGCAATGCCGCGCCGACATCGCCGAAGACATGACCGCGCGGGAAATTGCCGAAGCACAGCGCGCCGCTCGCGCGTTTCTCCAGCAGACGAGCCGCCGCGCCGCCTGAGTTTCCCCGCCGACCGGGCCTGATTTACCCGGCGGTGAATAGCGCATAGGCTCCTCCCGACATTATCGGGGGTGGGGCCATGCATCTGATCATTACCGCGCTGACGGCGGCATCGCTTGCGATCCTGCTCGTCCTGCTCGCGCTCAACACGATCCGCCTGCGCATGAAGTATAGCGCCGCCTTCGGCGATGGCGGGCATCAGGACCTGGTGTCCGCGATCCGCGCGCACGGCAATCTTTCTGAATATATGCCGATCGGCATCACGCTCATTGGCCTGCTCGAAGCAAGCGGAGTGGATTTCACGATCCTTGCCGGGCTGGCGGGAGGCTTTGTGCTGTGCCGCGTGCTCAACGCGATCGGCCTGTTCAATCCGCCTGGACCACCGGGGCCGGCGCGATCGATCGGTATCGTCGGTACTTTGCTGATCCTGCTCGGGCTCGCGGGGTGGCTGATCTGGACCGTGCTGGGGCCGTTTTTAGGCCAGTAGCGACAGGCACGTACACGCCACCGCCGTCATTCCCGCGAAGGCGGGAATCCAGCTTCTTCTCGACCGTTGCAAAAAAGCTGGACCCCCGCCTTCGCGGGGGTGACGGTTGGAAGCATGCGGTGGAGATTATGCTCCACCGATCGCTTCAGGCCTTCGCCGCCTTTTTCACCGGCTTCTTCGCAGCGGCCTTCTTCGCCGGCGCCTTTTTGGCAGCCGCTTTCTTCACGGGCTTCTTGCCCTTCTTCACCGGGGCCGCGGCCGCCCGCGCATCGATCAATTGCGCCGCTTCCTCCAGCGTCAGCGCGTCTTTCTCGATCGTCTTGGGGATCGTCGCGTTGGTGGTGCCGTCAGTCACGTAAGGGCCGTAGCGCCCCTCCATCAGCTTGATTTCCAGTTCCGTACGCGGGTGAAGCCCGAGCACCTTGAGCGGTGCCTGCGCGCCGCGCTGCGGCCGCCCACCGCCTGCAGCTGCCTCGGCGAGTTTCACGACGGCCGCGTTCATGCCCGTTTCGAACACCTCCGCCGTTGACGTCAGCCGACCATATTTGCCGTTATGCGCCAGATAGGGGCCGTAGCGCCCGATTGACGCAGTGATCGGCTCGCCGGTTTCGGGATGGAGACCGATCGTGCGCGGCAGGCTGAGCAGCTTCAAAGCCCATTCGAGATCGAGCTCGCCCGGCAGATCCTTGGGGATCGATCCGCGCTTGGCTTCCTTGCCATCACCGAGCTGCACATAAGGCCCGAACCGGCCGGAGCGCCGCGATACCTCTAGCCCCGTCTCGGGATCGGTGCCGAGCACTTCGGGCCCGGTATCGTCGCCCTCCCCGCCGCCCGGCTGGGCGAAGCGTCGGGTATATTTGCATTCGGGATAGTTGGAGCAGGCCACGAACGCCCCGAACTTGCCGCCGCGCAGCGCGAGTCGCCCGACCTGGCAATTGGGGCACAGCCGCGGGTCGCTGCCGTCTTCCTTCACCGGAAACAGATAGGGCTCAAGGAAGGTGTCGAGCTCGGCGGTCACCTCGGATGGCTTGAAGTCCATCACTTCGGTGGTGCGCGGCTTGAAATCTTTCCAGAACGCCTCGAGCACCGCCTGCCACTGTGCGCGGCCGCCTGAGACCTCATCGAGCTCGTCCTCAAGCCCCGCCGTAAAGTCATAGCCGACATATTTCTGGAAAAACCGCTCCAGAAACGCCGTCACCAGCCGCCCGCTCTCCTCGGCAAAGAAGCGGTTCTTCTCGACGCGCACATAAGCGCGGTCCTTGAGCGTCTTGATGATCGACGCATAGGTCGAAGGCCGCCCGATGCCGAGTTCCTCGAGCCGCTTGACGAGCGACGCTTCGGAAAAGCGCGGTGGTGGCTGGGTGAAATGCTGTTCGGCGTTGACCGCCTTCTTGGCGGGCGCATCGCCTTCGCGCAGCCGGGGCAAGCGGCGGGCCTCCTCGTCGGCGGTATCATCGCTGCCTTCTTCGTAGAGCGCCAGGTAACCGGGGAAGAGCACAACCTGCCCCGTTGCGCGCAGCCCATGCTGGCCGCTGCCATCAACCAGCTCGATCGTGGTGCGTTCCATCCGGGCGGAGGCCATCTGGCTGGCGAGCGCACGCTTCCAGATCAGGTCGTAAAGGCGGCTATGGTCGCCCGATCCGGCGCGGTCCTTGCTGAAATCGGTAGGGCGGATCGCCTCATGCGCTTCCTGCGCATTCTTCGCCTTTGACTGATATTGCCGGGGCTTGTCGGGGACATAGCTCGCGTCATAGCGATCGGCGACGGCCTTGCGCGCGGCCGAAATCGCGCTGCCATCCATCTGCACGCCATCGGTGCGCATATAAGTGATTGCGCCGTCCTCGTAGAGATTCTGTGCGATCCGCATTGTATGATCCGCCGAGAAGCCGAGCTTGCGTGCCGCTTCCTGTTGGAGCGTCGAAGTGGTGAAGGGCGGCGGCGGGTTACGCGTGGCGGGCTTGGTCTCGACCGAGGCAACCGAGAAACGCCCGGCCTCGACATCGGCCTTGGCGGCCATCGCATCGCCTTCCTTGCCGATCGTCAACCGGTCGATCTTGTCGCCGCGCCACTTGGTCAGCCGCGTGGTGAAGGGCGTGCCGTCATGCTCCATCTCGGCCGTCACCGACCAATATTCCTGCGGCACGAACACGTCGATCTCGCGCTCACGCTCGACGATCAGCCGCAGCGCGACCGATTGCACCCGCCCCGCCGATTTCGCGCCCGGCAGCTTGCGCCACAGCACAGGGGAAAGCGTGAACCCCACCAGATAATCGAGCGCCCGCCGCGCCCGATAGGCATCGATCAGATCGGTATCGAGCGCGCGCGGGTGCTGCATCGCCTCGGTCACGGTCGCTTTGGTGATGGCGTTGAAGGTGACGCGCTGGACATCCTTGGGCAGCGCCTTTTTGGCGCGCAGCACTTCCTGCACATGCCAGCTTATCGCTTCGCCTTCACGATCCGGATCGGTCGCCAGGATCAGGCGGTCGGCGGTCTTGGCCAGATCGGTGATCGCTTTGAGCTGCTTGGCCTTGTCCGCGTAATTTTCCCACTCCATCGCGAAATCATGATCGGGATCGACCGATCCGTCCTTCGCCGGCAGATCGCGGACATGGCCGTAGCTGGCGAGCACCCGGTAATCGCTGCCCAGATATTTCTCGATGGTTTTCGCCTTGGCGGGCGATTCGACGATCACAAGCTGCATGGGGGTTCGGGCTTCCTTACGTGTACGCGCGAGGGTGGCGGGGGAGAACGCCCGGCGTCAAGCCGTTGCCGATATACGGCCTGCCACCCGCCTGACAATCGCCAGCGGGTTGAATGGGGCGCGGCGTTAGGAGATTATTGACGGATCGGGGCCAGGCTTTCGGTTCGGGTACGTTGGCGTAGGGGGATGGCGATGGTGATCGGCTGGATGGCGTTCGCGATGCTCGCCTTGGCGCCCGCCGATTATTACATCGATCCCCAGCTGGAAGCCGATGTGCTCGCGGAACTCAACCGCGCCCGCGCCGATCCGCAGGGCTATGCCGATGATCTGCGCGAATATCGCAACGGGTTTGACGGGTTGGTCGCCTATTCGCGCGAAACCCCGGATGGCATCATGACCAAGGAGGGCGCGGCGGCGGTGGAGGAGGCGATTGCCTTTCTCGATCGCCAGTCGCCGCTCCCGCCGCTTGGTGAAACCGGCCTCCTCAGCAAGGGGGCGGGCGATCTCGTCGCCGATCAGGGCCCAACCGGGCGGGTGGGGCATATCAGCGCGGGCGGGCTCAACCCCAGCGCGCGGATGCTGCGCCACGGCGGCGGGGCCTATGTCGCCGAAGTCATCACTTATGGCCCGCCCGATCCGCGCAGCGTGGTGCGCCAGTTGATCGTCGATGATGGCGTCGCCCGGCGCGGCCACCGGTTGCTGGTGTTTTCAGGCCTATACCGTTTTGCCGGAGTCGCCTGCGGGCCGCATGCGACCTATGGCGCAATGTGTGTTGTCGATATGTCGGCATCGGCGGATGGCCGCCCGGTGGTACCGCGCGACTCATCGGCAGCGCTGGCTACCTTGATTGAGGACGATAGCGATCGCGAGGGCCAGCTTCAGTCCCCGTAATCGAGGTCGGACCGAAGCGAGGCGATCTCTGCTAGTCATAGCCGCATAGATAGTCATCGTTTCTCAATCGCTGGCAATCGCGAATCCGCTCTCCTGTCAGCGCTGCCATGTCGGCGCTCGAAAAGGTAGCTGGATGCTGGCGTGGCGAGTGGATGATGGCGCGACCGCCGTCCGGAACGCCCTCAATGTACCGCATCGACCTCGCACCGCCGGCCGTTGCCGGGCCGAAATCTTCGGCATGCCGAGCGAGGTACAGGCGCGCGAGCGTCCACCGACCGATGCTGCTCACCGGTGACACCAGCAGCAGCGCAATTACCAGCACAAACGCGGGCGCAAAACGGCGCCATGCGCGATCGCGTCGAATGAGCCCCTCGCCAATGCCGATAATCGCCCCAAGCACTGCGATGAACCAAAGGCCGAACGCGATGAGCGCGCCAAGGAGCCAGATCGATTGAACCAGGTAATCGTAAAGAAACCAGCTGGTCAGCAGAAGCAACGCCATCGCGACCGCAAACCACTCCAGCGTCGTCAAACCTGGTTTCAATCTGACGATCATTTTGTGCTCACCCGTCCGCCCGCATGCCGTTCCAGCCGTCCGGCCAGTTCCAGTTCAAGCAGCACCGTCTGGACGATCGCCGGGGCCAAGCCCGATTGGCGGATGAGCTCGTCCACCGACACCGCAACCATTCCAAGCAACGCGATGATCGCGCGGCGGTCGGCGTCGCTCGCATCCTCAGGCGGTGCAGCGCCGAATGGACTGGCGGGCGCGCGAACCATGCGGGCGTCGATCGGGCGGATCTGATCGATAATGTCGGCGGCGTTCTGTACCAATGTCGCGCCGTCGCGGATCAGACCGTTGCAACCTTGTGCGCGCGGATCGATTGGGCTGCCGGGCACCGCCATCACCTCGCGCCCCGCCTCACCCGCCAGCCGTGCAGTGATGAGCGAGCCTGATTTCGGCGCGGCCTCGACCACCACCGTCCCCAGCGCGAGTCCGGCGATGATCCGGTTGCGTTGCGGAAAATGGCGCGCGAGCGGCTCGGTGCCGGGCGCGTGCTCGGTGATCAGCAGGGCCTCGCGCGCGATCCGCTCCTGCAGCTCGGCATTTTCGGGCGGAAAGACGATATCGATCCCGCAGGCAATGACGGCAATCGTGCCTCCATCGCTGCTATCGGCCCCCAGCGCGCCGACATGCGCGGCTGTGTCGATCCCCCGTGCCAGGCCTGAGACCACCGCGAGCCCGGCATCGGCCAGATCATGCCCCAGCTGGCGCGCAAAGCGGCACGCGGCGGCAGAGGCATTGCGCGCGCCCACCATGGCCACGCTCGTTCGCTGCAGGAGCGTAAAGTTGCCCCGAACGATCAGCGCGGGCGGGGCAGATTCGAGCTCGGCCAGTAAGGGCGGATAATCGATGTCATCGCTGAACAGATAGCGCGCGCCGAGTCGGGCGGTCGCCACCATCTCGCGCGTGATCGCACGGGGATCGGCGAGCACCGGGGCCCGCCCGCCGCCGCGAGCCGCCAGCATCGGAATCGCTTCGATCGCGGCCGCCGCCGACCCAAAGCGCGCGATCAGTTGTGCATAGGTGACGGGGCCGATATTCGCTGACCGGATCAGCCGAAGCCGATCCGCCGCCGTCTGACCGTCCTTGGTGTCGTCAGCCATTCTTCGTGCCGATGCGCGGCTCGGTGCCGCTCATCAGCCGGTCGATATTCTCGCGGTGCTTCCACAGCACCAGCAGGCCAAGCGCCAGCAGCAGCAGCACGATATCGAATTTGCCGAAATAGGCCGCGCTCACCGGTGCGCTGATCGCCGCCAGTATGCCGGCGACCGACGAGATGCGCACCGTCGCCAGCAACCCGAGCCAGATCACCGCGTACACGACCGCGCTCGGCCAGTGCAGCGCGAGCACGATGCCCATTAACGTCGCGACACCCTTGCCGCCCTTGAACCCCAGCCAGACGGGATAGAGATGGCCCAGAAACGCGCCCGCGGCGGCGACCACGCCGTGGCCGGGGAACAGAGATTCGCTCAACAAGATTGCGACCGCACCTTTGGCCGCATCGAGCAGCAGTGTCGCTGCTGCCAGACCCTTGCGGCCGGTACGCAGCACATTGGTCGCGCCGATATTGCCCGAACCGATCTGGCGCAAATCGCCCGCGCCCGCCGCCCGCGTCAGCAGCACGCCGAACGGGATCGATCCGAGCAGATAGCCCAGCACCAGCGCGCCTGCGGGCCCTGCCCAAAGATACTCGGTTGCCAAAACTGATGCTCCCCCACGAAACCCCAAGATAGCCGGTCGCGCGCAGGGTGCAATGTCCACGATCGGTCAGCGCGGTTGCCTTGAGCGATTGTCGCGCTAATCCGAAGCCAATGGATCAGCGGCCGCTCCTTTTCTTCGATTCCGGCATCGGTGGGCTGTCGGTTCTGGCCGCAACCCGCGCACTGCTGCCAACCGCGCCTATTGTCTATGCTGCCGATTCGGCTGGATTTCCCTATGGCATTCGAACCGAGGCGGAGATCGCCGCGCGCGTGCCTGCGCTACTCGGGCGGCTGGCCGAACGATATCACCCCCGGCTTATCGTGATTGCGTGCAACACCGCGTCGACAATTGCGCTGGCGGCCGTGCGCTCCGCGCTCGACTTGCCGATCGTCGGCACCGTTCCCGCGATCAAACCCGCCGCGCTGGTCAGTCGCACGCGCACGATCGGGGTGCTCGGCACTGAAGCGACCGTGCGCCAGCCCTATGTCGATGATCTGGCGGCGCGCTTTGCCGCCGACTGCACGGTGATCCGCCACGGGTCAGCCGATCTGGTCGAGGCGGCCGAGGCACGGTTACGCGGGGAGGCGGTTGACCCAGCACGGTTTGCGGCAGCGTTGGATGGGCTGTTCGCCCAACCGGGTGGCGCGGCGATCGACACCATCGTGCTCGCCTGCACCCATTTCCCGCTGGTCGCCGATGATCTTGCCGCCGCTGCTGGTCGGCCAATCAGCTTTGTCGATGGCAGCGCCGGAATCGCGCGCCGGGTCGCGTATCTGACACAAGGCCAGGATTGGCCGGCCAAAGCGCGCACCGGCACCGCAGTTTTCTCGTTACTGGACGACCGCGCCCGCGCGCTCGCCCCAGCGCTTATGGCGCATGGATTGGACGAACTGGCAGCGCTGTAGCACTATTGCTTGCTTGGCGGCGTTTCTGGCTTTGGCGGTTTGGCGGCAGCAAGAACCGCGTCGTTCGTAGCCCCCGAATCGAGCAGCTTCAGCATCGCCAGCGCTCGATTCGCCGGTCCTCCATGCGGGTTGAAGGCAACAGGTGCCAGCGCTCGGCGCGCGCCCGGTCGATCGCCCTGAACCAGTAACTGGATCGCCACCGTTTGCCGCAGGCCATTGTCTTGCGGCACCAGGTCCATGGCGCGAACGAGCCCTTGAACAGCGCTGGCATTAGGGCGTTCGCCGGCGCGACCAAAGGATTCGTAGTATAGGACAAAGGGCAGCGCGAAGTTGGGATCGATGGCATTGGCTTTCAGGTACCAGCGCCGCGCTTCACGCCACACCGCCGGATCGGTTGCTTTCGCCGCCGCTGCCCGCCGCATCGCGACCATCCCCTTGTAAACCAGCGCCATCAGGTTCTTGGGGTCTGCAGCCAAAGCACGGTCACACGCGGCCAGCGCCGCATCGTCGTTATTCGCATCATATTCGATTTCAGCGAGGGCGCGCTGCACCCAGCTGTTCGCCGGATAGGCGTTGCCGACAGCCCGTGCCTTGGGCACCAGGGTTTGCGCGGTTTTGGTATCGACCCCGACCGCCGATCGCAGCCGAAACGGCATCATCGCGGCCTGCCCAGCATCGAGCGGCTTGATCGTTACCGGATCGGCCGGGAGCTTGCCGGGCGGGATAGCTGCCGCAGCAAGACTGCGCTGATTGCGATACGCACCCAGTTCGCGGTCAAGCTTGGTCAGATCACCGAAAATCTGCTCAGCCGCGGCCAGGCTGGGCACCCCCTGGTTGACCAACTTGATATAGGCGTTGAACTGGCCCGGGCGGGTTTTGCCAAGCATCAGATAATGGGTCAGCAACCACCCGCGCGCATATTTCTGGATCGTTTCAATGTCGTCCAGCGCGCGCTCGTCGCTCGACAGCAGCGCGCGCGCCGCCATGGGGTTGTTGGCCTGAATTTGCTCAATCCGCGCATTGTTGGCGCCACCGATCATGATCGATCCATCGGGGCGAATGATCGCCGTCGCAAAAAACTCAGCGAGACCTTCGGTCACCCAGCCGGGATAGTAATTCTCATTGTTGCTGAGGGTGACGTGATGGGCATATTCGTGAAACAGGACCAGCTTGGAATTGAATTCGCGATTACCTGCTGCCACCGATTGCGGCGTGACGATCAGCGATCCCGTTGCCGATGGCCGGTAAAAACCGACAACCTGACCGGAACGATCGCGCGCGAGCGACTGGACCGCATCTTCATTGTTGACGACATAGATCGTCACACGATTGGCGCTTTCCGCCTCGTCGCGCGGATTGGGAAACAGGAAACGCATCGCACTGTCGAACCGCTCGAGCTGGGTGGCGAAGTCCTTCAGCGCACTCGGCGACATATCGGCATAGATCAGGAAGCGCTTGTGGCTCGCCTCCAGCCATTCGGCGTGCGCGGCGGCGGGCAGGGCGACACTGGCCAGTAAAACGAGCAGCTTTGCGAAAAATCTTGTCATTGCAGGCCCCGATGCGATCGCATTAACTTATCGGGCAGAGGCTAGAGGCGATAATCGCCTGACGGAAAGTGCTTTTTTGCCGGATGGTGGGTAATGGCGTGCCGGATCGTCGCAAGATGTGCGCTGGAACGCCGTAGCGCCGCTAGGCCAACCCGATCGCGAGCGTGATGCCGCCAAGACCAATCGAAAGAGGGACGCGCAATGAAAGCCACCATGCGGGCGCGATGCCGATTTTCTGGAGCCGCCAGTCGACCACCAGCGACGCGATCAACCCCGACCCCAGCGCGATCATCGACGGGCCGGGCCAGGTGCCGCCGGTTGCCCACGGCCAGGCGCTGGCGAGCGCGATCAGCGAGGGGATGACGGCAGCGACCCACAGCCATTTGGGCGCGCGTTCCCCGGCGGCAGCGGCGAGGCCCCACCACAGCCCGCCCAGAAAGCTGAAGATCAGCGCGGCATAGGCATAGGCCATCGCCAGCGCGGTGAAGCGCCAGTCGGGGTTGTTCTCCAACAGCACATAGCCTGCCGCCAGTTGTGGTAGCAGTCCGGCGAAACCGAGCAGGCGGGGCAGCGACGGGGTCACAATCGTCAACCCTTGGCAGCGGAGAGCCGCCCGGCCCAGGCATAGCCGCGGTAAAGCGGGGTGAACTGGTCGGTGAGGCCATGCGCGCGCGCGATTTCGCCCAGTACCTCGGGTAGCGCGCGGCGTGGCTCGACGTCGAACTGCGCGAGCCAGCCGAACAACAATCGCTTGAACGCACCCGGCAGCTGCTCCTGCTGGCCGAAATCGACGATATCGAGCCGCCCGCCCGGCGCGAGCTTGCCCGCCCCTTCACGAAGGGCGCCCTGCCAGTCGGGGATCATCGACAGCGTATAGCTCTGGAACACGCGGTCGAACGTATCGACGCCGAACAGCGCTTGCGCATCGAACGCGGTGGCATCGCCCTGCGCCAGCATGATCCGGTCCGACAGGCCAGCGGCGGCCACCTTGGCGCGTGCGGTTTCAAGCATCGCTTCGGAGATATCGATGCCGAAATAGCGCGCATCGGGCCACGCGCGCGCAGCAGCGATCAGGTTGCGCCCCGTGCCACAGCCGATCTCGATCACGCTGCCGCCGGGCGGCGGCGCCAGATCGCGGATCAGCCGATCACGGCCGAGCAGATAATATTTGCGGGTCAGGTCGTAGAAATGGCGCTGCGTCCGGTAGATCGCATCCATATGCCCCGCATGGCCGGTGTCGCTCAGGCGGATTCCCCCAGCACATACAGGTGCACGCCGCCATAGATCGATGAACGATCCCGCTTGGTGTAATCGAGCGACTCCTCGGCCCAATATTTCCAGCGTGACAGGATCGCATCTGGCACGCGGCCAGGCAGGATCGTCTCGACGCCTGCGGTGCGGAACAGCACGCGCGCATTCGGCTTGGCAGTCCGGGTAATCTCCGCCCAGAGGTTGGTCAGAATCTCGTCGGTCATCCAGTCCTGCGCATCAAGCAGGACATAGCGATCAAGCGAGGTATCGGGCATTTCGCGCAGATACTCGATGAAATTGGCGTGGCGCACCTCAACCCGATCGACGCGGGCGACGATATCGGTGTAGTTCGCTTCCTGCAGATAGGGCGGCAGCGAGACCGCCGGGCCATCGCCATAGCCGCGGCCAAAAGCCTGCATCGCGAAATAATTGTCTTTCAAGTCAAAATCGCAGGCCAATTTTTCCAGCCGTTCGCGCAGCACCACGGCCATCTTGTTGTCGCCGGCCAGCGCTTCATATTGCGACGGCGGAATGCCAAGGCCAAACAGCGATGCGGGCTGATCGGTCAGCCAGCGGATAAATCCCTTGTCGAACACCGGCGCGATATCCCGGTCGAAAATCTCGCGCTGTTCCTGCATCGAATTAGCGGCGAGCATCACCTTGGGGTCGACGCCGTTCAGCTTGGCAATGAAATGCGCCGCACCAATGAAATTGCCGAGCAGCCCGCGCTTGTACACGCCCTTGGCAAAGCCGCCAATCCGCCGGCGGCCAATCATATCACGGCCTTCCCAATAACGCTTGGTCGGCTCGTCCAGATGGGGGCGAACATAGCGCTTATAGGCGGCGATGTTTTCCTTGGAATTGGCGCGCGCGAAGAAGCGGTGGAAGGCGGCGTAATCGGGCAGCTCACGCGCCGCGATAAGCTTGAGCTTGTTGAGCGCGATATGCGCGGTGTTCAGGTCAACTGCGGTAATCGCCCGCGGGTTCGCGGTCAGATAGCTCAGGACGTTGCAGCCGCCGGACGCGATCTGGACGATGTGGCAATCGGGGGTAACCGCCAGTGCCTCGAGATCGACTTCGGGGTCTTCCCAGATCTGGGCATAGACAAGCCCGCGAAACGCAAAGGTAAAGGCGCGTTCGAGCAGGCCTTGCTTGCTGAGGTGATCATGGCGGTGAACCGCACTGCGCACAGCTCGGTTTCGCGGGGCTTTCATCACGGGTCTCCTGGGCGCTTCGCTAGCCGCCGATACCGCCACCGCGCGGTAAAGCAAAGCCGTTTCGAATCGCTGTCCCGGGGGGCGATGGCTAACCGGCCTATCGATGCGTAGTAAAAGGGGCCTGCCGCCGAGGGGCGACGGCAGGCCCCGGGAGCCCTGCTTTGGAGGGACAGAAGCTCCATGCCCTTCATGTGCATAAAGGACGGTAGAAACTACGACGCCGCCGCATCGGTGGATGCAGCGGCGTCAAAAGTTTTTGCGCAAAGGCAAAAAAAGTTACGGCAGCAGGACGCCGTCGATCACGTGGATCACGCCGTTCGACTGGTTCACATCAGCGATCGTGATGTGCGCCTTGTGACCCTTGGCATCGGTGACTTCCCAGCCATGATCACCCTTCGAGAAGGTGAGCGTGCCGCCCTGCACCGTGGTGTAGGTTGCCTTGCCGGCATGGGCTGCAGCATTGGCAGCAATCGCGGCGGCGCTGATCTTGCCGGGAACGACATGATAGGTCAGCACGGCGGTCAGCGTGCCCTTGTTTTCAGGCTTCAGCAGCGTGTCGACGGTGCCGGCTGGCAGCTTTGCGAACGCATCGTTGGTTGGCGCGAACACGGTGAACGGACCAGCGCTCATCAGCGTGTCGACCAGGCCGGCTGCCTTGACGGCGGCGACGAGCGTGGTGTGATCCTTGGAATTGACAGCGTTTTCAACGATGTTCTTGGTTGGGTACATAGCTGCACCACCAACCATCGGGTTGGTTTCGCTGGCGACGACGGCACCACCGGCAAGGGCGATAGCGGCGGCAACGAGCGAAAGACGAATTGCTGACTTCATGGCTGAATTCTCCTGCGAACACCCTCTACGAGGTGCGGCTGCATCTACGCACAATGGAGCGATTCGGATGCAGAAAATTTGCGGCCAGCAATCAAAAATAATCGTATTGCGCTTGCGGCCGACATGACGGCGATAAAAACGAGGAATATCAAATCAGCGACAGCGCCCCCTTGGCAACCACCGCCCCGGTGGGCTTGCCGCTGGGCGATCCGCCGACCGGCTCAATCGTTACTGCCAGCGTCGCCCCTTCAGCAAAGCGCACACGATCGGCCTTGTTGATGGCGACGGCGGTTGATTGGCTCGAATGCAGCACGCCCAGTGAATGCGGCGTCCCGCCAACCGGTATCACCCACAGCTCGGGGCTATGCCCAGCATCGACCAACGCTGCCGCAGCGACGCGCAGATTGCCCGTGGTCGGATCGAAAACCGCGGCAACGGCCTGACCATTCTCGACCGGTGCGATTTGTGCGACGAGCAACGGACGGGGCGTTGATGCGGCGCCTTTCTGCGCGATCTGCGGCCCCTTCGAGCCTGGAACAGGCGCAGGCCCCGACGTCAGCACGAGCGCCAGCAACAACGTTGCCGCAATGCTGCTCGCCACCGCAATACCGCGCCACAGGCGAACGGGGCTGTCATCATTCGCGGCGGTTGAAATGGGGGACAATGCGCGCTCGATCCGGGCCAGCCCATCGGCTGGGGCGGCAACATCGGGCACGGCATCAAACAACAGGCCAAAATGCGCGCGCCATGCTTCAACCTCCGCCGCAAAAGCGGGATCGGCGAGCGTGCGGCGCAGCGCGGTAGCGCGCTCCTCGCCCTCCAGCAATCCAAGTGCGAGCTCAGCGGCGGTCATCGGTACCTCAGGGGTCATGTCATCAGTCATCGCTGATGCACTCCTTCAGCCGTTGCAACCCGCGCCGGACCCAGCTCTTCATTGTGCCCAATGGCACGCCCTGGCGTTCCGCGAGCTCGGCATAGGTGACACCGTCGAAAAAGGCCGTGCGGATCGCGAGCCGCTGGCGATCCTCCAGTGCATCAAGGCACAAATGCAGGCGCCTTGTTTCGCCATCGGCCAGCATCATGTCGCTCGCAATAGGGCGATCATCGGCGATATCGGGAGCTTCGTCGAGCGGGGCGGCGGGGCGGCTGGTTTGCGCACGGCGCCAATCGATCGCGCGGTTGCGCGCGATCGTCGCGAGCCAGGTTACCGGGCTCGCGCGGCCGGGTTCATAGCCCGCCGCTCGCTTCCAAACCGTCAGATACACTTCCTGCAACACATCTTCCGCTGCCTGCCTCTCGCCACAGATACGCAGGCAAATGCCAAAAAGTTTTGAAGATGTGAGCGCATAGAGTTCTTTTACTTGCCGACGCGGTTGAGCGTCATTTCGAAAAATTGCTGCGGCGGCCGGCCCGGCATGATCCGCTCCCCCACTTCGCGCCATACCGTGCCGTCATAGGTGGCGGTGTAGCGGATCGTCATCGGTCCCGCCGGAATTTCCCAGACATAGCCCTGATCAGAGGGCACGATGTTGAAATCGCCCACCTGCCCCTGGGCATAGGAATGCATCACATAGACGTTCGTTTGGGGATTGAAGGAGATCGTCGCGAAGGCGTTGAATCCCACCGATCCGTCCGGGTTGTACCCCTTGCCCTCCAGCACCCGCACGGTGCCGTCGAGCATTGGCCCGATCCGCTCCGTCTGGGTCACGTTGTGTGCGCCGCCGGGCGATTGCGATGTGGCAGGGCCGCGCCAGGTGCCGTCCATCCAGGCAAACTTGGCCATCGCCGCCCGCTGCTCGGCAATCCGTGCGTCGGGCATTTGTTGGGCCCAAACGTGCGGTACCGCCGCGATGCCGACCATCGTCGCTGCGACCAGAGCCCCCGCCATTACCTTTAAATATCGCTGAACATTTCCCATCCCGATCACCTCCCCTAATTACCCGCCCAAATTGCCTAGCGGAGCGCATCATGGCACCTTGGCGATCATGCCGCGCTTCCTGCCCATTCGTGTCGTCGCACCCGCTGCTGGCAAGTCCGGTTTCGTGAATCGCGTCGCCGGCTTCGCGAAACGCGCACGGGCGTGGCCGGGCATGCCCATTGTCCCCGCCGTGAGTGTTGCCGCAGCCATTGTAATGACGCTGGTCGGTGGCTTTGGCACGGGCGCATTGCCGCTTGATCGTCGGGCGTTGTTCTGGGCGTTGCTGATGCTGGCCAATTTCGCCAAATGGCAAAGCTGGTTCGTTCTGATGGTGAAGCAACCAAGCGATTGGACGCGGGCAGTGCTGATCGGCTTTCCGGTGCTCAGTGCAACGCTGCCGTTCGAAATCTCAGGACTGTTGTCGCTGGTGGGGGTGGATGCGCAGATCGGGCTCGGCGCGATATGGGCCAGGGCGCTGGTGATTGGCACCGTGATCTATGTCATGATCATGGTGCTGCGCCGAAATCCCGACGCAGCGGCTTTGCCCGTTGCCAACCCGCCGCCCAGCCCGGTGCTGAGTTTTGCGCACCCCCCAATGCTAGCGCGCGCAGGGATCGCGCGGATCAGCGATCTCATCGCTGTCGAAGCCGAGGATCATTATTGTCGCCTTCATCTCGCTACCGGGGGCAGCGTGCTGCTGCACCAGCGCTTCGGCGATGCGATGACGGCGCTGGCTGCGGTCGATGGCACCCAAGTCCATCGCGGATTCTGGGTGGCGGCGGCCGCCGTTAGCGGGGCCGTGCGCGACGGACGACGCTGGCGGCTGGCGCTATCGAGTGGCCTGAGCGTGCCCGTCAGCGCGCGCTTTGCCGCCAAGGTGCGGGGACGTGGCTGGCTGCATCCGCCCACCGGGTAACCCCTCGTCGGGTTTGACGACTATGATATGGCAATCGACGCGGCGTTTGCGTAAGGACAAGATCAATCTCTGATCATCTGGAGCCTCTGCGCCGTTTATGCGCCTTGCCATCGCATCCGATCATGCCGCCTTTGCGCTGAAGCAGTTGCTGATCCCGTGGCTGGTAGCACAGGGGCATGATGTGACTGATCTGGGCACCCATGGCCCGGAAAGCGTCGATTATCCGGATTATGGCGCCGCAATCGGTGCGGCAATTGCAAGCGGGTCGGTTGATCGAGGGATTGCGCTGTGCGGATCGGGGATTGGCATTTCGATCGCCGCCAATCGCAACCCGGCGTGCCGTTGCGCGCTCGTATCCGAACCGTTATCGGCTGAGCTGGCGCGCCGCCATAATGATGCCAATGCGATTGCGCTGGGGGCCCGCCTGATTGGTGAGGAAATGGCGCGCGCGTGCATCACTGCATTTCTGTCGGCCGATTTCGAAGGCGGCCGCCACCAACACCGCGTCGATAAGCTCGGCGCACCAGTTCTCGAAAGGTCAACCGTATGAGCACAAATCCCCGAACCTTAAGTGATGTGCAGCCCGACGGCTTTTTCACCCGTACGCTCGCCGAAGCCGATGCAGCGGTGTTCGGCGCGATCAGTGAGGAACTGACGCGCGAACAGACCCAGATCGAGCTGATCGCCAGCGAAAACATCGTGTCGAAGGCGGTGCTACAGGCGCAAGGCTCTGTCTTCACCAACAAATATGCCGAAGGCTATCCAGGCAAGCGCTATTATCAGGGCTGCCATCCGTCGGACGTGGTTGAGCAGCTGGCGATCGACCGCGCCAAGCAGCTGTTCGGTTGTGCCTATGCCAATGTGCAGCCGCATTCTGGCGCGCAAGCCAATGGCGCGGTGATGCTCGCGCTGGTGAAGCCGGGCGAGACGATTTTGGGGATGAGCCTGGATGCCGGTGGCCACCTGACCCACGGCGCCAAGGCCGCGATGTCGGGCAAATGGTTCAACGCGGTGCAATACGGCGTCGATCCGGTCACCCATCTCATCGATTTCGATCAGGTCCGTGCGCTCGCGCTCGAGCATCAGCCCAAGCTGATCATCGCGGGCGGCTCGGCCTATCCGCGCCAGATCGATTTCGCCAAGTTCCGGGCGATTGCGGATGAGGTAGGCGCCTATTTTCTCGTCGATATGGCGCATTTCTCGGGTCTGGTCGCCGCCGGGCTGCACCCATCGCCTTTCCCGCATGCGCATATCGCGACGACGACCACCCACAAGACGCTGCGGGGGCCGCGCGGTGGCATGATCCTGTCGAACGACGAGGCATTGGGCAAGAAGCTCAACTCGGCGGTGTTTCCGGGGCTTCAGGGCGGCCCGCTGATGCACGTCATCGCTGCCAAGGCGGTGGCGTTCGGCGAAGCGCTTCAGCCCGATTACAAAAGCTATATCGCCGCCGTGATCGAAAACGCCAAGGTGCTGGCCGCAACGCTCAAGGAGCGGGGGGCCGAGATCGTCTCGGGGGGCACCGACACGCATCTGGCGCTGATCGACCTCACCCCGCTGGGCGTCACCGGCAAGGATGCCGATGAAGCGCTCGAGCGCGCGGGCATCACCTGCAACAAGAACGGCATCCCGAATGATCCACTGCCGCCCACCAAGACGAGCGGCATCCGCGTTGGCTCACCGGCTGGCACCACGCGCGGCTTTGGCCCCGGCGAATTCCGCGAGATCGGCCATATGATCGCCGACGTGCTCGAAGGGCTGCGCCAACAGGGCGAAGCGGGCGATCCGGCGGTAGAGGCCGATGTCCGCCAGCGCGTACTGGCGCTGTGCGCGCGCTTCCCGATCTATCCCGAAGGATTGTAAGCATGACCGAAGACGAAAAAGCGCTGACCAAGAAGATGGCGATTGCTGCGGCGATTGGCGCGGTGATCGCAATTCCGGTGCCGTTCGTCGGACCGTTCATCGGTGCGGTGGCCGGGGCGGGCATCACCTATTTTCGCGCAAAGCGCCGGGGCTGAATGCGCTGTCCCTTTTGTGGCCATGAAGACAGCCAGGTAAAAGACAGCCGATCGACCGAAGACGGCGCCGCCATCCGCCGCCGCCGCCAGTGCGAGGGGTGTGCAGCGCGTTTCACGACGTTTGAGCGTATTCAGTTGCGCGAACTGACCGTGCTGAAAAGCGAAGATCGGCGCGAGCCCTTCGACCGCGAAAAGCTCATGCGATCAGTGGCGATCGCGTGCCGCAAACGCCCGATCGACGGCGTCCGCATCGAAAAGCTCGTCACCAGTATCCAGCGCCAGCTCGAAACGCTGGGTGATGGCGACATCCCGTCGACGCGGATCGGGGAAATGGTGATGGACGGGCTGAAGGAACTCGATTCGGTAGCGTATATCCGCTTCGCCAGCGTGTATAAGGACTTCCGCGAAGCCCGCGATTTCGAGGAGTTCGCCGGCAATGTGAGCGAAGTGGCGAAGGGGTGAGGGGCTGACCGGTAAATCCGAATTGCCCCCAACAAACCCCTCCCGTTCGGGCTGAGCGAAGTCGAAGCCCACGCGCAACACCTGCCCCGTTCGACTTCGCTCAGGGCGAACGGAGGTTTGGAATCAAGGGATTGGAATGAGTTTTTATGCTTACATGCTGCGCTGCGCTGATGGCAGTTTCTATGTTGGCCATACCGATAATCTCGAGCAGCGTATCGCACAGCATCAGCATGGGGAAATCGTGGGATACACCCAGGGGCGACGACCGGTAGAACTGGTCTGGTCCGAGTATTTTCAGACGCGGCTTGAGGCACTTGAGGTTGAACGTCAGATCAAGGGTTGGACACGTAGGAAGAAGCAAGCATTGATCGACAGCGATTGGGCGACGCTGCATGATGCGGCGATCCCTCCTTCCGAGCGTGCCCTTCGACTTCGCTCAGGGCGAACGGGGGTGGTAGAAAGTTCCAGCGTCCAAAATCCAACTCAGAATGATGTTGGCTCTTCAACCGTTCGTGCTGAGCGAAGTCGAAACACAAGCGCCGATCGCGCCCCGCCCCCCGTCATCGTGCTCGTCCGTCCCCAGCTGGGGGAAAATATCGGCAAGGCGGCGCGGGCGATGCTCAATTTCGGGCTGGTCGAGTTGCGGCTGGTGTCACCGCGCGATGGCTGGCCGAATCCGTCGGCGGGGCCTGCGGCATCGGGGGCCGACACCGTCATTGAAAACGCCGTTGTGTTCGACAGCGTTGCCGACGCGGTTGCCGATTGCGCACAGGTCTATGCCACCACGGTACGCTTGCCCGCACGATCATCACCGTGCCGATCAACCCCGAATTCGGATCGCTCAACCTGGCGCAGGCAGTGATTCTGGTCGCCTATGAATGGAGCAAGGGGGTGGCGCTCGCCAGTCCCCCCACCACCGATCTGCCCGAACCCGCGCCGCAGGAGGAGCTGGAGGGCATGATCCAGCAGATGGATGTGATGCTCGACCGGGCCGGGTTCTATTTTCCGCCCGATCGCACCCCCGTCACGCGACGAACTTTGCGCACCCTGCTGACCAAACCCGGCTGGTCGAGCCAGGAGGTGCGAACGATGCGCGGGGTGCTTTCAGCGCTGGATAAGCCGCGCGATCGCAGCTAAGTCATTTATATCGAACTTTTTTGAAGCGGATTCCTGTTGATGCGTTATTTGGTTTCCCTGCTCGTCCTGATCGCGCTGCCAGGCATCGCCCCTGCGCAGGATCCTGCTTCGGTGGCTGTCGAACCAACCAAACCCGCCAAGGTCAAACGGCCCAAGAAGATCTGCAAATCAGACCCCCGATCGGCGTCGCGGATCGCGGCGACCATCTGCAAGACGAAGGAAGAATGGGAAGGTGTCAGCGAGGTTGACGGCACTGACGGGACCGTTCGGGGCAATCGCGCCAACTGAAGCGGTCGGCGTGCTGATCAGGAATCAACGCCGGTCGAACGCGTCAAATTCATAGGCGATGGATGCCTCGACCAGCATTTCCCATAACGCGCCAACCAATGGATCCGGCACACCCGCCTGTGCAGCCTGCGCGCGCGCATTGGCAATCACCTGCGCCTTGCGAGCTTCATCGCGCACGGCGCTCCGGGTTGGCTTGATGCGGGCGGCGGCGTCCATATAGGCAAAGCGCCGGGCAAGCAGCGCGACAAGCTCACGGTCGACCTGGTCGACCCCGGCGCGGACCTCGGCCATTGTCGAGCAATCGGGGCCGGAAAGGATCGTATCGGTCATGCGACGGGCTTTTGGCGATCCTACGCCCGCCTGTCCAGCTTGACTCTGGGACGGGTGGCGGCTAACCGCCCGCCTTCGCAATTGGCCCCGCACCCCGGTGAAGCGGTGGCCCTGCCCTTCGGATCGCCTTTCGGATCGAAACCAGCAGCGCGATGACCGGGAAGCCCTGTGCCACGGTGGCATGGGGCGTTGTTGGCAATTGAAGGAAGAATGATGTCGAAGCGCCAAAGCGCCAAGTACAAGCTCGATCGCCGGATGGGCGAGAATATCTGGGGTCGCCCCAAGAGCCCGGTCAACAAGCGGGAATATGGTCCCGGCCAGCACGGCCAGCGCCGCAAGGGCAAGGTCAGCGATTTCGGCATTCAGCTGCGCGCCAAGCAGAAGCTGAAGGGCTATTATGGCGATGTGACTGAAAAGCAGTTCCGCGCCTGCTATCACGAAGCAGCCCGGATGAAGGGCGATACTGGCCAGAATCTGATCGGTCTGCTCGAGCAGCGGCTCGACATGATCGTCTATCGCGCCAAGTTCGCGCCGACGGTATTTGCCGCACGCCAGCTCGTCAGCCATGGCCACATCAAGGTCAATGGCGTGAAGTGCAATATCGCTTCGCGTCGCTGCTTCCCCGGTGACGAGATCACGCTCGGTACCAAGGCGCAGGAAATGGCGCTGGTGATGGAAGCGCAGAGCCTGGCCGAGCGCGACATCCCCGAATATGTCGCACCAGACGGTGCCGCCAAGATCACCTTCACCCGCGTGCCAACGCTTGATGAAGTGCCCTATCCGGTGAAGATGGAACCGAATTTGGTCGTCGAGTTCTACTCGCGTTAATTCGCTCGTATCGGCGAGAAAAATGGGGCGGTCCTTCGGGGCCGCCCTTTTTTGTTTCGGGCTGGTTTGTGGACAAGCACCTTGTGGCTTGGCACAAGCACGCCGTTCGAATTGCCTGGAGTCTGTTGCGATGCGCGCTGCCCTGTTGCCGATCCTGCTTGCCGCTACTGCGTCCAACGCAAGCGCGCAGACCAAGCCGGATATCTCGCTCGATACGCTGAAGACGGTCACCCAGACCTTGTCGTCCGACGCCTATGAAGGCCGCGCGCCTGCGACGCCTGCGGAGGACAAGACGGTCGCCTATCTGATCGAGCGGTTCAAGGCGGCGGGGCTGAAGCCGGCCAACAACGGCAGCTGGGTGCAGGATGTGCCGCTCGTCGAAATCCTCGCCACCGATGTCAGCCCGATGACGATTGCAGGCGGCAAGGCCCCCGTCACCCTCGCGTACCGGCAGGACATGGTGATCGCCACCTACCGCGTGGTGCCCAAGATCGAGGTGAAGGATAGCCCCGTCGTGTTCGTCGGCTATGGCATCAACGCCCCTGAACGCGGCTGGAACGATTATGCCGGGGTGGATGTGAAGGGGAAGACCGTCGTCATCCTCGTCAACGATCCTGATTGGCAGATGCCCGGCAAGGATGGTTTGTTCGAAGGCCGGGCGATGACCTATTATGGCCGCTGGACCTATAAATATGAGGAAGCCGCGCGTCAGGGGGCGGCTGCCGCAATCATCGTCCATGATACCGAGCCTGCCGCTTATGGCTGGGGCGTGGTGCAATCATCCTGGACCGGGCCGCAGCTCGAGCTCGACGAAAAGGGCGATCACCTGAACGAAAGCGCGGCGATCGGCTGGGTGCAACTGGGCAAGGCGCAGGAAATCTTTGCGAGCGCGGGCAAGGATTTCACCGCGCTGGCGGCGGCCGCCAAGCAAAAGGGCTTCAAGGCAGTGCCGCTGGGGGTCACGGCGTCGGTCTCTTTCGCCAATACGATCCGCCGTCAGGCATCGAAGAATGTCATCGGCATTCTGCCCGGCACCAGCGTGCCCGACGATGTCGTGATGTATTCGGCGCATTGGGACCATCTGGGCCGCTGTGACGCGGTGAAGGGCGATGACATCTGCAACGGCGCGCTCGACAATGCGAGCGGCACCGCGGCGTTGATTGCACTGGCGGAGGCGCACCAGAAAGCGGGCGCCGCCAAGCGCTCGCTCGTATTCCTCGCGGTAACCGCAGAGGAATCGGGGCTGCTCGGCTCGAAATATTATGCCGAACATCCCGTGTTCCCGCTCGCGCGCACCGTCGGCGGCGTGAATATGGACGGCGTGAACATTGTCGGCCGCACCAAGGATTTCGTCGTCGTCGGGGCGGGCAAGTCCGAGCTTGAGGACATGATCGTGCCGCACGTGAAGGCGCAGGGGCGCGTGCTGGTGAACGAGCCGACGCCCGAGCGCGGCTATTATTTCCGCTCGGATCACTTCAGCTTTGCCAAACTCGGCGTGCCGATGTTCTACGGCGAAAGCGGCGAAGATCTGGTCGAGGGCGGCACGGCGGCGGGCCATGCGGCAGCGGAGGACTATGTTACCAACCGTTACCACAAGCCGCAGGACGAATATGCCGATAGCTGGAAATGGGACGGTGCAATCGAGGATCTGACCTTGTTCTATGGCCTTGGTCGTGAACTGGCCGATGGTGATCGCTGGCCCAACTGGTACAAGACCGCCGAGTTCCGCGCCATCCGCGATGCGTCGCGGGCCAAGCTGAAATAGGCTCCACTGCCATGACGAAACTGGTCCAACCTGCCGAATGGGCGCGGCACAAGGCAGTGTGGATCGGCTTTCCGAGCCATCCCGAATTGTGGCTCGACGATATCGATCCGGCGCGCGAGGAAGTCGTCGCCTTTGCCCGCGCGGTGCATGCCGATGGGGCGGGCGAGAAGGTGATCCTGGTCGCCGCCGATGCCGAGGCGAGCGCCGCCGCGCGCAAACTCGCGCCCTTTGCCGAGTTGATCGTCGAGCCGTTCGGCGACATCTGGCTGCGCGATACCGCCCCGATCTTCGTCTCGCCGCATCACGCGCGCGATTTTCGCTTCAACGGCTGGGGCGGCAAATATGATCTGCCCGGCGATGACGATATCGGCGCGCGGCTGGCGCGCACCCGCCGGGTCGAGCTTGAGACATGCGACTGGGTGCTCGAAGGTGGCGCGATCGACGGCGATGGCACGGGCCTGGTCGTCACCACCGAACAATGTCTGCTCAACCCCAATCGCAACCCGGGCTTCACCCGGCCGATGATCGCCGAGATGCTCAAGCGCGACCTGGGCTTCACCGACATCCTTTGGCTCGGTGAGGGGCTGCTCAACGATCACACCGACGGGCATGTCGATAATTTGGCGCGGTTCGTGGCACCGGGGCGGCTCGCGATCCCCGAAGGGTCGGACAATGATCCCAACTGGCGCGTCTATCAGGTCGCCGCCGAAAAGGCCGAGGCATTCGGGGTCGATGTCGTCCGCATGCCCTCACCCGGGCGGATCCTGCATGATGAGGAGATCGTGCCGGCCAGCTATATGAACTTTTACATCGGCAATGCGGCGGTCGTGGTGCCGCTCTATGGCGCGCCCAATGACGATGCGGCGGTCGATGCCGTTGCGGCGTTGTTCCCCAACCACCATGTTGTCGGCCAGCGCGCTGATCACATTCTGACCGGCGGCGGCAGCTTCCACTGCATCAGCCAGCAGATTCCGGGGTAGGAATCATTTCACGGGATTCCTATTTTTCCGCATCCGTTCGCCGTGTGCGAAGACGAAGGGCAAGCGCAGCGCCTGGGCTTCGACTTCGCTCAGCCCGAACGGAAGGGGGACATCTTTTCTATCCCAAGCGAGGACCAGCATGACCGAGATTACCGTCGCCGCGCTGCAGCTTGCGTTCGGCCCCGATATCGACGCCAACATCGCCAACGTCTCGCGGCTGGTGCGCGAGGCGGCGGCGCTCGGCGCGCAAGTGATTCTGCCACCCGAATTGTTCGAGGGCGAGTATTTCTGCCGGGTCGAGGATGAGGGCCTGTTCGCGACCGCCAAGCCGGCTGGCGAGCACAAGGCGGTGCTGGCGATGCAGGCGCTCGCCGCCGAGCTGCGTGTGACGATCCCCACCAGCTTTTTCGAGGCGGATGGCCCGCATCACTATAATTCGCTCGCGATGATCGGCCCCGATGGCGCGGTGCAGGGCGTGTACCGCAAGAGCCATATTCCCGACGGGCCGGGCTATGAGGAGAAATTCTATTTCCGGCCCGGCAATACCGGTTTCAAGGTGTGGCCGGGGCCCACGGGTGCCGAACGCGCGACGCTGGGCGTCGGCATCTGCTGGGACCAATGGTATCCCGAAACCGCGCGCGCGATGATGCTGATGGGGGCGGAACTGCTGTTCTACCCCACCGCGATCGGCAGTGAACCGCATGACGAAGGGCTTGATACCGCCCGGCTATGGCGCCGCGCGATGGTGGGGCATGCGGTGTCGAACGTGGTGCCGGTGGTGGCCGCCAACCGGGTGGGGACCGAGCATGGCCAGACCTTTTACGGCACCAGCTTCATCACCGATGAGCGCGGCGACATCTTGGCGGAGCTTGGCCGTGCGGAAGAAGGGGTGATCACCGCCACCCTCGATATCGATCGCGTCAAGCGCCACCGCGCCGCCTTCGGCTTCTTCCGCGATCGCCGCCCGGAGCTCTACGGGCGGCTCGTGCAGGATATCTAAATCCGACTGCAATAAATCTGAACCAATCCCCCCGTTCGCCCTGAGCGAAGTCGAAGGGCTTGCGCCGCGCTTGGGCTTCGACTTCGCTCAGCCCGAACGGAGAAGGTGGTCGTAGGCGACTCAATTCTGGTTTAGAGTCCCCGGAAACCGACCTTTTCGGTGAGCACGATCGGGCGGCTACAGCCGTCGAGGGTGCGCACCACTGCCGCGATGTGCTGGGCATCGGGTTCCTGCCCGAGGCGCCGCGCGCCGATCGCCTTGCCAGATTCTGCCATCCTGACGCGGTGATCATTACACGCTGGTTTATCGGTCTTGACCGGGGCGGGTTTCTCGCTCGCCGCGGCACCGCCGCTCACCCCAATAGCGGCCATCGCCACTACTGACAGCACCAGAAAGGCACGCATTGCACTCTCCCTCATTTGGTTCGGATGCGATATCAAAAATCGAAAGGGATGTGAATGACTTCATTGACCAACGATGCAACCGTAACAACGTATGGGCCGCTGTCGGTTGCCCGGTTCACGGGCGGCGATGCGGGTCAGTGGCGGGTCACGTCGATTACGGCGGTGCAGGGCGCGACTTTGCCGGTCGCCGGGTTTCTCGACATCAGCAATGCTGGCGAGTCCACCGGCAGCTGCTGGCACCTGCGCGGTACTGCGAGCAATCTTCGCTACACCACCGCTGACGAACGCCGTCAGTTACAGGCGAAACAGGAAGGGCTCGGGCGACCGGCATCGACCAGGGCGGCGCTGATCCCGATCCGCAAATCGGCCGCTTGGTGGGCAATGGCACAGGATGAACGCCGCGCCGTTTACGAACAGGGCAGCCATTTACCGATCGGGCTGGACTATCTGCCCGGTGTGGCGCGCAAACTCTATCATTCGCGCGATCTGGGTGAGGAATTCGATTTTCTCACCTGGTTTGAATTCTCGCCTAAGGATGAAGCCGCGTTCGATCATATGCTCGATCGGCTTCGGGCGTGCGGCGAATGGGCCTATGTCGATCGGGAGGTCGATATCCGCCTGACGCGGATGGGTTAGCTGATCGTCCCTTACGGGTACCCATCCTGTTCTCCGTTCGTGTCGAGCGAAGTCGAGACACCCTGCGCAGCGATTGTGGCCCGTCCCTAGACTTTGCTCGGGACAAACGGGGTGGGGGCGAGCAGGTTTTACCCCTAGCCCCCGTCGCGCACCTCAATCGCCCGCGCAAATACCGCCTCGAACATGTCCGCCGTCAGCCGCCCAGTATTCTGGTTGTAGCGCGAGCAGTGATAGCTATCGATCAGGATGCGGCCATCGGGCATGCGGTGCTCGGCCAGATGCCCGAAGCGTGCCTTGGGCAGCCGCCCGCCGAGAATCTTGACGGCTGATTGATGCGCGATCTGCCCCAGCGCGATGAAGACGCGCGCGTTGGGCAAGGCGCTGGCCTGGCGTTCGAGGAACGGGCGGCAGGCATGGATTTCGGCGGGTGTCGGTTTGTTGGCGGGCGGCAGGCATTTCACCGCGTTGATGATCATCGCGCCGTTCAGCGCCAGCCCGTCATCGGGCGTGCCGGCATAGGTGCCGGTCGTCAGCCCGAACTTGGCAAGCGTGTTGAACAGCAACTCGCCCGCAAAATCGCCCGTGAAAGGTCGTCCCGTGCGGTTTGCCCCATGTTTGCCGGGGGCCAGGCCGATAATGCCGAGCCAAGCATCCGGATCGCCAAAGGCGGGGACAGGGGCGTTCCACCAATCAGGGAATTCCACCCGCAATTCTTCCCGAAAGCCGACCAGCCGGGGGCAGAGCGGGCAATCATGCGGGGGCTCAGTGGAGGAAAGCGGGCTTGGCGCGAACATGGACTGGCGATAGGCGGGGTAAATGCCGATGCCAAGCGACGTCCCGCATTATGCGATAGCGCTCGGCGCGAACCGGGCGGGTCGGCAGGGCGGTCCGGCTGCCATACTCGCCGCTGCGCTGGCCGAGATCGGCGGCGTCATCATCGCCTCGCCGGTGGCGGTCACCGCCCCGATCGGCCCGTCGATCCGGCGCTTCGCCAACCAAGTCGTGATCATCGCCAGCGACGAAACGCCGCCCGAACTTCTCGCGCGGTTGAAGGCGATTGAGGCGGCGTTCGGGCGGCGGCGTGGGCAGCGCTGGGGCGCGCGGGTGATTGATCTCGATATCATCATGTGGAGCGAAGGCGCCTGGGCCGCGCCCGGGCTGACGGTGCCGCACCCCTCATTTCGTGAGCGGATGTTCGTGCTGGGTCCCCTCGCTGCTGTTGCGCCTGACTGGCGCGATCCGGTGACGGGGCTGCGCATCCGCCATTTGCGGGCGCGGCTGGCGCGGCACCTGCCCCTAATGCCTTGTTGACCGGCTGGCGATGCGCTCCTAACGGCATCCGACGCACGCATGGCCGAACGTTGGTCGGGGCCCGTAGCTCAGTCGGTAGAGCAACGGACTTTTAATCTGTAGGTCTCGGGTTCGAATCCCGACGGGCCCACCAGCCGGATCATGCCATGTTGCCAGCCGACATCGTTATCGACGAAGTCCGCCACCCACCCTGGCTGTTCTACGCCGCGGGCGCGTTGGCGCTGGCGGTGATCGTCATCGTGGTGCTCGGGATGACGGTGGCGCGCGGGCAAGGGGCGGCAATCGACCGCGCGATCATGCTCGCAATGCGCCCGCCGTCATTGGTGGCCGCAGCGCAGTCACCCGGCGGGTTTCGACAGATGATGATCGATATCACCGCGCTCGGCGGCGGCACGGTACTGACCATCATCGTCGCGAGCACCGCCGGCTTTCTCGCGATGCGCAGGCACTGGCTCACTTTGGCGCTGGTGCTGGGCGGCACAATCAGCGGGTCGCTGGCGGTCGGCATGATCAAAACATTGGTCGGGCGCCCCCGGCCGAGCGTGATCGATCATCTAGTCGATGTCTGGTCGGCAAGCTTCCCCAGCGGCCATGCCGCTAACAGCGCGACCATCTATCTGACGCTGGCACTGCTGCTGATGCAGATTGTCGAGCAACGCGCCGCGCGATGGTATCTGATCGGGGTGGCGGTGCTGCTCGTCACCGCGATCGGGATCAGCCGTGTCTATCTGGGCGTGCACTGGCCCAGCGATGTGCTGGCCGGGTGGAGCTTCGGCACGCTTTGGGCGCTGGCCTGGTGGTCGTTGGGGGGCTGGATTCGCGTCAGGCGCGCGCAAGGATTGCCTTTGCTGCCTTGAGGTGCGGCGCGTCGATCATCTTGCCATCCAGGCTGAGCGCGCCCGCGTCGGGATGGGCGGCGAACAGATCGACGATCGCCTGCGCGCGGGCGATCTCCTCGGCGCTAGGTGAAAATGCAGCGTTGATCACTGGCACCTGAGACGGGTGGATCGCCATCATGCCGGTAAAGCCATCGCGTCGCCCCTGCACAGCATAGGCTTCCAATCCGACGAGATCGCGGAAATCGGGATAGACCGTTTCGATCGCGGCGACGCCTGCGGCATGCGCGCCGAACAGGGTAAGCGACCGGGCGAGCTGGTAAGGCGCTGTGTAGCTGCCATCTGATTCGCGTGATGTGCTCGCGCCAATCGCTGCGGGCAGATCCTCCGCCCCCCAGGTCAGCCCGCAAAGTCGCGGCGTGACCCCGCCATAGCTGCCGAGCGCGAACACCGCTGCTGGCGTTTCGGTGGCAATCGGCAGGATCAGCATGTCGCCCGACAGGCGCTTGTCGAGTGCAGCGAGCGATGCGCCACCTTCCGCCTTGGGGAGAACGATACCGTCGGGATTGGCGCGCAGCACGGCGGCGAGATCATCATCCGCGAGCCCCGAATCGAGCGGGTTGATGCGCACGAACAGTAATTGGCGGCGCGGTTCGGCCAGAAACGCCACCACTGCCGATCTTGCAGCAGATTTGGCCGCGACCGTCACCGAATCCTCCAGATCGAGGATCAGCGCATCCGCCTCCAGCAGCGCGGCCTTGGTCATGCGATCCGGCCGATCACCGGGCACGAACAACAATGACCGTAACCGAGGCTGTGATGGCAGGGGGGGTGAGGGATCAGGCATGGTCGCTCCTGCGGATGTCTGGATCGGGCTAGCATAGCCAAAGTGTTGCGAGAAAGCGGTGAAACGGTTTGATACTTTATACCATCACATTATAAGCGCTGTGGTTGGTTGGTGTGGCTTTGGGCGCGTTGGTGCCCGTGCAGGCGATTGCGGGGCCGGGAAACGCCGCCACGCCAGCGCTAGTGCCAGCAATCGACGGTGCTGCGGATGCACCCGCTGATGCCCAGTCGGGGCCGCCTGACGACATCATCATCACCGCGCCCGTCCAGCGGCGCGAGGATGAAGTGCTGCAGGGTACATCAGTGCTGAAGGGTGATGTGCTGACGCGCAGCCTGCGCCCCACGATTGGCGAGACGCTGGCGCAATTGCCCGGCGTGTCGGCGACCTCGTTCGGGCCCAATTCCTCCCGTCCGGTGCTGCGCGGCCTGCAGGGCGAGCGGATTCGCGTGCTGACCGACGGGATCGGATCGATCGACGTGTCGAATACCTCGGTCGACCACGCCGTGGCGATCAACCCCTTGCTGGCCGACCGTATCGAGGTGCTGCGCGGGCCAGCGGCGCTGCTCTATGGCTCGTCGGCGCTCGGCGGTGTCGTCAACGTCATCGATTCGCGAATCCCGCGTACCATTCCAGACGCTGGCTTCCGTCTGAATGGCATCGGCACCTATGGCAGTGCCGCCGAAGAGCGGACCGGGCAGATCGCGGGCGATGTCGCGATCGGTCGACTCGTGCTGCATGCTGATGGTTCCTACAACCGGACGGGCAATTTGCGGATCGGCGGCTTCGCGCTGACCCCGCAGCGCCGCACCGAAGCACTGGCCTCGAGCCTAGTGCCCGCCGATCCCGCTGATCCCGAGCCGATCGACTTCGCTGCCAATGCTGCCATCCGCGATCGGCTGCCCAACACGGCGAGCGAAACCTGGACCGCAGGCTTCGGGGCATCCTATATCGGCGATACCGGCATGATCGGCATATCCTATGGCCATTATGACAGCCTGTACGGCGTACCGATCCGCTATGCGACACAAGTCGGCGAGGGGCAGGAAGCACCCCGGCTCGATATCGTCCAGAACCGCGTCGATCTGCGCGCCGAGGTGGAAACCGGCGGCGGATATCTCGATCGAATCAAATTCCGCGCGGGGCATGCGACCTATCGCCATTTCGAACTGGAACCCGACGGCGAGATCGCCACACGGTTCTTCAACAACGGGTTTGAGGGGCGGCTGGAACTCGTTCAGGCGAAGCGTGGTATGTGGTCGGGCGCATCGGGCGTCCAGTATTTCAACCGCCAGTTCAATGTCGACGGTGAGGAGGCGTTCCTGCCGCGCAGCGAGACCAACCAGACCGGTCTGTTCACGCTCCAGCAGCTTGATTTCGGGCGCTTCAAGGCAGAAGCTGGTGCGCGGTACGAATTCACCGATCTATCCGCGCGGACGGTCGACGGCGATCTTCGCTTCTTTGGTGGCCGACGTGACTTTGGGGCGTTTTCGGGGTCGCTCGGGGGTTCTTATGGATTGACCGAGGGGCTGCGGGCGGGCCTGAACCTATCATATACCGAACGCGCGCCATCGGCCGAGGAACTCTTCGCCAATGGCGGCCATCCCGCCACGCAGGCCTATGAACTCGGCAATCCCAATTTCCGGCTCGAACGCTCGGTCGGGATCGAGGCGACGCTCCACGCGCATGGCGAGGGCTACAGCTTCGATCTTGCCGCCTACTATAATGATTTCACCAACTTCATTTCCGAAAATCAGGTCGATCAGTCGATCTGCGAGGCAGCCGCCGCACCGAGCGGACGCGATGTCGACTTGCCGTGCTTCCAGTTCCTGCAGGGCGACGCGCGCTATTATGGCGTAGAGGCCAAGGGATCAGTCACGCTTGGTCAGTTCGGCGAATTCAAGCTCAACGCCGATCTGCTCGGCGATTATGTGATCGCCGATCTCGCCAATCTGGGGCCATCCCCGCGCATCCCGCCCGCCCGGGTGCTCGGCGGGATCGAGGCGCAATCTGAACGGTTCAATGGCCGGGTGGAGCTGGAGCATGTCTTTGCGCAGAACCGCCTTGCGGCATTCGAAACCCGAACGGCGGATTACACCATGGTCAACGCCTCGATCGCGTTCAGCCCGTTCGGGCGTGACAGCGGGACGACATTGCTGGTCAGCGCGAACAATCTGTTCGACGTCGATGCCCGCCGTCACGCGAGCTTCCTGAAGGATTTCGCGCCACTGGCGGGCCGCGATATCCGGGTAACGGCACGCTTCGGGTTCTAGGAAGCCGTCCGCTCCGCGAGTTTGCGCTCCCAGGCCAGCGCATGCGTCACGATCGTATCGAGATCGTCTAACGCTGGCCGCCAGGGGAGGGTTGCGAGGATCTTGCAGTTGTCGGCGATCAGTGCATCGGGGTCGCCCGCGCGGCGGCCTTCGTAGCACCGATCGATCGTGCGGTTGGTGACGCGGTCGACAGCATCGAGTACGTCGTTGACCGAATAGCCCCGGCCATAGCCGGCGTTCATGATGTGGCTGTCCTCGGGTTTGGCGATCAGCAGATCGAGCGCATGGACATGCGCGGCGGCGAGATCGCTGACATGGATATAGTCACGCACGCCGGTGCCGTCGGGCGTGGCAAAATCGGTGCCGAAGATCGACACGTGATCACGCTTGCCTGTCGCTGCTTCTACCGCGACCTTGATCATTTGTGTGGCGCCCGCGGTCGATTGCCCGGTCCGCCCTTCGGTATCTGCACCGGCCACGTTGTAATAGCGAAGCGCGCATAAATTCATCGTGTGCGCTGCTGCCACATCCCGCAGCATCGCGGGTGCGCCGCCGCCACATCCCGCAGCATCGCCTCAGTCATCAATTTGGAGGTGCCATAGGGATTGATCGGGCGGGTCGGGCTGTCTTCCTGCACCGGCACACTATCCGGAATGCCATAGGTGGCGGCGGTCGACGAGAAGATGAAATGCGGCACCGCGCAGGCGACCGCGCTTTCGATCAGCGCGCGGCTGGCGACGGTATTGTTGCGGTAATATTTGAGCGGATCGCTGACCGATTCAGGCACCACGACCGATCCGGCGAAGTGCATCACGGCAATTACGCCGTGATCGCGCATTGCGGCGCGGACGGCGGCATCATCCTCGATACTGGCCTCGATCAGCGTCGCGCGAGGATCGACTGCCCAGGCGAAGCCGGTCACCAGATTGTCGATCACCACCACCGGCCACCCGGCATCGAGCAGCGCCAGCACCGCGTGGCTGCCGATATAGCCTGCCCCGCCTGTTACCAGAACCGAACCCTTTTGCATCGCGACCGCTCCTGTTTCGCGCGACTGCCCTAGCAAGGGTGATTGTCTGGCGCGACCCCGTGCCTATCTATCAACACAGATATTAAGGAGCCCAACATGACGACCGAAATCGCAACCTTTGCTGGCGGCTGCTTCTGGTGCACCGAAGCGGTGTTCAACGACGTGATTGGCGTTGAAAAGGTCGAAAGCGGCTATATCGGCGGATCAGTGCCCAATCCCACCTACCGCCAGGTCTGCGGCGGCGATACCGGCCATGCCGAGGCGATCCGGATTACGTTCGATGCCGATCAGCTGACCTATGGCGATCTGCTCGACATGTTCTTTGCGACGCATGACCCGACGACGCTCAACCGCCAGGGGAATGACGTGGGCACGCAGTATCGCTCGGCGATCTTCCCACATTCCGAAGAACAGCGCGTCGAAGCGATTGCCGCGATCAAGCGTGCCTCGGCCGATTGGCCCGCGCCGATCGTCACGACGATCGAGCCGCTGTCCGAATGGTATGTCGCGGAGGATTATCACCAGGAATATTGGGGCGGCGACGGCCAGCGTAACCCCTATTGCCTCGCCGTCATCCCGCCCAAGCTCAACAAGCTCCGCAAGAGCTTTGCAGCGCGCTCGAAATCGGCGCAGACTGTCGGCTGACAGGCTGCTGGGGGCGGCTGGAGGGGGGAGACTGCTGCATGCTGGTGACCGAAGCGCAAGCCGATCTTCGGCGGGCGTATGTGGGCGGTGGCCCGGGTGTGCTGGTGTCGTCGGCCGTGTGGTTCATCGCCGCGTGGGTGCAGCAAACCCAGGGCATCGCTCCCGGCTTCATCGCGCTGTTCATCGGCGGCATGGCGATTTTCCCGCTCTCGAAGCTGTTGTGCCGGTTCGTGTTTCGGCGTGAAAATGAACTGTCCACCAATCCGCTCGGCTTAATCGCACTTGAAAGCACGGTCGCGATGATCGGCGGGCTGTTCGCGGCCTGGCTGTTTCTGTCGTCAACGCCGATGCTGGTGTTTCCCATCGCGGCGATCGCGGTCGGCACGCATTACGGGGTGTTCAAGACGATCTATGGCGATCGGACCTTTTGGGTGCTGACGGCGGTGATCACGGCAATCGGCTTTGCCGATATCTACGCAGCACCAATGCGCGGCGCGACGGCATGGTCGGTCGCGGTCGTGGAACTCGTTTTTGGCCTTTATCTAGTGGCGCGTGCGATAGGGCGTAGTGCGACTTGAAGCCATCTAGAATATTGATGCGTTGAGGCACGATCTCCCGTCTTCCCGTCACCGCGAGCTTATACTAGGGTAACAGGGATGGGCTGGTAGGCGAACTTTGCTATCCACGCACGCCGTCCTCCAAAAAAACCACCCCCTCAAAATATCCCCAGAAACTTCTTCCGTTGTTCCTTTTTCTGGCCCTTGGTGCGGTTGCCGTTTTCCGATTTGGCGGTGGTGCCGCGGTCGACATCGTCACGCGGCGTGCCCTTGGTCGTGCGCTGCGCCGTTGCGGTGGCACCCGCCAGGATCGGCCCGCACGCTGCGGCCTTGGCATCGCCGACATCGACAAAGGCAAGCACCGACGCGAGCGGCGTCGCCACCACACCGAGCGCCACAGCAGCACCTGCGCGCACGAACAGATCGCTGCTGATCGGATCAATCGCAGGGGCAGCGAAGTAACCCTTCACGGCAACGGGGGACTGGGCCGACAACAGGCTGAACTTCTTGCCATCCGCGCGGAAGGACAAATCGATCGCTTCGTTGCGGAAGCTGAAGCCACCACGTCCGACCATTACGTTTTTTCGCGTATCGATCAGGATCGGATCAGCCGCCGCGATCCCGCGTCGCACGGTGAAACCGATGAGCCCGCAATTGATCTGCACCGGTTCCTTCAGCCGACCCTGGAGCAGCTTGTAGAAATAAGTGCCGACATCGAGTTCAGAGAGCTGCACGTTGCGTGTCCAGAAACTCCCCTTGGGCAGGATGACGGCGATGCGGCCATTAGCGGTGCTGAGCGAATCATGCACGCTGTTGCCCGTGCCAGTCATCTTGATCCGCGCCTTAACCGTGCCGCTCGTCCCCGATTCCTCCACCCCGAACCCCGCAAGCAGCACGCCCATCGGCGTGGGCGACAAGCGGATATCGTAATCGGTGAACACCGGATCACGTCGGGCATTGATCGCGATATCCGAACTGACCTTGCCGCGCGCCAGATCGAACGTCAGCGGAGAGAGCGTCAGCAGCCGATCATCGAGCGTTAGAGTCATCGCAATGTTCGATACTGGCAGGCTCTTGGCGCGCACCCGCCGCACCGAATAGCGGACATCGGCGTCGAAATTCTTGAGCGATTCGGTGCGAAGCGGCGCATCGGGGAGCAGCCGCGGGGTGCCGCCGACCTTGGTCACGGCACCGGCCCCGCCCTTGGCGGCAATCAAGTCGGGATTATAGCCGATAAACGGCGCGATATCGATGATGTCGAGCGTCCTCGTGGCGAGGGTTGCGGTGAGCAACAGGCGCGGCTCGCGCATCGTCACCGTCAGCCGCCCTGCCAGATCGCTATCGCCGAACCGCCCGGTCAATTGAGTGAAACGCCACTCACTACCTGCCTTGGTGAGGGCTGATCGCAGCCGATAGGCGCGGGTTTCAGGCACGGCGATGCCGGCGACGTCGAACAGATCGGCAATGTTGCGACCCCGGACATCGACGTTCAATTTCGCGCCCTCAAGCTCAGTCGCGCCGGGCAGCGTGCCGGTGATGTCGGCCACGGTGCGGGCGGCGCGGATGTTGATCGCGAGCTTGTTCTCACCACCGGCCATTGTCGCATTGGGTGAGAGGAGCGCGCCCGACAGCGCGAATGGCGTACCGCTCGCGGTGCCCGTCCCTGCGAATCGGATATCGTTGGTCAGCACCGTGCCCGCCGCACGAATCGTTCGCACGGCGATGTCGGCGGACAACTGATATTTGGGATCGCGGTAGCGAATCTGCGTACCCTCCACGATCGCGCGGCGGATCAGCGGGATGTCGAGCGGCTTGCCATCGGTCACGAAAGTCCAGCTGCTGCGCTGGTGTGCGCGGTCCCATTGCAGGTCGATCTTGCCGCCATCGAGATTGAGCCAGTTGAACCGCCGCTCGCCGAACAGGAAGCTCGAGGTGGCGATATTCGAATCGATCGCGCGGGCTTCGAAGAAATTGCGCGGGCCCGCCCAGGCGGGGTTGGAAACGGTCAACCCTTCGGCATAGAATTTGGCATCGATGATATTGAAATAGAACTGAAAATCCCCGCCAACGCGCACCTGACGCTGGCTCATCTGGCTGGCGATTCGCTCAAACGGGGTCTTCAAGAAGCGCCCCTTGGTGACGAACAAGACCACCCAGGCGAGCACGATCAGGCCGATCAGGCTGGTGACCACCGCGATGATTGCAGCAACCGGCGTACCGATACGGATCGAACTGCCAGTCCAGCGCGGCCAAGCGCGGGTGGCCTTCCACGCCGGAAAATCATGATAACTCATCGTGTATTAACCGCGGGCCTGCGCGAACGTTCCAAGTCTCCGCTGGTTCACGCCCGGTTGCCAACCGACCAACCTTCGTCTAAGCGCCTCGTCTTTCCGCGAGTAAGAGGAACTGCCCGGCCGGTATGGGCTGCCGTGGCCGTTCATAAATCGTCGCGCAAACAAGGCATAACGGCAAGTATATTCGCCAGAATCGCGGCACCAAGGTCCTGTCAAAGGCCGACACCGCAACCGTGAAGGCCTGGGCGCCTTACGGTCTCGGTTGAGCTAGGAGATTTAGGAAATGGCACGCGTCAAACGGGGTGTAACCACCCGCGCAAAGCACAAGCGGATTCTGGAACAGGCGAAGGGCTATTATGGCCGTCGCAAGAACACGATCCGCATCGCCCGCCAGGCCGTCGAAAAGGCCGGGCAATATGCCTATCGCGATCGCAAGGTAAAGAAGCGCAGCTTCCGCGCCCTGTGGATTCAGCGCATCAACGCCGCCGTCCGCGCCGAAGGGATGACCTATGGCACGTTCATGCATGGGCTGAAGCTGGCAGGTGTCGAACTCGACCGGAAGGTCCTGGCCGATATCGCCATGCACGAAGGCGCAGCGTTTAGCGGCATCATTGCGCAAGCAAAGGCGGCCCTGCCCCAGGCCGCCTGAGCGACCTGAAGCGCAGCACGCCAACAAGGGGCGCGGGTGGATTGCCACTCGCGCCCTTTTCGTTATCGGGACTTCGAGAATTGGACGGAAAAACGATGACCACCGAACTCGATCAGATGCAAACCGACATGCTGAGCGCGATCGACGCGGCGAGCGGGCTGGATGCGCTTGAAGCGGTGCGGATTCACGGGCTCGGCAAAACGGGCACGATCACGGGCCTGCTCAAGTCGCTGGGCGCAATGACGCCCGAGGAACGCCTGACCACCGGTCCGCGCATTCATGCGCTGCGTGAAGCGGTGACGAGCGCGATCGCAGCGCGAAAGGCCGCGCTGGAACGCGCCGAGCTCGATGCGCGCCTCGCCCGCGAGACGATCGACATGACGCTCCCGGCCGAGCCCGCTTTGGTCGGCAGCATCCACCCGGTCAGCCAGGTGATGGACGAACTCGCCGAAATCTTCGCCGATATGGGCTTTGCGGTGGCGACGGGACCGGAGATCGAGACCGACTGGTATAATTTCACCGCGCTCAACATCCCGGAAACGCATCCCGCGCGCGCCATGCACGACACCTTTTATCTGGCGGGTGAGCATGAGACACCGATGGTGCTGCGCACGCACACATCGCCCGTGCAGATCCGCGCGATGCAGGCGGCCGGCGGCGACAAGCCCGTTTATATCATCGCGCCGGGGCGCACTTATCGTTCCGACAGCGATGCCACGCACACGCCGATGTTCCATCAGGTCGAGGGGCTGGTGATCGACAAGGGGATCACGCTCGGCCATTTGAAATGGACGCTCGAGACGTTCCTGAAGGCGTTTTTCGAACGCGACGACATCGTGCTGCGGCTGCGCCCCAGCTATTTCCCCTTCACCGAGCCTTCGGCCGAAGTCGATGTCGGTTACACGCTGCAAAACGGCAAGCGCGTGATTGGCGGCAGCGACCATTGGATGGAGGTGCTGGGCAGCGGCATGGTCCACCGCAAGGTAATCGAAGCCGGTGGCTATGATCCCGACCAGTGGCAGGGCTTTGCCTTTGGCTGCGGGATCGATCGGCTGGCGATGCTGAAATACGGTATGGACGATCTGCGCGCCTTCTTCGACGGCGATCTGCGCTGGATGAAGCATTACGGCTTCTCATGCCTCGACGTGCCCACGCTATCAGGGGGAGTAGGCGCATGAAGTTCACGCTTTCTTGGCTCAAGGAGCATCTCGATACCGATGCGAGCCTCGACGAGATCGTCCTGGCGCTTACCCGGGTCGGGTTGGAGGTTGAGGGTGTCGAGAACCCCGGTGCCAAACTTGCCGCATTTCGCGTGGCAAAGGTGCTGAGCGCCGACCGCCATCCACAGGCGGACAAGCTGCAGGTGCTGCAGGTCGATGCCGGTGATGGCCCGTTACAGGTCGTCTGCGGCGCCCCCAACGCGCGCGCCGGGCTGGTCGGCGTGTTCGGCTCCCCCGGCGCCGTGGTGCCGGCCAATGGCATGGTGCTGAAGGTCGCCGCGATTCGCGGGGTCGAATCGAACGGCATGATGTGTTCGAGCCGCGAGCTCGAGCTGGGCGACGAGCATGACGGCATCATCGAGTTGCCTGACGATGCGCCGATCGGCACCGCCTATCCCGATTATGCGGGCCTCACCGATCCAGTGATCGATGTGTCTGTTACCCCCAACAAGCAGGATTGCATGGGTGTGCGCGGCATTGCGCGCGACCTGGCGGCGGCGGGGCTGGGGCGGTTGAAGCCGCTTGCGGAGGCCTATCGTGGCGCCATGCTGGACATCCCCGGTGAGGGGGCAGGGCCGGATGTGCGCACTGACGACGCAGCGGGTTGCCCGGCCTTTTATGCACGAACGGTATCCGGCGTCACCAACGGCGCGTCCCCGCCCTGGATGCAGGCCCGGCTAAAGGCGATCGGGCAAAAGCCGATTTCAGTGCTGGTCGACATCACCAATTTCGTGATGTTCGATCTGGGGCGGCCGCTGCACGTCTATGATCAGGCCAAGCTGGTTGGCGGGCTGGTGGCGCGCAAAGCGGTTACCGGCGAGAGCGTCGTCGCGCTGAACGGCAAGACCTATGCGCTCGATGAGACGATGACCATCATCGCCGATGACGAGAAGGTGCACGATATCGGCGGCATCATGGGTGGCGAGGAAACAGGCGTTTCGGGCAGCACCACCGATGTGCTGATCGAATGCGCCTATTTCGATCCCGAAAGCATCGCCCGCACCGGCCAGAAGCTGCTGCTGACCAGCGATGCGCGTACCCGCTTCGAACGCGGCGTCGATCCGGCGTTTCTCGACGAAGGGTTGACGATCGCAACCTGGCTGGTGACCGAGCATTGCGGCGGCACGCCAAGCGGCGTCACGCGGGCGGGCATGCCGCCGCTGGCCACGCGCAGCATTGCTTATGATCCGGCGCGCGCCGAAACCCTGGGCGGGCTCGCGATCGCGGCCGACCGGCAGCGCGAAATCCTGACGTCGCTTGGCTTCACCGTCAGCGCTGATTGGCACGTCACCCCGCCGAGCTGGCGCCGCGATGTCGATGGCAGTGCTGATCTCGTTGAGGAAGTGATCCGGATCGAGGGGATCGACAAGGTGCCCGCCACCCCGCTGCCACGTGCGCCCGGCGTTGCCGTGCCGACCGCGACGCCGGAACAGAAACTTGAACGCCGCGTCCGCCGTGCAGCCGCCGCGCGCGGGCTGAACGAGGCGGTGACGTGGAGCTTCCTGTCGCAGGCGCAAGCCGACAGCTTTGGCGGCGGTGCATGGACGCTCGCCAACCCGATCAGCGAAGAGCTGAAGGTAATGCGGCCATCGCTCTTGCCGGGGCTGCTTGCGGCGACCGAGCGCAACCTGAAGCGCGGCGCGACGAGCGTACGCTTGTTTGAGATTGGCCGCCGTTATCTGGCCAATGCCGAACGGCCAACGCTGGGCGTCGTGCTGGCGGGCAACAAGCGCGCGCGCAGCTGGCAGGGCGGCAAGGCGCAGGCGTTCGACGCATTCGATGCCAAAGCCGAAGCGCTCACCCTGCTTTCGGAGGCGGGTGCGCCGGTCGATAACCTGCAAGTAATGGGCGAGGCTGGTGACGCTTGGCACCCCGGCCAATCGGGCACGTTGCGGCTCGGGCCGAAAACGGTGCTCGCAGCCTTCGGAATGGTCCACCCGCTTACGCTGAAAGCGTTCGATCTCGACGGGGCGGTGGCAGCGGTTGAACTGTATCTGGACGCCATCCCGGCCAAGCGATCGACAGGCTTCATGCGCCCCGCTTTCACCCCGCCGGCGCTGCAGGCGGTGACGCGCGACTTCGCGTTTCTCGTGCCCGATACGCTCGCCGCGGATTCGCTGGTGCGGGCGGTCAAGGGTGCCGACAAGGCGGCAATCACATCGGCACGACTGTTCGACCTGTTCACCGGTGCGGGGGTCGATTCGGGGATGAAGAGCCTCGCGATCGAAATCACCCTGCAACCCGGCGACAAAAGCTTCACCGACGACGATCTGAAGGCAGTCGCCGACAAGGTCGTTGCCGCCGCAACCAAGCTGGGCGCAAGCTTGCGGGGGTGATTGGCCGCAAGCGATGAGACGTTTGGCATGCACAGTATCGCTAATCGCCAGACCCGCCTCACGGAACAGGAACCAAGCAATGAACGATTCGCTGAAGGCCATGGCGGACGCAGCAACAGCGGCAATCGCCTATCGTGACGCCGTTGCCTGGGCCGCACATACCCCCGTCGCCGATTACGCCACGATCCGTGCGGCCTTCGCCGCCCCCACACCTGAGGAGGGCGGCGATGCGCAGGAGATCATTGCAGAGCTGATCGAGCGTGCGAGCCCAGGCATTCGCGCGCAGACGGGGCCGCGCTTCTTTGGCTGGGTGATCGGCAATAGTCACCCGACTGGCGTCGCCGCTGATTGGCTGGCCAGCGCCTGGGGACAGAATGCCGCGAACACGCTCGCAGCACCGGCGGCATCAGCGATCGAGGACATCGCGGCCGGATGGCTGCTCGATCTGCTTGGCCTGCCCGGTGATGCATCGGTCGGCTTCGTTACCGGCGCGACGGTCGCCAATTTCGTCTGTCTGGCGGCGGCGCGAAGCGCGGTGCTGGAAAAGGTCGGCTGGGATGTCGAGGCGGACGGCCTGTTCGGCGCGCCACCCATCACCGTACTGATCGGTGCGGACGCGCATGCGACCGTCTATTCGGGTCTCAAATATCTGGGGTTGGGCGCGAAACGCGTGCAGACCGTTGAAAGCGATTCGCTGGGTCGGATCTTGCCGGACGCCTTTCAACGCGCGCTCAATGACGCGACCGGGCCCGTGATCGCAATCGCGCAGGCCGGGCAGATCAATACCGGCGCCTGTGATCCCTTTGCGGAGATCGCCCCGATGGCCCGTGCGGCCGGGGCATGGCTGCATGTCGACGGTGCCTTTGGGCTATGGGCACAAGCAGCCCCTGATCGCGCGCCGCTGACCGCTGGGGTCGAGCTGGCAGACAGTTGGGCGACTGACGGGCACAAATGGCTCCAGACCCCCTATGATAGCGGCTTTGCGATTGTGCGGGACTCGGCGGCGCATGCCCGCGCGATGGCGATTTCGGCGAGCTATCTGCCGCCCGCCGAAGGCGCTGAGCGCGATCCGTCAACCTTTGTCCCCGAATTGTCGCGACGGGCGCGCGGGTTCGCGACCTGGGCGATGATCCGGCAGCTGGGCCGCGCAGGCATTGCCGACATGGTCGAACATCATTGTCGAATTGCGGCGCACATGGCCCAGCGGCTCGATGCCGAAACCGGGATCACCCTGGTCGCGCCCGTTTCGCTCAATCAGTTCATGGTGCGCTTTGGTGACGGCGCCGATGCCGATCGACTGACCCTCGCGACGATCAAACGCGTGCAGGATGATGCAATTGCCTTTCTGGGCGGTGCGCAGTGGCGAGGTGACTGGGTGATGCGCTGTTCGGTCAGTTCGGTCGCGACGACGATGGCGGCGGCCGATACAAGCGTCGATGCCATCATCGCTGCGTGGCGAAGGGTAGAGCAGGAGATGACATGCCCGGTGACATGATCGAGATCGGCTCATCAGCGCTCAGCGCATCGATCAACCCGTTCGGGGCAGAACTCTCGTCACTGCGCGATTCGCAAGGGCGAGAGCTGATGACCGATGCCGATCCGGCGTACTGGACTGGGCGCGCGCCGATCCTGTTCCCCATCGTCGGGCGGCTGAATGACGATGTGCTGTGGCTCGATGGCACATCCTACCGCATGGAAAAACACGGCTTTGCGCGGCGATCGATGTTCGATGCGGTCGATGTGACGGCAAGCTCGGCGCGATTCCGGATGACCGATTCGGTCGAAACACGGACGCAATATCCCTTCGCTTTCCTGCTGGAGATTGGCTTTGCGATCGAGGGCGCGACGCTGACGATGACGGCAAAAATCGGCAATGATGGTGACGTGCCCATGCCATTCAGCTTTGGGTGGCACCCGGCTTTTGCCTGGCCACAGCCCGGTGGTGCGCGCGACGATCATTATATCGCGTTCGAGCAAGACGAACCCGGGCCGCTTCGTGGCCTGAACACGGACGGCCTGATCGCCGAGGATCGCGCAAGCCCGGTGATGGGCAATCGCCTGCCGCTGGCCGATGCGCTGTTCGAGCGTGATGCGCTGATCTGGAACCCGATTAACTCGCAGCGGCTGACCTATGGCAGCGATTCCGGCCCGCGGCTCCACATCGCTTTTCCCGATACGCCGCGGCTGGGCATCTGGACCAAACCCGGCGCGCGCTATGTTTGCATCGAGCCCTGGCACGGCATTGCCGATCCGGTTGGCTATCAGGGCGAATTCCGCGACAAACCCGGCATCATGTCCATCGCACCGGGCGCGCAGCACAGCGCCATCATGCGGGTGACCGTGGCCGAATAGGCGCACTTCAGCGATCGCGCCGATATGGTTAACGCAAATGCTTGCCATCGTCTCCAAGGTCGATAGGTTCCGCGCGAAGGGACCCGCAGATGGCCGATAGCGAATCGGGAAATGCCTGCGCGGCCTTTACCGAATCCGAACTTCAGGAAATGCTGGCAATCGCCCGAATCCATGAGGATGCGGGCGGCTGGCTGCTGACGCTGGCCGCCAATGCGGGTGAAGGCGCTGATAAGCTGATTGATTGGTTGCCCGATAATTTTGAAGACAAATTACAGGGCGTCGTCGATCTTGCGCTAAGGCAGTCCTATGCGATTGCCGCCAACACCCATGGCCGCAAAAAGCGGCGCGGCGGCCGATCAATCCCCAATCGTGAACGGTTTCACCGGATCGCGACGGGTGTCGCGGGTGCGATAGGGGGTGCAGGCGGCATCGCCACGACGCTCGCCGATCTCGCGATCACCACCACCCTCATCCTGCGTTCGATCCAGCAGATCGCGGCAAGCTATGGCGAAGATCTTGACGATCCCGATGTCCGCACCCAGTGCATCGCTGTGTTCGGCACGGGTGGGCCCCTGGTCGATGACGACAGCCTCGATACCGGGCTATGGGCGGGGCGAATCGCACTGAGCCACCAAACGGTATCGGCCACGATCCGCACCATCGTGCCGCAGTTCGGCAAATCGGCGAGCGAGGGCATCCTGACGCGCGCGGCACCGCTTGTGGGTGCAGTGGCGGGCGCGTCGATCAACAGCTCGTTCACGCGCTATTACCAGCAGATGGCGCATGTGAACTTCCGCCTGCGTCGGCTGTCACGGCGGCACCCGCCCGGCACCGTGCTCGCCTGTTTCGCCCGCGTCGTGGCGATGGAGCAGGACCAGCGCAAATCGAAGGACCGCAAGAAGCGGTAGTGCTTCAACCCAATCGTCATTCCCGCGAAGGCGGGAACCTATGGATTGCGCCGCGCTCAACAATACACGTCCCGCCAACCATGGGTCCCCGCCTGCGCGGGGATGACCGATGAGGATGGATGCACGTCACCCGACTCTCGACTTGAACGCCCGGCCCGCGTAGTCCGCCCGCGATGACCCAGCTTAACGACCGCCGCACCTTTGCGATCATTTCCCACCCTGACGCCGGCAAGACCACGCTGACCGAAAAGCTGCTCTATTTCGGCGGCGCGATCCATCTGGCGGGCGAGGTAAAAGCGCGCGGGCAAAATCGCCGGGCGCGGTCGGACTGGATGAAGATCGAGCAGCAGCGCGGCATCTCGGTCACGTCATCGGTGATGACGTTCGAGAAGGACGGCATCACCTTTAACCTGCTCGATACGCCGGGGCATGAGGATTTCAGCGAGGATACCTATCGCACGCTGACCGCGGTCGATTCTGCCGTGATGGTGATCGACGCGGCGCGCGGTATCGAGGCGCAGACGCGTAAATTGTTCGAAGTGTGCCGGTTGCGATCGGTGCCGATCATCACCTTCGTCAACAAGGTCGATCGCGAGGGCCGCGATGCGTTCGACCTGCTCGACGAGATTGCCGATATGCTCGCGCTCGACGTGACGCCGATGAGCTGGCCGGTCGGCATGGGCGGTGAGTTTGAGGGCATTTACGATCTTTACGCCAATCGGCTGATGCAGCCTGAGGGCGGCAGCCGCGAGTTCCTGGGTAAGGCCGCGCAGTTTACCGGGCTCGATGATCCTGCGCTGGCCGCCACGCTCTCCCCCACCGGGCTGACCAAGTTGCGTGACGATGCCGAGCTGGCGCTGGGCGGGTACGGCGCGTTTGATGCCGAGGCTTACCGCGCGGGCGACCAGACGCCCGTTTATTTCGGATCGGCGCTGAAGGATTTCGGGGTCGGCGAACTGATCGACGCGCTCGCTCGCCACGCGCCCGGCCCACGCCCGCAACCGGCAGAGCCTTCGCCGGTCTCGCCCGATCGGGCCGATGTAACGGGCTTCGTGTTCAAGGTGCAGGCCAATATGGACCCGCAGCACCGCGACCGGATCGCGTTCATGCGGCTGTGTTCAGGCGTGTTCAAACGCGGGATGAAACTGACGCCGACCGGGCACGGCAAGCCGATCGCGATTCATTCGCCGATCCTTTTCTTCGCGCAGAACCGCGAACTGGCGGATGAGGCGTTTCCCGGCGACATCATCGGCATCCCCAACCATGGCACCTTGCGGGTGGGAGATACGCTTTCCGAGCGTGCCGATGTACGCTTTACGGGCCTACCCAATTTCGCGCCCGAAATCCTGCGCCGGGTGGCTCTCAAAGACCCGACCAAGACCAAGCAGCTGCGCAAGGCACTCGACGACATGGCCGAGGAAGGGGTGACGCAGGTTTTCTATCCCGACATCGGCAGTAATTGGATCATCGGTGTGGTCGGGCAATTGCAGCTCGAGGTGCTGCTAAGCCGGCTCGAGGCCGAGTATAAGGTTGATGCCGGGCTCGAGATGGCACCATTCGAAACGGCGCGTTGGATTTCCGCCGACGACCCTGCCGACCTGAAGGCGTTCATCGACCTCAATCGCGGCGCGATGGCCAAGGACCGCGACGGCAACCCCGTCTTCATGGCCAAGAGCAACTGGGAAGTCGGCTATATCGTCGATCGCTACCCAAAGGTGAAATTCGCGGCGACGCGGGAGCGATAACTGGTGGAAACTGGACGGCCCCGCCGAAGCCGGGCCGTCCACCCCCCTAACCGATCAGAACTTGACCTGGGCGGTCACGTTCACCTGGCGCGGATTGCCGTAATAGGCGGTCAGGATGCCCTCTGCGCCCAGCGTCGAGATGAAGTTCCCGGTCACTGGGTTACGATTGAACGCCCCGGTATCCGGATTCTGGCTGAGGAAGTTATAGCCAGCAACGATGTAGCGCTTGTCGAACAGGTTGCGGCCATGCACCCCGATCGAGAACGTCTTGTTGACCGTCCACACCGCATTGGCATCGAACAGCGCGAAGCCGGGCTGGTCGAGCATCGCTGTAGGCACTTCGAACTGCTGCGAATCGCCGCGATAGGAAACCGCGGCGCTCATGTTCAGCGCCCCGTCGTTGATCGGCACATTGTAGCTGATCGATCCGCTGGCAGTCCAATCGGGCGTGTTCTGAACCGCACGACGATCCGCCACCTGCAGCCCGCGTGAATCGATGTACGACTTGTACTGCGCATCGAGGTAACCGGCGGTCCAGGCGAACGTCAGCCGCCCGCCGCTAACGCCGAGGTTGCGCGCCAGCACTGCGCTGCCCTCAAGCTCGATACCGCGGATCTGGGCCTTGCCGGCGTTGGTGGTGATGCCCGCAAAAGTCTGAATACCGTTGACAACGACGCCGACCGATCCCGGAATCTGCACATTCTGGTAGTCCGAATGGAAAGCCGAAAGCGCGATATTCAACCGACGATCGAACAGCGATGCCTTGTAGCCGATTTCATAGGTGCGCACATCTTCGGGATCGAACGACAGGAAGTTGAAGATGTCGGCTTGATCGCCCTGCGCGCCATTCTGGCCATTGCCGTTCAGATCGGGCGCTGCCGTGCCCACCCCGCGCGGATCAAAGCCGCCGCCCTTAAAGCCCTCTGCATAGCTTGCATATAGCGTGTTGTTGTCATTGGGCTTGAAGCTGACCGACACTTTGGGCGTGAACTGCTTGAAGCTCAGCCGACCACGGAAATCGGTTTGCCGAACAATGGGGTTGGTCGTGCCCCCGAAAAAGGGCGACGCGCCGAGATAGACGTTGCGCTGAATCTGCGACCGGCGATTGTCCCAGGTATAGCGACCGCCGGCCGAAATGCTGAACATCTCGTTGAAATCATAGGTGAAATCGCCGAAGATCGCGGCGGTATCAGTGCGAACATTACCAAAGGTAAGGGCGGTGACGGTGCCGGGCAGCCGCACGTCAAAAGTCGTGCGCGATCCGGCATCAAGATAATAAGCGCCGACCAGCCCGTTAAAGCCGCCGCTTTCAACCAGGAACTGAATTTCCTGACTGAATTGGTAGTTGTTATAAAACGCCGGCACATCGACATCGACCGCAGGCAGCGCATCGAAATCGATCGGGGTGCCGCTATCGTCCTGGCGATAGGCGGTGATGCTGCGGAACGTGAGCCAATCGGCCGGGCGCACCTCACCAAAGCCGCTAATTCCCCAGGCCACAACGTCCTGCGCCGGGCTGTTCAGCCCGCCGCGCGTGTCGAACACATTGGGCAGGACCGGGATCTGCGACACAAGGCCGGGAATCAGCCGGTGCCCGCCGCGCGCATTGGTGCGATCATGCGTGTAATCGCCCGTAACGCGGAAAAACGCATCGGCGCTCGGTTCGATCTCGAGCGTGCCCCGGCCCGCCCAGATATCCTTGTTGTAGTTTTCCTCACCCGTGGTGAAATTGGTGCCGAAGCCGTCGCGGCTGAGCCGCGCAAGCGCGCCGCCGACCTTCACCTTGCCGTCGAGAAAAGGCACGCTGCCGCTGAGGACGCCATCGGCCTGATTATAGCTGCCATAAACGCCACGAAGCGTCGCCGTAGGATCGTCCGACAGGCGCTTCGTTACATATTTGATCGCGCCGCCAATCGTGTTGCGACCATAGAGCGTGCCCTGCGGCCCGCGCAGTACTTCGATCCGCTCGACTTCGTAGATGTCGAGAACCGCCGCCTGCGGGCGGTTGAGATAAACATCGTCGAGATAAATGCCGACGCCCGCTTCGAACCCGCCGACCGGGTCCTGCTGGCCGACACCGCGGATGAAGGCGGTCAGCGTCGAGCTCGTACCGCGGGATACCTCGAGCGTGACGTTGGGGGTGTAATTGCCGATATCGGTAATGTCGGCCGCGCCCGACTGATCGAGCTGAGCGCCCGAAAAACTGGTGATCGCGATCGGCACGTTGATCGCGCTTTCTTCGCGCCGACGGGCAGTGACCAGGATGTCGCCTTCTTCCTCGACTGGGCGATCGGCCTGCGTGGTCGCGGGCGCAGGATCAGCGGTCTGGGCAAAAGCAGGAGCGGCGATCAGCGCCGTCGCGGCAACGCTCAACTGAAGCAAGGCACGGGCGGCTGAAAATCGTGGTGACATGATGTGTTCTCCCCTCCAAAATTGGCGCGCCCCTCTTGCGGGTTGAACGCCGTTGAAGGACGTTATACTGAAACCTGAACCAGGATTCAACTTGGGACGTGAGGGGAATCGAAATAATGGCGGGTGAGCGTGCCGCTTCTGCAACAGTGTCGGCGGCGAGCGCTGGCAAGGCGCCGCGTACCGATCGCGGCCGAAAGACGTTGCGCGCGATTCTTGATGCGGCGGCAATCGAATTTGGCGAGCAGGGTTTCCATGAAACCTCGATCAGCGGCATCACCCGCCGTGCAGGTGTCGCGCTTGGCAGTTTTTATACCTATTTCGATAGCAAAGACGCGGTATTCCGGGCGCTGGTGCGCGATATGTCAGATCAAGTGCGCGATCATGTGACACCGCATATCCGCGCCGCACCGAACCAGATCGCCGCCGAACGCGCAGGCCTGCACAGCTTCATCGAGTTTGTACGCGGCCACAAGGAAATCTATCGGATCATCGATGAATCCGAATTCGTCGATCCGGAGAGTTTTCGCGCGCATTATGCCACCACCGCCGAACGCATCACCCAGCGGCTCCAGGCGGCCGCTGCGCGCGGCGAAGTGCGCGGGGATGTTTCTGAAGTCCATGCCTGGGCGATTATGGGCATGAACGTGTTTCTCGGCCTTCGCTACGGCGTGTGGGACGACAATGTCAGCCCTGATTTGGTTGCCGACGCGGTAGCGCAACTGCTCGCGCGCGGGATTGGCCGGTAGCAACGAATTGCCTTGGAGAATCAGGCGTCAAGACTTTGGCCCGATGCTCCATCGCCGTCCCGTCACACCGAATCATGCTCCAGGGCATCGACCAGCATATCACGTACAGCCCTCACCGTTGCCAAATCGGCGGGCGGTGGTGGCTGCTTGCGTTCGGCGGCGAGCAGCGCTTGGACACCGCGAATCGTGTAACCCTCATGGTTCAGCAGCGTGTTGATCCGCCTGACCAGCGCGACGTCTTCGGGCCGGTAATATCGACGCTTGCCTGCCCGTTGCAGGGGCCGCAGCTGTGTAAAGCGGGTCTCCCAGTAGCGAAGAATATGCCGGGCAATACCGAGTTCCTGCGATAACTCGCCAATGGTTCGGAAGGCCCCGGCCGCCTTTTCAAGCGGAACCGGCATGATCGCGTTCAGCCCGCCCCGACAATGCGTTCGCGCATCATCTGGCTGGCGCGGAACGTCAGCACGCGGCGCGGCGCGATCGGCACTTCGACGCCAGTCTTGGGATTGCGACCGATCCGCTCGCCTTTGCTGCGCAAAACAAAGGTACCGAAACCAGAGATTTTCACATTTTCGCCATTGGCGAGTGATTCGCACATGTGATGGAGAATCTGTTCAACCAGCTTGGCTGAATCCATCCGAGATAACCCGACCTCGCGATGCAACGCGTCCGCCAGATCAGCTCTCGTCAACGTACCTGCAATTGCCATGCGCCCCTCCCCGTTTGCTTGGCCGAAACTTTGCCTATCACAGGCAACCGAAAGATCAAAAGCAGAATGTAACGAAACTGTTACAGCCTAAAATCCCCATCAACACAAAACATGCAACGCACCCCCGGAAACACCCCTAAAAGCGCACAAGCGCCGCACCCCAAGTGAAGCCGCCACCCATTGCCTCCAGCACGACGAGGTCACCGCGCTTCACGCGACCATCGCGCACGGCGACATCAAGCGCGAGCGGCACCGACGCCGCCGATGTGTTGGCATGCTGATCAACCGTCATGATCACCTTTTCGCCGGGCAGGCCCAGCTTGCGTGCGGTGGCGTCCAGAATCCGTGCGTTTGCCTGGTGCGGCACGACCCAGTCGACATCCGCGGCCGTAAAGCCGGCGCTTGCCAGCACTTCCTCCATCACCGCGGCCAGATTGACGACGGCATGGCGGAACACCTCGCGCCCCTTCATCCGCAACTTGCCAACAGTACCCGTGGTGGAGGGCCCGCCATCGACATAGAGCAGCTGGTTGTGACGCCCATCGGCGTGCAGGCGGCTGAACAGGATACCTCGATCGCCATCCTGTTCAGCCTCAAGCACGATGGCGCCGGCGCCATCGCCAAACAGCACACAGGTGGTGCGATCGTCCCAATCGAGAATGCGGCTGAAGGTTTCGGCGCCAATCACCAGCGCGCGCTGTGCGGTGCCGGTGCGAATCATACTGTCGGCCACCTGCAGCGCATAGAGAAAGCCCGAGCACACCGCCGCCACATCAAAGGCAACGCAATCATCGATGCCAAGCGCTGCCTGGACGATGGTCGCGGTGGCGGGAAAGGTCTGATCGGGGGTGGCGGTGGCCACGATGATCAAATCGATGTCGCGCGCATCGCGCCCGGCAGCGGCGAGCGCCTTGCGGCATGCCTCGGTCGCCAGCGAAGACGTCGTCTCGCCCGCCCCGGCCAGATGGCGAAAGCGGATACCGGTGCGCTCGACGATCCATTCATCGGTCGTATCAACCGTCTGTGCGAGTTCGGCGTTTGAAACGCGCCGTACCGGCAGCGCCGATCCCGTGCCGGTGATCACCGCGCGAATCACGCAGCCTTATCCTCGACGTTGCGCAAATCGTCACTGATCCGGCGAGTCAGATCGTCCCGCAGCATCTTGGCCGCAACCTCAATCGCGTGCGCCACGCCAATCGCATTTGCGCTGCCATGACTTTTTACCACCAGGCCGTTCAGGCCAAGAAAGACGCCGCCATTATGATTGTTGGGATCGAGATGATCGCGCAACAACTGAGTAGCGGGGCGTGAGATGAGAAAGCCGACCTTCGACCGCAACGAGCTGCGAAAGGCGCGCTTCAGCAGATCGGCAACAAATTTGGCGGTGCCTTCGGCCGTTTTCAGCGCGATATTGCCGGTGAAGCCATCGCAGACAATCACGTCGAGATCACCCTGCGACAGCCGGTTGCCCTCGACAAAGCCCGAAAACACCATCGGCAGATGCGTTGCCGCCTTCAGCATCGCTGCGGCATCGCGGATGCTGTCGGTACCCTTCATGTCTTCAGTGCCGATGTTGAGCAGCGCGACTCGCGGCGCTGCCAGATCAAAGGTGGTGCGCGCATAGGCGGCACCCATTACCGCGAATTGCACCAGATTGCGGGCGTCGCATTCGGTGTTCGCGCCTAGATCGAGCATGACGACGTCGTTCTTGCCGAGCGTCGGCATCAGCGCGGCGAGTGCGGGCCGGTCGATGCCCGGCAGCGTGCGCAGCGCGATTTTCGCCATCGCCATCAGCGCGCCGGTATTGCCCGATGAAACGGCAACGCCCGCGCGCCCCTGTTTCACAAGATCGATCGCAATTCCCATCGACGTCGTCTTGGCGCGGCGGAGCGCCTGGCTGGGCTTTTCGCTCGCGGTGACGATATCAGGCGCGTGGACGATTTCGGTGCAATCGGCGAGCAACGGATAGCGTTGCAGCTCGGCCCTGATCGCCGATTCGTCGCCTACCAGCAAAAAGCGGAGGGTATCGAAGCGTTGGCGCGCATGCGCAACGCCTGCCAGCATCACCGATAAACCTTCATCGCCACCCATCGCGTCGATGGCGATGCACGAATTGATCGGCACGTGCTGAAGGCCCCCTTGACGTTCTGGGCTCGGTGCTTTTGTCAGCCTTCGACCGACAGAATCTCACGGCCATTATAATGGCCGCATGATCCGCACATGATGTGCGGGCGCTTCAGTTCGCCACAGTTCGGGCATTCCTGATACGCCTCTACGGCCAGCGAATCATGGCTGCGGCGCATGCCGCGTTTGGACGGCGAAGTCTTTCTTTTGGGGACGGCCATTTCGGCACCTTAAGCTATGAAAATCGTGAATGACGACGATAAACCGGGCAATTGGAGCACAAATCAACGGCCACGGGGCCGCCGAAGCCACCAGCGGCCAGACGCATCGCGAAGCGTGGCGCTATAGCGGATTCGCCGCCGCTTGCAAGCGTAGCAAAACAAGGCAGCGCATTGTCAGACGCAAATGCGCCTGCCAAGGCGCGTTGCACGTCCCGTAAGCCAGAGGAATTCACATGTTGGTTACCTTACCGATCACCCTGGTGGCCGCCGGCGGCGCGGCCCTTGTCAACTTCTGGCTGGCCATGCGCGTCGGCAATGTCCGCCGTGCGGCCAAGGTAAGCATTGGCGACGGCGGCGATATGACCCTGATCGCCCGGATGCGCGCACAGGCGAACTTCATCGAATATACCCCCATCGTCCTCGTGCTGATTGGCGCGATTGAATTGAGCCAGGGCAGCTCGGCGTGGCTCTGGGTTGTGGCCGTGCTCTACCTGCTCGGTCGGATTGGCCACGGGCTCGGGATGGATGGATGGCTGCCGGGGCGGATGGGCGGCACGCTGATCTCGCTGTTCACGATGTTGGGTCTCGGTATCTACGCGCTGACGATCCCGTTCCTGACCTTCGCTGATCCAGTGAAAGTCGTGCCGGTCACGGTCCAGCAGCCGACAGGGTGATGGGCGGCCACGAATTGGCTCACCACAACATCTGACCCGTTCGCGCTGAATTAAGCCGCCAGCGCGGCATCCCCTACGAACGGGTTGTGGCGGCGTTCATGTCCAAAATTGCTCATCGGGCCGTGACCGGGGACAAAGCTGGTATCGTCCCCCAGCGGCCATAGCTTGGCGACGATCGCGTCGAGCAGATCCTGGTGATTGCCCATCGGAAAATCGGTGCGGCCAATCGAGCCCTGGAACAGCACATCCCCCACCAGCGCAAGCTTCGATGGCGCGTGATGGAATACGACATGACCCGGCGTGTGGCCCGGGCAGTGGTACACGTCGAGCACCAGATTGCCGACAGTCACTCGATCCCCCTCGACCAGCCAGCGATCGGGTTCGAACACTACGCCGTTGATGCCATAGGCCCGGCCATCATCGGTGAGCCGCGCAATCCAGAACCGGTCAGCCTCATGAGGCCCTTCGATCGGCACGCCGAGTTCCTTCGCCAACACGCCCGCTTCACCGCAATGGTCGATATGGCCGTGGGTCAGGATGATCTTTTCAATGGTCACCCCGTGATGCGCCATCGCCGCGCGCAATTTGGGCAGATCGCCGCCCGGATCGACGAACGCGCCGCGCATCGTCGCGGTGCACCACAACAAGGTGCAATTCTGCTGGAGCGGCGTGACGGGCACGATCGCGGCGCGCAGCGGCGGAGTGGCAGAGTTGGTCATCCCCGGCAAATATGTCGGCTTGCGCAGACAGACAAGCGCAGCGGTTGAACGCACGGGGTTGCCCCGCCTTGTCGCGCGATGCATTTGGCACAGAGCCGATGCCCGATTTCACCGCACCCTTTGTTCTGCTCGACGATGCCCGGCCGGGTGGCGCGCCTGCACGCCTGTATCAGGCGCCAACGCGGGTGATCGAGGTGTACGACATTGCGGGCGTCATCCCCGCACTCACCGAAATTCGCGGCGCAACCCAGGCCGGCCAGCACGCCGCCGGGTATCTCGCTTATGAGGCCGCAGCCGCGTTCGAACCGGCGCTGGGCAAACCGCACGGCATGATCGGCCCGCTGCTATGGTTCGGCCTGTTCGACGGCTTTACCGAGATCGCGAGCGCAGATGTGCCTGCGCTGCTGCCCGATCCGGCCGGGGCCTGGATCGGCGCGCCCGACCCGTTGATTGATCGCGCCGCGTATGATGCGAAACTGGCTGAGATACTCGCACTGATCACCGCTGGGGATCTGTACCAGACGAACCTCACCTTCCCCGCAACCGTACCGGTCGAGGGCAACCCGCTCGCCATCTATGCCCAGCTACGGGCCCGCGCTGGCGCGGGCTATGGCGCGGTGGTGAGCACCGGGCACGACATCCTGCTTTCCTTATCACCCGAGCTGTTCTTCGCGCTGGAACGCGGCAGGTTGCGGTGCCAGCCGATGAAGGGCACCGCCCGGCGTGGCGATTCGCAAGCGCAGGACGAAGCGATTGCCATTGCCCTCGCCGCCGATCCCAAGCAGCGCGCCGAAAATCTGATGATCGTCGATCTGATGCGCAATGATCTGTCCCGGGTCGCGGTGGCGGGTAGCGTATCGGTGCCGCAACTGTTCGCGGTCGAAACCTATCCGACAATCCACCAGATGGTCTCCACCGTTACTGCGGATCTGGCGCCCGGCAAGGACGCTGTCGACGTGATGGCCGCGCTCTTCCCCTGCGGTTCGATAACTGGCGCCCCCAAGATTCGCGCGATGCAGGCGATTGCTGCCATCGAACAGAGTGCGCGCGGGCCCTATACCGGCGCGATTGGGCGGTTCGATCCGTCTGGCAATGCGATGTTCAACGTCGCGATCCGCACGCTCTCGATTCGGGGCAGCGACGATAGCGCGCTGTTCGGCGCCGGTGGCGGGATCGTCGCGGATTCGCGCGCCGACGAGGAATGGGATGAAGCGCGCGCCAAGGGTGCGTTTCTGAACGACCGCCAGCCCGGTTTCGATCTGATCGAGACGATGGCGTTTCACCCGCAAACCGGCATCGCGCTGCTCGACCGGCATCTGGTGCGGATGAAGGCTAGCGCCAACCGGTTCGGCTTTGCGTTCGATCGGCACGCCGCGCGCAACGAGCTGCAGGCCGCGACCTTTCGCTTGAAAGACCCCAGCCGGGTGCGGCTGTTGCTCGCCCCCAGCGGCGCGATTGCGATCGAATCGGCACCCATGCCGGATGTGCCCGCCGGTCCTGTCACGGTCGCGGTTACGCCGCTGCCGGTCGATTCGGCTGATTTCCGGTTGCGCCACAAAACGAGCGACCGGGCCTTTTACGACGCGGCGCGGCAGGCGGCGGGATCGTTCGAGGTTATCTTCGTCGATGCCCATGGCCTGCTGACCGAGGGAAGCTTCACCTCAATCTTCATCAAGCGCGGCGACACGCTCATAACCCCCGCGTTGTCGGACACCGGGCTGCTGCCCGGCGTGCTGCGGGCCGAATTGCTCGCGCGCGGCGAGGTGGTGGAAGGCGCGCTGACCATCGATGATCTCACCGACGGTTTCTTCATCGGCAATGCGCTGCGCGGACTGATTCCGGCGCGTCTGGCCACCGTTCCGGTTGCACCGCAGCAAGGCGCGCGCCTATAGCCTTTCGGCATTCACGCATCAGGGGGCAAATCATGCATCCATCAGCCGCGCTCGACCGGATCAGCCCGTCACCCACGCTCGCCATCACCGCGCGCGTGTTCGAGCTGAAAGCGCAGGGGATCGACGTGATCGGCCTCGGCGCGGGCGAACCCGATTTCGACACCCCCGATTTCGTCAAGGAAGCCGCGATCAAGGCGATTCGCGACGGCAAAACCAAGTACACCGTTGTCGACGGCACCGCCGAGCTGAAGGCCGCGATCGTCGCCAAGTTCAAGCGCGACAATGGGCTCGATTACGCAACCAATCAGGTCACCGCGAATGTCGGCGGCAAGCACACCTTGTTCAACGCGATGGTCGCGACCGTGGATGCAGGGGACGAGGTGATCATCCCCGCGCCCTATTGGGTCAGCTATCCCGATGTCGTGCTCTTCGCCGGCGGCGTGCCCGTGATCGTCGCGGCAGGTGCGGACCAGGGGTACAAGATCACGCCAGAGCAACTCGAAGCAGCGATAACGCCCCGCACCAAATGGGTGATCCTCAATTCGCCGTCCAACCCCACCGGCGCCGCGTACACCGCCGATGAACTGCGCGCGCTGGGTGAAGTGGTGCGGCGTCACCCGCATGTCTGGGTGTTTGCCGACGATATGTACGAACATATCCTCTATGACGGCTTCGAATTCGCCACGATCGCGCAGGTCTGCCCCGATCTCTATGATCGCACGCTGACGGTGAATGGCTGTTCGAAAGCCTATGCGATGACCGGCTGGCGGATCGGCTTTGCAGGCGGACCTGCCTGGCTGATCAAGGCGATGGGCAAGCTCCAGTCGCAATCGACCTCCAACCCCTGTTCGATCGCGCAGGCCGCTGCGGTTGCCGCGCTGAACGGGGATCAGGGCTTCCTAAAAGATCGCGCTGCTGCCTTCCAAGTGCGCCGCGATCTCGTTGTTGCTATGCTCAACCAAGCGAGCGGCATCACCTGCCCGCGTCCAGACGGCGCTTTTTACGTTTATCCGGAGATTTCGGCGCTGATCGGTAAGCGCACGCCCAAGGGCGTCGTGATCGATACCGACGAAGCATTTGTGGCGTATTTGCTCGACGAAGCACGAGTCGCTGCGGTGCAGGGGGCGGCGTTCGGCCTCTCGCCCGCGATGCGGATCAGCTATGCGACATCAGAATCTGTGCTGATTGAAGCCTGCGAACGTATCCAAACTGCTTGTGCCGCCGTATCTTGAACGGATCGGCCAGCACGGGTTCATCGCCCCCAAGTAAATCTTGGGGTTGATCGAGCACGGATCGCCCCGATCTGAACGGCTCGTTCCGGCGCTCCTTCCCTGCGCCGAACCCATAAGGATCAGGTTGATGACCAAGGTTTTGAAATCGTCGCTGCTGTGGCAAGTGTTGGGCGGCTTTGTGCTCGGCACGCTCGGCATCATTACATTTCAGCCGGCCGAGGCTACACGTACGCTGACCAGTCAGGTTGCGGCAATTTCGCCTTTCAACGGCTGATCCGTCTCGATGTGTAACCATGGCGGGTCGCGCCACGTAATCAGCGCATGACCACCAAGAGGACTCTCATGACCCGAATGATCATCGCCGCTGCCGGTTTCGCCGGTCTTGCCCTGATCGCCTTTGCCGGCGGCAGCGCCAATGCCGAACGTGCCGTCATTATTCCGGCCGCATTGAAGGACGTGCCCAAGACAGCGGGCATGCAAACCGCGGTGCTTGCCGGTGGTTGCTTCTGGGGCATGGAAGCCGTGTTCGAAGGGATCAAGGGCGTTCAGTCAGTCACGTCGGGCTATGCCGGCGGCACGGCAGAAACCGCGCGGTATGAGATCGTCAGTTCGGAAACGACTCGCCATGCCGAAGCGATCAAGATCGTCTATGATCCTCGCGTGGTGAGCTATGCCACGCTGCTGCGGGTCTATTTCTCGGTCGCGCACAACCCGACCGAACTCAACCGGCAGGGCCCCGATACCGGCCCCAGCTATCGTTCGGCGATCTTTCCGCAAAATGCCCAGCAAAAGGCGGTCGCTGCCGCCTATATCGCGCAATTGCAGAAAACCCGCGCGTTCGGCCAGCCGATCGTGACGCGGATCGAGACGGGCAAGTTCTTCCCGGCCGAAGACTATCACCAGGATTTCTTCCGCCAGAACCCCTATCACCCCTATATCGTGCGTTTCGACAAGCCCAAGGTCGCGGCGTTCAAGGCAGCGTTTGCCGGGATCGCTCGGTAGCGGCGGCAGGTCGGATCAACCCACGCCACCGCTTCCGTTCGCCTTACGTTTTCCCTCTCTATCCCGTTTGCCCTGAGCGAAGTCGAAGCCCGAACGGATGGGCTGACTCAAAGAATGATCACCACGGCGGCAGGAACCCTCACGCCGCCAGCGCAAACCGTAACAACCGATCCTCCACCGGCACCAGCGCTTCGCCCGCACATCCCATCGCCCGCGTAATTTCCGGATGCGCTGCATCGAGCCCGCCCGTGAGCGCCCCAAAGGCGGGCAGCACGATCTTGGTCGCACTCGCCACGAAACACCGGCGCGAGACGTGACGCCCGCGCACCTGCACCCGCAATTTGGGGTGGAAATGTCCCGATAGCTCAGGGCGCGGCTCGGCCGGATCGGCTTCATGGCGCAGCACCATGCCATCGACCAGTGCTTCGTCCACCACCGCACCGCCATGATGATCGGCAGGCGCAGGATCGTGATTGCCCGTCACCCAAGTCCAGCGTGTGCGTGCCGTGAGCGCCCTTAACAACGCCTGGGCGCGCGGCGGCAAGCGCGCCGATCCCGCCGAATCGTGGAAACTATCCCCCAGGCACCAGATTTCCGCTGGTTCCACGGCGTCGACGATTGCCGCCAGATCGCTCAGCGTGGCGATGCTGTCATAGGGCGGCAGCATCTGCCCGAACGATGCGAACCAGCTCGCCTTTTCGAAATGCAGATCAGCCACGAGCAGCGCGCGCCGGGCAGGCCAGAAGAGCGCGCCCTGCGGCAGCGCAAACAACGCATGGTCGGCGAACGAAAAGGGAACCATGGCCCTGCTATGCCGTGATCAAGCGAGGCGAGCAATGGCGGATTGCCCTGCAACCTTCGCGGCTGCAACAAATCGGTTGCGCCAGCCAACCACAGGCGTAAAGCGCGCCGTTCCGCAAAGAGCACCCAATCTATGTCCGCTGCTGACACTGTGCCTGAGGATACCCGCCAAACCAGCCGCGCCACGTTGATGTTGGCGATCGGCGCGATCGGCGTGGTGTTCGGCGATATCGGTACCAGCCCGCTTTACGCGTTTCGCGAAGCGCTCGGCCAATCGGCGGCGGGCGGCATCGATGCAAGCGAGATTCTGGGCGTCTTGTCCCTGGCGATATGGGCGCTGATTATCGTCGTCACCTTCAAATACGTGCTGTTCCTGATGCGCGCCGATAACCAGGGCGAGGGCGGCGTGCTCGCGCTGACGGCACTGGCGCGGCGATCCATCGGCACGCGCGCCACGATCGCACTGGTGCTGGGGGCGGCGGGCGCGGCGCTGTTTTACGGCGATGCCATCCTCACCCCTGCCTTGTCGGTGCTATCGGCGGTCGAAGGGTTAAAGACCATTCCCGGTGTCGGCCAGCTCATTACCGAGCCGGTCATCCTGGGGGTGACCATCGCCATTCTGGTCGGCCTGTTTTTTATCCAGTCACGCGGCACGGCCAGTGTATCGAAGCTGTTCGGCCCGGTCTGCGTGCTGTGGTTCGTATCGATCGGCGGGCTTGGCGCGTATCATATCGCCAGCCAGCCGGGCATATTGGCAGCGCTCTCCCCCTTTTATGGCATCGCCTTCCTCCTCCAGCACGGGGTGATCGGGCTGTTCGTGCTCGGCGCCGTGTTTCTGGCGGTGACCGGGGCGGAGGCGTTGACCGCCGATATGGGCCATTTCGGGCGCTTCCCGATCCAGCTCGGCTGGTTCGCCTTGGTGTTCCCGGCACTGGTGCTCAACTATCTCGGGCAAGGCGCGTTCGCATTGACCGCGCTCCACGCGGCGACGGCTGCGGGCCAGCCCTTTGCCAATCAGGACTGGTTCTTTCTGATGGTCCCGGGGGCGCTGCGCATCCCGATGGTGCTGCTGGCGATGCTGGCGACGATCATCGCGAGCCAGGCGGTCATCACCGGCGCGTTTTCGCTCACGCAACAGGCGATCCAGCTGGGGCTTTTACCCCGCCTGCGCATCCGCCAGACATCGGCGGACAATTCGGGCCAGATTTATCTGCCAGCGATCAACTGGCTGCTCCTGATCGGTGTGCTGGTGCTTGTCACCCAGTTTCGCAGCTCGTCCGCGATGGCCGCGGCTTACGGCATCGCGGTGACGGGAACGATGGTGGTCACGACGTGCCTTGCCTATCTGGTGGTGCGGCATCACTGGCACTGGGGCCGCGTGCAGGCGACTGTGCTGATCGTGCCGTTTCTGGCGCTCGACCTTATCTTTTTCGGATCGAACATCCTGCGCGTGATCGAAGGCGGCTGGGTGCCTTTGGTCGTGGCGGCGGCGATCGGCCTGATCATCGCGACCTGGCGGCGCGGCAAGGCGATCGTCAATGCGTTTGAGGCCCGCCAGAGCATTCCGCTTGCCGATCTCGCCGCCGCGCTTGCCAAGCGCCCGCCTGAGCGCGTCGAGGGGACGGCTGTATTCCTGACGGCAAATCCAGACAATACACCGGGCGCGCTGCTGCATAATTTGAAGCACAACAAGGTGCTGCACGAACGCAACCTCATCGTCAGCGTGCGCACCGCCGATCGCCCGGTCATCCCGGTCGAGGAGCGGGCAACCGTGGCGCGGATCGACGATAATTTCACCAGCGTCGTGCTGAAATACGGCTTTATGGAAACCCCCGATGTGCCGCACGACTTGACCGTGCAGCTGGCGATCACCCCGATGAAGACGAGCTATTTCATCGGCCGCAACACGCTGAAGGCATCGGGCCAAGTCGGCATGCCGTTATGGCAGGACCGCATCTTCATGTTCCTGCAACGGAACGCGAGCGACCCCACCGATTTCCTGCGCATCCCGCCCGGCAAGGTGCTCGAACTGGGCGAGCAGGTGACAGTCTGACGTAACGCGTTGCGTGGCTGTGGCCGATTCCGGAGCAGAAAGAGCGATATGTCGATCACCAGCCTTGCCGGCACGGTTCATAAATGGCTTGCTCTGGTGTTGCTGCTGCCGATCCTTTTCTGGTTCGGCAGCGGCTTGTTCTTTGCCCTGTCACCGATCGAGCAGGTCCGCAGCGAGCATCTGATGGCGCGCCAACCCGTCCAGTCGATGGCGGTTGCCACCGCCGCCTCGGGCCTCAAACGGCTCGCCGATCGAGGCATCGGCTCAGCCGACCGGATCGAACTGCGGATGCTGCTTGGCAAGCCCGTGGCGCTGGTGAGCCATGGCAAGGATCGACCCAAGCTTTTCGATCTCACCTCGGTTGTGCAGATCAACCCCGTGTCTTCGGCCACGGCAACAGCCATCGCGCGGCAGGATTATCGCGGGGCTTTTGCGGTCGACCGCGTCGTGGCCATCACGCAAAACTCGCCCGAATATCGCGGCGCATTGCCCGCCTGGGAAGTCCGTCTGAAAGGCGATACCGGCCTGTCGATCTATGTGGCCGCCGATACCGGTCTTGTCACTGCGCGCCGATCCGACCTGTGGCGCGCGTATGATTTCCTGTGGGGCCTGCATATCCTCGACATCAAGGAGCACGAAAACTTCAACAGCTGGCTGCTCGTGCTTGCGGTCGGATCGAGCCTGATCTTGCTGGTATCGGGCATCGTCCTGATCCCCGAACGGCTTGGCTGGATTGCACGGTGGCGACGGACAAAGCGCGCCTGACCCGCCTTACCCCGCGTACAGCTTCACCAGATCGAACAGGTAATCGCGGCCGGCATAGATTGATTCGATCTTAAGCCGCTCGTTCAGGCCGTGGGTGCCATTGCCGTCCGGATCGATGAAGATGCCCGGCGCGCCGTATACCGGAATGCCGATCGCCTGCAGGAAGATACCGTCGGTGGCACCCGTCGACATCAGCGGCAGCAACGGCACGCCGGGAAAATGCTTCGCCGCCAGCTTTCGCGCGGGATCCATGATCTTGGGATCGAGCTTGGTCGGGATGGCGGTCGGGCGAACCGGCGCATTCGCCGTTACCGTCACCAATGGTCCCGCCAGTTCCTGCAGCTTCAGCCGGGTCTGCTCGACCGTTTCACCGGGGAATATCCGGCAATTCACATTGGCGGTCGCGCGCTGCGGCAGCGCATTTTCGGCATGGCCCGCCGTCAGGATGGTCGTCACGCAGGTCGTGCGCAGCGTCGAATGCATCGCCTTGTCTCGGCTGATCAGCGCGTCAGCCTCGGTATCAAGGGGGTTGGCGAGCAAACGGGTGATCGCCCCGCCGATCGCGCCGCCAGTGGCCGCTGCCGTCGCGGTGAAGAAAGCGCGCGTCGTGTCGGTGAACTTCACCGGAAATTCATAGCCCTGCACCGCCTTGATCGCATCGGCTAGCTCGTAGATCGCGTTCTTGGGCACCGGCTGCGAACTGTGCCCGCCGGGATTGCTGGCGAGGAAGGTGTAGTTTTGCGACGCCTTCTCCCCGACCTGCATCGCGAGCAACTGGCGTTTGCCGCTGGCGTCATAGCGCCCGCCCCCGCCCTCGTTCAGCGCGAATTCGGCAGCGATCAGATCGGGCTTGTTCTGCGCGAGCCACTGCGCGCCGTTCCACGCGAACGTCGTTTCCTCGCCACAGGTCAGCGCGAGCTTGATCGTGCGCTTGGGCTTATAGCCATCCTTTTTGAAGCGGATCATGCTGTCCGCCCACACTGCGGCCTGCGCCTTGTCGTCCATCGTCCCGCGGCCATAATAATAGCCGTTTTCCTCGATCAGCGTGAACGGATCGCGCACCCAATCCTCACGCTTGGCCTCAACCACATCGAGATGGCCGAGCAGCAACATGGGCTTGAGCTTCTTGTCGGTACCCGGCAGCACCGCGACCAGGCCACCGTCCTTGGGATGATCGGGCACGCTGAAATAGGTGATATCGCTATCGGCATAGCCCGCTGCCTTCATCCGCGCGCCGATCTGCGCCGCGGCCTGGGTGCAGCTGCCCGATGACAGCGTCGTGTTGGTCTCAACCAGTTCCTTGTACAGACCGAAAAATGCCTGCTGATCGGGGCGCGACTGGGCCTGCGCGACAACCGGCACGGCAAGCGTCGCCAGCGCCACCCCGCCAGCAAGCGCTGCCTTGACCAACTTCATTCCGCCGTTCGTGCCGCGCATCGCCATACCCATCCTGTCTGGTGTTCAGGCGCGATGTAGATCGGTTTTGCCGACGATTGGCAATAACCGATCAGCGGCGGCGGCGCGGCAGCGACACGCGCACTTCGCGATTGGCGAAATCGATGTCGACCCGGCGGAACTGGCGCAGCGCATCCATGCCGAGCAACAATGCCGGTCGCTTGCGCAGGCCGAATACGGAAAACGGCGCGGCATCGCGAAATGCGACCGGCAGCGTCTGGAACACCACCCCGCCGATCGTCACATCTTTCACCACCGCATATTCGGCCTCCAGCTTGGCGCCCGTCACGCTGGTCAGCGTGATCATCGCCGATTGCTCGCGCTTGCCGCCGACCAGTTGAAGCATCGCCAGATTGCCCAGCGACACCGCTGTACCGGTATCGACAATCACCCGGATCCGCTTGCCCCGAAAATAGGCGTCGGTGACAACCAGCTGGCGGAACTGGCTGCGCGCCCGGATAACGATTTCGTCGGGGGTGTCGCCGAAATTGGCGGGCCGGGCCGACGCACCGACCAATCGCATCTCGTTCGCTTCAAAATCGATCCGAATCGCATGCCCGGCAAGCAGATCAAGCCCCAGCAACCCCGGTGCGCCGAGATCATAGCCACCAAAGGTCGGCGCCTCGATCCGCGCGATCTCGACGTTGCTCACCCGGAGTTGGGGCATCACTGCCGTGGTGGCGTTGACCGCACCGGTAATCGTCGTCACCCGCACCGTCTTGCCGCGCGCGAGTTTCAACAGCGCGGCCAGTTCGCTCGAAATCACCGATCGTTCGGCCCCGGTATCGATCGTGAACGGATAGGGCCCTTCGCCGCCGATCGTTACCGGCACCGTCATTCGCCCCGGAATGTCGCTGCCCAGTGCGATCACGCTTTCGGTGGTGAGGGGGGCGGGTCCCTGTGCTCGCACATCGCTCGGCACAGGTTGGGCCCATGCCGGGCTGGATATCAGCAGCAATAGCAGGAACATCGGGCCGATCACGTTACGCATGCCGCACGGAATATGCCTGCGCCTCTGTTTCGACAAGCGATCAATCAAGCCGCATCGCCTCCACCGCCAGCGCCTCGGCCTCGATCAGCAACGCATCATCGGCCAGCCCCTGGGGCACGCTTTCCCGTCCGATCATCACCAGCACTGGCACCGCGAGCGGTGACACGCGGTCGAGCGCCACGTGCAACATCGTCCCCGCCGCGCGATCGAGCAGATCGGCAAGCCGCCCGACATCGGTCATCTTCGCGCGCGCATCGGCCCAGGCGGCCTTCAGCAATAGATGTTCAGGCTCATACCGGCGCAGCACGTCATAAATCAGGTCGGTCGAAAAGGTCACCTGTTTGCCGGTCTTGCGTTTGCCCGGCTGTTGCCGCTCGACCAGCCCACCGATCACCGCGACTTCGCGAAAGGCGCGCTTCAACAGGTGCGAGCCTTGCACCCAGTCGACGAACTCATCCTCCAGGATGTCGGCGGAGAACAGTGCGGCGGGCTCCATCACCGGATCGAGCGAATAACAGGCCAGCGCATAATCATTCGCCACGAACCCCAGTGGCTTCAGCCCCAAGGTCTCCATTCGCCGGGTCAGCAACATGCCGAGCGACTGGTGCGCGTTCCACCCTTCGAAACAATAAGCGACCATGTAATGCCGCCCCTCATGCGGGAAGGTTTCGACCAGCAATTGCCCCGGCTGCGGCATGATCGATCGTTTCGACTGGATGTCGAGCCATTCGCGGACATCATCGGGAAAGCGGTGCCAGCCGCCGGGATCGGCGAGGAAACCTCGCACCCGGTTCGCCAGATTGGTGGTCAGCGGCATCCGCGCGCCGCCATAGCTGGGGATACGCGCTGGTCGGGAGGTGGCGCGGACGATCAGGTCCTCATTGTCGATCTTCTCGACCTCAAGGCTCATCCCGGCAAAAAAGAACGTGTCGCGGACTGACAAGGTCGCCGCGAACCCTTCCTCCACCCGCCCCAATTACCGCCCATTGCGGAACCGCACGCTCAGCATCGTCGCCTCGACGATGATCCCGGCGTTCAGCCGGTGCTGCGCTATGAATTTGGGATGGCTGATGCGCCAGGTGCCATCGGGATCCCGCACCAGCCGCTTGAACTTGTCATAGGCTTTCAGCGCATAGCCGCCGTCGCTGATGAACCCCAGCACCCGGGCGAACTGATCATCGGTCAGCGCCGAATAGGGGAGCGCGGATCGCACCTCGGCCAGCATCGCCGCCTCGTCGAAGGGTGCTGCACAGGCGCAGGCCATGATATGCTGCGCCAGCACATCGAGCCCGCCTGCCCGAAAATCATCGGCGTCGAGCTCGCGGTCAGCCACCGCATCGAGTGCAGCGCGCGCCTCGAGATATTCGAAGCGATTGCCCGGCACGACGATCGCCTCGCTCGCCTCGTCGAGCCGGTGATTGGCGCGACCGATCCGCTGGAGCAGCCGTGATGCCCCCTTGGGCGCGCCCATCTGGATGACGCAATCGACGTCCCCCCAGTCGATGCCCATATCGAGGCTGGCGGTACAGACGAGACCGCGCAATTTACCGTCGGCCATCGCACTTTCCACCTTACGCCGCGCCTCAAGCGACAGCGATCCGTGGTGGATTCCGATCGGCAGCTGCAGATCGTTCGCCTTCCAAAGATCCTGAAAGATCAGCTCGGCGAGCGCGCGGGTGTTGCAGAAGACGAGCGTCGTCCGGTGCGTCTCGATCTCGGCGATCACCTGTTCGGCGGCATAGCGCCCCGAATGGCCCGACCAGGGCACGCGCCCTTGCGGCAACAGGATCGAGATATCGGGGTCCGCCCCCGGCTCCCCCTGCACCGTCGTCACCAAATCGATATCGCCATCGGGCGCGAGCCAGGCACGATAGCCATCGGGATCGGCCACGGTCGCCGATAGCGCCACGCGCCGCATCCCTGGCGATATCGCCTGCAGTCGCGCCATAGCGAGCGACAGCAGATCACCGCGCTTCTGCGTGGCAAAGGCGTGCACCTCATCGATCACGATCGTCTTCAGATTGGCAAACATCAGGAACGAGTCGGGATAGCTGATCAGCAGAGACAGCGATTCAGGGGTGGTCAGCAGGATCTGCGGCGGCTTAATCCGCTGGCGCAGCTTGCGATCGCTTGGGGTATCACCGGTGCGCGTTTCGACCCGGATATCAAGCCCCATTTCCTCGATCGGCGTGATCAGGTTGCGCTGCACATCGACCGCAAGCGCCTTGAGCGGCGAGACGTAGAGCGTGTGCAGCCCCTCAGCGGGCGATTCGATCAGTTCGGCCAGGGTCGGCAAAAACCCCGCCAGCGTCTTCCCCGCCCCCGTCGGCGCGACGAGGAGCGCATGCCGACCGGCACGCCCCGCCGCGAGCATGTCGAGCTGGTGCCGCCGGGGCGCCCAACCTTTGTCCGCGAACCAGTCAGTCAAGGGTTGGGGCAGCGGCGGCATCATCCGGCTTGTATAGGCAGCTGGCGGCGGCGTACCACTGGCTGCGGTGCAAGACCTGGGGGCATTTCAATGACCGGACGTTTCCTGATCCGCGCGATCGGCCTCGCGCTACTGGCGCTAGCGCTCGGTGTTATCTTCGTTGTCATCTGGGTGACGATCTATTCCGAGATGATCGATCCAGGCCGGGGGGAAAGTTTTTATCAGGCCTATGCCATGCGTATCGCGCCGGTCATCGGCATCGCCAGCGGCATCCCGCTGCTCTTCACTGGCGGCTGGCTGGCGGCGCGACGTCGCGGAGAGCTGCCGGGCTGGCAAGCAGGCGCGGCGGTGGGCATCGCTTATGCCGTGATCGATCTGCCGCTGATCGCGGCACTGGCAGGCGGGGCGATTCCCTGGGGCTATGTCGCGCTGTCCTACGGCACGAAGATCGCCGCAGCGGCAGCAGGCGGCCGGGCATCAGCGCGAATGGCTTCGGCGAACGACTGATCAAACGGGATTGCCGTTTGTTTCCGCCATAAGCACCTGCTTGTCTCGCCGCACCTAAGCCAATCGCCAATGGCATGGCCATGCCATCGCCGACATCTCCTAGGCACCTCAAGCAAGGGAGATGTTTCATGTCTACACCAACGTTCACCACGCTCGCGACCAGCCTTTTCGCCCTCATGCTCGCCGTGCCAGCGGCAGCCGAAGAAGCAAAATCGACGCCGACAGCCAAGCCGTCCACTGCCACTGCCGCCACGGTAAACCGCGCCAAGCCCCCGCGGCACGCAAAGCAACAGCGGAAGCGCCACGAGCATGAACGCAACGAGCGGCACCACGAGCGTTCCGAAGGTCAGACCGATGATCGGTTGGGGAGCGATAACGATGACCGCGATTGAAGCCCGCCCCCGGCGGTGGGACGCGGTCGTTCAAGTAACCCACTGGTCGATCGCGGCGGCGATTCTGGTCAATGCGCTGATCGTCGAGGAAGGATCGGGCGCGCATGTCTGGGTCGGCTATGCGCTGGCTGCTATTCTGGCGGTGCGGCTGATCTGGGGATTGATCGGGCCCAAGGCAGCGCGCTTCACTGCCTTTCCGCCCCGCCCCGGGCGGGCGGTGGCGCATATCGGGGATATCGTCGCGGGCCGAAAGCCCGTCCATGCTTCGCACAACCCGTTGGGGGCGTTGATGGTCTATGCGATCTGGGGCACGCTTGGGGTGGTAATCGCAAGCGGCATCGCGATGGCCGGGCTTCCCGACACTGCTACGCTGCGGACGATTGCGTCACCCAGCGCAATGGTCGCAACCGAGTCGGGCGATGAAGCAGGCGAGCGCGAAGGCAGCGAACAGGGCGAAGGCCAGGAAGAGCTGCTGGAAGAGGTTCATGAAATGGCGGTCAACGTGCTTTACCTGTTGATCCTTCTCCACATCGCCGGCGTCATCTTCGAAAGTCGGCGGAGCGGACGCCATATCGTGATGGCGATGATACCGGGGCCACGCTAAGCGTTGGCGATGATCGACCGACGGCGCGCGCTCAAACGCAGGACCATGATAACGGTGGTTGTCGTGGTCCTGCAGCTGCTCGCCACGTTCTTCTTTTTGGGCGATGTTGTCGGCGACTGGCGCGGGGAACGGATCAGCGCGCACCTGATGATCGAAGCAGCGGTTTCGATCGCGCTGCTCGCCGGGGTCGTGTTCGGCGCACTGCAAATACACTGGCTGATCCGGCAAGCCCGGCATGACGAAACCGCTGTGGCGACGGCGCGCGGCGCGATGGCCAATTTGATCCGACTGCGTTTTGCCGAGTGGCGGCTGACGGCTGCCGAAGCCGATGTCGCATTGTTTGCGTTGAAAGGCTGCGACATTGCCGAAATTGCCGCGCTCAGGGCAACCGCAGCCGGCACCGTTCGCGCGCAGTTGACCAACGTGTACGCCAAGGCCGGGGTAAAGTCGCAGGTGGGTCTGATCGCGCAGTTCACTGAAGATTTGGTCGATCGCTGATTCGCGGTCGGTGGCGGTTGTAACCATTCGCCATCCCGCCCCATATCCCCGCAATGACCAAACTCGGCGACTGGATCGAACCGCACCCCCACGGCATCTACGTGCCTGCCGCCGATGTGTGGATCGATCCGTCGCGCCCTTCGCCCCGAGCGCTCGTGACGCACGGCCATGCCGATCATGCGCGCGGCGGCCACGGCGCGGTGTGGGCGACGCCCGCGACGCTGGCGATCATGGGCGTACGCTACGGCCCGCAGGCGGGTACTGACGTGGCTTACGGCGAGCAGCTGACCTTCGGCGATGTCGGCGTGCGTTTTGTTCCCGCCGGCCATGTGCTCGGCTCGGCGCAGATCGTGCTTGAGCATCGCGGCGAGACGGTGATCGTCTCGGGTGATTACAAGCGCCGCGCCGACCCGACCTGTGCGCCGTTCGAACCCGTCAAATGCGATGTCTTCATTACCGAGGCGACGTTCGGCCTGCCCGTTTTCCGTCATCCCGACACGCCAGGCGAGATCGCGAAACTACTCGCCGCACTCCACGCCAACCCCGAACGCTGCGTACTGGTGGGGGCCTATGCGCTTGGCAAGGCGCAGCGCGTGATCCGCGAGCTGCGTGACGCGGGGCATCAAGACCCCATTTATATCCACGGTGCGATGCAGAAGCTGTGCGACCTCTATGTCGCGCACGGCGTCGATCTGGGCGAGCTGCGTCCGGCAACGGTGGCAAACAAGGCCGAGATGGCGGGGCACATCATCGTCGCGCCGCCATCGGCATTGCAGGACCGCTGGTCGCGGCGGCTGCCCGATCCGATCACCGCGATGGCGAGCGGCTGGATGCGGGTGCGCCAGCGTGCCGTACAACGCGGAGTCGAGCTGCCGCTGATCCTCTCCGATCATGCCGATTGGGATGAGCTGACCGATACCCTGACCGAAATAGCGCCCAAGGAAGTGTGGGTAACGCATGGCCGCGAGGAGGCACTGGTGCACTGGTGCATGACTCGCCAGATCAAGGCGCGCGCGCTGGCGCTCAGCGGCTATGAGGACGAGGACGATTGAAGGACGACTATGAACGCGTGGAGGTGACCAGTCGGGCCGACTGGCGCGCCTGGCTTGCCGCCAACCACGGCCAGGCAACGCCGATCTGGCTCGTCACCTACAAGCAGGCGGCGGGCGATCGGTACCTGCCCTATGGAGCGATCGTTGAGGAGGCACTGTGTTTCGGCTGGATCGACAGCCTGCCGCGCAAGCTCGATGATCTGCGCACGATGCTGTTGCTCAGTCCCCGCAAGCCGGGGAGCGGTTGGTCTGCCGCCAATCGCGAACGGGCCGAACGGCTGATTGCAGATGGGCAGATGGCAGCAGCGGGGCTGGCGATCGTGGTGGCGGCGCGGGCGGACGGCTCCTGGGATCGGTTAAGGGCGCCCGAAACCGGCGAACCACCCGCCGATCTGGCGGCGGCACTGGCAGCGGCCGGCGCAGACAAGGGCTTTACGGCGCTGTCGCTCGCGACACGTAAGCGCTGCCTGGAATTTTTGGAGTCTGCCCGACGGGCGGAAACGCGCGCGGCGCGGATCGCCAAGATTGTGGCAGGCGCGCAGGCGGGGGTTGATCCGCTGGCGTGGCGGCCGAAGGCTCAGGCGACCGATGCGATCCGCTGATCATCCTCAGCGAGCAGCCACTCTTCAGCTTCCACGGGATCGGTGAAGCATTGCGCGGTGCGCGACCCGATCGCCCGCATCAACTGCATCCGCGCAAGCGACGAGGCGACGACAAAGGCAAGCTTGCGCGAGCGATAGGAGGGATCAGCAAGCATCCCGTGAAACTGCGCCACCATCTCCTGCGACTGGATACCGATTTCGCGGGTATCTGCGAGCGACAGATGCTGGTTGGGCCCGCAGCGCAACTGCTGGTGCACAATCCGCCGCTCATCCTTGAAGGCCTGAAGCGCAGCGGGGGTGAAGAATCCCTTGAGTTTGATCTTCACGAGATCACGGGCGGGATCAGCCTGGATAGAAAAGAAAGCGTTCATGCGGTGCCAGATAAGGCCAATTTGTTGCCAAATCGCAAAAGGGGGCACCGTTATCAGGCGCCTTCAAGTGCCTTTGCGCGGCGACGCTGCACTGAACTGCCGATGCCCAGCGCCTCTCGGTATTTGGCCACAGTCCGCCGGGCGATATCGAACCCCTTCTCTTTCAGCAGATCGACAAGAGTATCGTCGGAGAGGATCGACTTGGCATCCTCCTGCGCAATCAGTGATTTGATCGCGTTCTTCACCGCCTCTGCCGACACCGCATCACCGCCATCGGCGGACTGGATCGCGCTGGTGAAGAAATATTTGAGCTCGTACAGCCCCCGGTCGCAGCTGAGATATTTGTTGCTGGTTACCCGACTGACGGTCGATTCGTGCATTTCGATCGCATCGGCGACCTGGCGCAACGTCATGGGCCGCAGATGGGCGACGCCGTTGACGAAGAACGCTTCCTGCTGCTTCACGATCTCGGTCGCGACCTTGATGATCGTGCGCTGGCGCTGGTCGAGCGCCTTGACCAGCCAGTTTGCGCTGGCGAGCATGTCCGATAGCCAGGCCTTGCTGTTCTTGTCCTGCGCGCCCGTTGCGAGCTCGGTATAATAGCTGCGGTTGACGAGCAGCCGGGGGAGCGTGGCGGCGTTGATTTCGATCGCCCAGCCGCCCTTGCGCCGAGCAATGAAGATATCGGGCACCACCGCCTGGGCGGGTTCCCCGCCATAGCGACAGCCGGGTTTGGGATCATAATCGCGCAGCTCGCGGATCATGTCGGCCATGTCCTCGTCATCGACGGCGCAGAGCCGCTTGAGCCGCCCCAATTCGCCGCGGGCCAGCAGATCGAGATTGTCGATCAGCCGCGCCATCGCCGGATCATAGCGATCGGCCTCCTTGGCCTGCAGCGCGAGGCACTCGGCCAGATTACGCGCACCCACCCCGGTCGGATCGAAAGTCTGGATGACGCCGAGCACGGCCTCCACCCGCGCCAGCGGCACGCCAAGCCGATTGGCGACCTCCAGCAAGGGCACCGTCAGATACCCGCATTCATCGATCTGATCGATCAGGTGGGCGGCGATGAACGAATCGGTACCGCTAAGCACTGGCCCTGCCTGGGCGAGCAGATGATCGGCCAGGTTGGTGTCAGCGGCGGCAAAACTGTCAAAATCGGGGCCGTCCTCCCCCGCCATGCCGCTGCCGCTCGCGCCGTTCAGCCCGAGCGACCCATCCATCCCGGCGCCATCGGAAGCGCTGTCATGGTGGAAAGTCTCGGCCGTGAAATCGACATCGAGCGACGCTTCGCCGGCATGGTCACCGCCCAGGATCAGCTCATCAGCGCTGGCCGGTTCGCTTGGCAGTTCAGGTGCTGGCTCCCGGTCGATCGTCGGTCCATCATCATCGGGCGCGCTGGCATCCAGCAGCGGGTTGCGCTCAATCTCTTCCGCGATGAAACCCTCAACCTCGAGGTTGGACAGCGCCAGCAGCCGGATGGCCTGCTGCAGCTGGGGGGTCATCACCAGCGATTGCGACTGGCGCAGATCGAGGCGCGGGCCTAACCCCATCGCAGCTAGAGCGAAAAGCCCTCGCCCAGATACAGGCGGCGGACATTTGCGTCGGCCACCAGTTCGTCGGGCGATCCGGTGAACAGCACCCGGCCGTCATAGATGATATAGGCGCGGTCAACGATCTCGAGCGTTTCGCGCACATTATGATCAGTGATCAGCACGCCGATCCCGCGCTTTTTCAATTCGCGGACGAGATCGCGAATATCGGCGATCGATATTGGGTCAATCCCCGCAAAGGGCTCGTCGAGCAGCATGATCGACGGATCGGCGGCAAGCGCACGGGCAATCTCCGCACGGCGCCGTTCGCCGCCGGACAACGCCATGGCCGGGGCATCGCGCAGCTTGGTGAGGCCAAAATCGTCAAGCAGCTGATCGAGCCGGACTTGCCGCTTGGCAGCATCAGGCTCGGCGAGTTCGAGCACGGTCAGGATGTTCTTCTCGACCGAAAGTCCCCGGAAAATCGATGTTTCCTGGGGCAGATAGCCAAGCCCCAGAATCGCGCGGCGATACATCGGCAAGCCGGTAATGTCGTCGCCATCGAGCATGATTCGGCCCGAATCGGGCTTCACCAGCCCCATCACCGAATAAAAACAGGTCGTCTTGCCCGCACCATTGGGGCCGAGCAGCCCGACCACCTCGCCACGCCCAACCGACACCGATACATCGGACAGCACCGGCCTTTTGTCATACGCCTTGGCGATTGAGACGACGGACAAGCCGCTGCCCATCGTCGCCGTCGTGGCAACGCTGGCAGGGGCGGGCTTCGCCGAAAGGGTGGTGACATCGTCCATAATGCAGCCTCAATGCTTGCAGGAAATGGTTAATGGCGTGTTGAGGAAAGGCAATTGGCAAGCTTCGTGCATGGCTTTTGCACGATCGCCATCGCCGGGGGAAGCCCGGCACCGGGCACCCCACGCGAAATCAATGCTATTTGTCGCGCTTGGGCACCGTGAAGCGCCCCGTTACCCGGCCACCGCTGTTCGATGTCGTGCCGCCAGCACCGCCCACCGCGCCGCCGCCATCAAGATACGCCTTGCCCGAATCGAGATCGATTCGCAGCCGCCCGCCGCTGACAGGGTTGCCCCCCTGCACAAGCATGACATTGCCGATCATGATGATTTCGCGCCGCTGCAGATCATAAACGGCAAACTGGCTGCGCGCTGATTGATCAGGCCGGGTAACGGAGACGCCACCCGATGCATCAAGCCGCGACACCTGCGGGCTGCCATCGACGACCTGACCGGTATAGGCGACGGTCATCCGTGCCGCGTTCAGCGTCATTTCGGCCTGCTTTACCGACACACTGCCAGACAAAACGGCGCGATTGGCCTTATCCTGAAGCTCGATGCGATCAGCACCGAAATCGATCGGGGCGCCCGAATCATGCCGCGTCTGCGCGATCAGTGGCGCGGCGGCGACGACAAGGGTGCTGGCGGCCAGCACGACGGCAAGGCGGATCATATCCATGCGCGCCTATCTCGTCTTTCGCGGCGCAATCCGCAAGCGGGCATCACCGTCCAGGGTAACGACATGCGAATCGAGATCGGCCGACATGCGTGCTGCGCTGAACTTCCCCTGCGGTACCTGGCCCGTGACAGCCCCGCCGCTGTTGAGCTTGCGGGTCTTCAGATCGAGCGTCGCATCGCTCGTCTTCAAATCATAACCGTTGGCAGCGGTAAAACGGATCGGCCCGTCAACCTTTACCTTTTCGGTTCCGAGATCGTAGCGCCCGCTATTGGCGCGCAGCGTTGCCGGGCCGTCGGCCAGCGTCATATCCGCCGCCAGCGTCGTCAGCTTGACGACCGGCTCGGCGGAACTCTGTTGCACCGCAGAGCCCGCGCGCAGCGAAAATGGACGGCCCTGTGCATCGGCGCCGCGGTAGCGCGCTGACTGGAGCCGGAGCCGTTCCTTGGCCACCTCAACCTTGTTCTTGTCGAGCAGGAAGCTCACGTCCCCGCTCATCGTCAATGGTGCGGTGACAAGGAAGGCCGCGAGCACGCCAATCAATACCGGCAACACGAACCGGGATGTGGCGACCACACGATCATGCGGACTGCCGGGCGCAGCCCAGCGCTGCCGATCGGTGCGCGCGCGGGGGATCGGATTAGTCATCAGTATCAGGCATGCGCAAAAATATCGATTTCGGGCCAGCCAGCCAGATCGAGTTCGGCCCGAGCGGGCAGGAAATCGAAGCATGATTGCGCCAGCGCCATCCGGCCTTCGCGCTCCAGCCGCAGGTCGAGCTCGATCTTCATCGCATGAAGATAGCGCACATCAGAGGCAGCATAATCCTTTTGCGCATCGGACAATATTGGCGATCCCCAGTCCGACGACTGTTGCGCCTTCGATACTTCCTGGCCGAGCAGCTCTCGCACCAGCTCCTTCAGCCCGTGCCGATCGGTATAGGTGCGCACCAACCGCGACGCGATCTTGGTGCAATACACCGGCGTCGCGGTTACCTGAAGGTAATGGCTGATCGCTGCGAGATCGAATCGGGCAAAATGAAACAGCTTCAATCGGTCAGGATCGGCAAGCAGCGCGCGCAGGTTCGGCGCCGCATAATTGCTGCCAGGGGCAAAGCGCACCAGATGCTCGTCCGGACCGCCATCGGATAGCTGGACCACGCAAAGCCGGTCTCGCGGGGTGATCAAACCCATTGTTTCGGTATCGACGGCAATCGACTGGCCCGGCGCAAAGACGTTGGCGGGCAGATCTTCTTCGTGGAGATAAACGGTCATCAGCGTCGCCTAGACCTGAACGCGGCGACGCTCAATGCTTTGCATGCTTTTTCACCAGCCCGTTGTTGCCGCCAATGGCGATTCTACGGCTGGCGGCAAGCAGAAGTCGTGCCGCGACGAATTTGTTCGCAGCAAGGCAGTTTTTGAGTTATGCACAAGGGGAGGCGCGAGCAGAGGAGCGCCCGGAAACCTGCGTTTGTCGTCCGACGCTCGGATTCTAGCATCTATGACGGGCGAACCAGGAAGACGAACAGGGCATGAGTTTCGATAAAGGGCGCCGCGGGGATCGCGGCGGGCGCGGCAAAGACAAGCGCGATGGTTTTGGCGAAGGCGGTTTCGATAGCGGCTTTGGCGGTGGTGATCGCTTCGGTGGCGGTGGGGACCGCTTCGGCGGCGGCGGCGACCGGTTTGGTGGCGGCGGTGACCGCTTCGGTGGCGGTGGCGGCGGCGGCGGCGGTTTCCGCAGCGGCGGCGGCTTTGGCGGTGCACCTTCGGGTGGCGGCGGGCGCGGCATGCCGCCCCAGGTCGTTGGTGAAGGCACCGGCGTCGTCAAGTTTTTCAACGGTCAAAAGGGCTTCGGCTTCGTCGTTCGCGATGACGGCGGCGAAGACGTGTTTGTTCACATCAGTGCCGTTGAGCAGGCTGGCCTGACCGGTTTGGCCGAAGGTCAGCCGCTCGGCTTCACGCTGGTCGATCGTGGCGGCCGCATTTCGGCGACCGACCTGAAAATCGACGGCGAACCACTGCCAGTCGAAGACCGTGGCCCGCCGCGTGACCGCGACGCCGGCCCCGGCGTACCGCGCGGTGGTGCGGGTGGCCCGCAGCGTCAGCTGACCGGCGAAAAGGCAACCGGGACGGTCAAGTTCTTCAACGCCATGAAGGGCTTCGGCTTCATTCAGCGCGATGATGGCCAGCCCGATGCGTTCGTGCACATCAGTGCCGTCGAGCGTGCCGGGATGCCAACGTTGAACGAAGGCGACCGGCTTGAGTTCGAGCTTGAGGTCGATCGTCGCGGCAAGTTCGCGGCCGTCAATCTGGCGCCGATGCAGTAATTCATCCCGGCACTTGCCTGGGATGTTCGAAAAGCCCGGTACGCAGCCTGCGTGCCGGGCTTTTTCGTTGCAACCTCGCTTGATAATGTAAGGCCTTCAGCGATGATCCTGATCCGTCCCGCCGTCGCCGGCGATATCGCCGCGCTGCATGCCCTGATCGAAAGCGCCTATCGCGGCGATACGGCCCGCCGCGGTTGGACGCATGAGGCCGATTTGCTGGACGGGCAGCGAATCGACCCAGCCGGACTTGCCGATATCCTTGTCGATCCCAACCAACATCTGCTGGTTGCCGAAGGCGCCGATGGCGCGCTGCTCGGCTGTGTCGAGATTGCCGATCACGGTGAAGGGCTTGCCTATCTAGGACTGTTGTCGGTGGCACCCCAGGGTCAGGCAAAAGGGCTCGGCAGGCAGTTGATCGCCGCTGCAGAGGCCTTTGCGCGCGATCATTTGGGGGCGACCCGGATCGAAATGACGGTGATTCGCCAGCGCACCGAACTGATCGCGTATTACGAGCGGCGCGGTTACCGGCTGACCGGTGAAGAACGCCCGTTTCCCTATGGTGACGAGCGGTTCGGCCTGCCGCGGACCGACGTGCTCGGCTTCGTCGTACTCGCGCGCTCGCTTAGCTGATCAACCGTTTCACCGCCTCGATCGTATCCGCCTCGGCCGCCGGTTTGTCGATCCTGATCCGCGCGATCCGGGGAAAGCGCATCGCGACGCCCGATTTGTGGCGTTTTGAGGCGTGGATCGAATCGAACGCGATCTCCAGCACGAGCGTCTTTTCCACCTCGCGCACCGGGCCGAAGCGCGCCGTCGTGTGATCGCGCACGAACTTGTCGAGCATTTTCAGCTCCTCGTCGGTGATCCCCGAATAGGCTTTCCCTACGGGCAGCAATTCGCCCCCTGCCGCCGGATCCCCCGTCCAGCAGCCAAAGGTGTAATCGGAATAAAAGGATGAGCGGCGGCCGCTGCCGCGCTGGGCGTACATCATCACACAATCGGCTGAGAGTGGGTTGCGTTTCCATTTATACCACAGCCCCGTCCGGCGCCCCGTAACATAGGGCGAATCGCGGCGTTTGAGCATAACGCCTTCGATCGCGGCATCGCGTGCTCCACCGCGAATCGCCTCAAGCGCATCAAAATCGGGCGCGTCGATAATCCGACTGATGTCGAACCTGTCGGAGTCGAGTGCCGGAACGAACGCCTCCAGCCGGGCACGGCGCGCATGCCATGGCAGCTCGCGCACATCCTGCACGCCATCGAACAGGATATCGTAGAGCCGAACGAAGGCCGGATACTCTGCCAGCATCTTGGCCGACACGACCTTGCGCCCCAAGCGTTGCTGCAACGCGTTGAAGCTCGCCGCCGCCCCGCCCTCAACGGCGCTGCCCTGCTCATCGCCCTTTACCATCAGTTCGCCGTCGACCACGCCCGGGGTGACAAAGGCGCGTGCGACGTCCGGAAAACTCGCGGTGATATCGTCGCCGGCCCGACTGTAGAGCCGCGTTTCGCCGCCGACATGGACGATCTGGACGCGGATGCCATCCCATTTCCATTCGGCCACATAATCGTCGAGACTGACGCGCAGATCCTCCAGCGGATGGGCGAGCATGAAGGATCGGAACACCGGCATGTCGGTGGCGATCGGCTGGGGACCACGCCCCTCTCCCCAGACGAACAACGACGCATAGGGTGGTGCAAGCCCGTGCCAGACTTCCTCCACCGCATCGACATCGAGCGCGAAAGCCTGCGCCAGCGCGGTCTTGGCGAGGCGGGCCGAAACGCCGATCCGCAGCGCCCCGGTCGCCATCTTGAGCAAGGCAAAGCGCTCGCTTGCATCGAGCCGGTCGAGCATTGCGGCGAGCACCACCGGCCCTTCCGCCCGGCTCGCCCGTGCCAGCGTATCGACCACCTCGCCCAGCGTCAGTGGGGGCAGATCGGCTCTGTCCCCCGACGAAACCGGCCAGAGCAAGGCCACCGTCTCGGCGGTATCCCCCACATAATCGCGGCTCATACGGAACAGCACCGGGTCGACCCGCGCCTCGATCAGCGCGCGGATGATCGCCGGTTTCACCGCCGGAATATCGAGATCACCGGTCAGCGCCGCCATTGCCCAGCCCCGATCGGGATCCGGTACGGCGCGGACATAATCGGCGATCAGCTTCAGCTTGGCGTTGCGCGACCTTGTGTAGATGAGCGCATCGAGCAGATCGGCAAAACGGCGCATGGCGGGGCGTTAGGGCTTAGCCTGGCTGATCGCTTCCCCCGTTACCGCCTCTCGCGTAACCGATTCCAGGACGATCGGCTCGCGCGTGATCACCTCATCGAGCACGGCCACATTCATCCCCAGTTTCCGCACGACCATCACATTATGCGCCGATTTGCCGTCCGGCCGGAGCGTCAGGAACTGTTTTGCCCGAAAACCGCCCTTCATGGTGAAGCGCAGCACCAGGCGATCTCCTTTGGTGACCCCAGTAACCCCGCCGGTCGCATCGCTGAGTGTGCCGACATAATGATCGGGCGTCGTCTCGCGGATCCGCCATTGGCGCTTCTTGGGCGGCTTGCCGCCTTCCTCGACGATCTGATCGAGCACCAATGTCCCATCGCGCTCCATCCGGCCCATGCCGTGCACCGCGACGGGCTTGGCCTGGCGCATGATCACTTTCAACGTCGCGCGCCCTTCGGTGCGGCCATTGAAGAATTCGGTCGCGGCAAAGCGCGGAGCCGGGGCCGGTCGCTCGATGCGCGGCATCGATACACAGCCGCCAATCGCCAACACGCTCGATACCAGGGCGATGCTTGCCGCTTTTCGTGACATTCGATGCTCCATACCGTCCATGCGGCCTCCGCTGCCTTCCCTATTCGACTGTTGCTTGCCCAACGACAAGGCGATCACGGCCCGGTCCGCTGTTCACAACGCCCTGCCCGCCCTTTCAGGTTCTGGCGCAAAATGCCCGCATCGCACAGCATGCGAAAAAAGCTCGGATCCCGCACATAATCGAGGAAATCATGTTTGCTGCGCGGCGGATCGGTGAAATAGGGCGTCATCGGGTAACCACCCTCCTGCGCAATAGCCCGGCCAACTTCGGGCTCCAACCCCAGCGTGGTGGGATTGAAGCGATACTGGAAGCCGACCCCCTTTTTCAGCACCGGATCAGCGATGTTGACGACATAGCGGATCGACTTCAGCTGATCGCTGAACCGCCGCAGCTCGACACAGCCAATCCAGGGGCGTTCATCATCATCCTTGATCACGGGCGCCTTGGCGAGCAGGCGCCTGCGCGGCACGATTGTCGCGACATCGAACCGTTCCTGCTCGCGCGCATCACAAAAGTCGATCCGCCCGACGGCCGCGGCCATTAACAGCACATGGATTTTGCTGCCCTGTTCCTTCAGCGGATCGGGTTCGAGCAGGCGGGTAATCGGCAGCTTCCACCCGGCGGCGACGGCATTGGTATCCGCCTTGAACTGGCGATCATAGACCGGGTTGCCGAGCGCGGAGAGGATCACCGACGCCCCCCGGCTATGCGCGATCAGATAGACCGATTTGCCCGGAAGCCGATCAAGCACCCGCCGCAGACCACGCGAGCCCGCGACCTGGCTATAGCCGGCCGCGTTGAACCAGATTTTCAGCGCCCCCAGCCCCGACCCGGTCAGCCCATCCCAATAAAATCGGATCACGCCGTCACCGGGCCCAATCGCCAGCCGGTCTTCGATCGCCTGGAAGGACGGGTCGGTTTCCGCCACGGTGCTGTTGAAACCATGCACCAGAATGTAGATGCGCTGCTTGTTGGCGGCAAAGGCGGCAATCGCATCGAGCTGGCGGGTCTCGTCAGCGTCGATCCGGGCGCGGAATGCAGCGCCGCCGCCCTTTACCCAGCGGCCATCGGCAAAGTTGAGCAGGCTGGCCCCCGGCAATTGCCTCGGCGGCTTGAACGGCGTGGCGGCGCATTTCTTGGGGCTCAGCAGCTGGCTGCACCAACCGCTGGGATAGAAGCTGCCATTGGCATCGACAAACACTGCCGCATCGCGCGCCGTTGCCGGATCGGCCTGTTGCGGCACAATGAACTGATCGCTGATGGGCAGGACATGGCCGGTGCACCCGCTCAACCCCAGGGCCATCAGGATCGCCACGACTCGTTTGGACAGGCGCATCACCGTTTTCCCCCGGCTGAACTGCGTCGAGCAGATACCCTTGCAGCCGCGAGGTCAAGCACGGTCACGACTTGGCACCGATCCGGGTTTGCGCTTATCACCGCCGCATGCTTCGTTCCTCCTTCCGTGCCCGCCTGCGCGCTTTTCAGGCAATGCGGGGTGATCAACCCGCCCCCGGCTTCATCGCCGATCTGGAATTTCTGGAAAATCGCGATCTCGATCTGTCGGTGCGGATCGGCGGGATGCTGGCGTTCAACGCGCTGATGGTGACGATCGGCACGCACCCTATTTCAGCCAGCCCCGGCGCGCCGCTGAGCGTGGATGCAGCGACCCAGCCCGGCCTGACGATTGCGAGCCTGGTGGGCATCGCGCCGATGATCTTCTCCAGCGCTTTGTGCCTGCGTGCGCTGCTGCTGGGGGAGGAATTCGACGCGGATGGCTTTGATGACGATGGCGAGGACGGCGCTGCCAAATTGCAACGGCGGCTGTTCGCGGCCTTTGTCCATTCGATCGACGCGCAAAGCCATTTGCTCCGCCGGGCGGTGGTGACCACATCGATCGGCGGTGCGGTGACGCTGGTGGTGTGGGCGGCGATATTGGCGGTGAAGATGGCGGGGTGAGGCGGCAAGCTTGATCAGGGGCTATCGGGCGATCGCCCAGCGGCCGTCGCGGAACCGGTAGACATGGGGCGAAATGCATTTTTGCAGCGCGGCGCAATCCTCCGCAACGGCTGTCTTTAAGTCGTCAAACGCGGGGCCATCGGGCAGGATGCCGGCATAGACGATCGTGTCCGCCACGACGGTGACGAACAGATCCGGCCCAACCTTGTCAGAAATCGCCGCCCAGCCGGTCAGATCGAACAACAAGCTCGCCAGATGATTCTCGTCCTCGAACATCACCGCCGCCGTGGCGAGCCGATCGGGCGTTGGCAGCGCGGGCAGGATCGCGCGGGTCTGGGCGGCGGCGAGCGCCCATGCCTCATCCCCCGAAAGGTCGAGCTCCTTCAGCGTCTTGTCATTGATCAGCGCAACACTGGTTTCCGAATCAGCGGCGAGAAAGGCGTAAAGATCATCCCCGATCTGGCGGGGCTTGGTGAGATCATGCGATACGGGCTTGGTTGCGGCAAATTCCTCGAGCGCGGCGAGATAGGGTTCGTCGCGCACGACGAGCCGCAGACTCGCCCGGCTAGGCGGGGTAGATGGGATGCTCATCGCGGCGACGTAATCGGCCTTGCTCTCCTCACCATCGCTCGCGGTGGTGCGCTTGCAATAGTCTTCGAGCTGGTGGAGATTATACACCCCTTCCTGAACGCCATCGACCATGATGAGGATTGCTAGGTCATCATCGGGATCGGGCACCAGGGTGAGGTCCGGTCGCGCCGCTTGCAGCCGCACCAACATCTCGGCGCGAAAGTCGGGCGGCGATACTGTCGAGCGATCAGCGCCCGGCAGCAACATCATCAACGCCTGAAGAAACCGCATCATTGCCCCCGATAGGATGGGGCAAGTCTATGGGGTTGGCTGCCGATCGCAATTGGCAGGCGGAGCGATTGCACCGGAATGGAGGCGGTTCTGGTTGGGAGGTGCGGGGGAGATACGGCAAACACGAACCCATGGATCAATTTGGCAGTAGTCCCCGCCACCGACGGAGCGCGTCATTGTCAAAATTAGCGCAGAATCGTATAATGGCAGGATGGCACAGATGAACATCTCGATTCCCGAAGCGCTGAAAAGCTGGGCTGAAGCGCGCGTGGCGGAGGGGAGCTACAGCAGCACCAGCGATTATGTCCGCGATCTCGTGCGGCGCGACCGGGAATATACCGAAAAGCTGAAAGCGCTGCAGGCGGCAATCGATGAGGGGTTGGCGTCGGGGATTAGCGAGCGCGATCCCTTTGTGTACCTGGACGAATTGCGCGCGGGCTTGAGGGAGCGCGGCGAGAGCGCCGATGCGGCTTGAGCTCAGCCGCCGCGCCGAAGCCGATCTGCTTGATATACGGGATTACAGCGTCGAGCAGTTCGGGATCGATCGGGCAGTTTTGTATCTGGACGGCATCGAGGATGCCTTTCGGCTGCTAATCGATTTTCCCAAGACGGGCAGCTTGCATCCGACGCTCACGCCGTCGGTTCGGTCGATGGCATGCCAACGGCACCGTATATTTTATGTGATCGAGGGGGACGCGGTGGTGATCCGGCGCATCCTGCACAGCGCGATGGATGCCGCGCGACATTTGTAGGGCGGCGTTTAATTGCGCTCGGCGTACTCAATCAAATCCCACAAATTGCCGTAGAGATCTTCGAACACCGCGACGGTGCCATAGGGCTCGTGGCGAGGGCTTTCGGTGAAGCGCACCCCGGCGGCGGTGAAGGCGGCGTGATCGCGCGCGAAATCATCGGTGGCGAGGAACAGGAAGACGCGGCCGCCGCTCTGATTGCCGATCGCTGCCGCCTGTTCGGGCGTGGTTGCGCGGGCGAGGAGGATTGTCGTCGCGTGCGGCGGCGCGCCGGGCGGGCGGATGGTGACCCATCTTTTGCCCTGCTCGGGCTGGTATGTGTCCTCGACGAGCGTGAAGCCGAGCTTGGCCGTGTAGAAGGCGAGCGCCTCGTCATAATCGCGGACGAGGAGGGCGATGTGGGCGAGATGGGGCATGCACCGCGCCTAGCAGCTTTGCGCGTTGGCCGTCGATCAGCGGGGCGATCACTTGGGGATCAGCTACAGCCCTCGATATACTCAAGCACGGGCGCAGTGCCGACATGGATGATTGTGACGGTGCGATCGCTGCCGATTTCGAAGCGCAGCGCGGGATCGCCACTCTCCGCATTGGGCGCGGTGAGATATTTGGCGGGGGCATCGACATATTTGTGCGGGGTGTCGCGGAAGCCGGGGAAGGCCCCCGCCACCTGCTGTTCGGTCGCGCCGACACCGATACCCTCGATCAGCTTCACGTCGGAGCGCTTGCCGACCGAGATGCGGCGGACCTTGCCGCCTTCGACAATGGCATAGACGCCGGGGTAATCGGGCGAGGAGACGGTCGTGCACGCATCCGATGCCTGCGCGCCGCGCGCCGCCCAGCTGGTGGCGCCGGGCACGGGCTGGCCGATCTTCAGCGCGCCGAGCCCTTCGAGGGTAAGGACCTTCGCTTCGTCGGTGGCGGTGGGCGACGGCCCAGGCATCGGGGTGGCGACCGGGGCCATTGCGGGACCGTTGGCGGGCGGCAGGACCATATCGGTCTCGGCCATATTGCTGTTGGTCGTCGGCGGATCGATGGCCGATGGCGAACAGGCCGCAAGGCTGAGCGCGAGCGCGGTGGCGGCGAAAAGAGGGTGCTTCATGTGCTGCCAACGGGTGGTGCTGGGGTTGGTTCCTGTCGGGAGCGGCGCGGATGATTAAGGCGTTGGAAGAGCGGTTCGCCCGGCTCCAAGACAAGCGCACTCAGGGCAGCGCGCTGATCGGCGATCATGCGGGATACTGGTGCTCGCGGATTGGCGATTACCGGGCGATCGCGCGGGTGGAGGATGAGCCGATTACGATGCAGTTGGTGCGAGTGGAGCATCGGCAGGAGGTTTATCTGTGTGGGGTTGGGCATTCGGGTAAACTGACTCTATAACGACGGACCAGCAACTACCGGATGAACTGTCGTACTAGTGAGTCATTGTTGCAACATCGGCCAAAATTCGACTATCATTCGATTTTAAACTACTCAATTTGCGTAGTCTGAGCTACGGAAACCCCAACTTGGCAGACGTCATATGGACCTGGGATCCCCACAAGGCGGATATCAATCGATCCAAACATGGCTTGTCATTCGAGACAGCCGTTCTAATATTTCGTGATCCGTGCCTTATTTCTGATCTCGATCCACACGAGAACGAGGTGCGTTGGCGATCCCTGGGTATGGTGATGGGCGTCATGCTATTGGTTGTTCATACTGAGCCCGTGGAGACGCTCGGATCGTCCGCACCCGTTGGGCGGATTATTAGCGCGCGAAAGGCAACACGCGTCGAAAGGCGCGCATATCATAATGAGTAGAGCATCACTTGACCCGACTATAGCAGCAGAATTGCGCCGCCTGGCATTAATGCCGGATGAGGAGATCGACACTTCGGACGTGCCGGAGATATCTGATTGGACCAGAGCCGTCAGGGCGCGTTTCTCAACGACGTGCTTGGAAAGCCGAGGCTACGATATCCGCGCGATAGCAAACTGGATTTTAGATTATCTTAGTGAATTGCACTTGGTGGCTTCCAACATGTCACTAAACAAGTTTGCTTATTTTGTCCTTGAGCGCGGCATTGTCGAGAAAAATATTCTATTTACAGCAGCACGCGTTGAAGCCTGGGACCATGGGCCGGTCTTTAGAGAGATTTATCACGCAGTGAAAGGCGACAAAGATCAGCCTATTTCAAGTCGAATTTCACGCTATTCGGTAAGAGATCGGGAAATAACTGAGGCCAGGGATCAATTTTATGCAGAAGATGTGGTTTTTTTCAAGTCGGTGATCGACGATTATAAGGACTTAACTGCTGCACAGCTCAGAAGAGTTTCTCACCGTAGTGACGGTCCATGGGACAGCGTATGGAAATCAGCAGCTCCTGTAAATCCGGGTATGGTTATTTCAGCTGAATTGATACTAGCTACGGCGCCAAAGCGGCGTGACCTCAATGGAAGACACTGAAAAACGCATTAAAAAATTGATGAAGTTGCCCAATTTGATAAATTGGGTTCGCCATAACAAAAAGCGTTTAGATGATACTGCGTTTCAACTACGCGAGTTTGTTAATAATCCTCCACGTCACTCACTACAGCCCGTTCAAAAGATTTGCGCGGCGATAGCTTATGGGCATCTCTCTCAGCAGTCCGCGCTCTCAAAGGCAGAGGAGATCGGTCTACCTGCCGCTCGAGCAGCGGCTCGTGAAGTGATTCCCATCTTCTGTCAATACATGAGAAGGACTGGTATTGAAGGATTAGTGGAGTTTGATAATTTTCAATCAATGTATATCATTGGGAGAAATCCAGAAAATCTCCCACTTTTGGTGCCTATTAGGCCTACATTCATTGGGCTAAAGAACGATAGGCTAATTCCAGTATTCATTGTTGCTTGGGCAGATTTTAATCTGGACGGATTTCAGAAGTACCTTCTTTCGACAATCATTTGTGATTCCATCCTTACCCAGCAGGATTTTCTGGGATCGGATGCTGAAATTATAGCATTTCCAAGGATAAAACATACTAAAACGCGGCGAGAGCAAGGTTGGATGGCCACGCAATACAATCTTCTCTCACAAGAGGATTTGATCGAACAGTTTGAACGCTATAGTCGTGCGCTGCAAACAGTAATTGCGGAACTAAGAGCACAATAATCTCAATC
>NCEE01000011.1 GCA_002280555.1 Sphingomonas sp. 32-62-10
GCGCGGGCATGATCGGCAAGCTCGCGCAAATGCATGTTGCACGGCGTTACCGTCGACCAGCTGTTGACGATCGCTACCATTGGCTTGGCCATGGCTTCATCATCGATCCCGGCGGCGCGCAGCATCGCGCGGGCAGGCGCCCGTGCTGCCCCTTCAAGCAGTTGGCGCGAGGGGAGGGCAGGCTGAGTGGCAACGGAATCGGTCATTACGGCGCTTTCGAGAGCGTGGTCGGCAGGAAATTTTCCATCGCATCAACGATGGTCTTGCGCAATATTAGTTTGCTGGTGCATCGACGCGCGGCTCTGCTAGGGGCGTCATGTCATAAGGGCGAATAGGAAATCTGGTGGAAACGACCGTGACCGTCATCGACGCACCTGCCGGTGTGCAACCCCGATCTTTCACGATCGCGGTACTGCCGGGCGATGGCATTGGCCCCGAAGTAGCGCGGGAGGCGATTGCGTGTCTCGCGATCCTTTCTGACGCGCACGGTTTCAGCCTGCGCTTTACCGATTACCCGTTTGGCGGTGCCGCGATCGACGCTCATGGCGATCCGCTGCCCGCCGCAACATTGGGCGCAGCACGGTCAGTCGATGCGATCCTGATGGGGGCGATCGGCGGGCCGCAATGGGCGGGACTCGCCCAGACGCCCGAAGCTGGTCTCTTGCGGCTACGCAAGGAGCTGGGACTGTTCGCCAATCTGCGCCCAGCCCGAATGATTGCGGGGATGGAGCATTTGTCGCCGCTAAAGGCCGAACTGGTCACCGGGATCGACATTCTGGTGGTGCGCGAGCTGACCGGCGGGCTTTATTTCGGCGCGCATGTGCTGGAGGACGACCATGCCAGCGATGTTTGCGCCTATAGCCGCGCCGAGATCGAGCGGATCGCTCATGTTGCGTTCCGGGCGGCGCAGGCACGGTCCGGCCGCGTCACCTCGGTCGACAAGGCTAATGTGCTGGCCTCGTCGAAGCTGTGGCGGCGGGTAGTGATCGAGGTCGCGGCAGGATATCCGGACGTTGCGCTCGACCATCTTTATGTCGATGCCGCCGCGATGGAGTTGATCAAGAATCCCCGGCGTTTTGACGTGATCCTGACCGAGAATTTGTTCGGCGATATCCTGTCAGACGAACTCTCGGTGATCCCCGGATCGATCGGTCTGCTCGGCTCTGCGAGCACGGGGAGCGGCGGGGGCGGGCTGTACGAGCCGATCCACGGGTCTGCCCCTGATATCGCCGGGCAGGACCGAGCCAATCCGGCCGGCATGATGGAGAGCGCGGCGATGATGCTTGAGATGCTGGGAGAAGCGGCTGCAGCCGAAGAGCTTCGGCAGGCCGTGCGCGACACGCTGCTCGATGGCATTCGCACTGCTGACCTGGGCGGCACCGCACGGTGCAGCGAATTTGGAGAGGCGGTGCGCCGCCGTTTGGCGACGCAATCGTGAGCATTCCCCCCAAGACGCTCTATGAAAAAATCTGGGACGCCCATGTCGTCGAGCGCCGGGTAGATGGCACCTGCCTGATTTATATCGACCGGCATCTGGTCCACGAGGTTACCTCACCCCAAGCATTTGAGGGGCTGCGGCTGGCGGGCAGGCGGGTGCGCCGCCCCGATCTGACGCTGGCGGTGCCCGATCATAATGTGCCGACCACGCCGCGGATCGATGCAGCGGGCAAGCGGTTGCCGATTGCTGATCCGGCGAGTGCGGCGCAGCTGGCCGCACTTGAGGCCAATGTCGCCGATTTCGACATCCCTTATTTCTCCGCGACCGCCGCCGAGCAGGGCATCGTCCATGTCATCGGTCCGGAGCAGGGCTTTACGTTGCCGGGAACGACGCTCGTCTGCGGCGATAGTCATACCGCCGCGCATGGTGCGTTGGGAGCGCTTGCCTTCGGGATCGGCACCAGCGAGGTCGAGCATGTTCTCGCCACCCAGACCCTGCAGCTCACCCCTTCCAAAACGATGGAAGTGCGCGTCGATGGCGCGCTCGGCCCAGGCGTGACGCCCAAGGACCTGATCTTGACGATTGTCGGCCTGATCGGCGCGGCGGGCGGGGCAGGTTATGTCATCGAATATCGCGGCAGCACGTTTGAGGCGATGAGCATCGAAGGGCGACTGACGGTGTGCAACATGTCGATCGAAGCGGGCGCGCGGTCGGGCCTGATCGCGCCGGATGAAACGACCTTCGCCTATCTCGCCGGGCGGCCGATGGCGCCGGCGGGAACGGACTGGGACCGGATGGTCGAATACTGGCGGACGTTAAAGACTGATGATGGTGCGCGGTTCGACAAGAGTATCGCGATCGATGCCACCAGCATTGCACCGAGCGTTACCTGGGGCACCAGCCCCGACGATGTTGTAGGCGTCGGCGGTTCAGTGCCCGATCCCGAGAGCTTTGCCGATCCCGCCAAGCGCGCTGCCGCTATCAAGGCGCTCGACTATATGGGGCTCACCCCCGGCACCTTGATGACCAATATCGCGGTCGAGCATGTGTTCATCGGCAGCTGTACGAACAGTCGGATCGAGGATCTGCGCGCCGCCGCCACGGTGCTGCAAGGTCGCCATATCCATCCGCGCATCCGCCAGGCGCTGGTCGTGCCGGGGTCAGGGCTGGTGAAGCGCCAGGCCGAGGCAGAGGGGCTCGACCGCATCTTCATTGATGCCGGGTTCGATTGGCGCGAGCCGGGCTGTTCGATGTGCCTGGGGATGAACCCAGACAAGGTGCCGCCGGGCGAGCGCTGCGCTTCCACCTCCAACCGCAATTTCATGGGGCGGCAGGGGCCGGGCGCACGCACGCATTTGTTGTCGCCGGCGATGGCGGCAGCAGCGGCGGTGAACGGCCATTTGAGCGATGTGCGGGAGATGATGGCATGATTCCCGTCGAGCGCGTCGAGGGGCGAGCGATACCGCTCGGCCTCGCCAATATCGATACCGATGTGATCATCGCGGCCGAGCATCTGAAGACGGTCACACGGGCGGGGCTTGGCGATCATGCGCTGGCCTCGCTGCGGCGGGTGCCGGGCAATGTCATTGACGACCCTGCGCATGCGGACGCGACGATCTTGATCGCGGGCGCCAATTTCGGCTGCGGATCGAGCCGTGAGCACGCCGTCTGGGCGTTGATGGACCGCGGGATCACGGCCGTCATCGCGGCTTCCTTTTCGGATATCTTTTCAGGCAATGCCTTTAAGAACGGCATGGTCACTGCGGTGCTGCCGCAGGACGCGATTGACCGGCTGATGGCGGTCGCGGCAACCGATCCGATCACGATCGATTTGACGACGATGACGGTGACGACGCCGTTCCAGGATCGCTTCACCTTTGAGCTTGATGCGTTTCGGCGTGATTGCCTGCTCCACGGCACCGACGAGATCGCGCTGACCCTGGCCAGCGATGCCGCCATTGCCGCTTATGAGGCGACCGCACCAGGGCTGGTCTTTACGCCCCGGGCCGCGCGCGGCTGAACCGATCGATCGGCCGATCATGCTGTGTGCGGTTGCCGCTATCGCGCGATGAACATTGCCGAAGAGATTTAAAGCAGTTTTCCGTTCAGAAAAATGGATCTGATCCCGCCAAAGTCAGCAATGTTGCTTTGAGGTCAACGCGCCATAGGCGCGTTATCAATCTCGAAAATGGTCAAGAATTTGACGAACATTGCGGAGTTCGGCGGTAGCCTGCGGTAATGCAAGCGCAAGTAGTTTTGGCGCGATTGGCGCCAGCCCCTTGTCGAGCAGCGCAATGGCATCTGCGTGAAATTTGCGACCTATTTCGGTCAGTTTGACCCGTTTCCCGCGACCGTCGACCGGATCTGGCTCGACGCTGATAAACGCGCGCGCTTCCAAAACCTTCAGCGAGTGCGTCATCGTCGCCTTGGTCACCTGCATCGCGGAAGCAAGCTGCTGCGGTGTTCGATCGTCGCCCAACCGGACCATGTGGTTCATAATCGCGAAATGGGCGACGTGAACGCCTTCGGGAAGTAAACGCTGAAAAAGGGCCGACGATAGCTGGTTGATGATGCCGATTTCGTTGAAAAAACCGAACAGAATCTCACGTGTGGTCTGTTGCACTTCGGTCGTCATGCAGCCAACAGCTTTGCCTGAAATGGCCATCTCGGGCTTGGTGCTGGTGTCGCTCCAAAACCGATCCGGCTCAGCATTTGCACCGTGCCGCCATGGGGGGCGAGCAGCCGGTGCGCGTCGCGGTAAAGGGACTCCATTTCCGGATATTCTTGCAGTGCCTGGCTGAGCGGATGAAAGGCAATGCCATCACGCGTGGCCGCAAGATTGAGCCTGACCCAATCGCGCCCCGCTGCGATTTGCGCTTTCCGGCTGTTGTCGCGCGATACCATCCAAATATGCCCCATGGCCGACGACGCATTGTCGAGAACGGCTTTCAGGCCCTGTGCATAGCCCGAAGACTTGGGGTCCGCCAATGTCTTGCGATCGAACATCCCGGCAAGCGCCAGGCCTTCGAACAGCGGCCCTGAAAAATCGATCCCGTCCGGTTGCCGCTCAATCTCGGCACGGCCAATCCGGAACAGGTCAACGCTTTCCTTGAAGGTGCGCGGCGTTTCGACTTCGACGCGCAGCGCCTGCTCGGTCAACGTACGCAACCGCGTGATCGAGGCAGAATCGACTGATCCCGTAACTATGTTGCCATGGCGGGCGACGGCGTTCAGTCGGGTTACGCTGGTTGGGGAAACCGCCTTGGCCGTGTCGAACGGGTCCTTGTTTGAGCGCCGGTCATAGATGTGACGGAACAAGGGATCAGACCGAACTGACGGATCGCGCACAAACCGCGCCACTGCGACACGGCCGCCGGTCAACCGCGCTGATGTCTCGCCATCCGGAAACAGATCCAGGTCAACGCGGTATCCGCATTGAGCAGCCGCCATGGTCAGCAGTTCGAGGAAACACCCAAGCCCGATCGTGATCTGCCGATTGAAGGGATCAGTTTGCGGCAGCATCCGGTTGGTATCGACAAATAATGTGATCTGGCCGGGCATGTGGATGTCGGCAATCCATGGCTGGCGATTGTGTGGGTTGGGCGCGAGGATGGCGTGCGCAAGGGCGTAACGCCGCGGATCGCCGGTCGAGATGGTGCGGGCATCGGCCCAGGGCGCGAGCGCTGCCACGGGCGTCCGCGTGAGCGAAAACGTGGCGACACTGCCGACTGCGGCCAGAACGATCCCGCCACCGGCGAGTTTGATGAAGTTGCGTCGTTCCATGGTCTTCCTCCTGGGGCGAATTCGGGGTTAGCGATCGGTGTCGGTGTCGGTGTTGAGAGTCTGCAGGAACGCGACCAGATCGCGCTTTTCCTGTGCCCCCAGATGAACCGGCCGGGTCGCGCCGCGCGCGATGACAGTTTCTGAATAGTGATCGACTACGGCGGCCAAGGTCGGCAGCGATCCATCGTGCATGTAAGGCGCGGAGCGCCCGATTTCTCGCAGCGTTGGGGTGCGAAAACGAAAATCCAGTCGGCGTCTGCCGGTGACGCCGCCTCGCCCGCGATCCGCGCTTGGCAGGCCGATATCGTGGAACTTGCCGTCGCTGAGCAGCGCGCTCGAATGGCAGGAGGCGCAGTTTCCGGGTCCGGCGAAAACCGCGAAACCGCGCTGCGCCGCCGGGCTGATCGCCGCTGGGTCGCCAGCAATCCAGCGATCGAACGGTGCCCGGCCCGAGACCAAGGTCCGTTGATAGGCCGCGAGTGCGCGCAGCACATTGCGTTCGTTGATCGTTGGGTCGCGAGGAAAGGCGCGCGCAAAACGGACTCTATAGCCGGCGTCGTCGCGAATCCCGTCAACGGCGGATCCCGGATGGCGGCCCATTTCTTCGGGATTGATGATCGGTGCCAGCGCCTGTTCTTCAAGCGTTGCGGCGCGGCCATCCCAGAACAGCGCCTTGGCATAGCCGACATTGATCAGATTGGGAGTATGTCGTGGCAGCGGCGCACCGCTGCGGCCCATCGCGCGCGCCACCCCGTCGCCATAGGCAAATTCTGCTTGATGGCATGTGCCGCACGACTGAGTCCCGTCCACCGACAGTCGCTTGTCGGTGAACAAGTCGCGGCCCAGTGCGATGGTTTCGGGGGAGGGCGGATTATCGCGGGGCACTGACATCGCGGGCATTGCCGAAAAGCGGCGCTGGGCAAAATCCAAGCCCCGGTCGAGCCCCTCATGGCGATAAGCGCAGCCGCTAACCACCATCAGTGCCGCTAACGGGAGCAGCCATTGCATTACACGGATCGTCATTGTGTGGCCTCCTGCGCGGATGGCCAGCTGGCTCGAGAAGCGGCAGAATCGACCGGCAGTAATCCTTCGACAACCGCCAAATACAATGCTGCGACGATAAATCCGGATAGAAACCCTCTGATTTCGGTTTTCACGTACTGCGTCCTACTAGTTCGATGTCATACTAACAAGTATGACATCGAACCATGTCTGTCAAGCAGCGACGAACGTGACGTGGAAGCGAACGCTATCGGTGCGCCATCGCCGGGGTGGTCCGCTGAAATGCTCGAACGAGGCGTAGGAATCACGCATAGTAGCGCCCACCCGACCGAGAGTGCGAAACGCCCTCCGGCTCGCGCCAGATTATCGTAGCGGGTTCACATCACCGTAATTGAAAAATGGTGGACGCACTTGGGCTCGAACCAAGGACCCGCTGATTAAGAGTTCGCCTTAAGCTATTGGTATTACTCGGCAAACTGTTGCATTACGTTGCTCGGGGCACGCGATTGTGCGGTCTGAGCGTTTGCGGTGCGTTGCGGGCTCTCGCTATCCGTAGCAGCCAATTGTCGGCTTCTGATGCCCCGTTGGGACCCCGCTACAGAAAGTAGGGATCTAATTGGTATTGATGAGTATAAAATGCTGGCAAGCTCCAACGATTGTTCGTGGCGCATGCAATCGAAGACACGCTTATTGTATCAAAGAATATCGATGGATCATCACCGACGAGAAATCAGTTTCCCGTCATTCAGTCGGGTCCTTGTTCAAAACGTCCTTTGCGGCTGCTTCCGCAGGGCGAATGGTGTGACGCCATTTCAAGTGTTCACAAAGACCTACCAGATCTGGAAAAAGTTTACCGTGATGTATTCCAAGTCGGAATAGGTAGTACTGGATATCCTCTTTCAAATTATTTTTGATCTGGAATTTCGTTAATTCCCAGTCATCTCGCAGGGAATCCGTCATGCAGGTTTCAGGATCTGACCGGATAATGAAAAGCCCCTCTTGGTTCTGGAAACGCGGAGAGATGGATCGTGGAAGAAATTTGCGATCTCCGTCGAGTGAGAAGGGCTGACCCTCCAGCAGTCTAGCATCGGACAGCCGCTTTGGGGCTCTGAGAGCCCAAAGAGCCCCATCTTCGTCAGGATTTTGGGCAACGGCAAAGTATAAAGCAATGAATGGGTTAAAAGACCAATCCAACAAACGAGTTGGCAGACCGTGGTGCTGCGCTAACGCAAGCCATTCATAATCATTTTGTAGAGCAAGTGCTATAAACGGCGCGGACTCACGCTTGAATAAAGAGAATATGCTTTCTTCAAATTTGGCAAACGAAGACTCAGTGTGCTTTTCTCGCCCGATAGCTGGCCGAAGGTCGTAGTTGGCTTTGGAATGCCCACGGAACACCCACTCGCTGTATCGTTCCCCAAAAAACCTATCTTGAAGTTCCGAGAAGAACTCCTGAAAGTCATCGACCGTCTCAGCAACGTGGCTCTTTTTAGTCTTCTTGCTCATCGTCGCCATCAGGTTTGTATTTTGGGAATACATCGGTAATTGCATAGGTTCTATTCGAGAGCTCGTTCAAGCCCTTGAGGATTTTGAACATTGAGGTAGGTGCTGGCGTACGCTTGCCATTGTAAATTTTGTTGATGGTACCTTCGCTGAGCCCACTAGCCTTGGCCAGCTGAACTTGCGTAACGCCTTCTTCAGGAAGGATCTTTTTTAGGTTGTTTGTAGCCACCATTTTTCCCACGACTAGCCTTTTCCAGACATGTCTGGACATTTCAAGATATGGCTAGCCGTGCTTCACTTTGTTGACAAGTGCTTTTGCGACTATGTCCGCTTTAAGCTGAGCGCTTGGCAGTGCTAGCCGTGACGAACGAGTGCCGATGTTAAACACTGTGTTGGCATCTCTATTGAATTAAGCGATTGAGACCGATCACTTTCCAGATTCTCGCACGGGACTTGGTGCGCTTTCGTTGCCCGGATTTCGGTTCTAAGCCCCCGGTCATTATTGGATATTTAGCAGGGCATAGTTTTCTAACGCATCCCTTCCGCGATCAGGAATTCCTTTGAGATTGCCCGAAATCCATGATTATTGGAGTGCCGTTGAAAGGAACGGTACATGCGCAAAGCACTCAGCGTCAAAGCAATCGAGGCATTCAAGCCCGAAGTGAAACGGTATGAGGTTCATGACCTCTTATGCCCGGGGTTCAGCCTTCGCGTATTCGCAACCGGCCGGAAGGTTTTCTCGGTCTGGTCTGAGCCCCAACGATCCTCCACTTATGAGTAGAGCCGGAGGCCATGTTGATGCCCTTGCTGGGGCTGATGGCAATCGGGTTGGGGGTTAATCCCCAACCTGAATAGTTGAGGCTCCTTGGGCTTTAGAATTGCAAAGTTGAAAGCTCCCCGTTCATACGTGGAGGTTAGCGATGGAACTTCCGTCACGCTAGCTTCTTAGCGGCGGGGCAGTATCGTGGGGAAAGGCGTGCGCGGCTCTGGTACCCCGTTGGTACCCAGCCACCCGGCTCCTGCCGTCGGCTCGCTTTAAGTCATTGAAAAGGTGGTGGACGCACTTGGGCTCGAACCAAGGACCCGCTGATTAAGAGTCAGCTATCAGCGCGGGAATGGGGCGGAACTATCAGGAAGCCGGGGCTTGCAATGCCTCGGTAATCTGGCATTTATGCTGGAATAAACGGGAACGGGCTAACATGGTGGAGAACGCCTTTTGTTAGCCTCCTGTTAGCCGGAGGACGTAATGGCCGCACCTGCACCGCTACTCAAGGGTTTTGCCCGCACCGTCGCCACCACAAAGCCCGATCCCAAGAAGCGGCTGGTGATTGCCGATCCAGACACGCGCGGCCTTTATGTTCGGGTGGCCCCATCGGGGCACAAGTCGTTCGCCATTATCGCGCGCACGCCCGAGAAAAAGCAGGTGTGGGCGGTCATCGGTGATTGCGATGTCATCGGGCTTGACGAGGCTCGGGAGCGGGCGAGGGAAGGGGTAAAGCGGATCAAGCAAGGCCTTGCGCCGTTTCCCGACGCCACGCCACCTGTTGCCGTGCGGACCTTCAAGGCGGTTCTCGATGATTTCCTAAAGCGTCACGTCCGTAAGGAGGGGCAAAAGGATGCTCAGCCACTGCGATCGGCGCGGGAGATTGAACGTATCTTTTCGAAGTACGTCGAACCGAAATGGGCCGCGCGTCCGTTCACGTCGATCCGCCGCGTCGATGTTACTGAGCTGATCGACAGCATTCAGGACAATAACGGGTCGCCCCAAGCCGATGCCGTGCTGGCGCAGCTAAGCAGCCTGTTCGGCTGGTATGCCTCGCGGTCGGATGACTACACCTCGCCGATCGTGCGCGGCATGAAGCGGACCAAAAGCAAGGCTCGTGCGCGCGAACGCACCCTTACAGACGACGAGATAAGAGCCGTGTGGAAGGCCTCGGGCGATTTGGGCACGTTCGGCGCATTCGTCCGGGTTTCGCTGCTTACCGCCCAGCGCAGGGCGAAAGTGGCGGCTATGCAGTGGGATGATATTGTCGATGGTGTCTGGACTATCCGGGCAGAGGAGGGGGAGAAGGGCAACGCGCAATATCTCAAGTTGCCTGCGACGGTGCGGGCGCTGATCGAAGCGCTACCCAAGATCGACAAAAATCCGCACGTTTTCGCGGGCCGGGGTGCCAAGGCGATTGCAGGGTTCTCAAAGGGAAAAGCGTTGCTTGATGATAGCGCCCCAATGCCTGATTGGGTCATTCATGATCTGCGCCGAACGGCGAAGACGTTGATGCGGCGTGCGCGTGTGGATCGCGACATTTCAGAGCGGGTGCTGGGTCACGTCATCCCCGGTGTCGAGGGCGTCTATGATCGCCATACCTATGCGGACGAGATGGGCGAGGCACTGGAGAAGCTGGCGGGCATCGTGGCGCTGATCCTCAATCCGCCTGCTGGCAACGTCGTCGAATTGAGGGCGGCGTCATGACACCAATGGACGAGTTTCGAGGAAAATTACTCAACGCAAGCCACACGGAAGCACTGGATGCGGCGCACGAATATTTTGTCGCCGTTGGGATGTCCCGTGAAGAACTGAGACCAATTCTTCGATTGATGGGTGCATTATACGACCATCAAAACGGCAAGCCAAATTCTCTAATTGCCGTAAAAAAGCTCGGTGGGCAAAAAACTCCAATTGCTGATATCATGTTCAAATCTTGCTGTGCCGTGACCATGACTATTTTGATGGAAGCTGGAAGAGACAAGGTTGGAGCCGCAGCAGAGATTTCAACGGCGCTAAGGAAGGCCGGTAGGCGGATTGATTCGAAGACAATTGAAGGGTGGCATCGAACTGCGACACGCAACAAGCCCGGTAAAAATGATCCGCGTCTTTCCGAAAATTACGTCGCTATGATTGCCGATTTAGACCCCCAAATGCCTCCGTCTGAGATCGCGGCCGGTTTGATTGTGAGGCTTCCGCATCTACTCACGCAATCGTTGTAAGTAGGTCATATGTTCCTCCAATTTTGGGCCGAATAGAACACCCCTGCAAGCAACGGCAGGAGTGAGAAATGCGGCTAATCAGGAAACCGGCCCTAGAGGAAAAGGTCGGGTACACAGAGCGACATATCCGCGACATGGAGGCCAGAGGGGCCTTCCCGAAGCGGCTTCGCCCCGATCCGAACGGCAGTTCTGTAGCCTGGATCGAGGAAGAAATTGACGAATGGATTGCTGCTCGTGCCGCCGAGCGAGAGGCAGCCTAAGATATGGCCCCCAAAATGGACAGGCCCGCCAGTGAGGGCGGGGCAGTCTGCGACTTGCTGGCGGGCGGATCGCAGACATCTCATAACAATCCCGGAGCCTTGCAGCAGCGGTCGGGATCATGTGGTGATCCCGCCTGGGTAAAGTATCTGCCATCGGTCGATGCGCTACATCCCTGCGCCAGCGAATTGGAGCGTCGCCAACGGGCAGGCCTGATGTTGCTGCGCGACCTCGCGGGAAGGGATGCAGCCCGCGTGTCTGCTGACGCTGGCATTGTTCTTGATGTCATCGAAGCATTGGCCGCGCGCCACGTCTTTTCCTCGATGCCTATCCCTGCGCTCCTAACTCTGCGGCTGGGACTGGTGAAGATGTTCAGGGCAGCTCGCGCCATTGATGATGCCGTGACCGGACAGGCGGTGCGGGATGCAGCATGATCCTCTGGAAGACGCTGCTTCGTTGGATGGTTCGTGGATGCCGCGACCTGATGGCTTAGCCTTTCGTGATGGTGTTTCCGCGCGGGCGCTGATGACCATGACCTTCCCGCCGATCAAATTCATCGTGCCGGGGTACATTGTAGAAGGGCTAACGATATTTGCGGGCGCGCCCAAGCTCGGGAAGTCCTGGGCTTGTCTCGGGTTCGGAATCGCGGTTGCCAGTGGTGGGATGGCTTTCGGCTCGATCCGCTGTGAGCAGGGGGCGGTTTTGTATCTGGCTCTGGAAGACAACCCACGCCGCCTTCAATCACGCCTCAAACAACTCCGTTTGCCTGAAATGCCAGAGGCGTTGACGCTGCAAACCGAATGGCCGTCCCTAGACGGTGAATGTCTTCACGAAATCGAGACCTGGCTTGATGGCACCCCTACCGCGCGTCTCATTATCATCGACGTGTTTGCCAGAATCAAAAGCGCGATCGGTTCGAAGGAGGCGCAATACGAGGCTGATTATCGGAGCATCACCGCGCTCCAGCAACTCGCGGGACGGCACGGCATTGCGATCGTTCTCGTACACCATACGCGGAAGATGGATGCTGAAGACCCGTTCGATGCCGTGAGTGGTACGCGGGGCCTGACCGGCGCGGCGGATAGCGTTTTGGTGTTGAAGCGGGATGGAGTCGGCGAAAGCGCTGTCTTGTACGGGCGTGGCCGGGACCTTCACGAGATTGAGACGGCGATGGAGTTTGATCGCAACACTGGCTCATGGCGCATCCGGGGTGACGCAAGTTCGATCGCCAAGACGCCTGAGCGTCAAGACATTCTCGATCTGTTGGGTCGTGCCATTGATCCAATGACGCCAACGCAGATTGCATCGGCCCTGGGCAAGGAGCGCACAAACATCAGCCACCAGCTCCAAGCCCTTTTCAATGAGAGCAAGGTCCTCAGAGCCAAGGGCGGCAAGTGGAGTCTAATAAATCCTATTCACTCTGTTCACTCCAGTCACTCAAGCCCGGAACGAGTGAACGGGATGAAGGGAGTGAATGGGGTAGATAAGGCAAGGATGATCCTCGCTCCTAACGAAACCGGCGATGACGTTGACGTGCTCGGCGGAGCTGCGTGATTGATCAAGGCGCTAAGTCATAATCTTTCGCAGGATCATTTTGGCGACTGGCCTTAATCGAGGACCAACCGCCGAGAAAACAGAGCCAGGATGTATGTTCAACGCCGTACAAAGCGGAATTGTGGACGTCTGGGTCTGATAAACAACGCCAATCATGAGCATCGGCATCGAACCATCAGCGCAGAGTCCACTTGCCAAGATCATGCCAGTATCAATATAAAGCTTAGTAATTCCTGTTTTAAATGTTTCTCCAGGTGCTAAAGCTAGACCATAAGCAGCGTGTATGGCCATGGCGTGCTTGATAAAGTATTCGCGGTCTTTAGTACCAAAGTGCTCAGATACGATGGCTGCATGATCAATTATACTAATGGCAGGGAATATCCCTGTGTTTTCGATTGAAAGCTGGTAGGTTAAGCTGAACTTACCAGACGGCTCTCGGTCAATAGGCCCCAGTTTTATCAGCTTTACGGAAAGCCAAGGTCTTTGTGCCCGCTCAGCAATATCATTCTGTTTCTCCATCGCCTTGGTAGCGTTGGTAGTTTCCTGCACAGCCTTTCGGGTTAGAACGATCTGCTGATAGAGCAGTATGGTGCCCACCACCGTCACGCAAAGCGCGATCCCACCCCAAGTAGCGCTGAACATGCTACCCCACGCGGCTTGCTGTTGTGCGGTCAAGTCCTGTTCGTCTCGCGCTGTTTCTTCTGCAGTTTGAATTTGTTCCTCAACGCATTCGACAAGGGCGTTGCCCTTTCGCCCAGCACACTCAGATAGCGCCGTCTGCTTAGCGGTTTGAGCGTGCTGGTGGGGAGCGGCGTAGCGAAGTGCATTCTCGCCGCCCTGTAAAAGGCCAGTGCCCCAAGCGATCCCAACCGCCATTAAAATCCCGATGATCGGGAAGACCCAGTCTACAGGCTCAGTGCTTCTACGCTGACCGCTTCCAGGCATTGAATCAAGAGCACCGCTGTAAATTTACCCCAACTGATCTTGTTCCTGATATTTGGTTCTGAGTCCATTCCGCCAACACCAACCAGCTTTCTTGCGAACCAAGCATCACATGCTTTTTTGTGCAATCGGGCGAACTTTTTTTCTGTAGTCGCTTTTGCCGCCTCATTGTTGCGCCGCAGTAATCACACCTGTTCACTGCTGTTCCCTGACACACAGTCAGCGAAACAGATATATAAAAGCAAGTAATTACATGCTATTGATGTATGTATGAATGATGAGGCTAACATACAGGCTAACAAGCCGGACGATTTGCCCGTTGTTGGCCGTCGTCGTGGGAAACCGAAAGGGCACCCCAAGCCTGAGGGTTCGGGCCGCAAGCCCGGCGTGCCTAACCGCGCCACGCGCGATGTCCGCGCCGCTGCGCAGAAACATTCCGCAAAGGCAATTGCTGCACTGGCGCGGCAACTGGCGGACCCTGACCCGAAGGTTGTCGCTATCGCCGCGCGCGAGATTCTGGATCGCGCCCACGGTCGCCCGATGACGCCCAACGAATTGACCGGCAAGGATGGTGCACCGCTTAATCCGTCATCCGATCTGATGGGCGATACCGAGCTTGCACGCATGCTGACCTTCATGGTCGCCAAGGGTGCGAAGGACCTTGTCGAGGGGCAAGCCGAGACCGAGCGGAAGCGGGCGGTCGCTGTGGAGGCTGACCGGCATCAAGCAGCCCGCGAACACCATCGCGATGCAATCGCGGTACAGGCTAACGAGGCGCACCCACGCGCCGCTTATTGGGCAACGCATACCGAGGAACGACGGGGCGACAACGCGCCCCCGCCGCTGTCGAACGTCACCGAACTCCCCGTAGTGCGAAGGACGCGAGAGCATGGCTGATCGCGTTGCCTGGACCGGTACGCCGGATGAGTTCGCCGCCTTCGCGGGCGAGGCCGGTTTGCCCGCATCGATACCGATCGGGGCGCTCGGGCACCTCGTCACCAACCACAACCTGAGCCTGCGTCGCGGTGACGATGGCCGGATACATCTCGATATCGACACACTGGACGAAGGGAACGAACGATGACTTCACCAACCGTGGAAGCTCACAAGGCGCTTGGCGAATACCGCCTCGCCGTGGACGCCGCTTGCCGATCCGCCGAACGCTTCCACGCTGATGCTGTGGCCGTGGGCAGGGTGGCCGCAACCCTACAGCCCCTGCTTGGCGAAGCTGGCGTGGAGATGGCCGCTATCGGCTGGGAGGGGCAACCCCCGGTCGCCGAATGGGCGGCCCAAGTTCCCGTCGTCACCAGCATCGTTAAATCCGCACTTCAAGGAGCCTGAACATGGAAACGAAAACCCCCGCGATCTCTGCCGTTGAAACGAAGACGGAGCATGTCGATCCGAATCTGCGCGCCGAAGCGAACAGCCTGTTGCCTGAGGGGCACCAGCGTCAGCGCTTCTGGCACAAGGCGAAAGCTGGGATTGAGAAGGAGGACCTTCTGTATCCGCAATACTGGTCGAAGGCGTCGCGCCTGGTGGGCCGTCACGACATCATCACGGTAATCGCTGATGACGAAAGCTGGGAAGTTGAATGCTGCGTGGAGCGGGCCTTTGACGGCGGCGCAACGGTGGTGATCCGCAAGGTCTATGCCCGGACCTCGATCGCGGGCGCTGGGCGGCAGGTCGATGATGTCGGCGATTTCTACAGCGAGTTTCGGCCAAACGATTCCTGGTGCGTGATCCGCCGCAAGGATGGTCACCCGATCGTCAAAGGTTTCGCCAATGAGGCGGCTGCGGTTGCGGCGTGGCGCGCTGGGCTTCCCCGAAAGGCGGCATGATGACGGTCAATCTCCCCACAATCATATCTGAGATCACCGAGATCGAAGACGTGATGCGCAATGATCGTCGGTCCTACAACCGGGACGAAGAAAAGCAGGTCCGGCTTCGTGAGCTATACGGCCAACGGGAAAGTGCGAAGGTGATCGCCGCCGATGCGGAAGCAACCGGCATGGAGATTCTCGCACCGCTCAGCATCGCCAAATTTCGGGAGCGCAATCCGGATGGTGATTATCCCACCTATACCGCTGCGCTTCGGGAAGCGGGCGATGTGATGCTTGGCGTGCCGGCGAATGAACGAAAGTCATTTGCTGGTGCAATTGACCGGCTTCCCCTGCCCCTGTCGGGGGCGATGATATCGGTGCTGTTGGATCGCCGCCATTTCGTCGGTGAGCATTGCTCGCCGGATACGGTCGCATTTTTCAAGCGAAACGCCCCTGGCGGCGGGATCGTCCACGAATGGGGGCATATGGCGGGCCAGAAAATGGGTACCGCTAGGGCGAAGTTGTACGCCGTGGTCGACGCGATCGATGAACCCCTCGTGCCTGTATTCCTTCGCTGGTTGGAGAATCTGACAGATGGTCAGGCAACCGCCGTTTACCGCAAATTGGCTGCCTAAACGACCGCTTTCGGCACGAGGGCTCGACGACACAAACTGGGTAGTTAGTTCTCATTCCGCTTTTGGCGTAATGGGTGGCCAAAGTTGTCGCTAATTGCTTGCTATGGCTTCGATCGAAAATCGCCCGTCGCCGAGAGGCATGACGTTTGTTTTCAGACCGGCATTTCGGCAAATCGCCGAAGCCGCTGCGATGTCCCAGATCATACAACCGTGCTCAACATACCCATCAAGGCGTCCCAAGGCCGCGCTGGCAAGAGAGAAGACCGCTGACCTGTATCGAACAACCGAGTATCCTTGCGCTCTTAACTTGCTGGCCCGATCGTCTGTCCGTTCACCGCTTTCAAAACCATTCTCTCCCAGTGCGATCACCCGACCCCCAAGTGGGTTCGCGGGCCGAACAAAGGGAAGGCCGTTCACATGGAGCACCGCATTCTGCTCGGCTACGATGACCAAGTTAGACTCGGGGAGTGCGAGGACCCCAGCAACGGAAATGCCATTCTCGACCAGACCGACCGATATTCCCCACATGGGCAAACCTCGTAAGAAATTTGCCGTCCCGTCGATCGGATCGATAGCCCACCCGGATGCGTCAGCGTCTAACGACCCGCCTTGCTCCTCTCCGATGATTGCTACATTGCCAAACCTTTCGGCGATGGCCTTACGGATGCTGGCTTCGATGGCTTCGTCAGCCTCCGACACAAACTGCCCCGCAGACTTCTCCCTCGTGACAAGCTCGTCGCGTCGAACAGCGTATGCCTGTGCGAGGGTAACCGCTGGCTTTATGAGTTCCGTGAGTTGTAGCTTCACGCTCGCCCTCGCTTCGATCGTCCGATCAATGGCGGCTTACAGTTTGGGAAGCCAGTCATCCAGTCGTCCGCGCCTGGGCGTTTTCGGCCTGACCGGTTTAATCGCCCGATAGCTGCGGGTCGGCTTTCGGGCGATGCGGTGTCGCGGCGGTGATCCGAACGGCGAAGAATGGTGGTTTGCAGTCCGACAGCTTTCGGGAGCGAGGATTGCCGAAGCTGCCGTTCGCTGGATTAGTCAATGGTGGCAGCTAGTCGGCTGAATTTCGCTCGTCCGGCGGTCGGGTCGGATAGCCCGAAATCTGCCGTCGCGTTCGATCGATGTCGGCAACATATCTTTTGTGTTCCGAGTCAATCATCGTAACGTCTCTGAAAAACGCGGGAGCTAACCATGAATCCGGATATTGCATCGATACACGATCGAATGGCGCAAGGTGGGAATTGGCGCAAATTCCGTGACGAGATTGCAGCGTTGCATAACGAAGCGGCAACCGAAGAAGAATTCGTGATGCTGCTTGAAGCCCATTCAAACCTAGTGGCCGTGGGGCCGCACGCACACGACGCCGAAACGTGGGCGAAGTTGTTGCCGATCACGCGGGGCGAGTATCTCAATTTCTTGAACCAAGAGGCGCTGGAGGATGGCAACATCAATCCGGTGCTACTTGATCGGGTCACGAAGCGCGAAATCGCGGCGGGCCGGATGGCCCCCTACAATGAATTTGCGAGCTTCGCAGCGGCGGGCGCGGCGGTGCTAGGCGATAGCGCCGAGCTGACTGCCCACGCTTGCAGGAACGGCAACTACTTCTTTTATGGGATGGCTGTCGCTGGGATCGTGGCGTTCGTTCTCCCCTACGTGCACTTTTCGCCGCTTTGGTTGATAGTGCTCGGACTCCTAATCGGTTGGTATTTGAACGATCGCGAGCGCAAGCGGATCAAAGCCGAAATCGCGGCGCGACGGGCATAGGAACGAAACATGTTCGGACGCACGAAGCCAAAGTTAAATGAAGAAAAACTGTTCGCGGGATGGCGAATGATGGACATTTGCTATCTTGCCGATAGCTTTTCAAATGAATATGCGCGTCTATCTTTCGAGATAAGCGGAATTCGTCATTCGACAAGGTTCAAGGGTGACGACTTTGCATCAGTCGTTCGCATATCGCGCTCCGAACATGAATTGTATAATAATCACGCATTGGCTTTTGACTATCGTCCCGCCAACGAAGACAGCCATTCGTTGGCAGTCCACGAACACGAACTTGTCGGCTTCACATCGTATCCGCGCGCTAGAATGCGCTGCCAAGTCTGCGTCGGAAATCTTGAGGAAATCAAAAACGGCAACTTAGGCTCGCTATCGGTAACGGGCGAAAAGATCGGGACGGCAAGCGAGGCATACCAACCGATCATCACAGCGCATTTCAACGTTCAAACTGTTGAACAGGAAATCGACCTTCGTCGCACCATGCAAGCCGCGCTAGCGGGCCGTGGGAACGCATTTATCAACTTCATGCTCTATCCGATCGACAACGCGGACGAATGGGCAACGCGCATGATGACGGATGCTTGTTCGCCAGGCGTCAAAATCAAAGGTGCTTATGTAACGACGAACGTCGGGCGCGACCCGTTCGAATAAGCGCAGTTTGTGCCGGGCACTTAGCGGCGAACATTCGGCGGATCGATGTTCCCCCTAACTTAATCCCGTTTTGAACGGCCGCATTGCCGGCGATCGCAGCAAGTGTCAGTCCCCTTCCGGCCCAATTCTCGCCGATGAACGGTTGCTCTGCGAACGGCGGGTTTCAAGAGACTTAAAATTTCCGCTTTACGGCTGAGATTGGGGCGGTTGCCGACCGGCAGCGTTTATCCGGCTGTGGCCTAACGCTGCACGCCCGAAACACCGGCCCGCACATTGCCATCTGCCGGACAAATATGGCCGCTGAAGCTCAACGATATGGGCTCGATCTGACGAAGGAAAAGCGCGACAAGCATATTCGGCGATATGCGGTATTTTTGGAAGCTCGGGCTGCAATTGTGCCGTAAAATGCGGAACAATTAGCTAGACCCGTTGATCGCAACAAAACTGAATCAGCGAGCAGCTTTATAAATCGCCGCTTGAAACTCCATATCGGCAACGATTCCAAGCTGACGAACGATCCTGTTCCAGGCCGTCACGCAGGCGGTACGTCGCTGATAATCTCCGATGCTCTCGCTATAGGCGTCGCCGTCTTGCATCGTAGCGGCTTTCCAGAACGCGTCGTAACAGTCCCGCTCGCCGCCGCTCTTAGCGTGCAACCCTGCCAGGATCGCTCGTAGCGCAATGCTGGGGCACGTGGTGGCGTCGGCGGATTGTTCAGCGACCCGATACAGCGCAGCGAGTGCGAGGAATGTGGCTCGGTCGATTCTCTGGGGCATGGAGAACAGAGAGCGAACAAAGCCCAACAATGCAATCGGGGTCATCGGCGCGGTGGGCATAGCGAAATAAATATTGCGCGCAATTTTTGTTAGCCAGAAAGTTAGACCGGAGGAATGCCGCTACTCGCCTCGTCTAAATTAGCTCGCGATTTCAGGTGTTTATGGTGGACGCACTTGGGCTCGAACCAAGGACCCGCTGATTAAGAGTCAGCTGCTCTACCAACTGAGCTATGCGTCCATGCCGGGCGAGCAGCGTGCGCTGTGGTGGGCGCGCTCGCGATCGGAAGGGGGCGGTTAGCACCGGCTTTCGCCGAATGCAAACGCCATTATTGTGCGAAATTCACCACCGCACGACTTGCCGGTTCTGGCGATCGATTGACATCAGAATGCCAAGGCAAATCATGATCGTCATCTGCGCTGATCCACCCCAGCTGACGAGCGGCAGCGGAATGCCCACCACGGGGGCAAGGCCCATCACCATCAGGAGGTTGATGGCGACGTAGAAGAAAATCGTACTGGCAAGCCCCGCCGCCGCCAGTCGGGCGAAGCGGCTTTGCGCGCGCATTGCGACGCTGATCCCCCAGTTGATCACCAGGAAGAACGCCAGAATGAGCAACAAGCCGCCGATCAGCCCCCATTCTTCGGCCATGGTTGCGAAGATGAAGTCGGTATGGCCCTCGGGCAGGTAATCGAGGTGGCTTTGCGTGCCGTTCAGATAACCCTTGCCGAAGATTCCGCCCGATCCAATCGCGATTTTCGATTGGCTGATGTGATAGCCCGTACCCAGCGGATCGCTTTCGGGGTTGAGGAACACGAGGATCCGGTTGCGCTGATAATCGTGCAGCAGGAAATTGACGGCAAGCGGCACGGCCGCTGCGAGCCCAAGCGCGCCACCGATGAACAGGCGTAGCGGCACGCCCGCCAGGAACATCACCGTCACGCCGCCGCCGACGATCATGAGCGCGGTGCCGAGATCGGGTTGCAGCATCACGAGCAGCGCCGGCACCCCGATCAGCGCGGCGGCCGGCCAGATCGCCCCGAACCGCCGGGTTTCGTTGGGGGGAAGCAGATCATAGAATTTGGCGACGGCAATCACGATGCACGGCTTCATCAGTTCCGACGGTTGAATGCGAATGCCGATGCCGACATCGAGCCAGCGCTGCCCGCCACCGCGCACCGCACCGATCAGTTCGACCAGCAACAGCATCACCACGAGCACGCCATAAGCGGGCAGGGCAATTGACCCCCATATATTCTCGCGCACGCGCGACAGCAGCACCGCCATGGCGAGAAAAGCGAACAGCCGAATGCCTTGCGGCAACGCCCAGGGGCGAAGCGAACCGCCCGCTGCCGAATAGAGGATGATCAGCCCGAACGAGCCGATCGCCAGCACGAGCAGAATGATCCGCCAGGGAAGCTGGGCCAGCGGTTCGGGGACGAAATCATAGCGCGTGCTCATTCGTCAGGTGACTCCGTCGATCCTTCACCGGCGACCCCGCCCTGGCTAGTGTTGCCGACGATTGCCGCCGTCGTGTTGCTGGCCGCAGCCGCAGCAGTGACGGCAGGTGCCTCGGTCGCGGCGGTGGCGTTGATTTCGGTTGCGGCTGCGGCAGCGGCGACAGCGGTTGGCTTGCCGGCGTTGGCGAGGCGGAATTGTTCGGCTGTGGCGGCCATTCGCGTCTTGATGTCACCGCCCCAGGTCGGTTCGACTTCGGCAAGCGAGGCCATCGCGCGATCACGATCGAACAGATAGGTCATGATATCCCGCCCGATCAGCGGCGTATCAAGGTTGCGGACGGTGTGGCCGTTATGCTCCAGCACGATGCCGGCTGCATACCGCGGATTATCGGCAGGGGCGAAGCACACGAACAGGGCGTGATCGCGCAGCTTGAACGGGAGCTGGCCGTTGCCGAGCACGCCTGAAGCGCGCTCACCCCGTGTGATCCGGCGGACCTGTGCGGTACCCGTTTTCGCGGCGAGTGATACGCCGGGCACGAGCATTCGCGCAGCGCCACCGGTGCCGCCTTCGTTGACGACGCCAAACATCGCATCGCGCACATGCGCCAGATGGGCCGGGTCGATGTCGAGTGCCGGCGCGTTGCGCTCGACCTGGCTGGCCAGGATGCTCGGCTTCAACTGCCGTCCCGACGCAAGGCGCGATGCCATCACGGCCAGCTGCAGCGGATTGGCGAGGACATAGCCCTGGCCGATCGACGCGTTCAGCGAGTCGGCAACCGTCCAGTCTTCCTTGTACTTTGCCATTTTCCACGCCGGATCGGGCATGGTGCCATAACGTTGCGACGGAAAGGGGAGGTCGAACCGTTCGCCCAAGCCAACCAGCCGGGCGATGGGCGCGATCTTGTCATAACCAAGCCGCCGGACCATTTCGTAGAAATAGATGTCGCAGCTCTGCATCACGGCGGTTTTCATGTTGACTGCGCCGTGCCCGCCGCGCTTGTGGCAGTGGAAGATGCCGTTGCCAACGCGCATTGCGCCCGAACAGCCGATCCGCTCCTCAGGATTCACACCTGCCGCCATTAGCGCCAATGCGTTCATCGGCTTGACGGTCGACCCCGGCGGATAAAGTCCCTGCAGCACCTTGTTCATTAAGGGGACGTGATCGTCCTTTGACAGCATTTCCCATTCGAGATGGCTGATCCCGTCGGAAAAACTGTTAGGATCATAGGCCGGCATCGAAACCATCGCGAGCATCTCGCCCGTTTTACAATCGATGACGACGGCGGAACCCGAATTGGTGCCCAACCGGCGCGCCGCATATTCCTGCAAGCCGATATCGATGGTCAGGCGCCCGGTCTGGCCGGGCTGGTCGGGGCGCGTCGCCAGTTCGCGCACCAGCTTGCCCCGCGCCGTTACTTCGATCCGTTTGGCGCCGGGCACGCCGCGCAATTCGCTTTCGAGCGACTTTTCGAGGCCATCCTTGCCCAGCTTGAAGCCAGGCGTCACCAGCAAGGGATCGCGCGTCTTGCGATATTGTTCGGCGGTGGCGGCGCCGACATAGCCCGTCAGATGGGCAACGGCCGCGCCGCCGGGATAATTGCGCGAGAAGCCCCGCGTGGGCGCGACGCCGGGCAATTCGGGCAACCGAACACCGATCGCCGCGAAACGCTCCCAATCCAGATTTTCAGCCACCTGTACCGGCTGGAAGCCCGCTGCACGCTTCAGGTCAATCTTGATGCGTTCGACATCCTCGGGCTTCAACCCCAGGATTTCCTGCAACAGCGCGAGCACGCGATCTTTGTCCTGCAGGCGATCGGGGATAATGTCGACGCGGAAATCGGTGCGGTTATTGGCGATGGGCACACCGTGGCGGTCGACAATCCAGCCCCGGCGCGGCGGCATCAGCGTCATGTTGACGCGGTTGCTCTCCGCCATCATCTGATAATGTTCGTTCTCGGCGATCGACAGCCAACCCATGCGCGCGGCCAGCAACAGACCAACGCCGCCCTGAAGCCCCCCCAGCGCCACGGCGCGCCGCGAGAAACTGTAGGACTGGTTCGCTTCAGTGACGATGCGCGTCGGTCGGTTCATGCAGGGATCCGTTTGCGGTCAAGCCAGGCGATCAGCCTGGTTATCACGGGAAACAACATGATCGAGACAATGGTCTGGAGCAACAGGACTGTATCGACATGCGCCCCGATCGGGGACGCTATCAGTCGACCCAAAATCAGGCAGGTGGCGATCCCGCCTGCCGCCAAAAGCCAGTCCTGCCAGAAATCATGCCACACCAGCCGCTGATCGAGCAGATCGATGACCAGGAAGCTGACCGTCCAGAGCAGCATCGCGCTGCCAAAGGGTTGGCCGCTGACCAGATCATCGAACAGGCCAAGCAACAGGGGTGACCAGACGGGCAGCGCCTCTGGTCGGGTCATCCGCCAGCCGAACAGCATGATCAGCCCGAACGGCGGCAGAATGGGAAAAGTGAAGATAACCGGCAGCAAGGTGAGCGAGGATCCGGCCATGATCGATATCGCCGGCAACACCCAGCTGCGATCACCGATGGCTTTGGGATCGAACGGGCCGATAATCGGATCGCTCACGGTCGTTTTTCCTGCACCTTTGCCGGTGGCGTGATGGTCGGTTGTGGGGCCGACGCTTCGGGTGCCATGCCTTCGGTTCGTGGCATTGGCATGAAAGCGCGCTGGACGAGGGCAAAATCGAGCGTGTCCGGCTGCGCAAAGGATCGCGCCAGTGCCGTATCGGTCGAACGCCGGATGATGCGTGCGACGGGGATGTTCGGCGGATAAATGCCGCCTGTTCCTGAGGTAATCAGTACGTCGCCCGGCAGGAAGGTGGCATTGAGCAAGGCGACCGAGCGAACCTCAATCCAGCCATCGCCGCGCCCCATGGCGATGGCAGGCAAGCCATCGCGCGTGCGGCGGACGGGGACGATGCTTTCGGGATCGCTCAGCAGCAATACGCGGGCGGTATTGGGTCCGGCCTCAAGGATGCGACCGACCAGCCCTTCGGGGCCGCGCACCGGCTGCCCCGTTGCGACGCCTTGGCGGAAACCGGCGTTGAGCACGGCAAAGCGGCGGGTGCTCGATGCGGTCGAGCTGACGAGCCGCGCCGTGGTGACGGGATCGCTTGTTCGGTCACGGAGTTCGAGCAGCTTGCGCAACCGGCGATTATCATAGGAAAGCGCGCGCGCGCGCATCAGCAGCGCATTCGAGTCCTCGATCTGCTTGCGCAGCGCGGCGTTACGCTGTTGCAGCGCGAAATGATCACCGATTGCCCCCGGGATCGAGATGAACCCGCGACCAATGACGCCAACGCCCGTCGAAATCGGGGTCGTCACCTCGGCGAGCGCCAGACGGAGCGCTGCAAAAGTCGACGGATCAAAAGTCGACAGCGCCAGCAACGCGGCGGCGACGAGCGACCCCGCCACCGCGAAGACATAGCCCAGGAAGAAGCCGTATTGCGCGCGCCGTGAAAATCCCGGGCGCCGATTGCGAGGCGACGCCATGTCCCTCTGCTTCGCCTACGCCGTGAGCAGGACGCCGCGGAAGACGGGGTCTTCCAGCGCACGGCCCGTACCAATGGCAACGCAGGTCAGCGGATCATCGGCGATTGTCACCGGCAGACCCGTCTCGTCGCGCAGCACCTCATCAATGCCCTTCAGCAGCGCGCCGCCGCCGGTCAGCACGATGCCCTGATCGACAATGTCTGCGGCCAGTTCGGGCGCGGTGTTTTCAAGCGCGATTCGTACGCCCTCAACGATCGTGCCGACGGGTTCGCTGAGTGCCTCGGCGATCTGGCCCTGGTTGATCGTGATTTCCTTCGGCACGCCGTTCACCAGATCGCGGCCCTTGATGTGGATCGTCTGGCCGATGCCGTCTGGCGGTGCCTTGGCAACGCCAACTTCCTGCTTAATCCGCTCGGCGGTGGCTTCGCCGATCAGCAGGTTATGGTTGCGGCGAACATAGGAGACGATTGCTTCGTCCATCTTGTCGCCACCGACGCGAACAGACGTGGTGTAGGCCAGTCCGCGCAGCGAGAGCACCGCAACTTCGGTGGTGCCGCCGCCGATGTCGACCACCATCGAACCGATCGGCTCGGTCACGGGCATGTCTGCACCGATGGCGGCTGCCATGGGTTCTTCGATCAGGAACACCTGGCTCGCCCCGGCATTCTGCGCGGCATCGCGGATTGCGCGACGCTCAACGCTGGTCGAACCCGACGGGACGCAGATCACGATTTGCGGCCAGCGCATAAAGGGGCGCTTGCCGCCATGTACCTTACGGATGAAGTGGCTGATCATCTGTTCGGCGACATCGATATCGGCGATCACGCCGTCGCGGAGCGGGCGGATGGCCTGAATGCTGTCCGGCGTCTTGCCCATCATCAGCTTGGCATCATCGCCCACTGCCTTGACGCGCTTCACGCCGTTGATCGTCTCGACCGCGACGACCGAGGGTTCGTTAAGGACGATACCACGTCCACGCAGATAAACGACGGTATTGGCGGTGCCCAGATCGATCGCCATGTCGTGCGACATAAGATTAAAGAATCGCGAGAAAATCATCTACATTCCCGTCAATGGCCGCACCCGCCCCGGCGCCAGCGTTTCGCACCCCCGCTCCGCATCTGAAACCGCTCAAATGGGTTTAAGCCATCTGGCAAAGCTAGGATAAATCCACGCTCAGGTTGGTTGTCGATGCGGGTCGCGGAATGCCGCCGATTGGGCTACAGCGCCCGTCATGTCAATACGTCGCTTGCCTGAACATCTCGTCAATCGCATCGCTGCCGGTGAAGTAGTAGAACGCCCTGCCAGCGCGTTGAAGGAACTCGTTGAAAACGCAATCGATGCGGGGGCGCAGCGGATCGCGATCAAGCTGGCGGGGGGCGGTGTCGAACTGGTCGAAGTGATCGACGACGGCGTCGGTATGGCGCCTGCCGATATGGCGCTAGCGCTCGAACGCCACGCAACATCGAAATTGCCCGACGAGATGATCGAGGCCGTGACGACGCTGGGCTTCCGTGGGGAGGCATTGCCATCGATCGCGAGCGTCGCGCAGATGACGCTGGAGAGCCGGGTGCGCGGCAGCGAGGGGTGGCAGCGCGTGGTCGACAATGGCCTATTGGTCAGCGAAGGCCCGGCGGGGCTACCCCCCGGTACACGGGTGCGCGTGGAGGGCTTGTTTGATCGTGTGCCCGCGCGCCGCAAGTTCCTGCGCAGTCCGCGTGCCGAATATGCGGCGTGCATGGATGTGATCCGACGGCTCGCGATGGCGCGCCCCGATATTGCGTTTACGGTCGAGCATGATGGCCGTCAGGCGCTGAACGTCGCCACTGCGGCAGATCGACCCGCGCGGGTGGCGGCGCTCACCGATCGCGCGTTGATCGATAACAGCGTCGCAGTCGATCTCGAACGCGAGGGGATTTTGCTGGGCGGGGTCGCGGGATTGCCGACCTTCAACCGCGGCGTCGCCGATCACCAATATCTGTTCGTCAATGGCCGCCCGGTGAAGGATCGCCTGCTGACGGGGGCGGTACGCGGTGCCTATGCCGATGTGCTTGCGCGGGACCGCCACGCCGTGGTCGCGCTGTTCCTCGACGTACCGAGCGACATGGTCGATGTGAACGTTCACCCCGCCAAAACCGAGGTCCGGTTCCGCGATCCTGCGATGGTGCGCGGGCTGATCGTCAGCGGGCTCAAACGCGCGCTGGGCGAGGCCGGTCACCGGAGCATGCAGCGACCCGACGATGCGGCGCTGGCGATGTGGACCAGCGAGTTCCACCAATCGTCCCCCTCAGATCGTCACCCCAGCGAAAACTGGGGCCTCGCGCCGCCGGGCACCAACCCCGGCGAGATACCTCCTTTCGTTGGGATGACGGCTGGAAGGGGGGTCGCCGACGCCCGCCGCACCTTCTTCACTCCGCCGCCACAAGGCCGCGCCGAACCGGCGTACACCCCGCCGCCCGATATGATCACGTTCCCACTCGGCGTGGCTCGCGGGCAGGTCGCGAAAACCTATATCGTGGCCGAAGCGGAGGACGGGCTCGTAATCGTCGATCAGCATGCCGCGCACGAAAGACTTGTGCTGGAACGGATGCGGCGGGGCCTGTCGGGCGGCGGCATCGCATCGCAGGCGCTATTGATCCCCGAAGTCGTCGAGCTTGAGGAAACCGCGTGCGACCGGCTTGATGCGCGGATCGGGGAACTGGCCGAATTCGGGCTCGATCTTGAACGTTTCGGTCCGCGCGCAATGCTGGTTCGGAGCGTCCCGGCGATGCTCGGGCAGGGCGATGTAATTGGCCTCATCACCGATCTTGCCGACGAACTGGCGGCCTATGATGAGGCGCTGAGCCTCAAGGAAAGGCTCGATCATGTCGCGGCGACGATGGCGTGCCACGGCTCGGTGCGGGCAGGGCGGGTGCTGTCGGTCGCCGAAATGAACGCGTTGCTCCGCGAAATGGAGGTCACCCCGCATTCGGGCCAGTGCAACCATGGCCGCCCGACCTGGGTGAAGCTCGCGCATGGTGACATCGAGAAGCTGTTCGGGCGGAAATGAGCGTGATCCGGCTGCTGATCCTGTTGCTGGCAGTTTTCTATTCCGCATCAGCGGCAGCCCAGATCCCCGAGCGCGTGCCCGACAAGCTTCTCACCGGCACGATTACGCGCGCCGATTTCCAAACCTATCGCCGTATCGCCTTCACCGTGCCGCGCGCCACTGTGCGGCTGGTCGTCGCGTTCGACTATGATCAGCGTGAAGCAAAGACCGTCATCGATCTCGGCATCGACGATATGCATGGTTTTCGCGGCGCGAGCGGCGGGAACAAAGCTGATTTTACGATCAGTGAAAGCGATGCGACGCCGTCCTATCTGCCGGGGCGGATCAATGCCGGGCGCTGGCATCTGGTGCTGGCGGTGCCCAATATTCGCGCCGGCATCACTGCACGCTGGCAGGCGAAGTTATGGTTTCTGAAAGCGGGCGAGGTGCTGCCATCATCCGTTATCGATCGCGGGGGGGGCTGGTATCGCGGCGACCTGCACCTCCACACCGCGCATAGCGACGGCGCCTGTGAAAGTCAGGGCGGCAAACGCGTGCCATGCCCCTTGTTCAAGACACTGGAAACGGCCGCAGCTCGCGGGCTCGATTTCGTAGCGGTTACCGAACACAATACCACGAGCGCGCACGCAGCACTCCGCGAGGCAGCGCCCTTGTTCGACCGGCTATTGCTGATCCCCGGTCGCGAAATCACCAGCTTTTACGGCCATTTCAACATTTTCGGCGTGACCGAACCGATCGATTACCGGATCACGCCGGGCGGGCCCGTGACGTTCAATTCCATTGCGGACCGGGTGCATGCGCTGGGCGGGCTGGTGTCGATCAATCATCCCGGCCTGCCATCGGGTGAGGCTTGTATGGGCTGTGGCTGGACGATGCCCGACGCCGATCTGGCGCGGGTCGATGCCGTCGAAGTGGTAAATGGCGGCGCGGCACGCCTGCCGGGCGGACCTGACGGCCCGCTTTCGGGCGCCCGTTTGTGGCGGCAGATATTGGCGGGGGCGAAACCGGTAACGGCGGTTGGCGGTAGCGATAATCATGATGCACTTCAGGCGCCGACCGAGCTGGGCAGTATCGGGCGACCGACTACCGTCGTGCGGGCGGAAGGCTTGAACCAGGCGGCGATTTTGGCCGGGATCAGGTCGGGGAGGGTGTTCATCGACATGGAGGGCAGACCGGGTTCTATGCTCGATTTGCGCGTTGCGGGAGGCGGTAGCGAAGCGGTCATGGGGGGACGCCTGATCGCTGCGCCGAACGTGCGCATCACGGCGCGAATGACGGTCAAGGCATCGCCGGGGTCATGGATAGAGCTACTTGGTGACGACACGCTGATCGCATCGGCCAATGTTGATGCCGACCAAGACGTCGAGCTGCTGGTTGATCGCCGCGAACGGCCGCTCGTTGTGCGGGCGATCGTCCGCGCACCCGGCGGTGCGATCCACCTGTTGAGCAATGCAGTGATTGTTGCTGCCGACTAGAGCGCGGACGATCCCACTTGCACCCGCTCAATCGCGCATCTTCTAATGGTGTAATTGCTGGGAGGTCGTTCGGTCCGCTCTTGGACAAGTAAGTAGCGCATGATTTCTGCGCCAGTGAAACGGTCTACTCGCACTTCATGGGGTGGACGGTTTTTCCAGTCAGGTCATCACTTTCATCACTTTTGACGGGGCACCGCGCGCGATCGATGCCCGAATGAAAAAGGCCGCCCGGTTCGCACCGGACGGCCTTTTTTCAAACAATGTTGCGGATCAGCCTTCGACGGTATCGTCGGCTTCGGCCGCTGGCGCGTCACTGGCGATTTCGCCGGGCTCTGCGTTCGGATCATAATCCTCGGTGAAGCCGGCTTCGTCCTTCTCGAACATCGCCTCCATCACGTTGACGCCCTTGGCCTGCATTTCGGCTTCTTCCGGCGAGCGGGCGATGTTGACCTTGATCATCACCGACACTTCGGCGTGGAGCGAGACCTTCACGTCATAGATGCCGATCGCCTTGATCGGCTTGTTCAGCACGATCGCGTTCTTCGGAACCTTGTGACCTTCGGCATCGAGCGCCTCGACCAGATCGCGTACCGCGACTGAGCCGTAGAGCTGGCCGGTATTCGACGACTGGCGGATCATCGTGACCGTAACGCCGTCAACGGCCTTGGCTTCTTCCTGCGCAACCGCACGACGCGCGGCGTTTTCTGCCACAATCCGCTCACGGTTGGTTTCAAATACCTTGCGGTTGGCAGCGTTCGAACGCAGCGCTTTTTTGTTGGGGAGAAGGAAGTTACGGGCAAACCCGTCCTTTACCTTCACGACATCGCCGATGGCGCCGAGCTTTTCGACGCGTTCCAGCAGAATGACTTCCATGTCAGCCGCTCCTTACTTAACGATATAGGGCAGCAGGCCCAGATGACGGGCGCGCTTGATCGCCTGGGCGAGTTCGCGCTGCTTCTTCGCGCTCACCGAAGTGATGCGCGACGGGACGATCTTGCCGCGTTCGGACACGAAGCCCTGCAGCAAACGTACGTCCTTATAGTCGATCCGGGGCGCGTCCTTCGCGGAGAAGGGGCAGCTCTTGCGGCGGCGGAAAAATGGGCGTGCCATTGTCTATATGCTCCTTATTCGCCGTCGAAGTCACGACGGGGGCGATCACCGCGATCGCCGCGCGGGCCATCACGATCACCACGATCGGGGCGGTCGCCGCGCTCACCGCCACGGCGGCTGTCACGGTCACGATCGCCCTTGCGCATCATCGCCGACGGACCGGCTTCCGTCGCATCGACCTTCACGGTCATGTAGCGGATGATGTCTTCGTTGATCTGAGTCTGGCGCTCGAGCTCGGCGACGACACCCGCGGGCGCGTCGATTTCGAGCATCACATAATGCGCCTTGCGGTTCTTCGCGATGCGGTATGCGATCGAGCGGAGACCCCATGACTCGGTCTTGGTGACCTTGCCCTTATTGTCTTCGATGATCTTGGTGGCGTTTTCCGCCAGTGCATCCACCTGCGCCTGTGCCAGATCCTGGCGCGCAAGGAACACGTGCTCGTAAAGAGCCATGTCTTGTCCTTCATCTTGGCCGATTGCTGACCACACCGCACCATGCGGGGGCCCCTCCGGCTGTCGTCTCAAAAACAAAGCAGGGGCGAAGAGACGCGCTCTTCACCCCGGCGATGCAATGGCCCTAGCAAATTTCAGGCAAATGGCAAGCCGCGTGTTGCGCCGTACCAGGAATAACACGTCGGTCAGGCCGGTCGATATAAGCGCCAATCAGCTACCATGAACCGAACGAGGAATTGCAAGCGATTACGGTGTCGCGAACGAGGACTGACGGTCATCTTCGTCATTATCGTCCTGATCGGTAGGCAGCGTTAGGATTCTGGTCGTCCTCCGGCGGCCCAGATCCGGGAAATAGAACGCGACATACTTGATTGCACCGCGATCGATCTCCGCCTCCGCGTAGCCTGACCCGCCGCCTTCAAGGTCAAAGTGGACAACAACTTTTTTGCCATTACGGCGATTGCGGCGGTCTGGTACAATCGATTCGCGGATCACGCCGTAAGACATCCAGCCGTAAGTCTCTAGTTCTACCAAGGCGATAAGGCGCTTTTCAATCGGGTCATCGCTGGCGATCTGCCGGCGAAGGTATTCGATATTCAGTTCCCGCGCTTTCTGGCGATTGCGTTCATCATCATCGACGAATTTAGTGCCAACCACTTGAAATTCGAGCGATAGCTGCGCCGGGGCATTCGGCACGCTCTTCACCGTACCTGCGAAACCATCGCGGTCGCACCGGCCCGCCCAGACCGAGCCATCGGTCTGATCGAACAATTTGCACTGCCCCCCCAGCCGACGGCCGATAAGGCCACTGGCGTTCAGGCCACCTGACCCCCGGAAGCTGCCACGCACAAGATTGCCGTCGAATTCCAGTTCGACCTGCAGGCTGCCGCCAATCCGAATCGGACAGCGATGATCGGCGCGCAAGCAGCCTGGAACGGGTTTGTTTGAGTCGCCGCTGAGCGCGCCAACCCGTTCGCCGCTATGGTTGCCGAAATAGCTGACCTTGCCATGGAAATTGTCTGGCAGGCTATTCGCCGGGTTTTCGTTTTCAGTCTTTGCTGACGCCTTCATCGGCATCAACGATAGGGAGATTATCAACAGCACCGTAAAAAAGCTGATCCGGAACATCGCCATTTCCCTATGGTTGCAATTAACCATATCAGCTTCCTTGGCGCTTGGCGAGAAAATGACGGCATGACGTCGGACATTGCCAAATGGGCACGCTTAAGCAAGCTTCCACCCTTTTCCGCTATATGTCGTGCATGGATCGAGCGGAATCAGCGCAGCACGGGCGCGCGCCATTTGATTGGCTGCCAAAATTGCTGGCGGTGCTTTTCGTCATGGCGCTGTCCGTGATGATTGGTTGGACCGGCTTTTTGGCGTCGGACGATTCGCTTTATTATGCTGGCGCCGATCAATGGATGAGCGATCCGCCCTTTGCGGGCGACAACCATTGGACGACGCGCTTTCCGCTGCTGTGGAGTTTTGCCGCGATGCTCGGACTGTTCGGGCGCGGCTTTACCGCTTTCGCGGCGACGGCGCTGCTTTGGTACGGCGTGCTGGTGGCGCTGGTCGGCCTGTTCGCCGTACGAATCGGCGGGGTGCGCACCGGCTGGATTGCCGCGCTGATCGCGGCCACGCTGCCCGTCATCGTCACCAATGCGACCACGGTTGGAGTCGATCTGCTCGAAACCGCTTTGTTGCTCGGCGGCGCCTGGCTTCTGGGTGAGAGTAAGGGCGAGGCTGAGGGTGAGGCTGGGGCTGAGCGGGCGGCGCTGGGGCACGGGCTGATGGCAGGGATGTGCTTCGGCACCGCCATCATATGCCGCGAAACATCACTGTTGGCGCTGGTTGCCATGGGACCGCTTTTCCTGATCGGTCGACCAGTCGCGCGAAGCGTGCTGCTGGCGGCAGGCGTCGGGCTGGCGCTGGTGCTGGGTGCCGAGGTGCTTTTCCAATGGGCGCTGACGGGCGATCCGCTTCGCCGTTATGCAATCGCGTTCAACCATGATTCGCATATCGACCGCGCGGCCAATCACGAAGGCAACTTCCTGCTCCATCCGGCGATTGATCCAGTGCTGGTGTTGTTCATCAACGATGATTTCGGGCTGCTATTCTGGGTCGCTGGCGTTGCGGCGATGGTCGGGATGCGGTTGGGCTTTGGCGTCGTGCGATCGCGGCCACTGCTCGTGCTCGCGGCGATGGCGCTCGCCAGTTTCGTGCTGGTCGCGGTGCTGACTGAAAAGCTGGTCCTCAACCCGCGCTATTTCATGTTGCCCGCGATCATGGCGGTGGTGGTGGCGTCGCTTTGGCTCAGCACGCTGGCCAGCAGCTGGCGCTGGTTGATCGTCGCAGGGATACTGACAGTGAACCTGCTGATGCTCAGCGTCGGCAATGCCCATCCGCGCTGGGAAATGGAGTCGCTGATCGAAGCGAGCCGAACGCATCCGGATGAAGTGATCAGCGGCGATCCGGTTATGGTGCGCCGGGCCAAGCTGCCCATGCATTTTGCGGGGCGTGCCAACATTCGCTATGCGCCCGCCTCGGCTGGGGGGCTGGTTGTTGCCCCGATCGGCCAAGCGCCTGCGGGCGAGATTGTGGCGCGATATCCTTCTCCTCCGACACGTCTTGGCGGGCTAATCGAAGGGCTTGGCTTGCGCGATCGCGTGCCTGGCATACTCCATCGCCGCATGTTTGCGCCAAACGAGACGATGGTGCTGGTCCGCACGCCGGAATAAGCTGCCAGCTTGCCAGTGGGTGCCGACGCTCCTAACGGGGCCGCTCCAAGCGGCAATCAGGAGCCAGGATCATCCGCGCTTTTCTTTTCCCCGGACAGGGCAGCCAGGCCGTCGGCATGGGTCGTGCGCTCGCCGATGCCAGCCCCGTCGCCCGCGAAGTTTTTCAGGAAGTCGATGAAGCCATCGGCCAGAATCTCTTCAAACTGATGACGGAAGGGCCGGACGATGAGCTGACCCTGACCGAAAATGCCCAGCCGGCGATCATGGCCAATGCGATCGCCACCTTGCGGGTGCTCGAACGCGAAGGTGGCGTCCGCATTTCGGAAAAGGCGCAGTTCGTCGCCGGGCATTCGCTTGGGGAGTATACCGCGCTCTGTGCCTCGGGTGGAATCGCGCTGCCCTTGGCGGCGCGACTGCTGAAGATCCGCGGCCGCGCAATGCAGAATGCAGTCCCAGTCGGCATTGGCGGGATGGCCGCTTTGCTCGGCGCAACGCTCGAGCAAGCCCAAGCAATTGCCGAAGCCGCCGCCCAAGGCGAAGTTTGTACTGTCGCCAATGATAATGCGGCGGGGCAGGTCGTTATCTCGGGCCATATCGGCGCGATCGAACGCGCCGTTGCGATGGCGAAGGATATGGGCGCAAAACGCGGGATGATGCTGGCGGTATCGGCGCCGTTTCATTGTTCGTTGATGCAACCTGCTGCCGATGTGATGCTCCACGCCCTGAAGGCCGCACGGATAGATACGCCGCTCGTCGCGCTTTTTGCCAATGTGCTCGCCGCGCCGATAACGGTACCCGACGAGATCCGCGCACGGCTGGTCGATCAGGTGACCGGCGTGGTCCGCTGGCGCGAAACGATGTTGGCGATGCAGGCAGCGGGCGTTGAGGATTATGTTGAGTTCGGTGCCAAGGTGCTCGGCCCCATGGCCAAACGCACCGTCGAAGACGCCAACACGATGAGCATCGTGACGATGGCCGACATCGAGGCGCTGGCGAAGGCGATTTAATCAGGGGTGCAGGAGAAATTGATGTTCGACCTTACTGGCATGACAGCCCTGGTTACTGGTGCTTCGGGGGGGATTGGGTCTTCGATCGCGCAGGCGTTGGCGGCTCAGGGTGCGCGGCTGGCAGTGTCAGGATCGAACGCGGACAAGCTTGCGGCCTTTCAAGCGGAACTGGGTGGGGATCATGTCGCCTTGCCATGCGACCTTTCGGATGGGACCGCGGTGGATACGCTGGTCGGGCAGGCCGTTGAGGCGCTCGGCGGCAAACTCGATATCCTCGTCAACAATGCCGGGGTGACGCGCGATAATCTGGTGATGCGGATGAAAGATGACGAATGGGACCAAGTGATCCGCGTCAACCTGGAGGCCGCATTCCGCCTTGCCCGTGCCGCCGCGCGGCCGATGATGAAGGCGCGGCATGGCCGGATCATCTCGATCACGTCCGTCGTCGGTACTACAGGTAATCCCGGCCAGGCCAATTATGCCGCTTCGAAAGGCGGGCTGACGGCCATGTCAAAGGCACTCGCACAAGAACTGGCAAGCCGCGGCATCACCGTCAACTGCGTTGCACCCGGCTTCATTCGATCGGCGATGACCGATGGGCTGCCGGATGCGCAGAAGGAGGCGTTGAATGCGCGGATTCCGGCCGGGCATATGGGCGAGGGCGCCGATGTGGGTGCCGCCGTTGTCTATCTGGCGAGCCGCGAGGCTGGCTACGTCACGGGCCAAACGCTCCACGTTAATGGCGGAATGGCGATGATTTGATCGCGCGCATCAATTCTGGCGCGCGGGTGCCCCCTTGCAAGGGCAAGCCACGCGTTCTAGGTGCGTTCAAGATACGAACACCTAATGCTACGAGAGGGAAGAGAGCATGAGCGAGACTGCCGATCGCGTGAAGAAGATCGTCGTCGAGCATCTCGGCGTCGAGACCGACAAGGTCACCGAAGATGCGAGCTTTATCGATGATCTGGGCGCGGACAGCCTTGATATCGTGGAACTGGTGATGGCGTTCGAAGAAGAATTCGGCGTTGAGATCCCCGACGATGCGGCTGAAAAGATCGGCACCGTCAAGGATGCGATCACCTATATCGACGAGCACAAGGGCTGAGCACCCAGGGGCATCCCCGCGCAAGCGCGATGCCCGTTTACCCTGCTTGCCCCGATGGGCAGAAACGACTGAGCGGCTCCTCGTCCCAGGGCAATCCGGGGTTGGGGGGCCGCTTTGGTTTTTGAAGAAGAACGGAGATTGCCATGCGCCGTGTTGTCGTCACCGGGCTTGGACTCGTCACCCCGCTAGGCGCGGACGTCGAGACCGCCTGGGCCAACATTCTGGCCGCAAAGTCCGGCGCGGGGATCATTACCCGCTTCGACGCGACCGATTATGCCTGCCGTTATGCCTGTGAGGTAAAGCCTGCCGACCATGCTTATGGGTTCGATCCGGGCAAGCGTGTCGACCATAAGGTCCAGCGTCAGGTGGATCCGTTCATCATTTTCGGCATCGACGCCGCTGGCCAGGCGCTTGAAGATGCCGGGCTGACCGATATGACCGAAGAACAGCGGCTCCGCACAGGGTGCTCGATCGGTTCCGGCATTGGCGGCCTCCCTGGCATTGCCAGCGAATCGATCGTGCTGCACGAAAAAGGGCCACGCCGCGTTTCCCCGCATTTCGTCCACGGACGGCTGATCAACCTGATTTCGGGTCAGGTGCAGATTAAATACGGGCTGATGGGGCCGAATCACGCGGTCGTGACGGCGTGTTCGACCGGCGCGCACTCGATTGGCGATGCTGCGCGCATGATCATGCTCGATGATGCCGATGTGATGCTGGCGGGCGGTGCCGAGGGCGCGATCTGCCCGATCGGGATTGCAGGCTTTGCGCAAGCGCGCGCGCTGTCGACCAATTTCAACGATGCCCCCGAAAAGGGCAGCCGCCCTTATGACAAGGCTCGCGATGGTTTCGTGATGGGCGAAGGGGCAGGCGTCGTTTGCCTTGAGGAATATGAACACGCCAAGGCGCGCGGTGCCAAAATCTATGCCGAAATCGTCGGTTACGGCATGTCGGGCGATGCGTACCACGTCACCGCACCGCATCCCGAAGGTGCCGGCGCGTTCCGATCGATGCAGCAGGCAATGAAGCGCTCGGGCCTGTCGCTCAGCGATATCGATTATATCAACGCGCATGGCACCTCGACCCCGCTCGGCGATGAGCTCGAACTGGGGGCCGTGCGCCGCCTGTTCGGCAATGCGATCGGCACGCTCTCGATGAGCTCGACCAAATCGGCGATCGGGCATCTGCTCGGCGGCGCGGGGGCGGTAGAGAGCATTTTCTGCATTCTCGCGATGCGCGATCAGATCGTGCCGCCAACGCTCAACCTCGACGATCCCAGCGAGGGGTGCGAGGGCGTCGATCTGGTTCCGCACAAGGCGAAGGAACGGTCGGTGAAGGCGGTGCTCAACAACAGCTTCGGTTTCGGCGGCACCAATGCCAGCTTGGTCATGAAAGCAGTGTAAGCCCCGACAGGGCACGCGGTCGAAACAGGGGTCAGGGATCATGCGCAAACTCGGTTGTCTTGGTCTCCTCATCGTGTTGGCGGCCTTTATCGGTCTCTTTGTCGTCGTTGCATCAGTCATTCCTGTAACCAAGATATCGCCCTTGTGCATGTTTGCGAGTGCATCTTCAGGCTTCAGCACGTCATCCACCTCTTCCAGTTTCAAAATCTCTGCAATATCTATGCCGCGCGCACGTTCTTCGCAAGACGCTTCAGCGCTTCGTCACCATTCCCGAAGGATTGCCCGCGGTTATGGTGAAAGACCGATTGATGGCGGCTGATGGGCTGGTCGGCACGGTTGAGGCGCCAATCGAAGGCACGGTTTTGCCCGACAGCTATAGCTTTCAGCGGGGTGATACGCGGAAAAGCGTGCTCGATCGAATGCAGCGCGCGATGCTGAAATATCTCGCCCGAGCGTGGGAAAATCGCAAGCCGGGCATCGCGGTCTCCACCCCGCGTGAGGCGCTGATCCTCGCTTCGATCGTTGAGAAAGAAACCGGCAAGCCCAATGAACGCCGGACGGTGGCCGCGGTTTATTCGAACCGGCTGAAGCGCGGCATGATGCTGCAGGCCGATCCGACGATCATCTATCCCATCACCAAAGGGAGGCCGCTCGGTCGACGTATCTTGCGATCTGAAGTTCAAGCCGTAAACGGTTATAATACCTATGCAATGACGGGCTTGCCTGCTGGTCCGATCGCCAATCCGGGGCGGGCGAGCATTGATGCCGTGCTCGATCCCGCACCGTCGAGCGCGCTGTATTTCGTGGCCGATGGCACCGGCGGGCACGCCTTCGCCGACACGCTCGAACAGCACAACACCAATGTGCAGAAATGGTATGCAATTCGCAAAGCGCGTGGTGAGCGTTAAGGCAGTTCACGATATCCCAGCGTCAGTTTGCCGCCGACACATAACGCGCGATCGGACGCTTCCAGGTTGGGCGCGGTCGCTTGACGACGCCGCTGGTTTCCTTGTTTGAATGCGCGCCATCCCATAGATAGGGTGTTATGGGTTTATCACAGATCATGCCGGATTGGATCCGGGCTCACATACAACGAATCGCGCCGCCGTGCTGAGCAAGTGGTTTGGCCGTAAAACATCGGCCGTGGCGGCTCTTGAGCCAGGCAAGCGCGTCTACGCCATTGGCGATATCCATGGCCGTGCGGATTTGCTCGACCAGTTGATTGATCTCATCGAGGCGGATGATGCGACGCGCGGTGATGCAGACATCCGGCTCATCTTTCTTGGCGACCTTATCGATCGCGGGGCGGACTCAGCCCGTGTTATCGAGATTGTCGGTAATTTGCTCCGATCAAGCGATCAGGTTCGCTTGATCAAGGGCAATCATGAGGAAGTCTTTGTTGCCGCTGCTGGGGGATGCGCCAAATCGGCTCGGCAGCTGCTGAAGATGGGGGGTTACGAAACCCTGGAAAGCTATGGCATCACCCGCGAAGAGGCCGATCAAGGGACGATTCAGGATCTTGCCGACCTCCTGAAGCAGCGCATCCCACGCGATCACATCGATGTGATCGATCGTGGCGAGGAGATGATCAGGATGGGCGATTATGTCTTCGTGCATGCCGGGATCAGGCCCGGCGTGCAGCTCGATCGGCAGGTGGGCAGCGATCTGCGCTGGATACGGCAGCCCTTTCTTGATGCACGGCGGCGCGACCGGGTGGTCGTGGTGCACGGCCACACCCCCACCCAGGATGTCGAATTCAAGCCCGACCGGATCGGCATTGATACCGGCGCTTGCTATAGCGGGAAGCTGACGGCGTTGGGATTAGAGGGGACCGAACGCTGGGTGTTGCAGACTTAGCCAAGGATCTGACCGTCATCCACCCAGGGATCGGCTGCGTCTGGGTCAACCGAAGACAACCGAAGGCAGCTTTAGCCTTCGATCCGATCGAACCGCCCGGTGTCAAAATCCTCGGTCAGCAACCGGACGATGTAATCGCCGACCACGGACGGGTCTTTGACCGACATCGGATCTTCCCCCGGATAGGCGCGCGCGCGCATCGCGGTCCGGGTCGCGCCAGGATCGATCAGCGCGGTGCGGATCTTGCTGATGTTCGCGACTTCGAGGCCATAGCTGCACAGGATCGCCTCGAATGCGGCCTTGGACGCGGCATATTCGCCCCAATAGGCACGGTGCTGGCGGGCGACCGATGATGTCAGACCAATTACGCGCCCATGCGCCGATTTGCGCAACATCGGATCGAACGCCGTCAGCAACGCCACTTGGGCGCTGACGTTCAGCGTCATCACCTTGGCAAAATCCTTGGGGTCGATCACAGGCACCGCTGCCAGCGTCCCGAGTGTCGCTGCGTTCAACACCATGATATCGAGCGCCGGGTAACGCCCCGACAATGCGGTAGCGAGCCGCGCAATGCTGTCATTCTCGGTCAAGTTCACTGGTGCGATCGTGGCAGTGCCGCCTGCCTTGTAGATCGACTCTTCTACTTCCTCGAGCCCGCCGGTGGTGCGGGCCGTCAGCACGACATGGGCACCGGCTGCAGCAAGCGCCTTGGCCGTGGCCGCACCGATCCCGCGGCTCGCCCCGGTGACAAGGGCGGTCTGGCTGGCAAACGGTTTGTCGGTCACGTCGATACTCCGATCATCTCCGGCCATCGCGGCGGGAGCGAATATTGTCTGAAACGATGTCGGTGGGAGGGGGTCAGATCACCCGTTCGGCGAGCATCGCGAACTGATCGACCGTTTCGCATTCGTCCTGGTCGGTCAGCGTCGTAGGGTAGTCGCCGGTGAAGCAGGCATCGCAATGGCTGGGCTGCGTTTCCGAACGCTTCGACTGGCCGAGCGCCTTGTACAGCCCGTCGATCGAAATGAACGCGAGACTGTCGGCATGGATGAAATCGGTCATCCCGCCGACATCGAGCTGTGCCGCGAGCAGCTTCGCACGCTCGGGCGTATCGACCCCGTAAAAGCAGCTATGGCGCGTCGGCGGGCTGGCGATCCGCATATGGACTTCGGCGGCGCCCGCCTCACGCATCATTTGGACGATCTTCAGGCTGGTCGTGCCGCGCACGATCGAATCGTCGATCAGGACGATGCGTTTGCCCCGAATCAGCGCCCGGTTGGCGTTGTGCTTCAGCTTCACGCCGAGATGCCGAACTTTGTCGCCCGGCTGGATGAAGGTGCGGCCAACATAATGCGATCGGATGATACCCAGCTCGAACGGGATGCCCGATTCCTGTGCATAGCCGATTGCCGCAGGCGTCCCCGAATCAGGGACTGGGATGACGAGATCGACTTCGACCGGGCTCTCAATCGCCAGTTGCGCGCCGATCGCCTTGCGCACCGAATAGACCGATCGATCATCGGTGATCGAATCGGGGCGCGAGAAATAGACATATTCGAAGATGCAGGGGCGCGCCGGGACCTCGGGAAAGGGGCGGATCGATCGAACTTCGCTGTCCTGCACAATCACCAGTTCACCCGGGTCGATCGCGCGTTCGAAGGTCGCGCCGACCACGTCGAGCGCTACGGTTTCCGACGCGAAGATGATCGCATCGCCGAGTCTCCCCATCACCAGTGGACGAATCCCGAGCGGATCGCGGCAGGCGATCATTCCCTCGGGCGTCATCACGATCAGGGAATAGGCGCCCTCGACCTGCTTCAGCGCGTCAATGAACTTGTCCAGCAAGGTGCGGTAGTTGGAGGTCGCGACGAGGTGGATAATCACCTCGGTATCGGAGGTCGATTGGAAGATCGAACCGCGCCGCACCAATTCACGCCGCAACCGGGTGGCGTTGGAGATATTACCGTTGTGCGAAATCGCAAAGCCGCCGCTCGCCAGATCAGCGTACAACGGTTGGATATTGCGCAGGGCAGTTTCGCCCGTGGTCGAATAGCGGACATGCCCGCAGGCGACGGTTCCCGTCAGCGCGCGGATCACGTCATCGCGGTCAAAATTACCGGCGACATGGCCCATGGCCCGGTGGGTATGGAATTCTTTACCGTCAAAGCTGGTTACACCAGCGGCTTCCTGCCCCCGGTGCTGAAGTGCGTGGAGGCCAAGCGCGACCAGGGCCGCCGCTTCACCGTCTGTGCCGGATACGCCGAAAATGCCGCATTCCTCATGCAGGTGATCGTCGTCAAAGGGATTTGTTGTCAGCATGCCCGTCCACTGGTTGCGCCGAGCCCGTCATATAGGGACGCCATTCGCGTTTGTCGCGCATTTGTCATCATCGGTTAGACGTATTGGTCGATAAAGATGGTTGAGCGCTGCGGTTGCGCTACAAAAGGGCATGGCCGACTCACGCGAAACCGGGCTGTTGCTCGATCCGAAATACAATACCGACGGACTGATTACCGCTGTGGTGACCGACCGGGTATCGGGCGATGTCCTGATGGTGGCGCACATGAATGCCGAGGCGTTGGCCGCAACCCAGACGACGGGTGAGGCCACATTCTGGTCGCGCAGTCGCGGCGCGCTGTGGAAAAAGGGCGAAACGTCGGGCAACATCCTGCGTGTCGCTGAAATCCGCATCGATTGCGACCAGGATTCGGTTTGGGTAATTGGGATAGGCTCGACCCCGTATTTGCGATGTCCAAAGGGTGACCAGAGGCATTTTCCTGTGTGGGCTGCTGATGCTCTGCGGTTGTTCGGGCGAGACGTCCGCGCCACCGCGTGCCACCGCCACAACGGCGCCCGATCTGGAGACCGCCGCGATTGCCGCAGGCGTGATCGCTGATCCCGCCAATACCGATATGACCGGGCTCTACGCGCGCGATACGGACCGTGTCTGCGTTGTCCCTGACCGCTTGAACTACCGCATTGGGGCTTTCGTCGATTATGGCGATCAGCAGAATTGCAGCGGATCAGGCACGGTTACGCGGGTGGGGGAGGCGCTGCACATCACCTTCGCCGGAGCGCCGGGCTGCGACTTCGACGCGCGATTCGAGGGCGATCGGATCGTGTTCCCAGGCAGAATGCCGCAGGCGTGTGAGAAGCTATGCGGTCGTCGTGCCTCGTTTGCGGCGCTTGATGTGCGGCGTCTGAGCGATTCGGTCTCGGAAGCGTCAACGTTGCGGGATTCGAAACGCAAATTGCTGTGTGCGATTGGCGGGTGAGGTTGACGTTCACGTAAACGATAAGTATTTTGCTGTGTATGGCTACGCTTCCCGCCTATGCACCCATCGCGCCGCTGCCCGACCGGCACAGCTTTTCGATTTCCGATCTGTCGACGGAGTTCGGCGTTACCGCGCGGGCGCTTCGATTCTACGAGGATGAAGGGCTGATCGCGCCAGAGCGGCGTGGCACCGTCCGCATCTATTCCGCGCGTGATCGCGCGCGGCTTGCCTGGATACTCCGCGGCAAGCGTGTCGGTTTTAGTCTGGGCGAAATTCGCGAGCTGCTTGACCTGTACGACATTGGCGACGGCCGACGCTCGCAACGTGAAGTGACCATCGCGCGTTGTCGCGACAGAATAGCGCTACTTGATGCGCAAAAGCACGATATCGATGCCGCCATCGATGAACTGAAACAATTTATCGATCTTATCGAACCGGGGCTCGAATCCGGTCGAGATGGGGCCGATGCCGATCTCAAGACCCAAAAGGACTGATCATGCCGAAATATACGCCGCCCGTGCGCGATACGCGCTTCATTCTCGAGCATGTTGTCGGTCTCGATCGCTATACAAATCTGCCGGGTTTTCAGAACGCTACCCCCGATGTCGTCGATGCCGTGCTCGATGAAGGCGGCAGGTTCGTCGCCGAAGTGCTATTCCCGATCAACCATTCGGGCGATCAGGAAGGCTGCACGCGCCACGCTGACGGATCAGTGACGACCCCCGCCGGGTTCAAGGAAGCCTATGCCAAGTTCGTTGAAGCGGGCTGGTCAACACTTGGCGCACCGGAGGAATTTGGCGGGCAGGCAATGCCCCATGTCGTCTCGACCGCGTTCGAGGAATATAAGAATTCGGCCAATATGGCGTTTGCGATGTACCCCGGCCTCACCCATGGCGCGATCGCATCGTTGCTGGTGAAGGGCAGCCCGGAGCAGAAGGCGAAATACGTCCCCAAAATGGTGTCGGGCGAATGGGGCGGCACAATGAACCTCACCGAGCCGCAGTGCGGCACCGACCTTGGCTTGATCCGCACCCGCGCCGAACCCGCCGCCGATGGCAGCTGGTCGATCACCGGCACCAAGATTTTTATCTCGTCGGGCGAGCATGACCTGACCGAGAACATCATCCACCTCGTCCTCGCCAAGACGCCGGGCGCCCCCGAAAGCTCGAAGGGGATTTCGCTCTTTGTCGTGCCCAAGTTCATCGTCAATGACGACGGATCGCTGGGCGAGCGTAACGCGGTTACCTGCGGGTCGATCGAGCACAAGATGGGCATTCACGCCAATTCGACCTGCGTGATGAATTATGACGGCGCGAAGGGCTGGCTGGTCGGCGATGAGATGAAGGGTCTCGCCGCGATGTTCATCATGATGAACGCGGCCCGGCTTGGTGTTGGTCTGCAGGGCCTTGGCATTGCCGAGGTCGCTTACCAGAACGCGGTCCAGTACGCGCACGATCGCCGCCAGGGCCGCGCGCTGACCGGGGCCGTCGATCCGTCCGAAAAGGCGGATACGCTGTTCGTTCATCCCGATGTCCGCCGAATGCTGATGGATGCGAAGGCCGTGACCGAAGGGCTGCGCGCTTTGTGTCTTTGGGGCGCCCTCCAGGTCGATCTCACCCATTTCGCGCAGACCGAGGAGGAGCGCCAGCTTGCCGACGATCTGATCGGGCTGCTGACGCCAGTGATCAAGGGCTATGGCACTGACAAGGGCTATGAAATTGCCACCAACGCCCAGCAGGTCTATGGCGGGCATGGTTACATCGCCGAATGGGGCATGGAGCAATATGTCCGCGATGCCCGGATCGCGATGATTTATGAAGGCACCAATGGCGTGCAGGCGATGGATCTGGTCGGCCGCAAGCTGGCGACCAATGGCGGTCGCGCGGTGCAGACATTGTTCAAGATGCTGGCCGATGAGATTGCAGTCGCCAAGGAAGATGCCAGCCTTGCCGATTTCGCCACGCGGCTCGAACGCTCGGCCAATGATCTTCAGGCATCGACCGTCTGGTTCATGCAGAACGGCATGGCCAACCCGAACAATGTCGGCGCCGGGGCGCACAGCTATATGCACCTGATGGGGATCGTCGCGCTTGGGCTGATGTGGCTGCGCATGGCGACGGCCGCCACCCATGCGCTGGCTGACGGTAAGCCGGATGGCGACCGCGCGTTCCTCGAAGCCAAGCTCGTTACCGCGCGTTATTTCGCTGAACGGGTCCTGCCAGACACTGGGTCGCTGCGTCGCAAGATCGAAGGCGGGGCAGAGGCGGTCATGGCGCTGTCGCCCGAGATGTTCGAAGCGGCCTGACGCACCGTCAGCGCGTAGGCGCCATTACGGCGCCGATGGTTTCGCAGTTGGAGTAGGTCGCGGCGCGGCCAATGGTGGCGACATTGTTGGTCGCGGGGTCGGTGGGGCTGGCTGGAATGACCCGGTTATCTTGGGCTTATTTCCGGTCGGGCGCGCTAGCCAGCGATGACGCGGCGGGTGTTCCGGGAACAAATGTCTGCGCCTTCATGCACTGGTTCTGATCCGCGCGTGGAAACTGGCTGCAGCTCCACAGCGCCTTTTCAAACCCGCGGGCGCGATCCCGCAGATAACTGAACGACATCGTCGCGACCTGAATAGGTTCGAGCGGCAGGGCGGTTGGCGTCCGCAACCGGGCGGTCCAGGCCATATATTTGCAATAGGGGCGGGAGCCACAGCTTGCCTCCGCCAGCTTCCTGAAGCTGTCAGGATCAATCCGCCGATCGACGGTGGCAAGGAAGGCATTCGGATCGCCTGACACGGGGGCGGGCGGTACATAGGCCTCCGCCGGAAAATCATCGATCGCAGCAGCCTGAAAATCGCCCGCCGCGTTATGCGCGGGCGAGTATTGCGCGAGTTGAGCGATGATCGGCTCGTCCGTCGCGACGCGGCGGTTGAATGCAGGCGGTGTGCCCCACCAGCCGGTCCATCGGAAAAACAGGTGCGTGCCGACCGCACTCACCTTATCGAGGCTCGAACTCCAATAGGGCACCACCCAATCGGTATGGTAATGCGTCGAATGGCCGACTTTCACGAACACCCGGCCATTCAGCGCTTCGGTAGCAACGGTACGCGCGCGGACCCAGGCCTCGTCGGTCCAGCGGTGGCGGAACAGCGCCCCATCGCAGGTGAAGGTGAACTGGCAACCGGTGCGGCGCTCCGCCCCCTGAAACACCACGCCGCAGATCGTCTTAGGGAAGGCGGGGTGGCGCACCCGGTTGATGATGACCTGCGCGACGGCACGCTGGCCGGTCGCATCATCGCCCGCTTCGTACAGCACCGCCGTTGCCAGGCAATCGACCGCGCGCATGGCAGCGATTCCCGTCTCCTGCAGGCGAAAGGGCTTGGCGGCGGGATTGGGACCGACCGAAAACGGCACCGCGGAATTGATCCTGCGTGCGTCGTCAGGCGTGATCGCGGCGAACTCGATCGGGTCGACTGGTGGCAATTGCTGGGGTGGCACAATGGGCTGTCCCCCGACCAGACTGGGCGGTGCGGTTTGCGGTGCAGTTGAAGCCTGCACGATGAGTGTCGGCACCGTCACTGCGAGCACACTGACGATCGTCAGCACGATTGATGTCCGCCGACCGGGATCACCGAATAATGCCGTTCGAGCAGCAGAAGGATTGTACGGAAGCACTTGCATGGGCATCAAAACGAGCTCGGTCGGAAATTGGTCCCGGCCCTTACCCTAGTTTCGATACCAAGCGAAGTGCGGCAGCAGTTGCTGAAAGGCTGCCTTAAAGAGCGTAGCGAGCACTTACGCCGAGTCTCGCAATGAAACATATGTGCAATAATTGCGAAGGCTGATCCGACCGTGATGTTTTCGACTTTAGCTGGGCCGATCCGCGATCGATTCGCGAGGGTCAGGCGCTGGATGGCGTGTTAGCTCAGCCCACGCCAGCGATTGAATGCGCGGTTCAGTTGCCCCAGAAACCGGTCGCTTCGCACAGATCCCATTGGTCGGCGGCCTTCATACGACAGGCACGATCAGAGGGTGCGCAAGCACCAAACGCAATTTCATAATGGCGATAGCAGCTGACTTGTCCGGTCGAAACAGCCACTTGGTTGGCACGCTTGATGGGATTAACCGGGTTGCCGCCAACAAAGGCAGCAACTTTAACCGGGCGCGAGGTCGCTGCCTGCGCGCTCGGCGCAGCGGTTGCGGCCACCTGCTCCGGTGTAACCTGCTTGCCCATCACCAACGGCCAGAGCTGCAGAATGGCCAGCATCACGCTGACACAGATCATCGCCTTGCGCATTAACGCCCCCTAGAAAGTCCCCCACGACTCGGTGATGATACCGCTAAATCGCGGTAAAGGCGATCTTCATCATTCAGCTTTCGGGCAGAAAATCGGGTACCGAGAGATAGCGCTCGCCCGTGTCATAGTTAAAGCCGAGCACCCGGACGTCATCGGGCAGATCGGGCAGTTTCTGCCCGATCGCCGCCAGCGTCGCGCCCGAGCTGATGCCGACCAGCATTCCTTCCTCCGATGCGGCCCGCCGCGCCATTTCCTTGGCGACATTGGCATCGACCTTGATGGTCCCGTCGATCGACGCAGTATGGAGGTTAGCCGGAATGAAACCGGCACCGATCCCTTGAATCGGATGCGGACCCGGCGCACCACCCGAAATGACCGGCGATGCTTCGGGCTCGACTGCATAGACCTTCAGATTGGGCCAATGGGCTTTCAGTGTTTCGGCAATGCCCGTGATGTGACCGCCGGTGCCGACCCCGGTAATGATGACGTCGATTGGCGAGTCCGCGAAGTCCGCCAGAATTTCGAGCGCAGTCGTGCGGGTGTGGACATCGATATTGGCCGGGTTTTCGAATTGCTGCGGCATCCAGGCGCCGGGGGTGCCGTCGACCAGCGCCATCGCGCGTTCGATCGCGCCGCGCATGCCCTTGTCACGCGGGGTGAGATCGAAGGTCGCGCCATAAGCGAGCATCAGCCGCCGCCGCTCGATCGACATGCTTTCGGGCATGACGAGGACCAGCTTGTAGCCCTTCACCGCCGCCACCATCGCGAGCCCAACGCCTGTGTTGCCGCTGGTCGGTTCGATGATCGTGCCACCGGGCTTCAGCGCGCCCGACGCTTCTGCGGCCTCGATCATCGCCAGCGCGATCCGGTCCTTGATCGATCCACCGGGGTTCGATCGCTCGGACTTGATCCACACTTCGGCGCCGGGGAACAGCTTGGCGACGCGGATGTGCGGCGTGTTGCCGATGGTTTCCAGGATCGTGTTGGCTTTCATGCGATGGCCTCCAGCTTGGTGGTTTGGGGATCGGGTAAGTCTTCCGCCGGGTCGAATGTGCGGGCGCGGCGGATACTCGGGAACAGGAAGGTCCACAGGATCGTGACAACAATCGCACCACCACCGCCGACCAGCACCGCGCCCACGGGGCCGAGTGCGGCCGCGAGGAAACCGGATTCGGCTTCTCCCAGCTCATTCGATGCCGAAATGGTAAGCTGGGAAACCGCACCCACACGCCCGCGCTTGTCATCGGGCGTGTGCAGTTGGATCAGCGATTGGCGGATATATACGGAGAACATGTCCGCCGCCCCCGCAATGGCGAGCGCGGTCAGGCTAAGCGCCATGATCTGAGAAACACCGAAAATGATCGTCGCGGTGCCATAAATCATCACCGCCCACAGCATCTTGGGACCGACATTGGTCTTGATCGGGCGGAAGGAGAAAAAGATCGCGGTGATCGACGCGCCGACCGCTGGTGCCGAAGCGAGCAGGCTCAACCCGATGGGACCGACCTTCAAAATGTCGTGCGCATAGATGGGCAGTAGCGCGGTGGTGCCGGCGAGGAACACCGCGAACAGATCGAGCGTAATCGTACCGAACACGAGCTTGTTCTGCCCAACATAAGCGAGCCCCTCTGCAATTTGACGGAGTGGATGCGCCTTGCCGGGGATGACGGTGCGGGGAACATGGCCAATCATCATCAGGCAGCCAAGCGCCACGACGAACAGTGTCGTCGCCAGCGCGTAAGCGGCATAGGGCGCGGCTGCATAGGCAACGCCACCGAGCGCGGGGCCGATAATCGTGCCGACCTGCCAAGAGATAGAACTGAGCGCGATGGCGGTCGGCAAAATCGCGCGCGGCACCAGATTGGGCGCGAGCGCGCCAAAGGCAGGACCGGCAAAGGCTCGACAGAATCCCAGCGCCACCGCCACCGAAAACAGCACCGGCAGCGTCATATTGCCGCGATAGGTGACGATCGCGAGCACCAGCGCACACAGTACCTGCAGCGCTATGGTCGCGCGGGCAATCCAGCGTCGGTCGAACCGATCGGCGACCCAGCCGGTGATCGGCGTCGAGAAGAATAGCGGCAGGAATTGCAGTAGCCCGATCAGCCCCAATTGCGCGGCCGCCGCACTCGGGCTCATCGTTTCGCGCGCGATGGTATAGGTTTGCCAGCCGATCACGATGATCATCGCGTTTTGCGCGATCGTCATCGAAAAGCGCGCCGCCCAGTAGAACCGGAAATTCGTTATCTGAAAGGGGTGGGTCGCCTCAGCCATGGCTTGCGGCTTTAATGCTCTTGGGGCCAGCGGAGCAATCAGCGATTGCAGGCTGACCCCAAGCTTTTCTTCGGACCGTTAAATCTTCAGGCTGCCAAAAACGCCAGCAGGTCGGCCGTGAAGCGTTCGCGGTGGGTGACGGTAAAGCCGTGCGGTGCGCCTTCATATTCGATCAGCTGAGCACCAGCGATGCCCTGTGCTGCGGGGCGGGCGGAAATGTCGATCGGGACAATGCCGTCGCCGGTGCCATGCACGATCAGGGTCGGCACGGTGAAGGCGGGCAGATCGCCCCGGAAATCGGTCGTGCCGAAGGTGGTGACGCAATCGAGCGTCGCCTTCAGGCTCGCCTGCATTGCGATCTGCCACGCCCAGGCGACCACATCATCGCTGACCGGATCAGGCAGGGTATCGACCCCGAAGAAGTTACGAAGGAACCCGCGGAAAAAGCCAGGGCGATCAGCGATGATGCCTGCCTTGATCCCGTCGAACACCGCCATCGGCGCGCCATTGGGGTGATCCTCAGTCTGCAGCATGAACGGCACGACCGATCCGATCAGCCCCGCCTTGATCACGCCCTTGCCGCCGTGCCGCGACATGTAACGCGCGACTTCGCCGCCGCCCATCGAGAAGCCGACCAGCGTCGTATCGGCGGTGGCACCGGTCGCGGCCATCACATCGGCGAGGTCGTCGCTGAAAATATCGTAATTGTAACCGTTCCAGGGCTGCGCCGACCGTCCAAACCCGCGCCGGTCATAGGCAATCGCCCTATATCCAGCATCGGCCAGCGCCATTGCCTGCGCATCCCAGCTATCGGCCGACAGCGGCCAGCCATGAATCAGGATAACGGGGCGTCCACTCCCCCAATCCTTGACATAGAGATCGGTGCCGTCGCGCGTCGTCACATAAGGCATTGGGGTTCTCCGATAGGGAATTGCGGGCCAAACGGATCATCAACATGGCGGTTCCGCCGATAGCCAGGGGGCTGGCGGTAATCGCTACAACCTGCCAGCTTCATTCGAGTCGACTCAAGTAGGAGCAGCCCGGTGCGGATGAAATTATTGGTGGCAGCCAGTCTGTTGGCGCTGGCCGGGTGCGGCCCGGTGGCGCAGGTGCCGGGCGGATCGATGGCGGCGATGGCGCAGGCGGGCAACTGGGCGAAGTTCCGAGATGCGTTCGTCAGCGGCTGGTTCGAACTCGACCCCGCCAATGCCGTCTATCAGGGCAAGCATGAATTTGACGGACGCCTCCCCGACTGGAGCGCTGCGGGCCTTAAGAAACAGGGCGATTTCCTGCGCGACACGATTGCCGCCGCGCGCAAGTTCGATGCCGCAAAGCTGTCCGAAGCTGACCGGTTCGAGCGCGATTATCTGGTGAAGGTCGCTGAGGGAAAGCTGTTCTGGCTGGAAGATGCTGATCTGCCGCACCGCAACCCAACTTTCTATGTCGGCGGCGGGCTCGATCCGAACGTCTATATCGCTCGGCCCTATGCCGATGCGCCGACCCGGATGAAGGCGATGATCGCCTTTTTCAAAAGCGTTGCCGCGCAGGCCCCCAATATCCGTGCCAACCTGAAAACCCCGATGCCACTGAGCTTCGTCAATTACGGCGTGGCCGGGTTCAATGGTTTTGCCGATTTCTATGCCGGCGATGCCAAAAAGGCGTTCGCCAGCGTGAATGATCCGGCGCTGCAAAAGGAATTCGATACCGCGTCACAGGCTGCGGCCACGGCCATGCGCGAAATCGGCACCTGGCTCGAGAGCCAGCGCACGACCGCGACGCAGGATTTCGCACTCGGGGCGGATCGCTTTGCCCGGATGCTGGCCGCGACTGAAGGCGTCAACACGCCGCTCGCCGAGTTGGAGGCGATCGGGATGGCCGATCTGAAGCGCAATCAGGATGCCTTTGCCGAGGCCTGTGCCAAATTTGCCCCCGGCGCGACGATCGAGGCGTGCACCGCCAAGATGAACGCGAACAAACCTGAAGGCGGCCCGGTTGCCGAAGCGCGGCGGCAGATCCCGATGCTCCGCGCCTTTGTAATCGACAAGGATCTCGTCTCGATCCCCGGTACGGAGGAGGCCTTGGTCGAGGAGAGTCCGCCCTATAACCGGCAGAACTCAGCCTATATCGATCCGCCGGGACCGTTCGATAAGGGCATTCCGTCGGTCTATTATATCTCCCCGCCCGATCCGAGCTGGACCAAGGAAGTTCAGGACGGCTTCGTGCCCGGTAAGCAGGACCTGCTGTTCACGTCGGTCCATGAAGTGATGCCCGGCCATTTCGTCCAGTTCCTCCACGCCAATCGCTCGCCCTCGCTATTCGGGCAATTGTTCGTCGGCTACGCCTATGCCGAAGGCTGGGCGCATTATACCGAGGAAATGATGTGGGAGGCCGGGCTGAACAAGGGCGATCCCGAAACGCATATCGGCCAGCTCGCCAACGCCCTGCTGCGCGATTGTCGGTTCCTGTCGGCAATCCGGCTCCATTCGGGCAAAATGACGCAGGAGCAGTCACGCGAGCTGTTCATCAAGGAATGCCACCAGGATGAAGGCACTGCCCGCCAGCAATCGGCGCGTGGCACCTATGATCCGGCTTACCTCAACTACACGCTCGGCAAGCTGATGATCCGCAAACTGCGGGCAGACTGGACCGCCAGCAGGGGTGGGACGAAGGCGTGGAAGGGATTCCACGACGCTTTCCTCAGCTATGGCGGCCCGCCGGTGCCACTGGTGCGGCAGGCAATGATGAAAGAGGCCGAGGCGAAGTCGGTGTTTTAACCAATATGGGGCGGTGACCAGCCGGGTTCGGCGAGTTCGAACCCGGCAAAGTCAAACGCCGGCGTCACGATGCAGCTCACCAGCGCCCATCCATTGTGCGCATCCGCCGCCTGCCATGCCCCGGCGGGAACAATCGCTTGGGGCAATTGCCCTGCCAGCACGTCTCCGCCGAGCAGGTGCGTTTCCCGGTCGATCATCAGCATCAGCGGGCTCCCCGTATGCCACAGCCACAACTCGGCGGCATCGACGCGGTGCCAGTGCGATTTCTGCCCGCCTTCAAGCAGAAACAGGATGCACGTCGCCAGTCCCCGACCGCCATCCGGCCCGGGTTGGCGAAAAGTCTCGCGATACCAGCCTCCTTCGGGATGCGGCTGAAGATTGAGGGCGGCGATCAACGGGTGTTGCATGGGGCGAGGTCACCTATTGCTGCACTGCACCATTCAATGGTACACCTAAGATTATGAAGCAACCCGAATCCCAGGGCGACGACAACGCTCCGACCGGTCCTGTGCCCACGATCCTTGAAGCGATCGTTCGCCGACGGTGCCTGACCGCGGTGTATAATCGCGGCATGGTAACGTTGGCACCGCACATTCTCTACACCAAGCATGACGAACTTCATGTCGATGCGGTCGCTGTCGAACGCGACGGGAAGCCCCCGCGCGAGATCAAGCTCGGCACGTATCGGCTGAGCGGGCTCGGCGAGATCCATCTCGTCGATCGGCCCTTTATACCGGTCGAGATATTCGATCCGAGCGAAGCGAAATATCACGACGTCACGCTGATGACGGTGGACCGGGTTTAACGCCTGCGCATCGGCTTCAGCCGACCGTCACGAAACTGTCCATCACGCGCTTCCGTCCTGCGGTTTCGAAGTCGATTTCAAGCTTGTTGCCTTCGATCTCGACAATCGCCCCATAGCCGAATTTCTGGTGAAAGACGCGCATCCCGACGGACACGTCACTGCGTCCCTTGTTGCCGATGCTGACGGCGCTTGCCCGAGCTTCCACGACGCGTGCCGGTTCGCGGACGAAGCTTGAACCTGTTGCCGCTGCGCGCTGCCAACCTGGCCCCCGCCCGGTGCCGCGCGCGACATCGGCGAAGGGGTCGGCGCGCTCAGACCAATTGGCACGCCACAGGCTTTCGCCGCCCGCCATGCTCGATTCGCTCTCGATATGCGCCAGCGGCAGTTCGCCGACGAAGCGGCTCGGAATGCTTGACGTCCATTGCCCGTAGATGCGGCGATTGGCTGCGTGGAGAATGAAGGCGCGCCGCCGGGCGCGAGTGATGGCGACATAGGCAAGGCGGCGTTCTTCTTCGAGGCTGGCATTGCCGCCCTCGTCGATCGCGCGTTGTGACGGGAACAGCCCTTCTTCCCAGCCCACCAGAAAGACGGTGTCATATTCGAGCCCCTTGGCGGCATGGATCGTCATGATCGTCACCTTGGCCTCTTCGGCCTGCGCCTCATTGTCCATGACGAGGCTGACATGTTCGAGGAACGCGCCGAGCGTTTCATATTCCTCCATCGCCCGAACGAGTTCGGAAAGATTTTCGAGTCGTCCCGATGCCTCGGTCGATTTCTCCGCCTGCAGCACGGCGGTGTAGCCGCTTTCGTCGAGAATCTGCCGCGCGAGTTCAGGGTGGGGCAAGTCCGCCGCCATCTGCCGCCAGCGCGCCAGATCGATCACGAAATTGCCGAGCGATCGCCGTGCTTGCGGAGTGAGCTCATCGGTATCGAGGATGCGCGCGGCGGCGGTGCTGAGCGGCACCCCCTCGGCGCGCGCCAGCTGGTGAACACGTTGCACCGCCTTATCGCCCAGGCCGCGCTTGGGCACGTTAACGATGCGCTCGAACGCCAGATCATCGGCGGGCTGGCTGACGATGCGAAGATAAGCCAGCGCATCACGGATTTCGGCGCGCTCATAAAAGCGAAACCCGCCGACAATGCGATAGGGCATCCCGATCGCAATGAACCGGTCTTCGAATTCGCGAGTCTGGTGCTGTGCGCGGACCAGGATCGCGATATGGTCGAGCGATTTCCCGCCCCGCTGCGCGCTCTCAATTTCCTCGCCGACGCGACGGGCCTCTTCGGGGCCATCCCACACGCCGAGCACTTTGACCTTCTCGCCCTCGGCTTCATCGGTCCACAGTGTCTTGCCGAGCCGACCCGAATTATTGGCGATCACGCCGCTTGCAGCCGCGAGGATATGTGGCGTGCTACGATAATTTTGTTCGAGCTTGATGACCTTTGCGCCCGGAAAATCCTTCTCGAATTTCAAAATATTTTCCACCTGCGCGCCGCGCCATGAATAGATCGACTGGTCGTCATCACCGACGCAGCAGATATTCTTGCGCTCCTGCGCCAGCAGGCGGAGCCATAAATACTGGACGCTGTTGGTGTCCTGATATTCGTCGACCATGATGTAGCGAAAGCGTTGCTGATATTGGCTCAACACATCGCGGTCGCGCTTCAGGATCGTCAACATGTGCAGCAGCAGATCGCCGAAATCACAGGCGTTGAGCGCGATCAGCCGCGCCTGATAGGCGGCGTACATCTCCTTGCCGCGCCCATTGGCATAGGCCTCGCTCTCGCCCGCATCGATATCAGCAGGCGTCAGTCCTTTGTTCTTCCAGCCATCGATTATCCCGCCCAACTGGCGTGCCGGCCAGCGTTTTTCGTCGATGTCGGATGCCACAATCAGCTGTTTCAGCAACCGCAGCTGATCATCGGTATCCAGAATCGTAAAGTTCGATTGCAGCCCGACCAGTTCGGCATGGCGCCGCAGCATCTTGGCTCCGATCGCGTGAAACGTGCCAAGCCACGGCATTCCCTCCACCACATCGCCCACGATATTGCGCACCCGGTGGCGCATCTCGCGCGCGGCCTTGTTAGTGAAGGTGACTGACAGGATTTCGGATGGATAGGCTTTTCGCGTGTAAAGCAAATGCGCGAGCCGCGCGGTCAGTGCCGCGGTTTTGCCGGTGCCAGCACCCGCCAACACCAGCACGGGGCCCTCGGTCGTCAGCACGGCATCACGCTGCGGGGCATTCAGGCCGCGAATATAGGGCGGCTCGGCGGCGCTTGGGTCGGGGGCTGGGACAGGAAGACTCATCGGTGAACAGGTAGGGAACGGCAGCGCATCGGGCAAGCGCGCTTGTGCTGGCGACCGGCGATGATAAGGATCGCTCGTTGGTAGACAGGGAAACAGGTGATGGCAGCAGCAATCGACCATTGGCACGCACTGATGGACGCGCGCGATCCCAGCGGCCTCGATGATCTGATCGCGGATGATTGCGTGTTCCAGTCGCCCGCCGTGCACACCCCGCAGCTGGGCAAGGCGATCACGATCAAATATCTGACCGCGGCGCAAAAAGTGCTTGGCGTGCCGAGCTTTTGTTATGTCGAGGAATGGATCGGCGCGTCGTCGGCGGTGCTCGAATTTCAGCTTGATCTGGACGGTATTCAGGTGAACGGTGTCGACATCATCCATTGGAACGAAGCCGACAAGATCACCAGCTTTCGCGTGATGATCCGCCCGGTTAAGGGGTTGCAGGCAGTGATGCCGGCCATGGCCGCAGTGCTGGCGGGCTGAAGCAACGCTTGCCGTTACAATCGCTGCAATCGTCCAGCGCTGTCATCCAACTGACACAGACTAGCGTCACTGGGAATTATGGCCACAACCCTTGCCGACAGCGCGCCTTTGGGTGACGCCGATCCCGATCGCCCAGCGCTCGATGCCCCCGCCAATCCCATTGCGCGCATTGTCTTTGCGCTGACGATCCTGGGTGGGCTGATCTATGCCGGGGTCAGCATCGCGAATGAGACCGCAGCGGTTGGCGAAACGCTGGCGATAGCGACAGTCATCCTGCTGGCACTGGCATTGCTGATCGCGCTCGGCTTCGAATTCGTGAATGGCTTTCACGATACCGCGAATGCCGTCGCCACGGTGATCTACACCAACTCGATGCCCGCCCAACTCGCGGTCGTTTGGTCAGGCTTTTTCAATCTGCTTGGGGTGCTGCTGTCGAGCGGGGCAGTCGCCTTTTCAATCGTTACGCTGTTGCCGGTCGAACTCATTCTGAACGTGGGCAACGCAGCGGGCTTTGCGATGATCTTCGCGCTACTGCTCGCGGCGATCGTGTGGAACCTGGCCACCTGGTATGTCGGCTTGCCCAACTCGTCGAGCCATGCTCTGATCGGGTCGATTCTGGGTGTTGGGCTTGCCAATCAATTGCTGTCGAACGGTGCCGGGGGCACATCGGGCGTCAATTGGGCGAAAGCGCAGGAAGTGCTTTACGGACTCGCCATTGCGCCAGTCATTGGATTTTTCGGGGCGATGGCGCTGCTGCTCATCATGAAGCAGATCCTGCGCAACCCAAAGCTTTACGCCAAGCCCGCCGCCAATGAACCGCCGCCGCCGGGCATCCGCGGCTTGCTGATCTTCACCTGCACCGCCGTGTCGTTCGCGCATGGCGGCAATGACGGGCAAAAGGGCATGGGCCTGATCATGCTGATCCTGATCGGCTGCGCCCCCACCGCCTATGCGCTGAACCGTGGCGTACCGGCCGATGCGACCCCCGCTTTTGTGCAACACGCCGACAGTGCCGCCAATGTCTTCGCCGCCAAGGCGGGCGCAGCGACCGTCAACATCATCACCGCGCGGGATGTGCTGGCCAGCGCGCTCAGGACCAAATCGGCCAGTGACCCCGTTGTCTATGCAGCGATCGGCACGGTATCGCGCGATATTGGCGCACAGCTTTCGACCTATGGTTCGCTTGCCAATGTTCCCTCAGCGGCGACATCGCCACTGCGAAACGACATGTATCTTGCGCTCGATGCATCAAAACTGGCGCTGAAGGACAAATCGGCGGCGGCCACGTTCGACGAGGCCGATCGCGCGGCAATCAGCGATTTCCAGCACGAACTGGAGGGCAGCACACGCTTCATCCCGACCTGGGTGAAGATTGCGGTGGCGATTGCGCTCGGGCTCGGCACGATGGTCGGCTGGAAGCGCATCGTAGTGACGGTGGGCGAGAAGATCGGCAAGACCCACATGACCTATGGCATGGGCGGCGCCGCTGAATTGATGGCCGCGATGACGATCCTGCTCGCCGATCGCTTTGGGCTGCCGGTGTCGACCACCCATATCCTGTCGAGCGGCGTTGCAGGTGCCACGGTGGCGAGTGGGGCCGGATTGCAGGGCGCAACGATTCGCAACATGGCGCTGGCCTGGGTTTTGACCCTGCCTGCGGTGATGGCGCTGGCGGGAGGGTTGTATTGGTTGTTCCTGACGGCACTTCGGACGGCCGGCACCGCCTGATCCGGGCTGGGGGCGCGTCGACAAGCCGAGCAGGCGGGCTATGAGGGGCGGATGACCGTTACGCCCTCGACCAACCCGCTCATCGCGCACCGCCGCGTCCTCACCGCCAGCTTGGTCGGCACGTCGATAGAGTTCTACGACTTCTACATTTACGCCACCGCCGCGGCATTGGTGTTCGGACCGCTGTTTTTTCCGGCGGAGGACGCAGCCGCCCAGCTGCTGCTCTCCTATGCCAGCTTCGGCCTGGCCTTTATCGCCCGTCCGGTCGGTGCGGCAGTTTTCGGGCATTTCGGTGATCGGGTCGGGCGCAAATCGACCTTGGTCGCGTCGCTACTGCTGATGGGCGGATCGACCGTGCTGATCGCCTTCCTGCCGACCTATGCGCAGATTGGTTGGGCCGCGCCGCTGATCCTGTGTTTATTGCGGTTCGGGCAGGGGCTTGGGCTGGGCGGCGAATGGGGCGGCGCTTCGCTGCTGGCGGTGGAGAATGCACCGCCAGGCTGGGCAGGGCGGTTCGGGATGTTCCCGCCCCTCGGCGCGCCAATCGGCTTCATCGCCGCCAATGGGTTTTTCCTGATCCTCGGCCTGACGATGAGCGATGAGAGTTTTCGCGCCTGGGGTTGGCGACTTCCGTTTCTAGCGAGCGCCGCGCTGGTGTTCGTCGGGCTCTGGGTTCGTCTCAAGCTCGCCGAGACACCCGCCTTTGCCGCCGAGGCGGCGCGCGGCGCGCTGCCAAAAGTGCCGATCGCGCAGTTGTTGAAACATGATCTGCGCAGCACGATCGCCGGGACGTTCGGCGTCATCGCGTGCTTTGCGCTGTTCTACATCGCGACTGCCTTTGCACTGGGATATGGCACCACGACGCTCGGCCATTCTCGCCAATCGTTTCTGATCGTCGAACTGCTGGCGATCCCGTTCCTTGCCGCGGGCATCATTCTGTCGTGCACGTTATCCGACCGGTTCGGCACACCCTCGATGCTGCGCTGGGGTTTTGCGGGCGCGGTTCTTGCCGGATTGACAATGGGGCCAATGCTCGGGGCGGCTTCACTCGTGATCGTCTGGGCGTGGCTGTCGTTCGCGCTGTTCGTGATGGGCTTCGCCTATGGTCCGCTTGGCGCATGGCTGCCGTCGCTGTTCGGGGCGGGGGTGCGCTACACTGGCGTTTCGCTGACCTTTAATCTGGGCGGCATCATCGGCGGTGCACTCGCGCCGATCATCGCGCAGGCGCTGGCGGCGCGCGGTGGGCTGACGCTGGTGGGGGCGTATCTGGTGGTGGCAGCAGCGCTGAGCCTAGGGGGGCTCATGCTGGTGCGGCGTCAGCCCGCCATCTGACGAAGGAGGGTAATCCGCGCCTTGCCGTAATTGCGCTCGGCATCGATCTCGAACCTGGCGACCTCGACCGGCTCGTTGAACGCCGTTTCGACACTCACCCAGGTCGCGGGACCGATCCAGCCGAGCCGCGCTAGCTTGTCGATCGCCACTGACCCAGCGCCTGATCCGTACGGCGGGTCCATCATCACCACATCGAGCGGGTTAGTGGCTTCGCCCAGCGACAGCACCGACAGTGCCCGCACATCCGCCGTCGTACCAAGCTTGGCAAGGTTGCCGCGCAGTGCATCGATGGCGGCACGATCATTCTCGACGAACAGGCAGGATGCCGCCCCGCGAGAGAGTGCCTCCAGCCCCAGCGCCCCCGATCCAGCGAACAGATCGGCCACCGCCAGCCCTTCGAAGCTGCCGATCCGGCTGATCAGCATCGAAAACAGCCCCTCGCGAGTCCGATCGGCGGTGGGACGGGTGGCGTCACCCTTGGGCGCGACGATCGTCCGCCCGCGCCACTGCCCGGCAATAATCCTCATGGCCTAGCGCCTCGTCCGGGGCGGGCGGGGCTTGCCCGTGCCGCCTGGCTTGGATGGGCGCGCTGGTCGGCTGCCAGGCGTTGCTGCGCGTGGCTTATCGATGAAGCCGCCGTCGCGTGCAGCGTCCTTGCGGCGCGGATCAGTCGCGGTGCGGCGAGCACGGGCGCTGGTTTCGCTGCGGATAGGCGCACGCGTTGGCTTGACCGGGGTCACGCCGCCCTTTTCCTTGGCATCATAAAAGCGCTTGGGCTTGATCGCGGCCACCGCGCGCGGTGCCTTGCGGGGGTCGGCGGCGTCGGGGCCGGGCTTGGGCGCACGGACCGGGCGATCGGTGCGGGCAGGCGCAGCCGTGCGATCGCCCCGGCTGCGAGGGGGCGGCGCTTTGGCATGCTCTGGCGGTGGGTTGCGGGTGGGATCACGACGGAACGCGACGACGTCATGCTGGCGAACCTCGCCAATCTCACCGGGCGCGAGATCGCCGAGGAGGAACGGGCCATAGCGGGTGCGGATGAGGCGAGAGACCTTCAGCCCCAGAAATTCGAGCACCCGGCGCACTTCGCGGTTCTTGCCCTCAGTCAGGATCATTTCGATCCATACATTGGCACCCGTCCGGCGTTCGAGATTGGCGTTGATCGCGCCGTAGCGCACACCCTCTATCTCTACGCCGTGGATCAGATCCTCGAGCTGCGCCTGGCTGACGGTGCCATAGGCGCGGGCGCGGTAGGCGCGCTCGACCCCGGTCGAGGGCAATTCGAGCTGGCGCTTCAACTCGCCATCGGTGGTGAGCAGCAACAAACCCTCGGTATTCAGATCGAGCCGCCCGACGGGGACCAAGCGAGGCAAATCGCTCGGCAATTTGTCATAGATGGTCGGTCGCCCGGCGGGGTCACGCTCGGTAACCAGCAGACCGCTCGGCTTGTGATACAGGAACAGCCGTGCGGGGGCGGGCGCCTGCACCGGGTTGCCATCAACCGTTACCCCGCGCAGCGACTGCAGGATCGTGGCAGGCGTGTCGATCACCTTGCCGTCAATCGCGATTCGGCCATCGGCGATCATGCGTTCGATTTCTCGGCGTGACGCGATTCCGGCACGGGCAAGCAGTTTGGCGATGCGATTGCCGTCGCGCGCGTCAGTGGCGGGTGGTGTTTCGGGCTTGGTTGGGGGCATGGCGTTGCTGATACAGGCAATTTGCACCCGTGCTGCAAAAAAAATGCGGACAGGGGCGTTGTCCATTGGCTAGGGCTCCGTCACGGGGCGCTGTGCCGCCGGGGGTGTGTTGTGGCTTTGTTCGAGCGCAAGAAGCGATTGTTCCACCGGCTCCTCATCGTTGAGGATGAGCCGCTGGTGGCGTTCGAGAATGAGTATTTCCTGCGGGACGAGGGATTTGAGGTCGTCGCGACGCTCGATCGGGTCGAAGAAGCCGTAGCGCTGATCAATGGCGGTTCGGCGATCGATCTGGTGCTGGCTGATATCAGCCTGGCAGATGGCAGCGGTATTGACGTTGCAAAAGCAGCGGCCAAAGCGGGAATTGCGGTGCTGTTCGTGACAGGCCAATGCCCCGCCGAAGCCGAGGCGCTGGCCGATGGTTGCCTGGGCAAGCCCTATACCCAGCGCGATCTGGCGTTGGCGATTGCAGCGATTGAGGCCGTCCGGACCGGTACGACCCCAAAACGCCTGCCGCCCGGCTTCACGCTATTCAGAACTGCCGCCTGATCAGAATTGTTTAAGCTGCTCAGGGTGCCTTCCTGGTAGTCTCCTGGCGTGCGAGTTCTTGTTGAAACGCTACTTCGGCACTGTCGATCTGGCGCTGGAGCTCGCCGGGATCGATAAAGGCATTGGCTTTCCCGCCTCGCTGTGCCGCTCGCTTTTCAGCGAGATTGAAGAAGTCGGGATGAAAATTGACAAAAACATCCGCCTTTTGCGCCCGTAATCTCGCAAAGGTTTTTCGAAAATCGGCGGCGGCGCGCGGATAGACGGGATCATTCACAAGGTTCTGGCCGGCCACCGTCAGGCTGGTGGCAAACATCACGCGGAGACCGGTGTTGACGAGCAACCATGAAACGCCGCCGCGGGTATGGCCGGGGCTCGCAATGGCCAGCAATGTGATCGGCCCAAGTACGAGCAGATCGCCATTATGGACAATCCGATCGACCCGCACCGGCGGAAACGGGGCAAGGCCGGGCCTGCCGATCGTTTTGCCGCTTTCGAGATCTGCCTGCTGGGCAGCGCTGGCAACCACTTTTGCCCCGGTCAGTCGCTTAAGTTCAGCGAGCCCGCCGGCGTGATCGAAATGGGTGTGATTGATCAGCAGATATTTCACATCCTGCAGCCGGAAACCGAGCGCCTTGATATTGGCGGCTATCAACGGGGCACTTTCGGGCAGTCCGCCATCAATCAGAATATGGCCGTTCGGGCCCGTAATCAGGAACGCCGACAGGCCTTTGGTGCCGACATAATGGACATTGTCGACGATATTGAAGGGCGCGAAGGGGCGGTTCCATTCGATCCGCTGCTGCGCGTCCTGGGCGGTAGCCCGGGTGGGAATCGCGAGTGCCGCGAGCGCCAGCCACAAGATCAGCCGCATCCGTTCAACCTCGATTCGACCGCATCATGAAAGTGCCGGATGCCGGTTTCGAGCGTGCCAAGGGTCACTCGGTCAATTGCCCCTGACACCAGCCCCTGTTGGCCGAGTTCGGCCGCGCGGAAATCCTCGCCCGCAAACACCTGGCCATCCAGCAGCGCCCAGCTCCGCTCCCAGTGATTGCGCGCCTTGTCGGTCGCGGGGGCCTCGGGGATCAGCATGAAATCCTCGACGAGCACTTCGCCTTCGTTCTGCGGCATCATCACCATCAGGTTCATGTAATCGGGGCTGACGATCAGGACGGTGCCGGGAAACATCTGATAGGTATAGGTAATCGCGGCACGCAATTGCGGCCAGTCGCTCCCCGCTGCCGCTACCAGATCAGCCTCTCGACCCACGGCAGACCGCTGATGGGGGCCGATCTGGTCGCCGGTCGTCACCCCATCCTTGAAGAATGGCCCGATCGTGCCCGAATGCAGTCGCTGGACGTGATAGCTCTCCAGAAACGCGTCCATGATGAGCTTCCAGTTCGCCGCCACGCGGTGCGTCTTGCGGCGAAACAGATATTGGCCGGGCAGATCGAACGCTTCGAAATCCTCGCCGAGGGCTCGGGCTTCGCTGAAATCGGCGGCGTCGTCGAACGCGAACCAGATCAACCCGCCCGCTTCAACCGTCGGTAAGGGCTTCAACCCGAAATCTGCCTTGTCGAGCCCCGGAAAGGTTTCCGGGCGCGGCATGCCCGTCAGCGCGCCATCGAGCGCGTAGCTCCACGCATGATAAGGACAAATCAGGCGCGGCGCACAGACCGGCTCGCCGCCTTCCACCAGCCGTGTGCCCCGGTGGCGGCAGACGTTCATGAAAACATGGGCGGTGCCGTTCTTGTCCCGTGTGACGAGCAATGGCTTGCCGAACCCATCATGCGGCACGGCCATATTGGCATCAGGCAGCAACGCTGACGGGGCGATCACCAGCGGACGCTTCGAGAAGATATGCGCCTGTTCTGCCGCATGGCGTTCGGGCGATGTATAGGCGGCGGCATCGACATGCGTGATCCCCGCGCTCGACCGCGTCCCCCCGTTCGCCGGTCGCAAGCCGTGCGGTGCATGCACGTTCATGGCTGTCCTTCTCCTGTTTTCCGGTTAGTGTCGCCCCGAACGGCGTGGGGAGCAAGGGGTCGATGACGGTGGAGGCGCAGCGAGACTGGTTGTCCGGGGTCAGGCCCTATGTCGAAAAGGCACCGCTCGCCGCTTTCTTCCTCGGCGTGTCATCGGGTTTCCCTTACGCCATGATCGGGGCGACGCTGACGAGCAGGCTGGCGCAAGATGGCATCGACAAGAAGACGATCACGGCGTTTACGCTGGCGTTCCTGGTGTACAATCTGAAACCGCTTTGGGCCTGGGTGGTGGACGGTGTTCGCTTGCCGCTGATCGGGCATCTGGGGCAGCGCGTATCATGGCTGTTGCTGGCGGGCGTGCTCGTAATGGCGGCGGTCGCCAACCTGGCGCTGGTCGACCCGACGAGTGACATTGGTGCGACGGTGCTCGCGGCGATCCTGGTGGGGCTGGCGGGCGCGACCTTTGACATCGTCATCGACGCGTACCGGATCGAACAGCTCGAACCCTACCAGCTCGGTGTCGGTTCGGGGATGACTCAATATGGCTGGCGGATCGGATCGGTTTCGGCCGGCGCGCTTGCGCTTGTGCTGGCATCGCGGGTGGGGTGGGAAGGCGCCTATCTCGCGTGCGCCGCCTTTGCCTTGCCCGCGATGATTACCGGGTTGGTGCTTGGCGAACCCAAACGCCACCGCGAACCGACGGCAAAGCGGGGCATGTCCGAACTGATCACATCGATCATCGGCCCCTTCACCGAATTCTTCCAGCGCAACGGCGCGATCATCGTTCTCCTTTTCATCCTGATCCACAAAATTGGCGATACGCTGGGGCAGATCGTGCTTCGGCTGCTGCTGAACGATCTGGGTTTCACCAATGATGAGATCGCGATCTACGATGTAGGCGTCGGGTTCTGGGCCTATTTGATCGGCATCTTCGTCGGCGGGGCGATCTATGCGCGGATCGGCATGAAGCAATCGGTGCTTTGGAGCCTGATTCTGATGGCGGTGTCCAATGCGAGCTTCGCCGTGCTGGCGGGGGCGGGGCACAGCAATTGGGGCTTGGCGGCCGCGATCGGGTTTGAGAATTTCGCCAGCGGCATCGGCGGAGTTACCGTCGTCGCCTATTTCGCCGCCTTGTGCGATTTGCGGTACACGGCATCGCAATATGCCCTGATTTCGGCCGCATCGAGCATTGTCGGGCGGCTGCTGACTGCAACCACGGCGGGTGCGATGGTCGAGAGCTTCGGCTATGTCACCTTCTACTGGATCACCACGATTGTCGCCTTGCCCGGCGTGTTCCTGTTCTGGTGGATGATCCGGACGGGCCTGGTCGATCAAGCGATCGGCGATGCCGGGACCGAACCAACGCCCGACGGTGAACGCGGGGCTACCTGATCCATCGTCCCGCATCGGCAAACGCAGACCCGACAAGCGCCATCGTTGCCAGCACCCCATCAACGCGGCGGTTGCCGAGCAGATCGGCGAGGAGGGCGTGGGCGACCATGGGCTGGTGATCGAGCCGGCGCATGATCTCGACCAGGGTCGCCTCCGATGCGGTCATTCGCCGGCAGCAACAGGGTGCAATCGTGATCGGCGTGCATGCCGTCGCCGCGAGTTCGCTCATCATCACCCGCATCAGGATCAGGGGGCGACGAAAGCCGGGGCCGAAGGCGGTGATGAAGTGATTGGCGATATGCGCATCGCCCAGCCCGTGTGCGCCGAGCCGTCGCACCGAAAGCAGGAACAAGCGGCTGTTATCGTTTTCAGGCAGGGAATGCGGCAGCGGCTGGGTGATGAGAGTCGCGGGGGCGGGATGGGCGGTCATAGGCGGGCTCCGATCAGGAACCCGCACTATTCCAGTGTCGCTATTGCAAGTCAATCTCAATAACTAGCTTGGTATCTGACCATTCATCGATAGCACCCCACCGGCCAGATAGAGCGATCCGAGGATCAACACGACAGGCGGATTGGCAGGGTCTGCTCGCGTGGCAATAGCGTCGAGCGCGAGTGGCACGCCATCGGCCGCGGCCGCACGTAACCCGAGCGACAGCGCCGCCGCCGCCAGCGCTTCTGGCACATGATGCGCGTGATCCGGCACCGGCACGGCCTGCAACGACCGGGCAAAGCGTGCGAAGGGCAGGATCAACCCGCGCGCATCCTTGTTCGCCAACATGCCCAAAATCAGGTGCACAGGCCGACCCGCCGCTCGGGCTTCAAGCGCGGCACTGACGGCGGTGGCCGCCGCCGGATTGTGCCCGCCATCGAGCCATAACTCACTGCCATCGGGTAACCGGCTGACCAGCGGCCCTGCGCTAAGGCGCTGCATCCGCGCCGGCCATTCGGCCCATTCGGCTGCGGCACGATACGCGCTTGGCGGGATGGTCAGCGCAGACTGATGCCGAAGCATCGCGATCGCCAGCCCCAGATTTTCAGGTTGGTGTGGACCGGCCATGCGGGGCGGGCCGGTCTCTATCACGCCATGGCCATCTTCGTAGCGCAGCCCTTGCCCGATCTGGAGCTGCCAATCGGTGCCAAGCCTGCTGATCGGCGCACCCGCCCGTTCAGCAACAGCGATGACACGTTGCGCGACATGCGGTGGATAACGCATCGTGACGAGCGGCACGTTGGGCTTGGCAATCCCGGCCTTTTCGCCCGCGATTTGCTCGATCGTATCGCCGAGGAAGCTCTGATGATCGAGACCGAGCTGCGCGATCCCTGTGACGATGGGCGCGGTGATGACGTTGGTGGCATCGAGCCTGCCGCCCAACCCAACCTCGATCACACAGGCATCCGCCGACGCGCGGGAAAAGGCGAGGAAGGCCGAGGCCGTGGTCACTTCAAAGAAGCTCGCGCCGATATCACCGGCGGCATCGAGCACATCGGCCAGCAATGCCGCCAGCGCATCATCCTCGATCAAGCGCCCGGCGATCCTGATCCGCTCGTTGAACCGGACCAGATGGGGGCTTGTGTAGACATGGCAGCTTAGCCCCGCCGCTTCGATCGCCGCGCGCAAAAAGGCGCATGTCGACCCTTTGCCGTTGGTGCCCGCAACATGAAGCACGGGTGGAAGCTGGCGATGCGGGTTGCCGATGCGATCGAGCAGCGCGGTGATGCGTTCGAGGCCAAGAATATCGGCACCCGGCGAGAGCGCCCATAGCCGATCGAGCTGCGCCTGCACGGCGGGCGAGGAGGAAACCGCGTTATCGGCCATGTTCGGCCCTAGATTCTGGCGTGCCGAAGGTTACGCCGCCTGTTTCACGCCGAGAAACTCGATCAACTGCGCGAGCGTTTCGGGCAATTCCTTGCGCGGTTTGACCATGTCGATCATGCCATGGGCGAGGAGGTATTCCGATGTCTGGAAATCATCAGGCAGCTTCTCGCGGATCGTGTTTTCGATCACGCGACGGCCAGTGAAGGCCAAGGTTGCCTTGGGCTCGGCGATCTGCACGTCACCCAGCATCGCATAGGCCGCCATCACGCCGCCTGAGGTGGGATCGGTGAGCACGACAATATAGGGCAGCCCGGCGTCATGGAGCATCTGGATGGCCACGGTGCTGCGCGGCATCTGCATCAGCGAGAGGATACCTTCCTGCATCCGCGCGCCGCCCGAAGCGGTGAAGATGATGTACGGGCATTGATCGGCAATTGCCGCCTGCACGCCAGCGACGAATGCCTCGCCCACGGCAAGCCCCATCGATCCGCCCATGAAGGCGAAATCCTGCACACCGACGACGGCCTTGCGCCCGCCGATCAGTCCGCGCGCATTGGTGAGCGCATCGCCTTCGCCGGTGGCCGTGCGCGCTGCTTTGATCCGATCGGCATAGCGCTTGGTATCGCGGAATTTCAGCGGATCTTCCTGCACGCGCGGTGGGGGCAACACCGTGTAGCTTTCGGCATCGAACGTATAATCGAACCGGGTTCGCGCGCCGATCCGCTCGTGATGATCGCAGCTCGGGCAGACATGGAGGTTATCCTCCAGCTCCTTGACGAAGATCAGCTGCCCGCAGCCCTTGCACTTGTGCCAAAGATTGTCGGGCGTTTCCTTCTTGGCGACGACGAACGACAGTGCGTTGCGGACATTGCTGAGCCAGGTCATGCGGGTATCTTTCTTGCAGAACGGATCGCGGTGGCGAGCAAGGTGATATAGCGCGTCACATGCGCGGGCGCATCATTTCCGTGTTCGGCGATGATTTCGACGATCGCCGAGCCAACGACGACCCCGTCGGCAACACGAGCGATTGCCTCAGCCTGTTCAGGGGTACGGACGCCAAAGCCGACCGCGACCGGGATATCGGTCGCGGCCTTCAATCGAGCGACCGCATCCTCGATTGAAGTCTGGGCAGCCTGTTGCAGCCCGGTGATCCCGGCGACCGATACATAATAAAGGAATCCGCTTGCCCCATCGAGCACGGCGGGCAGCCGCGCGGCATCGGTGGTCGGGGTGGCGAGACGGATGAAGTCGACCCCCGCTGCGCGGAGTTCTGGGCCGAGGCCATCGTCTTCCTCGGGTGGCAGATCGACGCAGATTACCCCATCGACGCCTGCTTTTGCACATTGGTTGGCGAACCAATCAGGGCCTCGCCGCAGCATCGGATTGGCATAGCCCATGAGAACGAGGGGGACGCTGGGGTGCCGCGCGCGGAAATCGGTAGCGATCTGCACGATGTCAGCGGTGGTGGTGCCTGCCGCGAGGCTGCGCAGGTTCGCAGCCTGAATCGCGGGGCCATCGGCCATCGGATCGGTGAACGGCATGCCGAGCTCGATGACGTCCGCGCCGCCCGCGACGAGGGCGTCGAGGATGGCCGGTGTAGGGCCATCGCCCGCAGTAACGAAAGTCACGAGCGCCGCGCGCTGCTGAGCAGCGACAGCGCCGAAACTATCGGCGAGTCGACTCATAAGGCCGCTTGACGCCCGTCCGGGGCTAACATCAACCAATCGACTGCAATTATCAGGTACGTAACGCCAACGATCAGCGCCACAAAATCGGAACGCAGCGGGATGTCGCTGGCGCAATCCAAGACAAACAAGACGGTGATCAAAGCAATTATGTATTCGATCGTCCTTCTCGCATTATCACCGTATGACGCTGGGGCTTCGGGGCTTGTGAAAACCCAAATCAATACAGGAATAAGCACAACTAGAAATAATAATGTCAATAATATGATCGTTGAATTGTCCATTACAGTTCTACCCCTAACGCCTCAGCTACAGTAAAAATGTCCTTGTCGCCCCGCCCGCACAGGTTCGCCAGGATGATCTGGTCCTGCCGCATCGTTGGCGCGAGCTTGGCGACGGCTGCAATCGCGTGGCTCGGTTCAAGCGCGGGAATGATGCCTTCGGTCCGGCAGAGCAGCTGGAACGCGTCGAGCGCTTCGATGTCGGTCGCGCTGGTATAGTCCACGCGGCCGATGTCGCGCAGCCAGGCGTGCTCAGGCCCGATGCCGGGATAATCGAGCCCGGCCGAGATTGAGTGCGCCTCGGTGATCTGGCCGTCTTCGTCCTGCAGCAGATAGGTCTTGTTGCCGTGGAGCACCCCAGGCGACCCGCCCGCGAGGCTGGCCGCGTGTTCCTTGTCGAGGCCGTGGCCTGCCGCTTCGACGCCGAGCATCTTCACCTCGGCATCGTCGAGAAACGGGTGGAACAACCCGATTGCGTTCGATCCGCCACCGATCGCGGCGACAAGCACATCGGGCAGGCGACCGACGCGCGACAGCATCTGCGCGCGTGCCTCCTTGCCGATTACGCTTTGGAAATCGCGGACGAGCTCGGGATAGGGGTGGGGGCCAGCCGCCGTGCCGATGATGTAGAAAGTGTCATGGACATTCGCGACCCAGTCGCGCAGCCCCTCGTTCATCGCGTCCTTGAGCGTCGCCGCGCCGCTGGTGACGGGGCGGACTTCAGCGCCGAGCAGCTTCATGCGGAACACATTGGGCTGCTGCCGCTCGATATCGCGTGCGCCCATATAGATGACGCAGGGCAGCCCGAAGCGTGCGCAGACGGTCGCGGTCGCCACGCCGTGCTGGCCAGCGCCCGTTTCGGCGATGATCCGCGTCTTTCCCATGCGGATCGCGAGCAGGATCTGGCCGATGCAATTATTGATCTTGTGCGCGCCAGTGTGATTGAGCTCGTCGCGCTTGAACCAAACCTGCGCACCCATCCCCTCGGCAGCACCTTTGCGCAGTTCCTCGGTGAGCCGCTCAGCGAAATAAAGCGGGCTCGGGCGGCCGACATAATGTTCGAGCAGGTCGTCGAACTGCGCGTGGAACGCTGGATCGGCCTTGGCGCGGTTATACTCCGCCTCCAGTTCGAGCACGAGCGGCATCAGCGTCTCAGCGACATAGCGCCCGCCGAACTGGCCAAAATGACCGCGATCGTCTGGCTGTGCGCGGAAGGAGTTTGGGGCGGGGGAAAGGGGGGCGTTCATGATGCGGCACAGGCTTTAAGGAACGCGGCGATCTTGTCCATATCCTTGATGCCGGGCGCGGATTCGACACCCGATGAGACATCGACGAGTTCGGCGCGGGTACGGTGGATCGCCTCGCCCACATTGGTAGCATCAAGCCCACCCGACAGGGCCCAGGGCAGCGGGTGGGGAAAACCATCGAGCAGCGCCCAATCGAACCGCACCCCCATGCCGCCAGGCAATGCTGATCCTTCGGGCGTTTTGGCATCATAAAGGATGCGGTCTGCCGCCCCATCAAAACTGCGCGCAGCGTCGAGATCGGTGCGAGCGCGAACGGCGACCGCCGCCCAGATCTCCAGCCCAGTGCGAGACCGCAGCGCGGCAGCGCGCGCGGGTGCCGCCTTGTGAAGCTGCAATGCGGTCAGCTTGCCGGCGTTGATCGCCGCGTCGATGAGGGCGTCGTCCGGGTCGACGAACACGCCGACCCGACCAACATGGTCGGGCACGCGCGCCGCCAGGCCAGTAGCTTGCCCAAAGGCGAGATCACGGGGGGAGGCGGCGAAAAAAACGAAGCCGATATGCGCCGCGCCATGGCTGACGGCGGCATCAACGGTATCGGGCGTCGAGAGGCCGCAAATCTTGGCAGAAGCTGGCATGGGGGCGGCTTAGGCGGTCAATGCGCCTGCGTCACCCCGGACTTTAGATCAGACCCGGCACGAAACGTTTTACGCGCGCCGCATAGACGTCATAGGCCGGGCCGAATTCGGCGCGCAGCACCTTTTCCTCCAGCATCACCCGCATCCAGGTGGCGATGGCATAGACCGGGGCGGCGATGATGAGCATCCGTGACGAGTTCCGCATCACCGCGCGTCCGGGCGACCAGGGCCCAGTTGCGGCCCATCGTCCGCGATGACCAGTCAAACAACATCGCCGCACCAAGCATGAGCGCCAGCACGACGGCCGCCGTCACCAGCGCCGACGGCGACAGAGGATCAAGGCTGGCGTCGATCGGCCCGAAGGCGGCAAGACCCATCCCGACGCCCTGCAGTATGATCCATAGGATCGAGCTATTGTCGCGCTTGCCGCCGCTGTCGCCAGCTTGCCCCCGCGCGCGCATCCGGGCGAGAAACAGGGTGACGAGGAACACGAAGAAACCAAGCGCCATCGCGGCAAGGGCGGGCAGGCCAACAGGGTCGGTCTTAGGCAGCATGATGCAACCACCTCGAAAGTGTATTATTTAAATAATACACACTTTTGCGCTCGCCACAACAGCGCGCCGGCCTTCAATTGGCGCTTGGCCCCCGACGATAGGCCTGCAACGCTTCGACCGCCGTCGACCGCCTCAGTAAACGGGCCATCGGATCAATCACGACATGCGCACCGGTCGGCAGCGCAATTGTGCCGCGCCCGCCTGCCATATCGACGCGGACCAGCGTGTCACCCATTCGCACCTCGACTGGCATCGGGAAAGCTTTGCCCCCTGTCACTTTCCACTCGAGCGACAACATGCCGCCCGCTTGGTTCGACACCAAATCGGGCAGCGCCGCCTGTCGCAGATAAACGTCGAAGAACCAGCCATAGTCCTTGCCGGTCACCTGGTTGACGATCGCCTGGAATTCGGCGGACGATCCGAAGCGCGGGGTGAAATTGCCGGGTCGGGGATCGGTGCGCCCATAAACCAGCCGCCGGGTTGCCTCGAAAAAGGCGGCATCGCCGATCAGCCAGCGCAGCGTGTGCAGCGTCCAGCTGCCCTTGTAGTAAATGTCACTCGCGGGCCCGCCCTTGGCCTGTTCATAAACATCTTCTTCGGTGCGGATGGTGCCTGAGATCAGCGGGGCGCGGTTTTCGATCTTGCCGCGCTGCGCATCGAGCATTGTCGCATAGCGCGCGTCACCCTCGCGCCACTGCCCGTAAAGCGGCTGCATATAGCTGCCAAAGCCTTCGTGCAGCCAGTAATCGTCCCAGTTCGCCGCGGTCACCTGGTTGCCGAACCATTCATGTGCGAATTCGTGGTGGAACAGCCAGTCGAACCCGTCGATCGACTTGGCATAGCCATTGCCATAAGCGTTGATCGTCTGGTGCTCCATGCCGAGATGCGGCGTTTCGACCACGCCGACTTTTTCATCGGCAAAGGGGTAGGGGCCGATCACACTTTCGAAAAAATCCAGCGTCGGGGCGAATTCTGCGAACAAGGCTTCGGCTTGCTGCTTTTCGCCCGGCAAATACCAGTAGCTCATCGGGATGCTGTTACCGAAGTGACTCTTATACGTGCCTGACACCTGCTCATAGGGGCCGACCGTAATGGCGATCGCATAGGTATTGGGCCGCTTGATCCGCCAGTTCCATGTCGTGCGGCCATCGGCGTGCTTATCGGTACCGAGCAGCACGCCATTTGACGGCGCAGACAGGCCCTTGGGGACCGTGATGTGGAGTGTCACCTGCGTTGGCTCGCCGGTTGGGAAATCGAGACACGGCCAGAACAGATCGCAGCCATAACCTTCGGCCGTCGACGCCACCCACGGCTTTCCGTCTCGGGTCCGCGACCAAACGAACCCGTCGTCCCAGGGCGCCCGAACCGCAACATGCGGGGTACCGCCATAACGAATGCGCGCCTTGACCTGGTGTTTTGCAGCGATCGTTTCCGGCAGACGGATGACCAGTTGGCCGAGCGGATTGGTCCAAGCGGTGGCTGGCAAGGCGTGCCCATCGATATCGATCGCCGTTACCGGCAGGTTGCGATCAAGATCGATGACGAGCCGATCAATCGGCTCCTTTGCGGTGAAGGCCAAGATGGCCGTCGCCGCAATCGCCTCTCGCTCTGGCAGAATCTCGATCGCCAGATCAGCGCTGTCGAAATGCAGCTTGGCCTGATCAGCATCAATCATGCCCCCCGATTTCTGGGTCTGCTCGGTTAGCGGTGGTTCGCCTTTTTTCGGGGGAGCAGCGCCAGTCAGCGCCAGGAACGCAAATCCTGCCGCAAGCCGATTGATGCGGCGGCGCCACGCACCATATAAGAACCAATTGGCGTCCCGATCGGGCGCCGCCGGAGACTGCATGACCAACACCTATCCCGTATTGCCGCTGCGCGACATTGTCGTTTTCCCGAATATGATCGTGCCGCTGTTCGTGGGCCGCGACAAGTCCGTAGCCGCGCTCGAAGCCGCGATGACCGGCACCAAGGAAATTTTCCTCGTCGCCCAGCTCGACCCGAGCGAGGACGATCCGGATCGCGATGATCTTTATGAAATCGGCGTCACCGCCGTCGTACTCCAGCTGCTGAAGCTGCCCGATGGCACCGTCCGCGTGCTTGTCGAGGGCAAGCGTCGCGCCAGATTGTCACATATTTCAGCGCAGGATGGCCATCTGACGGCGGAGATCGATATGCTCGACGCTGTCGCTTCGGCCAATGATGCCGACGCGCCGGACGTGTCGGTCGAGATGGCTGCGCTGATGCGGTCGGTCGTCGACCAGTTTGAGAACTACGCCAAGCTCAACCGCAAGCTGCCCGCTGAAACCGCCGTACAGCTCGGTGAGATCGATGATCCGTCAAGGTTGGCCGATGCCATCGCTGCCAATATCCAGGTCAAGGTGGCCGATAAGCAATCGCTGTTGATCGAAAGCGATCCGCAAAAGCGGCTGGAGATGGTGTTCGCCTTCATGGAGGGAGAACTCGGAGTGCTGCAGGTCGAAAAGAAGATCCGCAGCCGCGTGAAGCGCCAGATGGAGAAAACTCAGCGCGAATATTACCTCAACGAGCAGTTGAAGGCCATTCAGCGCGAGCTGGGTAATGAAGGCGAGGAAGGCGAGGGCGACGAAATCGCCGAACTGACCCAAAAGATCGCGACGCTCAAACTTTCCAAAGAAGCGCGCACCAAAGCAACGGCCGAGCTCAAAAAGCTGAAGACGATGGCGCCGATGTCTGCCGAGGCGACCGTGGTGCGCAATTATCTCGATGTGCTGCTCGGACTGCCCTGGGGCAAGAAGTCCAAGCTGAAAAAGGATATCGCGGCCGCTCAGGCGGTGCTCGACGAGGACCACTATGCCCTTGAAAAGGTGAAGGACCGGATCGTCGAATATCTCGCCGTCCAAGCACGCACCAACAAGCTGAAGGGACCGATCCTGTGCCTGGTCGGCCCGCCGGGTGTCGGTAAAACCTCGCTTGGTAAGTCGATTGCCAAGGCATGCGGGCGTGAATTTGTGCGCCAGTCGCTGGGCGGGGTGCGCGATGAGGCCGAAATCCGGGGGCATCGGCGCACCTATATCGGTTCGTTGCCGGGCAAGATCGTCACCAATTTACGCAAGGCAGGGACGAGCAATCCGCTGTTTCTGCTCGACGAGATCGACAAGCTTGGCCAGGATTTCCGCGGTGATCCGGCTTCTGCCCTGCTCGAAGTGCTTGATCCTGAGCAGAATTCGAAGTTCCAGGATCATTATCTGGAGATCGACATCGATCTTTCAGACGTAATGTTCGTAACCACCGCCAACACCCTGAATTTGCCGCAACCGCTGCTCGATCGAATGGAGATCATCCGGCTTGAGGGTTATACCGAAGACGAAAAGGTCGAGATCGCCGAACGGCATCTGATCGCCAAGCAGATTGAGGCCCACGGCCTGAAGGCGGGCGAATTCGAGCTCGCCAATGACGGGTTGCGCGCGCTGATCCGCTATTACACGCGGGAGGCGGGCGTACGCACGTTGGAGCGCGAGATCGCCCGGCTGGCGCGCAAGGCGCTTCGCCGCATCCTTGAGGGCAAGATGACGAGCGTGGTGATCACCGCAGACAACCTCGCCGATTTCGCGGGCGTCCAGAAATACCGCTTCGGCATGGGAGAGGAAGAGCATCAGATTGGGGCGGTAACTGGCCTTGCCTGGACTGAAGTTGGCGGCGAATTGCTGACCATCGAAAGCGTCACCGTGCAGGGCAAGGGCCTGGTGCGTACGACTGGCAAACTCGGCGATGTGATGAAGGAATCGGTCGAAGCGGCGATGAGCTTCGTCAAGGCCCGGGCGCCCAGCTATGGCATCAAGCCGAGTATTTTCGCCCGCAAGGACATCCACGTCCATCTGCCCGAGGGTGCCGTGCCAAAGGACGGCCCTTCGGCCGGTATCGGCCTGGTCACGTCGATCGTCTCGACGCTCACCGGGGTTCCGGTGCGCCGCGATGTAGCGATGACAGGTGAAGTGACCCTGCGCGGCCGCGTTCTGCCAATCGGGGGCCTGAAGGAAAAGCTGCTCGCTGCAATGCGCGGTGGCATCACCACCGTGTTGATCCCGGAAGAAAATGAGAAGGATCTGGCGGAAATCCCCGCCAACATTCGTGAGGGGCTCAAGATCATCCCGATCCGCCATGTCGATGAGGCATTACGACTCGCCCTGACCGAGCCGTTGACGGCAATCGACTGGAGCGATGCCGATGAACTCGCGGCTCTACCCCCCGTGGGCGTCCCCCCAGTTGGCGGTGAAGTGCACCACTGATGCGACGGACCGAAGCAACCAGCTGCATCTATTAACAAGGACGGCCAATTCGTTACAGTTTCGGCTTTTTTGGCGGAATTGTGACGGATTTGTTTTGACAGCCGCTAGCGGACCCGCCTTAAAAGGGCGTTCGGCTACGCCGTGGTTGATTGAAATGCCTAAGATCGCAATCGTAGAAACGGGGGTTCCAAAGAATGAACAAGCAGGAATTGATTGGTTCGGTCGCGGATGCGTCGGGCTTGAGCAAGGGTGATGCAAGCAAGGCCGTCGAGGCGGTGTTCGATGCGATTTCGGGTGCGCTGACCAAGGGTGATGAAGTCCGCCTGGTTGGCTTTGGCACATTTTCGGTCAGCAAGCGCAAGGCATCGACCGGACGCAACCCGCGAACTGGCGAGCCGATGACGATCAAGGCGTCGTCGCAGCCCAAGTTCAAGGCCGGCAAGGGCCTGAAAGACGCGGTAAACTGATTTCCGCTGGAGCATGACCATTGGCCGGGGCTGGACAAGCATCGGTCGCATGCTAAAGGCACGGCTTGAGGGCGGCGGGCAACTGCCGCCCTTCCTGTTCCAGCCCGCAACCGGGCGCTTCGGATCGGGCGCGTAGCTCAGTGGTAGAGCACACCCTTCACACGGGTGGGGTCGCAGGTTCAATCCCTGCCGCGCCCACCATATCAAAGGCCTGCCGGGGCGATCGTCCTGGCCGGCCTTTTGCTTGTAGTGCCGCTGCATTCGTCCATCATCGGGTATTGGGGTGTGGGGCAATGGAGCAGGCGATGATGAAAATCGGAATGATGACGGTTGCGCTGTCGATCGCGTCGTTAGTGATCCCTGCTGCGGCGGAAGCGCAACGTGCGCCCATCGACGACCCTGCCGCAACCCGCACGACGCTAATCGTGCCTGATGCGGTGTTCGATGGCCGCGACGGGCTGGTGCACAAGGGCTGGCGCGTTCTGGTACGCGGCACCCGCATCGTCAGCGTCGGACCAGATGTCGAAGCGCCGGTCGATGCCGAAACGATGGCGTTGCCGGGTACGACGTTGCTGCCAGGGCTGATCGACGCACATGTCCATTTGTTCCTTCATCCCTATGACGAAACATCCTGGAATGATCAGGTGTTGAAGGAGCCGCTGGCGCTGCGGACACTGCGTGCCGGGGTGAATGCGCACGCAACACTGTTAGCTGGGTTTACCACCGTTCGCGATCTCGGCACCGAAGGCGCTGGTTATGCCGATGTCGGGCTGAAGGCCGCGATTGCCCAGGGCATCATGACAGGCCCCCGGATGATGATCGCCACCCGCGCGCTGGTCGCGACAGGGAGCTATGGACCCAAGGGGTTCGAACCCGGCGTTGATATGCCGCAAGGGGCTGAGGAAGCTGATGGTAATGCTCTGGTGATCGCCGCCCGTCGGCAGATCGAGAATGGCGCCGATGTGATTAAGCTCTATGCCGATTATCGCTGGGCGTCCGGCGAACCCAGTCGACCGACCTTCTCAATTGCCGAGATGCGCGCGGTGGTGGAGGCAGCACATGATGCCGGTCGCACCGTGGCGGCACATGCCAGCACCCCGGAGGGGATGCGCCGCGCGACGCTGGCCGGGGTCGACTCAATCGAGCATGGCAATGACGGCACCACTGAAGTCTTTGCGCTGATGAAGGCGCGTGGCGTGGCATTCTGCCCGACGCTGGCCGCAACCGATGCGATCGAACGCTATCGCGGATGGAACGGTGCCGCGCCGGAGCCCCCGGCCGTCATCGCAAAGAAACGGAGCTTTGCGCTGGCCCTCAAATCGGGGGTGAAGATGTGTGTCGGCGGGGATACCGGGGTCTTTACCCACGGTGACAATGCGCGCGAGCTGGTGCTGATGATCGCTGGCGGTATGCCACCAGCCGCGGCGCTGATGGCGGCAACATCAGGCAATGCCGGCATTCTCGGCATTGCGGAGAGGCTTGGATCGATCGCGCCCGGCATGTTGGCCGATATTGTTGCGATCAAAGGAAATCCTGAACAGAAGATTGACGCAATTCGGGACGTGGCGATGGTGATGAAGGACGGCAAGGTCATAAAATCGCCACTAACTCATTGATTTTTCATGTCGGTAAAAATGCAACGACACATAATTGTCATTTTAAAGTCACTTATTTGTCTCTGAAACAGCATCCTCCCGTCATGCCCCCGGCTTACCGCCACGACCGAGGCCGACAGGGGGAACATCCGAGTCGGTCGGGGCGCCAGCCCAGTTCAGCAACCCGGAAAAAACCGGATCGGAGATTTTATGGCCAGCTTCAAACGCGTTAGCCTCATCCTTTTGACCAGCTGCGCAAGCGCGGCTCTTGCTGGCTGCGACGGCGCCACCAGCGTTGCCTCACCCGGCCCGGGCACCCTTGTGATCAGCGCACCAGCACCTGCACCAGCGCCAACCCCGTCGCCAACCGCGACGCTTGCGCCAATCACGGCAGCGCAGTTCGCATCGACCGCAGGCGGCGGTGCGACGACCCCGATTACGGCTGACGAACAACTCGCTCTGGTGAATGCCGGCACGAACAACGTCCCAAGCGGCTTTGCGCCCCTGAACGGCATTCTGCCCCAGGGTGCTGCTGCAGCAGCACCGGGCTTCAACCCAACCACGCTGAACCCAACCGGCACGTCGTTCTTCGTTACCGCCAACTATGTCGGCGCGGTCAACGGTTCGGGTGATACGGCGTTCCAGGGTTGGACTTGCGACTCAGGTGCGGCAAGTTTCGGCGGCACCGCTCCCCGCCTTTGCGTTGGCGCAGCACCTGCGGGCACCGGCGGCGCGACCGCAGTGTGCCCAACCGGCACGACCGATGATGGCTTGGTCTCGTCCTTCCGTATCTGTCGCCTGCCAACGCTGATCACCACCGATCTCACGCTCCCGCGGATCACGGGCGTTGTGTACCGCCTGCGTGGCCAGACCGAAGTGGGTGTCGATGCCGGTTCGACCAGTACGTCAACCGGCCCAACGCTGACGATCGCTGCTGGCGTCGTTATCGCGGCTGACTCGAGCGAGGCATCGAACGATCTGCTTCTGATCAACCGCGGTGCACGCATCAATGCCGTTGGGACTTCCACTGCGCCAATCATCTTCACCGCACAGCAGAACCTTGCTGCGAACGGCGTTTCCGATTCTTCGCAGGGCCTATGGGGTGGCGTGATCATCCTTGGGCGCGCGCCGACGGGCGTTTGCCGCACCGGCACTGGTCCAAACGATGCTGGTGGAACGAGCACGACCTGCGAAAACGCTATCGAAGGTGTTACCGGTCGTAACTATGGCGGCCCAACGCTCAACGACAATAGCGGAACCATTCAGTTCGTTCAGATCAACTATAGCGGCATCGCGATCAGCGAAGGCAACGAACTGCAGGGTTTGACGCTCGGCGGCGTTGGCAGCGGCACGACGATCAGCAACGTCCAGAGCCATAACTCTGCTGACGACGGCATCGAAATTTTCGGTGGTACGGTCAATCTTCGCTTCCTCGCCATCACCGGTGCAGACGACGATGGTTTTGACATCGACAATGGCTATCGCGGCCTCGCTCAGTTCCTGATTGCAGCGCAGAAGAGCAGCGGCGCAACCGCTGACTCGTTCGCGACCGAAATCGAATCGAACGGTGCTGAAGATCTGCTGCCACGCAGCTGGGCACGCTATGCGAACTTTACGTTCATTACGCGCGCAGCCAGCCAGAACCCGCCAGCGTCGATCCGCTTGCGCGGTGGTGCCGACGGCACCTTCGTCAACGGCATCGTCCAGACGCCTGCTGGCGTGGCTTGCGTGAACATCACGGCGACCCAGGTTTCAGCGGCTGACCGCACCACGGTTCGTGCGGCTAACCCTGCACTGCAGGATCAGGGCCCGCCGGTGTTCAACTCGGTCTATTTCGGCTGCCAAGGCCGCTGAGGCCTGAGCGGGCGACCTGGTTCGCCTTTTGAGATGCCGGGGTGGTCGTGATCGCCCACCCCGGCTTTTTGTTACCGAAACTTGATTGGGATATTCGGCCATGAGAGAGCGCTTCGCCCTTGGTACGCTTCTTCTGTTAACCACGCAGCTGGTCTCGCCAGCCGCGCTTGCGCAGTCCGCGCCACAGCAGACGCCCCCCCCCGCCCAGACGCCTGCACCCGCTGATCCGGCAGAAGCCGAAGCACCGGTTGAAGAGATCGAAGTATCCTCGCCCGGTTTCGACGAAGCCAATGCGCAGGACATCGTAGTCGTCGGCCGCAATATCCCTAACACCGTCCGTGCAACGCCGCAGGTCCTCTCGGTCCTGTCCGAAGCGGACATCGCCCGCACGGGTGAAGGCGACATCGCTGGTGCGCTGTCGCGTGTTGCCGGTCTGTCGGTGGTCGGCAATGGCCAGGTCTATGTTCGGGGCCTGGGCGATCGCTATTCGTCAGCGCTGCTGAATGGGTCGCCGCTGCCATCACCCGAGCCGCTGCGCCGTTCGGTGCCGCTTGACATTTTTCCGACCTCGATCGTTGGATCGGCGCTGATCCAGAAGAGCTATTCGGCCAATTATCCGGGCGAATTCGGCGGCGGCGTGATCAACCTGACGACCAAAGCCGTGCCAAAGGAAAGCTTCCTGACCGTCGGCGGTTCGGTTGCGTATGATTCGGTTTCGACCGGGCAGTTCGGCTTTGTTTATGATGGCGGCAGCCGTGACGTGTTCGGTTTTGATGATGGCACACGCCGTGTGCCGGCTTTCATCACCAATATTGGTCAAACCGGTGGTCTGATCCCAACCGAGCAGGTCGCGCAGCTTTCCGGCGCGCAGACATCGCTTCTGCAGCAGAATACCAATATTCCGGCGAACTGGTCGGGTGAAGTCAGCTTCGGCCACACCAAGGATATTGGTTCGACACGGCTTGGTATTGTTGGTTCGGCTAGCCTGTCGAACGGTTTTCGTACCCGTCAGACAACGCAGCAGGACGCCATCGACCTGACCGGCGTTGCGCGGCAGGATTTCAACACGATTATCACTGACAATCGCGTCGTGGTGAACGCGCTGATCGGTCTTGGCCTTGAATTTGGCGATCACAAGCTGCGCTTCACCAACGTCTATATCCACGACACGGACAAGCAGGCGCGTGGTTCGACCGCGACGATCTTCAACAACAGCCAGGGTCAGCCGCGCTTCACGCAGAACACCAGCTGGTTCGAACGTCAGTTGTTCGAAACCCAGGCAGTCGGCGAGTTCAAATTCGGAGATCTCTCGTTCGACGTTCGCGGCGCCTATGCGAATTCGAAGCGCGTTTCGCCCTATGAACGTCAGTTCGATTATCTGTTCACACCGAATGCGGGCACTGATCTTGCTGGTAACCCGGTGGGCGCGTTCCAAGCGACCAATGCGTTTGGCCCGTTTGCGACGATCACCTTCAGTGATCTGAACGAAAATCTCTACAGCGCCCAGGCTGACGCATCGTACAAACTGCCGTTCAGCCGCCCGGCGACGATTTCGGCTGGTTATTTTTTCAGCGACGCGGAACGCGATTCATCGCGCCTGCCGTTTGTGTATGAAACCAACCGCGGCAGCGGCAGCTCGCTGCCATCGCCGTTCAGCTTTTTCCGTCCCGATCTGTTGCTAGCTAATGACGTCCTCTTCAACGCCTGCCCGACGATCAACGACGGCATTGGGCCAGGCTGCGTTCGCTTGCGCTTTACTGGCGGTGCGGCGGGGTCTTCGTCCTATAATGCTCAGCTGCGCGTTCATGCGGGCTATGTGCAGGGTGAGGCAGAGTTTTTTGACGGTGTCCGCGCAATTGCGGGCGTTCGCTACGAAACTGCACAGCAGCGAGTCACGCCAAGCGATGGCGTGACTCCAACGCGGTTGAACAATGATTATTTCCTGCCAGCCGTAACGCTGACCTGGAACTTCGCGCGTGACATGCAAGTGCGCGGCAACTTCTCGAAGACGATCGCCCGTCCGCAGTTCCGCGAACTTGCCGCTCAACAGTTCCAGGATTTCGAAAGCGATCGCTTGTATTTCGGTAACCCGAACCTGCGGGACTCCGAACTCACCAATTACGAACTGCGCTATGAGTGGTTCTATGCCCGTGAGCAACGGATCACGATTTCGGGCTTCTATAAGGACATTACCCGGCCGATCGAACAGGTCGGTTTCCGTCCCTCGCCCGACGCACGCCTGCAGACCGGCTTTTCCTACGTACCGAGCGCGCGTCTTTACGGTGGTGAAATTGAGGCGATCAAATATTTCAACCTCGATTTCCTCGACTCCCCGTTCTTTGCGACCCGTCGTCTGATCTTGAGCGCCAACTACACCTATACCCAGTCGTCGATTAACGCGAATAACGAGCTGGTGCCGGACGTAGGTGGCGGGATTGGCAGCACGGCCATGCGGCCAGCCGTCCAATTGTTCCGCGACGGGGCGGCACTTACCGGCCAGTCCGATCATATCGTCAACGGCCAGATCGGTATCGAAGACAAGGCGTCACTCTCGCAGCTCACTTTCCTGGCAAATTATGCCAGCGAACGGATTACTAACCGTGGTCCGGGCAATCTGAGCGGCGTTGGCTTCCTGCCCGATATTATCGAGCGGCCAGGCTTCCGCTTCGATGTCGTTGCTCGCCAGGGCGTGAAATTCGGTCCAGCTGAATTCGAGATCAAGCTTGAAGGCCGCAACTTGACTGGAACGGGTTATCGCGAGTTTCAGCGCTTCCCCAACGGCAATGAGATCTTCATCAACCGTTACCGTGTTGGCCGCATCGTGCAGCTCTCGGTCAGCGCCAAGCTCTGATCCGGACTTAACTGACAGAAACAACCCCGGTGGCCTGGCCGCCGGGGTTTTTTCATTGGTCGTTCGTCAGCCCCAAGGCCGTTCGCGAAACCATTTGGTCAGCACATATTTGGTGCCGGCGCGCACCTTCATGCCTTGGTGGATGGTCAGCGGGTTGGGCTGGCCGTCATCTTGGCGGTTGTTCCACATTAGCAATTTGCCGGTTTCGGGTTTGACGATCTTGTCGATCGCCTTGAAACGCGTCGCGCCTCCGGCGATCGGTTCGTTGAGATAAATCATCGCCGTCCATGTCCGCTGGCCGGCCACGCTGCAGAATTTTTCGTAGTCCAGGCCAAGCGGTTCAAAATAATCGGTATGATCCTTGAACTGCTGCCCAACCGCGTAACGCTGTCCCTGGAGTGGCTCGCCATATATCGGGTCGATGTCCATGAAATCGCAGACCGCGCTATCGACAATCTGGCCCAGCGGATCGCCGGGTAAGAAATCGCAAGTTTCGCTGGTCCGAAAACTGTCGTCGCCATTCGGATCGGACAGGGTTGAAGGGCGGCGCTGCGCATCGATCCGATCAATCAGGCGCGCACACAGATCCGCCGACAGAAAGCCCCGTTTCAGGAACAATGTCAGCTTGGGGCTGGGCACTTTTTGAACCCCGCTATGCTGGGCGATCCGCGTTAGTACCGGCGCGGCTGGTAAGCCCGAGCCACGCTGAAACACGGGCTCTGCGGCGGGGAAAGGGCGGATACCGGTCACCATGTCACTCTGCCAAACGGACACCCTGTTTTCCAGCCCGATCAATGCCGACATGGCATAAGGCGAAGAACAACATCATATTGTCCCTTTTTGTTCATCAATAAGACGTTGAACTGTAACATAGCCCGCCTAGCAGAGGCGCGCGGGGGGAATCTTGCTGATGCGGCTGGAAGTTAATGCACGGGCCCGCAGGCTCATCGAGATGCTGCCGCAGCGAACCATATACGGCGCGCTCGAACTCGCGCTGCTGGCGTTGCTCGCGGTGCAGGTCGCGCGGTTGATCTGGTCGGTCGTCACGCCGGTAGGCCCGCTTGGCAATTGGCGCGCGAACAGCTCCGTGTCGGCCACGGCATCGGCTGACGTGCTGCGCAGTTTTGATCCGTTTTTCCGCCTCGATGCGACCGCCCCGTCGGCACCGACGGCTGCAACGGTCACTCCCTTATCGCTGACGCTGTTCGGTATTCGGCTCGATGGTGCAACCAGTCGCGGGTCAGCAATTATTGCGACGCCGGACGGTGTACAGGCGAGCTTTTCCGTAGGCGCTGAAATCATGCCCGGGGTGACACTGAAATCAGTGTCGTTTGATCATGTTACGCTAACGCGCGGTGGCGTTGATGAGGACCTGTTTATCGATCAATCGGGTGGCGCCTCAGCCTCATCGGCTGCGACGATGGATTCGAACGGTGTGCTGAGTGCGCCGCCGTCCGCCGCGACTGGCGGGCAGCCGGTAACGCTGGCACGGCTAAGGGCAGAAATCGGCTTCATCCCGCGGGTGGATAGTGGGAAGGTTACCGGGCTGACGGTCAGGCCGCAGGGTTCGGGTACAATATTCAGGCAAGTTGGGCTTAAAGAAGGGGATGTCGTGACTCAATTAGGTGGCCGTGCGATAAGCGGCGCAGGCGACATCGATCTGCTGGCGGGTCAGTTCGCCAAGGGTGGGGCGCTCTCGATCACTGTTGAGCGTGGTGCCGAAGTGCTGCCGCTGACGATTACGCTGGCTGGCCAATGAAACGCTTTATTGCCTCTTCCGCCGCCGTCGCGCTCGCCGTCGCAGCGCCTCTGGGCGCGCAGACCACGCTCAATGTGCGCGATGCCGATATCCGCGCCTTCATCGCTGATGCCGCCAAAGTCACTGGCCGCACCTTCATCATCGATAGTCGCGTGCAGGGCAAGGTAACGGTCGTAACGGATCGCGCGCTCAGCCGGTCCGAATATTTCGAGATCTTCCTGTCCACGCTGCGCGCCAACGGGCTGGTTGCGGTGCCGACGTCGGGTGGTGCCTTTCGCGTTCAGCCAATCGACAACGCATCGTCGCAGCCAGGTCGGGTAGGGGGCTCTTCCACCTCGTCGCGCAACAGCTTCGTGACAGAAATCATCCGCCTGCGCGCCATTGACGCGGCATCGGCGGTGGAAACGGTCCGCCCCCTCGTGAGCGCACAGGGATCAGTTACGGCCAATCGCTCGGGTAACTCGATCGTTGTGGTCGATTATGGCGATAATGTTCGCCGGGTGCGCGAAGTCATTCGTCGGATCGACACTGATGGCTCATCGACTCGAGTCGTGGCGCTCAAAAATGCGAGCGCGCGAGAAATTGCGACCGCGCTCCAGGCGCTTGTCCCTGCAGCGGCGCAGGGCGGGCAGAGCGTATCGGTAGTACCCGTCACCAGCTCAAATGCCGTGGCGATCCGGGGTGACAGCCCTGCCGTCGCGCGTCTCGCCGAAGTGGCGCAAGATCTTGATCGTCGGGCGGCGCTCGGCACCGAAATCAAAGTGCTGTTCCTGCAGAATGCCGATGCGGGCCAGCTCCTTCCCGTGCTCCAACAGCTGGTCGGCCAGCAGCCGACCGAATTGCCGCAACAGACTCAGCTGTCGCAATCGAGCTTGAGCACAAATGGCAATGGCGGCGGCAACCAGCGCAACTCTCAGCCGCCGCAACAGGCCCAACCCGTCCAGCAGGGCGGCAGCGGCAATCAGCAACCCGCCGCGATTTCGGATGGTGGCCGCACCGCTGCTGTCGTCACACGCTTTGCTGGTGCCAATGCGATCGTCATTGCAGCGCCGCCCGAAGTGCAGCGGCAACTTGCCGAGGTCGTGCGGCAGCTCGACACGCGGCGCGAACAGGTGCTTGTCGAGGCGATCGTCGCTGAAGTTTCGGATGCCACTGCCAACCGGCTCGGCGTGCAGCTGCTGCTCGGCAGCTTGGGCGGCAGCAATATTCCGTTCGGCACCACCACTTTTTCAAACACCGCTCCCAATTTGTTGACGGTGGCAGGTGCGATCGGCGCGCGACGCCTGAACACCACGACCACTACCGTGAACGGCACGACAACCGTGACGAGCACGAATAGTGGCATCAGCGATTCGCTCGCACAGTCAGCGATCGGATCGATCCTGGGGTCGTCGGGCGGGTTTGGCGGATTTGCCGCCAATCTGGGGCGAGACGGGATTTTCGGCGCGATCATCAACGCGGTGAAATCAGACACGACGTCCAACCTGTTGCAATCGCCGCATGTTGTGGTGCTGGATAATACGCCGGCACGCATCCTGGTCGGTCAGGAAATCCCGATCACCACGGGCCAGGCACTCAGCCAGAATTTCGACAATGCCTTCCGCACGGTGCAACGCGAAAATGTCGGCATCGAGCTTGAAGTGCGCCCGCAGGTCAACAGCAGTGGCGCGATCAAACTGTTCCTGCGCCAGCAGGTCAGCTCGATTGCCGGGCCGGTATCGCAGGATAATAGCGACCTCATCCTCAATAAGCGCGAGATTGAAACAACGCTGACGGTCGATGACGGCCAGATTGCTGTCATCGGCGGTTTGCTCGACGATAATGAACGGCGCACGATCGAGAAGGTGCCGTTGCTGGGAGATATCCCCGGCCTCGGGGCGCTGTTCCGGTCAAAGGCGAAAAGCCGGACCAAGACGAACCTGATCGTCTTCATTCGCCCGACGATACTGCGCACGCCAGAGGACAGCCGCAAGGTCGCCGAACAGCGTTATGGCTATCTGCGCATGCAGCAGGGCTTGCAGGATCCCACGCGCGAGCCAACGATCGATCAGCTCGTTCGGGATTATCTGGGTGCCGAACCTCCGCTGCCGCCTGCACCCGGGCCAGGCAGCATTGAGGATCCGCGCATCGGCGTGCCCATCATGCGCCAATCAAGCACGGCCGTCCGGCTTGACGGAGCACCGAAATGAACCCCAAAAGTCTGAATTCCGACGAGATCGTCGGTGATCCGATCATCGCCCTGCCCGAGGCGATGCCATTGCCGGAGGCAATCGTCGGCATCCCCTATGCCTTCGCCCGGAAGTTTGGCGTCGTGCTCGATTCGGTCGAACCCGGGCATTTCTCGGTGGCGATGCGCGAGGGGAGCGACCCCAAGGTTTTGCTCGAGCTGCGTCGGCATCTGGCGCGGCCTTTCGATGTTACCTTCACCAAGAGCGAGGATTTCGACCGGCTGCTGTCCGATCGCTACGCGATGGACGGCCAAGCCGCTGCTGCCGCCGCAGGGTCGCTCGGCCTCGGTGACGAACTGGACATGCTGGCCGGGAACCTGCCGACCGCCGAGGATCTGCTCGATACAGCCGATGATGCGCCCGCGATTCGGCTGATCAACGGCATCATTGCCGATGCGGCGCGCAATGGCGTGTCCGACATTCATATTGAGCCTTACGAAACCGGGCTTGTGGTCCGCATGCGGATCGACGGGGTGCTCCGCGAAACATTGCGGATGCCGCCGCACGTCGCCCCGGTGGTTGTCAGCCGCGTCAAGGTGATGGCACGGCTCGACATTGCCGAACGTCGCGTGCCGCAGGACGGCCGCATGGGCCTGTCGCTGGGCGGCAAACTGCTCGATGTCCGCGTCTCGACGTTGCCAAGCCGCGCGGGCGAGCGCGTGGTGCTGCGTATCCTCGACAAGGATAATGCCGGGATTGATCTCGACGTGCTCGGCATGGCGCCCGCCATCAACACGCTGCTGCGCGGGGCGATCAGCGAGCCGAACGGCATCGTGCTTGTCACCGGACCGACCGGTTCGGGCAAGACGACGACGCTCTATGCCGCACTGCGCCTGCTTAACGATGGCAGCAGCAACATTCTGACGGTCGAAGACCCGATCGAATATGCGATGGACGGGGTGGGGCAGACGCAGGTCAATCCCAAGGTCGGGCTTACCTTTGCGGCAGGTTTGCGCGCCATTCTGCGCCAGGATCCCGATGTTGTAATGGTCGGCGAAATCCGTGATCGAGAAACTGCCGAAATCGCCGTGCAAGCCTCGCTCACCGGGCATCTGGTGCTGTCGACCGTCCACACCAACGACGCTGTCGGCGCGATCACACGGATGCGCGACATGAAGATCGAGCCGTTCCTGCTCGCCTCCACCTTGCGGGCCGTGATCGCGCAGCGCCTCGTGCGGCGGCTGTGCCCCAGCTGCCGCAAGCCCGTGCAGGCGCAAGGTTCGGTCTCCTCGCTGCTGGGCTTTGATCCCGGCGCAATCGTCTATGAAGCGGTTGGCTGTGATGAGTGTTCGGGCAGCGGCTTCAAGGGCCGGATCGGCGTGTTCGAGGCGATCCGCATCGACGAAACGATCCGCCGCCTGATCAATGACGGCGGCGACGAATCGATCATTGCGCGCCATGCCTTTCTCCACGCCCCCAATCTGGGCGCAGCCGCGCGCCAGCTCGTCCGCGACGGGTTGACAACACCGGAGGAGGCAGTCCGCGTCTCCCGTAGCGAAATGGTCGATGCCTGATTTCGATTATCTCGTTATCGACACGGCGGGCCGTGAAAAACGGGGCGCGATCGTCGCCGAATCGATCGATCATGCGCGCGAGGCACTCGATGCGCGCAAGCTTTATGTCGTGCGGATCGGCCCGGGTTCGGCGGCAACAAAGGCCCCAAAGGCCAAGCCGCTGCTCCAGCAGCTGCGCGGGCGGCGCATGTCGGGCAAGCACCTTACCTTGTTTACCCGCCAGCTCGCGACGCTGAACCGCGTCAGCCCGCTTGAGGAATCGTTGCGAACGATCGTCCGCCAGACTGAGCAGCAACAGGTCCGCGACATTGTCAGTGCGGTGCACATGGGCGTCGTCGAGGGGCGGCGGTTAGCCGAATCGATGGCGCGTGAACCGAAAAGCTTTCCAGCGCTCTACTGCGCGATGGTGGCGGCCGGCGAGAATTCGGGTTCGTTGCCAACGATCCTCGATCGGCTGGCGATTCTGCTGGAAAGGCAGGCGGAAATCCGCGGCAAGATGATCACGACAATGGCCTATCCCGCCGTGCTAGCGGTGATGGCAATCGCCATTGTTACCGCGCTGATGGTGTTCGTGGTGCCGCAGATCGTCGAACAATTTGACACTGTCGGCCAGCAATTGCCGCTACTGACCCGGATCGTGATCTGGATTTCGGCTTTCCTCGTCAATTGGTGGTGGGCGCTGATCCTGGGCGCGGTGCTGCTGACCGGCGGGTTTATCCAGGCGTTGCGCGAGCCCTCGATCCGGTTAGCGTTTGACGGTTGGCTGCTGCGGGTGCCGGTGATCGGACGACTTCTGCGCGATCTCCACGCCGCACGGATGGCGCGAACGCTCTCCACCATGATCGCAAGCCGATTGCCGCTGCTCGACGGGCTCGCACTGACGGCGGGCACGATTTACAATCGGCGGTTGCGCCAGGCATCGGACGAGATCGTCGACTCGATCCGCAGCGGTGGCAGCCTGTCCGCCGCGATGCGCCGTGCTGGCGTTTTTCCACCCTTGCTGACCTATCTGGCGGCGAGCGGCGAGGCGGCAGGGCGGCTCGATGAGATGCTCGAGCGCGCGGCGGATTATCTCGAACGCGAGTTCGATCGCTTTACCGCGACTGCCTTGTCGTTGATGGAACCGCTGATCATCGTGGTAATGGGCGGCATCGTCGCGACCATCGTGCTGTCGATTCTGCTGCCGATCCTGCAACTCAACACTCTTGCCGGCCAATGAGGAACATCATGCGCAAGAACATTCGGAAAGAATCGCGTCGGGGTGAAAGCGGCTTTACGCTCGTTGAGTTGATGGTCGTGATCGTCATCCTCGGGCTGCTCGCCACAATCGTTGCGCTGAACGTGCTGCCAAGCGGCGATCGCGCGCGCGTCGAAAAGGCGAAGGCCGATATCGCCATCATCGAGGACGGGCTGGAGCTCTACAAGCTGCAGAACATTAGCTACCCCAGTACGTCGGACGGTCTGAACGCCCTGGTGAGCGCACCGGCATCGCTCACCGATCCGTCGCGCTATCAGGCGGGTGGATATATCAAGAAGCTGCCCAAGGACCCCTGGGGCCGCGAGTATCTTTATGCCTCGCCCGGCACCCACGGCGCGATCGATATCTGGACGCTGGGTGCCGATGGCAAGGAAGGCGGCGAGGGCATCGACGCCGATATCGGCAACTGGCAGTGATGTGATCACCCGCGCCCGCGCCTTTTTTCGGGCGTGGCCGCTTTCGCGTCAACGCGAGGGCGGTTTCACGCTGATCGAACTGATGATCGTGGTGACGATCATCGGGCTTGCCTCCGCTGCTGTCGTGCTGGCGATTCCCGATCCGCGCGGTCGCCTGATTGACGATGCCGAGCGCTTTGCAGCGCGCGCACGCGCGGCCCACGATACCGCGATTATCGAAGGTCGTTCGGTGAGCATCTGGGTGTCACGCGAAGGCTATGGGTTTGACCGCCGGTCTGCAGGCACGTGGCAACCGATCAGCGAAAAGCCGCTGCGCGTCGCACGCTGGGCCAGCGATATTCGCCCGGTCATCCTGAGCACCGAAGGCCGCGATCGGGTGATCTTCGATTCGACCGGACTCGCCAATGCGCCGTTCGATGTTCAGTTGCGCCGCGGCGGTGAGGCCAGCGCTACCGTACGGATCGGGGCCGATGGCGCGATTTCGATCGATGGCTGAGCGTGGGCGTTCTCCGGGCGACTCCGGCTTTTCGTTGATCGAAATGATGGTCGCGCTGGCGGTGTTCAGCCTGGCGGCGATGGCGCTGATCCGACTGGAGGGGGCCATCATCCGCAGCGCCTCGACGCTCGACCGGACAATGATGGCGCAGATTGTGGCGCGCAATGTGGCGGTTGAAACGCTCACCGATCCGCAGCCGCCAGTCACGGGCGAATCGCGCGGCGTCGAAGAAAATGGCGGCCGCAGCTGGAGCTGGCGCCGCCTGACGACCCCATTGGGGGATCAGGGCGCAGTCCGCGTTGACGTCAGCGTCAGTGACATGGACGGAACGGCGTTGGGCAAGCTGACAATCGTGCGGCCACCCAATCGGCCGACGGTGGTCCGCACAGCACCTTTGCCGGGTGGACAGCAGCCATGAACAACCTCGGCAACGTGTACGGGTTCAAATCTGCCGGCTCAACTTCTGCCATTATTGGCTTCCCACCCCCGTTCGGGCTGAGCGAAGTCGAAGCCCTTGCGCAGCGCTTGCCCTTCGACTTCGCTCAGGGCGAACGGACCGAGCTTAGAAGTACCGCTGTTCTGTCATCTAACAGGCCCGCCGAGCGCGGCTTTACGCTAGTCGAAATGATGATCGCGCTGCTGATCTTCGGCCTGCTGGCGTCGGCGGGGGTCGCCCTGCTGACGTTCAGTGTTCGTGCGCAATCAGCCACGGCGAATCGGCTCGATGACATTGCGGCATTCGGGCGCCTGTCATCGTCGCTATCGGCGGATCTGGCCCAAGCATCCGATCGGCCGGTTCGCGACGAGGATGGCAGGCCGACTCCGGCGTTTGTCGGTGCCAGCGGATCAGTCGGTACGCCAATGCTGCAACTCGTCCGCAATGGCTGGACCAATCTGGATGATGCGCCGCGTTCGGGCCAGCAAAAGGTAGAATATAGGCTGACCGGCGAAAATCTTGAGCGGATTGCCTATCCGATGGTGGATGGCGCCAGCCCGCTGACCCCGGCGGTGTTGCTCAAATCGGTGCGTGCGGTCGAATTACGCTACCGCGTTGCCGGCGCCTGGACCGACCGGTGGGTCGACACGCCTGTAACGGCAATGCCCGATGCGATGGAAATGGCAGTCACCCGAACCGATGGCACGCGCTTTCGTAGCGTGTATGTCGTTGGCACCGGCTACACGCGGCCAGTAGATGCTGGAGCCCCCGCCAATGGCTATTGAGCGGATGATTACGCCTGCGCGTGAGCGCGGTGCAGCCTTGCTGACTGTGCTGCTGCTGGTCGCGGTCATTGCGGTGCTGGCCGCGACCGCGCTTGAAAAGCTACGCCTGTCGACCCGCCTGGCCTCCAACATGATCGCGATCGAACAAGCGCGCGGCTATGCGATGGCGGCCGAGACACTAGCGACGACACGGATCGATTCGCTCCTGTCGCGAAATCCTGCGCAAGTGACGCTGGCGGGGGGGTGGAGCGGTCGCCCGTTCCAGTTGCCCGTTCCCGGCGGTGTTGCAAGCGCAACGGTCGTCGATGGCGGCAATTGCTTCAATCTCAACGGGCTGGCGGTGAATGGTGGCCCCGGCGTCCTGGTCGCGCGCCCGGCAGCGATCGTTCAGTTTACCCGGTTGATGACGTTGCTCGGCATCCCGGGCCAGACCGCATCAACCATTGCTGCATCCACGGCCGATTGGATCGACACCGATAGCAATCCACTGCCCAACGGGGCCGAAGATGAACGTTATGGCAACCGCCGCGTCAGTTATCGGACGGGCAACACGTTGATCTCCGATATCAGTGAGTTACGGGCTATTGCTGAGGTAACACCGCAGATTTACGCGAAGCTTCGGCCCTGGGTTTGCGCACAGCCACGCGCGGAGCCATCGCAAATCAACGTCAACACCCTGTTGCCCGAACAGGCAGCACTGTTTGCCATGCTGCTGCCCGACACGCTGACAATCGATCAAGCGCGCGCGCTGCTGCTTGAACGGCCGGCGCAAGGCTATACGAGCACCGATGCATTCTGGAAGCTGCCGGCGTTGCGGGGAATCATCGTTTTTCCAGAGGGGCAGGCGCAAACGGCCGTAACCACAAAGTGGTTCGCGTTGCGGATCGAGGTTGAGTTGGGGGGAAGCGAATTGACCGAAAGCGCCTTGATCGACGCCAGTGTACAGCCCGCACGGCTCGTTTCGCGGGCCTGGGGCGACCCGGCATGAGCGGCGCGCGCGATGGTGGCGATGCGGCATTTGCCCATGTCGTGTTCCTGCCAGGCACGGCCGAGGACGGCTATCGCTGGCTCAGGATCGCTAATGGCGGCATCGCAGCGCGTGGTGAGGGCGTGCCGGAATCTTCTGATGGTGCAACCATCGCTGTAGCACCTGCCGAAGATGTGACACTTCACTGGGCGAGCCTGCCGGATCGCTCGCTCGCGCAATCGACCGCGGCCGCGCGCGTGCTGGTGGCAGAGGCCAGCGCCACCGCTCTCGACCATCTGCATGTCGCCGTTGGCCGCGAACCAATGATGGAGGACCGCCCGATCGGCGTCGTCTCCAGCGCGCGGATGCAAAACTGGCTGGTTGATCTGGCCCGTTACGGGGTTGATCCCGACGCCGTGATCCCCGCGCCCATGCTGTTGCCGCGGCCGGACGAGGGATTTCTGCTCGCTGATTTGGGGAGCGAAGGCGTCGTGCGCGGTCCGACAACGGGCTTCGCGCATGATTCGCAACTGACCCCGCTGATCACTGGCGGCGTTGCGCCCGTCATGATGTCACGCGAGGACATCGAGGAAGCCATTGTTGCTGCGGTGGGCGCGCCAGCATTGGATCTGCGGCAGGGTATCTTCGCCAAGCGTCGACGCGCGACAATCGATTGGCCGCTGTTACGGCGGATGGGCTGGCTGGCGGTCGCGATTCTGACCGTCACCTTGTTGATCAGCCTGGTGCAGATCATGCAATATGGCTTTGCCGCTGACGCAATCGAGCGTCGGATCGACCTGCTGGCACGGCAGGGACTGACGCGCGGCGAAACGGTGAACGATGCCGCCCGGCAGCTCGATGCCCGATTGGTGCGGCTGCGCGGGCCTGGCCGGGGTTTCAGCGCTACGGCGGCGGCGATCTATGGCGCAATCCGCAACGTACCGGGCACTGAAGTTCGCGCGTTGAGCTTCGACGCCAAGGGTGAGGCGCAAGTGACGATCGCGGCGCAGACGGAGGGGCAGGTGTATGACGTGATCAGGGAAATCAGTGCTCAGGGCTTCGCCGCCACGACGGGGACTTTCGAACAGGCTAACAATCGGCTGACCGGTCGCATCACGGTGGCCCCGAAATGATCGCCTCGATCCGCATGTGGTTTACCGCGCTGTCCTTGCGCGAAAAACGCCTCGTCCTGACGGCAGCGGCGCTTGCTGCCTTGACACTGTTCTGGTTCGGGCTGGTGCGGCCAGTGAGCGACAGTCTGGCCGATGCCCGTATTCGCCATAGCAACGCCGTTCAGCGGCTTGCCGAGGTTGAGGCCCAACTAACGAGCGTGAAGCTGCTCCAGCGCACCCGCGCCGCGCCGATCGGCGCGCCTTTGGAAACCGTGGTGCGCGAACGTGCTGCCGAAGCTGGCTTTGCGATCGTCAGTGTCTCGCCACAACCCAACAACGGCTTGCAAGTGTCGATCGCCGATGCGCGACCCGGGGCTTTCTTCGCCTGGGTTGCTGACCTTGAGGCCCGTGGAATCCTGGTCGAGAGCCTCACCACCAGCGACAATGCTGATCAATCAGTCTCCGCCATGGTGGTGGTCCGGACGCAAGGTTTGTGATGAAAATCAGGCTCGATACGCGTCCAGCAGTATTGTTTGGCGGGCTCACCTTGCTGGGCCTGCTGGTGTTTTTGCCCATGCGTCTTGTGCTTGGGCTGGTTGGTCTCGGGGAATACGGGTTGTCGGCCCGCGCCGTGACCGGGCCGGTCTGGTACGGCCAGCTAATGGAGGCACGGTTGGGTGATCTTTCGCTGGGCGATCTTCGTGCGCGGCTCTCGCCGTTCCAACTGCTGTTGGGGCGCGCGCGGCTTGATCTGAACGGTCCCGCGCAGGGCGATAAACCCGGCCTGGTCGGCGCGATCAGCACCAGCCGCTATGGTTTCGGAATCGACGACATGACCGGATCGGTGCCGACGGGGTCCGTTTTCGCGCCGTTGCCGATCAATCGGATCGAGCTGGAGGGCGTGAGCATCAGGTTCGACAGTGGCGCCTGCGCGGTGGCACAAGGGCGCGTGAAGGCGCAGTTGAGCGGTGCGATCGCCACGGTGCCATTGCCGCAAGCGATGAGCGGCACCGTGAAATGCGAGGGCGGGGCATTGATCGTCCCGCTGGTCAGCCAGGCCGGCACCGAAAGCGTCACACTCAGCATCCGCGCCAATGGCCGCTACCGCGCCACACTCGATATCCAGTCGAGCGACCCTGCGGTGGCGCAGAAACTGGGGCTGGTGGGGTTCCAGCAAGCAGGCGCGGGGTATCGCCTGTCGACAGAGGGGCAGTTTTAATCCTGAACGCCAGCCCCGGCCCTTACACCGCTTGACGATGCCCGTCCCGGCCCGCTAGTGCCGCCATCTTCGTGGCGATCGTAGTTCAATTGGTTAGAGCGTCGGCTTGTGATGCCGGATGTTGCGGGTTCAAGTCCCGTCGGTCGCCCCATTTTTCCCGTCTTCCTCTCTCTTGGCCCTTGCAGGATAATCACCCGTGACAACCGGCTGGGGTTTCCCCGATTTCGACGACCATGAGGGCGTACACCTCTTCACCGATCCGGCATCGGGTCTGCGCGCGGTGATCGCGATTCATTCGACCAAATTGGGGCCAGCAGGCGGTGGCTGTCGTTTCTGGCATTATGCCGATTCGAACGAGGCAATTACTGATGCCCTGCGCCTCTCGCGCGGCATGAGCTTCAAGAACGCTATGGCCGGACTGCCGATGGGCGGTGGCAAGGGCGTGGTGCTGGCCGATGCGAACCGCACCAAGACGCCGGAAATGCTGAAGGCGTTCGGCCGTGCGATTGATTCACTGGGCGGACGCTATGTGACGGCCGAAGATGTCGGCATGTCGGACACAGACATGGTCACGATCTCAAGCGAGACCAAATTCGTCACTGGCCTGCCCGTCGCATCGGGCCGCGCAGGGGGCAATCCCGGTCCATCGACCGCTTTGGGGGTCTATCTGGGCGTCAAGGCGGCAGCGAAACGCGGGCTAGGTGCGGACAGCATGAAGGGCGTGCATGTCGCGATCCAGGGTGTCGGCTCGGTTGGCGGTGGATTGGCCGAGTTGCTCGCGAAGGACGGCGCGAAACTGACGCTCGCCGATGTCGATGCAGACCGCGCAGCGGCGCTCGCCAAGGCGCTGGGTGCCGATGTTGTGTCCACCCATGACATTCTCTCGTTGCCGGCCGATATCGTCAGCCCCAATGCCCTCGGCGCGATCCTGACCGAAGCGTCGATCGCCAATTTGCAGACCAAGGTGATCGCTGGCGGCGCCAACAACCAGCTCGCGACGCGCGAAGATGGCTGGAGGCTGCACGCACGCGGTATCACCTATGCCCCTGATTATGTGATCAACGCAGGCGGTATCATCAATGTATGCCTGGAATATATGGGCCAGGGCGACCGCGCCGACGTGGAAGCCCGCATCCACAAAATCCCCGATCGCCTGAACGAAGTATGGGATGAGAGCGATCGCAGCGGCGAGCCTTCGTCCGCCGTGGCAGACATGATTGCAAAGCGGTTGATCGGGCGGGGTTAAAGAAGGTCTATCTGGCGGGGTGGCGATTTGAGCGTCACGATCCCCCGACCAATGCTGCCCATTCTTCCATCGTTCGCGGTTGTTGATCCATCGACTTCGCGTCAGGGGGTATCTGAAGCTAGGGCTGCTTGCTGGATATCCAGATATGCGCTGCAGGAATGATGTCCGCACTCCGATCCAGCGTGCCGCATCGTAGCGAGGCGAAACCGGGCCGCTTGTCATTCTCGGCAAAAATGCGCGTTTTGCAGATCGCACACCCCCAGATCAACGATCGTGCGCCACTGGGCTGAATATAATCGCCGCTATCGAGTTCACCCGTAATCGTCAGGTCCTGGCGCGCGAACAGCCTATGTTCGCTGAACGCGCTGCCGGTGCGCGACTGACAATCGCTGCAGTGGCAGGCATAGGGGAGAAAGCGAAAGCCATCGGCCAAAGTGTAGCGTATCGCGCCGCAGAGGCAGCCGCCGGTCAGTTCACCTTTCATCACTCACGCTCCCATCGATGCGAAATCATGCAGCCGTTACGTCAGCCGCGAGCGCGACATGAGGGCGCCTTCGCATATCATCCTGCGCCATTAATCCGGCATGCGGCGCGCTGCTTCCCAGCGTTCGAGCCAATCGACTGCGAATGCAACCAGCGGCTGTGCGTCCATAAGTAGAGACGATGCGCTGCCTACAAGCCCCCGGGAGCCGTTTCCAGCCTCGACAAAAGCAGCCACGATTTGCCCAATATGATCGTCAGGCAGAACCGGGTGAACAGGCTCGTCCGTCTCATACTCCTCGATAAACTGCCAGAGTGTGCCGCTCGGGGTCGCGAAGGGCACCTCGTACTTCACAACAAGTTTGTCGGGGATCCGGGCAAGGTGTTCGGCGTGATGGATCAGTGTACATTTGCGCCAAGGCGCACCGATCATCAGCACGCGCCCGCCAGTCTGGGTGAGTTTAGCGAGGGGTGAACCTTCGCCATAGCCGTAATCCTGCGGATGATCGTCGGTGAGCCATTCGGCGTCCCGTCCGATTGCTGCCACTGATGCTGCAGGATTACCGCTTCGTCGTGCGCCGCGCATCGTTCGCACGGTTTCTGCAATTACGCCGTTGATCCGGATCGCACGCGACGCTTGCGGATCAAATCCGGGCACATGATCCCGCCATTCGGGTAGCACGCGTCCGTCTTCGTCGAGAAGTCCCTCATGCAGGGTATCCCAATTGGTGTAGACCATGATCGTGCCGTTTACGCCGACGACATCGAGCAAAGCGTTCGCCAGAACATCCGGGCCGTTTAGGAGCGGGCCGACCGCTCGCATTGCCGCGTGGAGCAGCACGGTGTCGCCCGCCCGAACGCCAATCCGCGCTAAGTCGGCCCGCAATGATGCGCGGGTATGATAGGAGAGAACAGCACCCATTCCTCGCCCCTTTTCCGCTCTTGATTGCCGCGCCAATCAGTTCATCGGAAAATCCAGCGCATCTGCCACCGCCTGATGCCTGATTTTCCCGCCCGACACGTTGAGCCCATTCGCGAGATGCGGATCAGCCGCCATCGCCGCCTCTGCACCGTGCTTCGCCAGCTTCAGGACGAAGGGCAGGGTCGCATTGTTGAGCGCAAACGCGCTGGTCCGCGCCACCGCGCCGGGCATGTTCGCGACGCAGTAATGGATTACGCCGTCGACTTCGAACACCGGATCGTCATGCGTCGTTGGATGGCTGGTTTCGAAACACCCGCCCTGGTCGATCGCGATGTCGACCAGCACCGATCCGCGCTTCATCGTCTTCAGCATCTCGCGCGTGACGAGCTTGGGCGCGGCGGCACCGGGCACTAACACCGCGCCGATCACCAGATGCGCGTTCTTCACGGCGTGCGCGATCGCGGCTGATGAGGCATAGGCGGTCTTGATCTGGCTCGAGAAGAACATGTCGAGTTCGGCCAGCCGCGCATTGTTGATGTCATAGATGGTTACATCAGCGCGCATGCCGACCGCCATCTGCGCCGCGTTCACTCCGGAAACGCCGCCACCGAGGATCGCAACCCGCGCCGGGGCCACACCGGGCACGCCGCCGAGCAGCACGCCACGTCCGCCTTGTTCCTTCTCCAGATAATGCGCGCCAACCTGGATCGACATGCGCCCCGCGACTTCGGACATGGGTTTCAGCAATGGCAGCGAGCGATCCGCCGCCGTCACCGTTTCATAGGCGATGCAGGTCGCGCCGGATGCCATCAGGCCAAGCGCCTGCGGCTTGTCCGCCGCGAGATGGAGATAGGTGAACAACAAGTGGCGCGCCTCGAGCAGCGCGATCTCGCTCGGCTGCGGCTCTTTGACCTTCACGATCATGTCCGCGCCCGCGAATACAGCGGGGGCATCGGCGACGATATGCGCACCTGCCTCGACATAGTCCGAATCTTCGAAATCGATGCCGGCGCCGGCGCCCGTCTGCACGATCACCTGATGCCCGGCGCGGACGAGCTCGGCGACCGATGCCGGGGTCAGCCCGACGCGATATTCGTGGTTTTTGATTTCCTTGGGGATGCCGACTCGCATTGCCCTCTCCTTATGCTGTTGATGACGCGGCTATACCGCTGCGAAACGGGCTTGTCCTGCCATACGCCGTGCGCTGAACTCCCGCCTTGCTCCCGACCCAATGCCCCGTTGCCGGGCCATTGGCTGCATGCTAGGGCGCGCGGCACGTCAACGGGGTAAGCCACCGGGCATCCATGCGCGTTTCCATCATCATATCGGCCGGATTACGGGGCCTATGAGCGAGACTGTGTTGGCGGGCGCGCCGAACGAGGGATCAGGCGATGCCGGCCATGCCGCAGCCGGACACCACAGCGATGGCCCGATAAAGCTTGCGGTGAGCGCCATCGGCGTTGTGTTTGGCGATATCGGCACCAGCCCGCTCTATGCCTTTCGCGAAACCTTTGCCGGGCACCACCCGCTGGCGCTCGATACGCTGCACATCATGGGTGTCGTCAGCCTGATCTTCTGGTCGATGATGATCGTGGTAAGCATCAAGTACGTTGCCATCATCATGCGCGCGGACAACAAGGGCGAAGGGGGCAGCCTTGCGCTTCTAGCGCTCGTATCGGGCCGCACCAAAACCCAGCGATGGAGCCAGGGGATCATCCTGCTCGGCGTATTTGCCACCGCGCTGTTCTATGGCGACAGCATGATCACGCCTGCCGTCTCGGTGCTCGGCGCGATCGAGGGGCTGACAATTGTGGCGCCTGCTTTTGGCGGGCTGGTGCTCCCACTGGCGGTGGTCATCATCATCGGGCTGTTTTCGATCCAGCGCAGTGGAACGGCGAAGGTCGGGCTGTTCTTTGGGCCGATCATGCTGACCTATTTCGTTGTGATCGGTGCGCTCGGGGCGATCAGTATTGCGCAGACCCCTGACATCCTCTGGGCACTCTCCCCTATCTATGCGATCGAGTTCTTCGCCAGTGACCCGCTCAAGGCGTTCCTGGCGCTCGGTTCAGTGGTGCTGGCGGTGACCGGGGCGGAGGCGCTTTATGCCGATATGGGCCATTTCGGGCGAAAGCCGATCGGCCGGTCATGGCTGTATTTTGTCCTCCCGGCGCTAATCCTGAACTACATGGGGCAGGGGGCTTTGCTGTCGCGCAGTGGCGCTGCGGCGCTGGAGAGCCCATTCTATCTTCTGGCACCCGAAATACTCCGCCTTCCGCTGGTTATTCTGGCAACGATGGCGGCGATCATCGCCAGCCAGGCCGTGATTTCAGGTGCGTTCTCCGTCACACAGCAGGCGATCCAGCTCGGTTTCATCCCCCGCCTGCGGATCGAACACACCAGCGCATCAACCGTGGGGCAGATCTACATTCCGATCATCAACTGGGCACTTTTGGTGATGGTGCTCGTGCTGGTGCTCGCTTTCCGCACCTCGTCGAACCTCACCTCGGCATATGGTATCGCTGTGACGGGGGCGATGACCATCGACACCTGCCTGCTGGCAGTGGTGCTGTACCGGTTGTGGAACTGGCCACGCTATATTGCGGTGCCGGTGCTGGCGGTGCTGTTCATCGTCGATGGGGCGTATTTGGCTGCGAACCTTACCAAAGTTCCCGATGGCGGCTGGTTTCCGCTACTGATCGGGCTGATCATCTTTACCTTCCTCACCACCTGGTCGAAGGGGCGCCAGCTGATGATCGCGCGGATGCGCGATTCGGCGATGCCGATGAAGGTGTTTATTCAGTCCGCCGCCAGCGCCGCCACCCGCGTGCCCGGTACAGCAGTGTTCATGACCTCCACGGCAGAGGGCGTGCCGCACGCGCTGCTCCACAATCTGAAGCACAACAAGGTGTTGCACGAACGCATCATCCTGCTGACCGTGAAGATCATGGACGAGCCCTATTTCCCCGATGACGGTCGCTGCCATCTGGAAAATCTCGACAACGGGTTCCACCGGATGATCCTGAAATATGGCTTCATGCAGGAACCCGATGTGCCCGCAGCGCTCGCACGGATCAGCCAGTGCGGAGCCGATTTCCGGATGATGGACACAAGCTTTTTCCTGTCGCGCCAGACCCTGCTCGCGTCGGACCATCCCGGCATGTCGATCTGGCGCGAAAAGCTGTTCGCGTGGATGCTGCGCAATGCCGAAAGCGCGATGGAATTCTTCCGCCTGCCGACCAACCGCGTGGTCGAGCTAGGAAGCCAGGTCGAGATTTGACCGCGGCCGATCTGCCGAACCATACCGCGCCAATCATCGTCACGGCGCTATTTGGGAAACAGGATCAAGCCTGGTTCGATGGCCTTCGCCGCGCGCATTTTCCACCCGAACGCAATCATTTGGCGGCGCATTTGACAATGTTCCATCACTTGAGTCCTGTGATTGAGGCCGAGCTACGGCAGCGGCTGGTGAACGAGACACGCCGGGTGCCTGCACCCGAGGCCCGAGTAACGGGGCTGATGTCATTGGGCAGGGGCACCGCGTTCCGGATCGAGTCGCCCGGCTTGGCCGATATCCGTGCGCGGATCGCCGATGCCTTTGCGATGATGCTGGTCCCGCAGGATGCTGCCCCTTGGCGCGCGCATGTGACCGTCCAGAACAAGGTAACACCTGCCGAGGCCAAGGCGTTGTACAATGAGCTCAACGTCGATTTCAGGCCATGTCCGGTGGCGATCGCGGGCCTTGCAACCTGGTGGTATCGCGGCGGCCCCTGGGAGCCGCTCTCACGCCACATGTTCGGCTAGCGCGTCGTCATCATTGCGGTGGTTGACCGGGGGGCACGCCGCACTTATAGCCCCGCGCTCACCGCCATTGCGGTCCCTTTTGGGGCGAAGTAGCTCAGCTGGTTAGAGCACGGGAATCATAATCCTGGGGTCGGGGGTTCAAGTCCCTCCTTCGCTACCATTTCTGTCGCCCGGCAAGGGAGGCTCCCCAAGTTTTCCGATCAGTCCCCCAAGCAAAACGCCGGCGACGTAACGATTGCGTTCGCTGTTGCGAACACCATGTTGCAAGCGACAGGCGTTGTTCCCTAAGGAACGGCCAAGCCTCAATTTCCGCCACGGTCGAAAGCGCATCCCATGTCTGCCACCCATCACACCCGCATGCTCATCATCGGCTCCGGCCCGGCTGGCCTTTCGGCGGCGATCTATGGTGCGCGGGCAGGGATGAAACCGGTTCTGGTGCAGGGCATCCAGCCGGGCGGCCAGCTGACCACCACCACCGATGTCGAGAATTATCCTGGCTTTCGCGAGGTGATTCAGGGCCCATGGCTGATGGAGGAGATGCAGGGCCAGGCCGAACATGTCGGTACGCGGTTGATGTACGACACGATCGTCGAGGTCGATCTGTCGAAGCGCCCGTTCCGGCTGATTGGCGATAGCGGCGATATCTATTCGGGCGATGTCCTGATCATCGCCACGGGCGCGCAAGCGAAATGGCTGGGGCTCGACAGCGAGGAATTGATGAAGGGCAAGGGCGTCAGCGCCTGTGCGACCTGCGACGGGTTTTTCTATCGCGGCAAGAAGGTTGCGGTGATCGGCGGCGGCAACACCGCGGTCGAGGAAGCGCTGTACCTCACCAATCACAGTGACGACGTGACGCTGATCCACCGGCGGGACAGCCTGAAGGCCGAACGTATCCTGCAGGACAGGTTGTTCGCCAATCCGAAGATCACGGTGCTGTGGAACAAGGAAGTCCGCAACTTTGTCGGCGGTGGCATGCCCGAGGGGCTTGTCGGGATCGACCTGCTCGATCGCGTGACCGGCGAGCAGTCGCGGCTCGATGTCGAGGGCGGCTTCGTGGCGATCGGCCATCACCCGGCAACCGAGCTTTTTCGCGGGCATCTAGCGCTCGATTCGGACGGCTATATCGAGGTCGAAAAAGGCGGTACGCGCACCAGCGTCGAAGGCGTGTTCGCGTGTGGCGACGTTATGGACAAGATTTACCGCCAGGCCGTGACCGCGGCCGGCACCGGCTGCATGGCGGCCTTGGATGCCGAACGGTTCCTCGCGGAAGCGGATTTCGAGAAGGTCGCTGAAGCGGCGGAGTAAGGTTCAAGCAAGCGCGGCAATGATCGCCTCGCGGAGGGCGGTTTTGTCGCTGGCCCGCGCAAAGCTGTGCGACGCCGTGTCGATCGTTACTGTTGGGCCGTGATACCCGGCCCGCGCGGCGGCATCTGCAAAGGCAATCGCGGTTGCGTCGCCCGATGCGAGAATGATCGAAACGTCCGGGCGATCGGCAAGGGCACCGAAAACGGACCGTTCCATTGCCGACAATTCCTTCGATTGATTCTGCGAAACCTTTGACAACCCACTGACTAGCTTCTCGAAGTTGACCCGGCCGGTCATCAGACGGACCCAGCTCGCGGGATCGCGTAGCCGCTGCGCGTAGCGGGAACGGATCGCGGCGGCAGGCGGCAAGTCGTCATCGTCATCGCTGACCCAGGGGTTGGCGAGGATCAGTCGGTCGAATGCCTCGCCGCTGTAGAGCAACAGTGCGGTTGCCGCGTCACAATTGCCGAAGCCGACCAGACGATCGACCTGGGGCGCCGCTGTCCGAAACGCCGAAACCGCCGCCATGATGTCAGGCCCGGATGACGCAAAGCCGCCGTTCTCGCCCGATGAGTCGCCGATACCGCGTCGATCGAACCGGAATACCGGATAGCCTGCCGCCGCCAGTTCAGCCGCCAGTAACGCCATCCCGCGATGTGCGCCGCAGCGGATTTCGTTGCCACCTGAGACGATCAGCAGCCCCGTTCTCCCCGCCGCCTCGTCCAGCGAGCCGACCAGCGTTTCGCCCGCGCAGGGAAATGGGATCAGGCGACGCACTGGCGCACCCATTCGGCAAGATCAGCGGCGAGCAGCGCGGCGAGGGTAGGATCATTGCCCGGTTCTGTGCGACGCCATAACGGCGCGCCGGGCAGTTTCATGTCGGCGGAGGCAGGGTCGCTATCCAGCCGCACCGTACGCAACGGCGCGCTCGGTATCGGCACGTCGTCGGCGGCTTCGAGTGCGTTGATCATCGCTCGCCCGATAACATTGCCAGCGGCTTCGACCGGATGGTAATCCAGCCCCCCGACAGAATCACCGGCCACCGCCCGTGTTCGCATGAGGTCGCGCAACACAGCTTGTCCCGTAACCGGTGACAGCCGCCAGACGCCTGAGAGCCCCGTGGCGCTGTTAACGACCGCCCCGCCTCGGATCGAGGCGAGAATGACGCGAGAAGCAGGGCTCTGGGCTGCCAGCAGCCCTTGAAGGGCCATCTGCCAATGATCGAGCATCGCATCCTCGGTTGGCACCACGCTTTCGCCTTGCCCGGGCAGGTCCGGCAGCAGGCTCGCCACGCCGTGATCCGCCAATCGGCGACAGATCGTCATTGCGAAAGCGCGCGTCCGGTTATGCTCCTCGAACAGGGCAGGCAGCATCACAACGACCGGGCCATCAGCGGGGCCGAAGCGTAACATCGCCTCGCGCCCGCCAGCCCAGTCGTAATGGTCGATCACCCGAGCGCCCGGTCTGCCGCGAAGCGGGTGAGCGCGCCGAGGGTCGCCATCATGTCGCCATCGACCTCGTCATCCTCGATCAGGATGCCGAGCCGATCCTCAAGTTCGGTCAACACGCCGGCCACGGCAAGCGAATCGAATTCGGGTAGCGCGCCGAACAGCGGGGTATCGTCGGTAAAGTCGGCCATGCGCTCGTCACTGATCGCCAGCACGTCGCGCAACACCACGCGCACCGTCGCTTCAACCTCGGCTTCACTCACTGGCGCCAACTCGATCCCCCTTGCGCAGTCACAGTCAAGCGAGGCCGTTAGAGAATTGCCGCGCGCCTGCCAAGCGTAGCGCCGATCTACTTCACGCTATTGGCAGCGCGGTGCGAGCCGGTATCAAGGGATATGATCCCGCTCGATCCCGTGCCCCATCCGATCGATCACCTGCCCGGTCGCGGTGCGCCCGGCGACATCGCGATCGCCGATCGGGCGGGCGAGATGACCTATGCAGAACTGGAAAAGACGGTGGGATCGCTCGCGGGCTGGCTGGCGGGGCAGGGACTGCAGCCGGGCGACCGGGTCGCGAGCTGGTTGCCGAAAACGCGAATGGCTTGCCTGATACCGCTTGCCGCGCCTCGCGCAGGGCTGGTGCACGTGCCGATCAACCCGCTGCTCAAACGCGCGCAAGTGGCGCATATTCTGGCGGACAGCGGGGCAGGGTTGATCATCACGCAACACGCGCGGGCGAGCACGCTGGAACCCGGCGATGTGCCGACGTCATGCTGTCAGTTCGTTGAGGATGATGTAGGCCATGCTGACGTCATGCCGCCATCGGGCGCCGATCCGCAGGCTTTGGCGGCGATCCTCTACACCTCGGGCTCGACCGGGCAGCCCAAGGGCGTGATGCTCAGCCATGCCAATCTGTGGCTCGGCGCAATCAGCGTGGCGCATTACCTCAAGATCACGCCCGCTGACCGAACTTTGTGTGTGCTGCCGTTCAACTTCGATTATGGACAGAACCAGCTATTTTCGACCTGGGCAGCAGGCGGCAGCGTGGTGCCGCTCGATTATCTGACGCCACGCGATGTGATCAAGGCGGTTGACCGGTACGGGGCGACAACACTGGCGGGGGTGCCGCCGCTGTGGAGCCAATTGCTCGACAACAATTGGCCCGATGATGTCGCAGCCAAGCTCCAACGGCTTACCAATTCGGGGGGCGCGCTGACGGTGCGGATGGTTCGCGCGCTGCGGGCGCGGTTTCCGGCGGCTGATCTTTGCCCAATGTACGGCATTACCGAGGCATTCCGGTCGACCTATCTCGATCCCGCTTTGGTCGATGCGCACCCCGAATCGATGGGCCGGGCGATCCCTTTTGCCGAAGTGATGGCGGTGCGCGCCAACGGCACCCGCGCCGACGTCGGAGAGGTGGGCGAGTTGGTCCATGCCGGACCGCTCGTATCGATGGGCTATTGGCGGGATGCGGCTCGCACGGCCGAGCGCTATCGCCCCGCGCCGCCCTTCTTCGAATCCGGCGGCATGGCGGTATTCTCGGGCGATCAGGTGATCGAAGGCTTCGATGGGCTGTTCCGGTTCGTCGGTCGGCAGGATGAGATGATCAAATCGGCCGGTAACAGGATCAGCCCGACAGAGGTTGAGGAAGCTGTGCTGGCAGGCGGGGAGGCGACGGAGGCGGTTGCGATCGGGGTGCCTGATGACCGGCTGGGTCAGGTGATTGTGGTGGTCGCTCGTGCCAATGGTTCCGCCGAGGTTGCCGAGCAGGCCTTGCGTGATCGGCTGCGGCGTGATTTGCCAAGCTTCATGCAACCGGCCCGATATCACTGGCGCAACGCCCTGCCGCGCAACGCCAATGGTAAGCTCGATCGGGCAGCGTTGAGGGCCGAGGTGGCATCATGAAGCCGATGGGGCCGATCCCGCCAGCCTTTGCCGATCAGCACGGCGACCTCGTCATTGCCGGGAAGACATGGGCAGACTGGATTGAAAAGGCTGGAGATACGCCGCTATTCATCTATGATTTTGGAATCGTTGCTGCCCAAATCGCCGCGCTGCGCGCTGCGTTGCCAGCCGGCGTTGGCATCCATTATGCCGTGAAGGCCAATCCCTTCGCGCCGCTGGTGCGTGCCATCGCACCGCTGGTCGATGGCCTCGACATCGCCTCGGCGGGCGAATTGACGCTGGTGTCGCGCGAGGCGCCCGGCCTGCCGGTGAGCTTTGCCGGTCCGGGCAAGCGCGATGATGCCCTGGTGGCAGCAATCACAGCGGGCGTCACGATCAATCTGGAATCGGCGGGCGAAGCAACCCGCTCGCTGGCGCTTGGCGATCGGCTGGGTATCGCCCCCCGGCTTGCGGTGCGGGTGAACCCATCGTTCGAGCTGCGCGGATCGGGCATGCGGATGGGCGGGCGGGCGTCGCCGTTCGGGGTTGATGCCGAAGCTGTGCCTGCGCTGGTCGCGATGATCCAGCGTGCCGGGGCGGAGTGGCGTGGGCTTCACATCTTTGCCGGTTCGCAAACGCTCGATACGGCAGCGATCATCGACAGCCAGGCGGCGACCTTGGCGCTGGCGGGCGATCTGGCTGACCGGATCGGCGCTACCCCTCCGCTCGTCAATCTGGGCGGCGGCTTCGGCATTCCCTATTTTCCGGGCGATAGACCGGTTGACGTCACTGCTATTGGCTGTGCCCTGGGTGACGCCTTGGCGTCAGCGTCCGCATCACTCACCGGGGCGAGCTATGCCGTCGAACTCGGCCGCTGGCTGGTCGGCACCTGCGGAGTTTACCTCACGCGGGTAATCGACCGGAAGGAAAGCAGGGGCGAGACATTTCTCGTCACCGATGGCGGGTTGCACCACCAGCTTGCCGCATCAGGCAATTTCGGCACTGTTGTGCGCCGGAACTATCCCGTTGCGGTCACGCACCGGATGGGCGAGCCCGCCGTCGACATGGTTACCGTGGTCGGCTGCCTTTGCACCCCGCTCGACCGGCTGGCAGACCAGGTCACGCTGCCCCAAGCCGAACCCGGCGACGTGATCGCGGTGTTCCTGGCAGGCGCATACGGCCTATCGGCCAGCCCAACCGCGTTCCTGGGGCATCCGCTGCCGACCGAGCTTCTGGCGGGTTTACCAGACAATCCTAACGCTATCTTCACCTCTTGAACCGATATCACTGGCCATAGCTACGTGTAGAGCCGGTTGACGTCACCGATCTCTGCGCGCCAGCCGGAGGGTGAAGTGATGCGTTTGCAACGGTTTTCCAGGGTTTTTGGCGGGTCGATCGCGATGGCCACGCTCGTTTCGGGATGCATTCCCGGCGGCGGTCGTCCAGAATTGCCGCCTGCTGCCTTTGTCGCCTCGCAGGAGCAGCCGGGCGAAGAATATATCATCGGCCCGCTTGATCAGCTGAACATCTTCGTCTGGCGTAACCCCGAATTGTCGGCAAAGGTGCAAGTGCGCCCTGATGGCCGCATCACCACGCCACTGATCAGCGACATGCCCGCCGTCGGCAAGACACCCGCCATGCTCGCCGACGACATGAAGATCGCGCTGGGCGAATATATCAAGGACCCGATTGTATCGGTCATCGTCGAGAATTTCTCAGGCACGTTCAGCCAACAGGTCCGCATCGTCGGTGCGACCGAAAAGCCAGCCTCGCTCCCTTACCGCGCCAACATGACATTGCTCGACGCGATGATCGCGGTGGGCGGCCTCAGCGAATTCGCGGCCGGCAACAAGGCGCGGTTGATTCGCTATGATCGGAACACCGGCCGCCAGCGCGAATTCCAGCTGCGCCTTTCGAGCCTGCTCAAGAATGGCGATTCATCGGCCAATGTGAAGCTCCAGCCCGGTGACGTCATCATCATCCCGGAAAGCATGTTCTGAGGATGCTGGCATGAACGGCCTTTACGACGAACTGCGCATTGCGCTGCACGGCATCTGGAAGCGCCGCTGGCTCGCGCTGGCGGTGGCCTGGGGCGTGTGCGTGCTCGGCTGGCTGGTCGTATCGCAAATCCCCAACAGCTATCAATCGCGCGCACGCGTTTCGGTACAGATGCAATCGATCCTGCCGAGCAAGATCGGCATCACCGCTGATGAGCAATCAAAGGACATCGACCGCGTTCGCCAGACGCTGACCTCCGCCGTCAATCTTGCCAAGGTTGTGCGGGGCACCGATCTGGCAGCGACGATCGCCACTGAGCGCGACGTCGCGGACCGGGTTGCGAGCTTGCAGGCGGCAATCAAGGTCACTGCGCAGCAGGATAACTTGTTCGAGATCACCGCATCGTCGACCAGCCCGAAGCTTGCGCGCCAGATCGTCCAGAAGCTGATCGAGATTTTCGTCGAGGAAAATCTGGCCGGCGACCGCGACGAAACGACCCAGACGCTCCAGTTCCTGGACGGACAGCTCGCCCAGCGCCAGAAGCAGTTGCAGGACAGTGAGGCGAAGCGCGCCGATTTCCAGAACCGCTATCTGGGTGCTTTGCCTGGTTCGGGAACGCTCAATGAGCGGATCGGCAGCGCACGGAGCCAGATGGCGCAGGTCGATGGCGATCTGGCCGCCGCGCAGAGCGGTCTGGCGGCAATCACCGCGCAGATGGCAGGCGTGTCGCCCAGTGTCGCTGGTGGCGGTGGCGGGGCAGCAGGACCCGCGCGCGCGCGGGTCAACGCGATCCAGGGTCAGCTCGCCGAGGCGCGGGGCCGTGGCTTCACCGAATCACACCCCGATATTGTCGCGCTGAAGAATCAGCTCGCGCAGGCCCAGGGTGTTGCCCGCAACGAGCCGCTTAGCGCGGGGACAGCAGGATCGGGCAACCCCGTGTTCATGTCGCTCCAGTCGCTGCGGGCTGACAAGCAGGCACAGGTTGCGGCCCTGATGGCGCGCAAGGGCCAGCTGCAAAGCGATCTCGATCAGCTTCAATCGAAGTTGAGCGGCGATCCCGGCGTGGCTGCCGAGCAGGCGCAGCTCGAACGCGATTATCAGGTCTTGAAAGACCAGTATGACAAGTTGCTGGCGGACCGTGAGGACATCAAGCTGCGCGGGCAGGTGCAGAACCAGACCGATGCGATCAAGTTCAGCGTTATCGACCCACCCACTGCGCCGCGCGCGCCAACGGCACCCAATAGGCCCATGTTGTTGACTGGCGTGCTGATCGCCGGGCTCGGTGCAGGCGTGGGTGCTGCCTTCGCGCTCGGCCAGTTGCGCACGACTTTCCCGACCGCAAGCCGCCTTGAGCGCGCGACCGGGATGCCCGTGATCGGTTCGATAGGCGCGATGGTGACTGATGCGCAGCGCGCGTTAACACGCAAGCGGCTAACCTATTTCGTCGGCGGATCGGGCGGGCTGATGGCCGCCTATGTCGCGCTGATCGGGATTGAATTTCTCCAGCGGGGGTTGGCGGCATGAGCGAGATGCGGCCCATCCGCCCCGGCGGCTCGCTGCTCGAGCGGGCAGCGGCAGTCTATGATTTCCAAGCCGAGTTCCGTGCGGTGGGGCCGGCGGCGAAAATCACGCCTGCGCCGCTGCCCTTGCCGGTTGCGAACACTGCGCCACCGCCGATCGCTGAAACACGCCCCGCTGTGCCTGCCGCCTCGCCCGAAGCCCCGATTGCCCGTCGCGCAACTGGCCCCGGCGTTATCGACCGTAATTTGCTCGCTGTGCAGGGCTTGCTTGTGCCCGGTGCGCCCGTCGGCGTCCTCGCCGAGGAGTTCCGGCTCGTTAAACGCCAACTGTTGCTCACCGCTCGCACAGTGAAAGCCACGCAAGGCGACCGGTCACGCACGGTCCTTGTCTGTTCGGCCAACCCGAACGAGGGCAAAACCTATTGCTCCCTTAACCTCGCCCTCTCGCTCGCCGCCGAGCGCGATACCGAGGTGCTGCTGGTCGATGCTGATTTTGCCAAGCCCGATGTGATGGCGCGGCTCGGGTTGATTGAAGGGCAGGGGCTGCTCGATGCACTCGCCAACCCGGCGATCGATATCGAGGCGTGTGTCGTTCACACCGATATTCCCCAGCTCAGCCTGTTGCCGGCCGGCACCAAGAGCAATCAGGATACCGAGCTGCTCGCCAGCGCGCGAACGTCGGTGCTGATCCAGCAATTGCTCGATGCCAATCCGCGTCGAATCGTGATTTTCGATTCACCGCCTGCACTGGCCGCATCGCCCGCGGCGACGCTCGCCCAGCATGTCGGCCAGGTGATGCTGGTGGTGCGCGCCGATCAGACCAGCGAGGGCGATCTGCGCGATGCCGTCGGCCTGCTTGCCGGCTGTACCGAGATTCAACTGGTTCTCAACGCCGTTTCCTATGCGCCCGGCGGGCGCCGATTTGGCAGCTATTATGGCTTGGAGGAGCCCAAATGACGCGGATCGCGATCGTCATCACCGCGCTTGGCAGCGCCTGCATCGCGGCAACGCCCGCCGATGCCCGCAAGCGCGAGATCACGCCCTATATCGAGATTGGCCAGATCGTCTCGGCGGATCTCAACACCAATGACGTGCTGACCTATTCGACCGTCGCAGTCGGGGTCGATGCGTCGGTTTCCACCCGCCGGGTCGAGGCACAGGTGAGTTACCGCTATGAACGGCGCATCGGCTATCAGGACAAGCTGGATGACGGCGACGTCCACAGCGGGCTGGCGCGCGCGGCGGTGAAGGTGGTGCCCGGCGTCAGCGTCGAAGGCGGGGCAATCGCGACGCGCGCCAGGTCTGACGTGCGCGGGGCTAATCCCGGCGTCTTGGTCGGCAATGTCGATAACATCGCGCAGGTCTATTCCGTCTATGCTGGTCCGTCGGTCGGCACCCATGTTGGCCCCGTCGGAGTCAGCGCGAGCTACCGTTATGGCTATACCAAGGCCGAAGCCGTCAGTTCGACCGGGGTAGCCCCCGGCCAGCCCCGGCTGGATGCGTTTGACAGTTCGCGCAGCCAGTTGGCGCAGGCGAGCCTGAACTTGAAATCGGGCACGGTGCTGCCGGTCGGCGTCACGCTCAGCGGCGCTTGGGAACGCGATGATGCGACCCAGCTCGATCAGAAATATGAGGGCAAATATGCCCGGGCCGATCTGCTGCTCCCGGTCAGTGGCTCACTCGCCATAGTCGGCGGTGCAGGCTACGAAAACATCCAGATCACGCAGCGCGACGCGCTGATCGGTCCCGGCGGCCAGCCTGTGGTCGACGGCAATGGTCGGTTTCAGACCGATCCTGCCAGCCCAGCACGGATCGCCTACAGCTTTGACGGTATTTATTACGATGCCGGTGTCGCATGGCGGCCCAGCAAGCGCACACAGCTCGAAGCGCGGGTCGGCAAGCGTTATGGCACGACCAGCTTTACCGGATCGTTCAGCTATGCCCCCAGCCAGGCCGTCGCGATCCGCGTTGGTGTGTATGATGGCATCCAGACCTTTGGTCGCCAGCTGCAGAACGGCCTCGCCAATGTCGGCACCAGCTTTAATGCGGGTCGCCCCGGCGGCTTTGGCGGTGAATTCAACGGTTGCATCTTTGGCGCTGAAGGTGGCGCAGCGGGCAATTGCCTTAACGGCGCGCTGCAATCGATCTCGACCGCCGCCTATCGCGCCCGCGGCGTCGATGCGCTCATCTCAGTCAGCCGTGGTCCACTCAGCTTTGGCGCAGGCGTCGGCTATGCCAATCGCGAATTCCAGTCGACCGCAGGCGCTGGCGGCTTCGTTGTCAACGGCGTGACCGATGAAAGCTATTATGCACAGGCGTTCATCTCGCGTGCGCTCGACAGTCGGACGTCGATCGATGCAACGGCATTTGCCAATTATTACCAGAGCAACCTTACCGGTGCGACCGACGTATATGGCATTGGCGCGACCGGCACATTCAGCAAGCGCTTTGGGCGATTGGGGACGCAGGCGTCGGTTGGCGTGTACAGCTTCAGCCAGCAGGGGCAGGACACGACGATATCGGTGCAGGGCTTGCTGGGCGCGCGTTACTCGTTCTGATTGCGAGCGGGCGTCGGGCTGGTTGGGAAGACGATGAATGTACGATGATCATTATGGATTGAGCGGCCGGCCGTTCCAGCTGACGCCCGATCCACGCTTCTGGTTCGAATCGGCCACGCACAAGAAGGCGATGGCCTATCTTGGCTATGGGCTGAGCCAGGGTGAGGGGTTCATCGTCGTCACCGGGGATATTGGCGCGGGCAAGACGACACTTGTCGGCCATTTGATGGCGACGATCGATCATGAGCGGCTACACGCGATCAAGATCGTGTCGAGCCAAATCGAATCCGATGATCTGCTGCGGATGGTGGCGACCGGGCTCGATATCGAGTCGACGAACCTCGTAAAGGCTCAACTACTCTCCGCGATCGAGCGGGGGCTGCACGCGGTCGCGCGGAGCGGGCGGCGCACCTTGCTGATCGTCGATGAGGCACAGGCGCTTCCCGTGTCGGCGCTCGAAGAATTGCGGATGCTCTCGAATTTCCAGGCGGGCGGCCATGCGCTGCTCCAGATCTTTCTGCTCGGCCAACCCGAATTCCGCCGTCAGCTGCAGGGCGCGGCGGGGCTGGAACAACTGCGCCAGCGCGTGATCGCGATGCACCATCTCGATCCAATGGGTCCGCAGGAAATCGAACCCTATATGCGCCACCGGCTTGCCGTGGTTGGCTGGCAGGGGCGGCCGCAATTCACGCCCGATGCGATTGCCGCTTTGTACCGCGGTTCGGAGGGTGTGCCGCGCCGCCTGAACCAGCTGGCCGGCCGAGTGTTGCTGTTCGGCGCGATCGAGCAGATCGATACGATCGATGCCCGCGCAGTCGATGCGGTGATCAACGACATCGCGGGTGATCAGCCCGTTATGGCGCCGCCAGCTGCCCCCACGCCAGAAGCAGTTGCCAGCACGCGGCCAGCGCCTGCGCCCGAACCTCTGCCGATGCGCCACGATGCAGCGTGGCAGCCGCCCGGGCCGCCCCCCGAGGGCGGTGGTCGCGAAACGTCAGCGCTTGAAGCGCGCGTCGCCGCCCTTGAAGCGCGCCTTGAGGAGCAGGAGCTTGCGTTGCGCAGGATCCTGACCTTGCTGATCGACTGGGTCGAAAGCGACAGTCAGCGCCCTGATCTGTCCTCACTGCGCAGTCCCGCTGCATGAACGCTGTCACCGCCTTTCCCGCCACCGATACGCGCGTATGCAATGCCATGTCAGTCGATGTGGAGGACTGGTTTCAGGTCGGCGCATTTGAAGGCGTGATCGACAAGGCCGATTGGCCGACGCTGGAAGCACGGGTTGAGCGCAATACAGATGCCGTGCTCACGATGTTTGCCGAAACGGGCATTCAGGCGACATTCTTTACGCTTGGCTGGGTAGCAAAGCGCAACCCGGCGTTGATCCGTCGGATCGTCGATGCAGGGCATGAAGTCGCCAGCCATGGCTGGGATCACCAGCGTGTCTTCACGATGACTGCCGATCAGTTCGCCGCCGACCTGAGGGCAGCACGCGAAACGATTGAGGATGCCGCCGGTGTCGCCGTCACGGGATATCGCGCGCCGAGTTTCTCGATCGATCAGCGCACGCCCTGGGCGCATTCGGTGCTTGCCGAGGCCGGCTACCGCTATTCGTCGAGCGTCGCGCCGATCGCGCATGATCATTATGGCTGGCCCGATGCGCCGCGCCACGCCTTTCGCCCAGTGGCGGGTGCCGATCTGATCGAATTGCCGATAACCATAGCGTCGATCGCCGGTCGCGAGATGACGACGGGCGGCGGGTTTTTCCGGCTATTCCCCGGCGCGATCACCCATCGGGCCGTGCGCCAGGCCAATGCCGCTGATCAGCGCCCGGCGGTGTTTTATTTCCATCCCTGGGAGATCGATCCCGGCCAGCCGCGCGTTGCCAATGCGCCGCTCAAATCGAAACTGCGCCATTACAGCCGGTTAGGCGCGATGGCGGGCAAGCTGCGCACGCTCATCGCCGCGCACCACTGGGGCCGGGTCGATAGCGTCATCGCGATCGAGGCTGCGCGGCTGCCATGACGATGCCGCTGCTCGCCATGCCGCTGGGGCTTCGCGCCGCCGATCTGCACGACGCTGCCGATCGCGCGAGGATTGCCGCATTCGTCCGTGCCCATCCGGATGCCACGCCGTTCCACTTGCTCGAATGGAGCATTGCCGTCGCACACGGCTGCGGGCAGCGGGCACATTGCCTGGTGGCCGAGCGCGCCAATGGTGACATCGTTGGTATCCTCCCGCTGACCGAGATCAGTTCCCCGCTCTTCGGTCGTGCGCTGGTGTCGACGGGCTTTGGCGTCGGAGGTGGCATTTTGGCGACGGAAGACGACGCCGTGCAGGTGCTGGGCGAGGCGGGCTGGGCGCTCGCCGAACGGCTGCATTGCCCGACGATGGAGTTGCGCGGCGGCCCGATACCTGAAGGGGACTGGCAGATCGACAGCACAACCTATCTCGGCTTCGCGCGCGATCTGGCCGCCAATGACGATGCCGAACTCGCGGCAATTCCTCGCAAACAGCGCGCCGAGGTCCGCAAGGGGCTGGGCAACGGGTTGGAAGTGACGACCGGCTGTCACGATACCGACTTGGACGCACACTATTGTATTTATTCGCAATCAGTACGTAATCTGGGAACGCCCGTGTTTCCGAAGCGACTGTTCCGCGAAACTTTACGCGAATTTGGTGAATCGGCCGATATCCTCGTCGTTTGGGACGGGGAAAAGCCAGTGGCAGGTGTGTTGAGCCTATATATGAACGGCGTCGTCTATCCCTATTGGGGCGGAGGCACACAGGCAGCACGCGGCCTGCGCGCAAACGACCTTATGTATTTCGCGTTGATGGGCCATGCCCGGCGGCGCGGCTGCACACGGTTCGATTTCGGCCGATCAAAGGCGGGAACGGGGCCTGCCGCGTTCAAGAAGAATTGGGGCTTTGATGGGCAGCCGCTGCATTATGCCAAGCGCGCGCCCACAGGCCAGCAACCACGCGAGATCAATCCGATGAGCCCGCGCTACCGGTTGCAAGTCGCCGCGTGGCGCAAACTGCCGCTTTGGATGGCCAATACGCTTGGCCCGATGATTGCCCGGGGGCTCGGCTGATGGGTGACATCCTGTTCCTCACCCACCGCATCCCCTATCCGCCTGACCGGGGCGACAAGATCCGCGGGTTTAACATCGTTCGCTATCTGTCGACACGAAAGCGCGTCCATGTGATCGCCTTCGCGGATGATTCGCGCGATCTGAAGCGCAAGAACGGCCTGGCCCCTTATACCGGCAACCGATCCATCGTTTGGCGATCGAAACCACGCTGGCTGGCGGCCCTGCAAGCGCTCGCATTCCGCCGCCCAGTGTCGCTGACCGCGTTTGAAAACGCATCGATTCAGGAGGCTGTCACCAATCTGCTGGCGCGCCATTCGATCGACACGATCTTCGTTTTTTCGAGCCAGATGGCGCAGTATCTGCCGGCAAAACCGCGGCAAAAGGTGATCATGGATTTCGTCGACATGGATTCGGCGAAGTTCGACGCCTATGCCAAGACATCGTCGGGCCTCACCCAATGGATGATGCAGCGTGAGGGGCAATTGCTGCTCGCGCATGAAAAATCAGTCGCGGCCAAGGTCGATGCCAGCCTGTTCGTTAGCGAGGAAGAGGCTGCATTGTTCCGCGAACGCACCGGCGCAAAGCGGGTGCACGTTGTAGAGAACGGCATCGATACAGTGTTTTTTGATCCGGCAGCGTCCTTTAAACGCATTGAGACCACGGGCGCGCTGATCGTGTTCACCGGCCAGATGGATTATCGCCCGAATATTGAGGCGGTAACCTGGTTCGTCGACACGATTTTGCCGCACATCCAGGTGGCTCATCCCAGTGCCCGCTTCGCGATCGTCGGGCGCAACCCCACCGACGCCGTCAAGGCGCTGGCCCGGCAGCCGGGCGTGATCGTGACCGGCGAAGTTGCCGATGTGCGCGGCTGGCTCGCCGCCGCCGCCGTGGTTGTCGCCCCGCTGAAGCTAGCGCGCGGCATCCAGAACAAGGTGCTTGAAGCGATGGCGATGGCTCGTCCAGTGGTGGCCTCGGCCGCCGCTGCCGAAGGCATCGATCACGCCAATACGATCCTTACCGGCAGCACGGTGGGCGAAATCGCCGAGGAGGTGAACCGCCTGCTCGCTGATCCGGTGAAAGCGACAGCGCTGGGGCTGGCGGCCCGTGAACAGGTGTCCACACGATATAGCTGGGATGCGCGGCTTGCTGTCCTCGATACGATACTGGGGATGAGCGCCAAGGTACCACCGATGCGCAAGTCGGCCGCATGACGATGGCCTTTCCGGCCGCCGATTTTCAGGCGGGCGGCGGGGCGGCATCGGCCACCGCGTGGCGGCGGCAGGGCGCGATCCTGTTCGGCACGGCAATCGCGCTGCTCGCGTTGTTCTGGAAGGACAGCGCCGATCTCGCACGGATTTGGTGGACAAGCACGACCTTCGGGCACTGCCTGTTCATTGGGCCCGTTCTGTTCTGGCTGGTGTGGCAGCGTCGCGCCGATCTCGCCTTGCTGCATCCGGTCGGTTGGTGGCCCGGCCTTGCGCTGGTGATGATTGGCGGGTTTGGCTGGTTCATCGGCGATGCCGCTGGCTTAGCGCTCGCTCGGCATCTGGGGCTGATCATCATGCTTCAAGGTGCTGTGGTGACATTGCTGGGCCCGCAGGTCACGCGCGGGCTGTTATTCCCACTCGCTTATGCCTTTTTCCTCGTGCCGTTCGGGGAATCGCTGGAAGCGCCGCTTCAATCGACCACCGTTGCGATGGTGATGCCGCTGCTCGCGCTAGCCGGCGTTCCCGCCAGTGTAGATGGCGTCCTGATTACGATCCCGAACGGCTATTTCGAGGTCGCCGAAGCCTGTTCGGGCGCCAAATTTGTGATCGCGATGATCGCCTATGGCACGCTGGTCGCGCACGTCGCCTATGTAGCCTGGCCGCGCCGGATTGCCTTCATGGCAATGGCGCTGATCGTGCCGGTGATCGCCAATGGCCTGCGGGCCTTCGGGACCATCTATGCTGCGCACCTCACATCAGTGGAGGCGGCGACAGGCATGGACCATATCGTCTATGGCTGGGTCTTTTTCGGGCTGGTGATGGCCGCTGTGCTCGGTATTGGCTGGCATTGGTTCGATCGTGATCCCGACGCGCCCTGGTTTGATGCCGCCGCGCTGCAACATGTGCCTGGCCAGCGGATCGAAGGGCTGATCGCCGCAGCGCTGGCGATGACAGTGGCGTCGGGCTTTGTCGGATGGGCAGGGGCCATTTCGGCGCAGACAGCAGCTTTGCCCAATCGGATCGTCTTACCGAGCGTACCGGGCTGGACGCGCACCGCCCCCAATCTCGTAGCACTCTGGCAACCGCATTACCCCAGTGCAGATCACGTCGTATCCGGTCGCTATGTCGATGCGCAGGGGCGCAGCGTCGATCTTGCCATCGCCGTTTTCGGCAGCCAGCGCGAAGGTAAGGAACTCGTTTCGTTCGGCACGGGCGTGCTGCGCGAGGATGATCGCTGGGTACGCGTCGAAAGCCTGCCAGAGATCGCGGGGGGCAGCGCCATGCGCATCACCGCGCCCGGTCCGGTCGAACGCGTGGTCGCGACATGGTACCGGATCGGATCGGTGGTGACCGCCAGTCCACGGGTCGTGAAAGTAGAAACTCTGAAAGTGAAACTGCTCGGCGGTTCGCCACGAGCGGTCGCCCTGCACGTTTCCGCACAGGTGGTGCCGGGCGATGATCCAGCCGCGACGATTGCAGGCTTTATCGCTTCAGCCGGGCCGATTGGGCAATTGGCTGATCGGGTATCAGCGGGTCAAGGGGCGCCCTGAGCGGCTTTTGGTTGTGAAGTTTCACGCCCTAACGTAAACGCAGAACATCATTGGTCTCGGGGGTGACTTATGGTTCGGCGCGTGGCGGTTTGGAGCATTCTCTTGTGTTTGCTGCTCGGTCTGTCGACCAGCGTGCCGCGAGCCGCCGATGCGGGTATTGTCGACTCGCTATTCCAAAAGTTGCGGCCGATCCTCCTTCAAGCCGGTGTGAAGCCCGATGAACTCGAAATGGCGGCTTTCACCATTTCCCGTCCGTCCGAAGCGACCACGGTATATTCGCGGGCAGCGGCTCAGGATTATCCATTTTTTGCGCTTGTAGGCGCCGCCAAAGCTGCAAAAGACAAGGATGTTCCAAATATCGGCGTATTCACCTACGCCAAATGTATCGCGCCGATTACCGCGGTGGATACGGTGTTCAGCACCGCTTCTGCCCATGTGACGAACCAAAAAGCGAAGGCCGATACCAACGCAGTCATGCAGTTTGCGGCCAGTTATGCGGCTGATTATGCGAACGCGCAGGCTGAGAGCGCTCGCGAACAAGCCAAGCAGCAACTTGCTGAATCAATTCCCTATTTTGGTGATATCGAGACGATTTGTCGGTTTGCCTTCGAAACCGAATTCCAGCTCGAGAATGATCTCTTTGCGGTGGCGACAGCGAAGGCCCGGTTGGCGCGGGATATCTATGTCGCCCTGAAAGAGGGTGACGTCATTACGGGGGTCAAACTCTTGACGACGTTGAATATTAGCCGCGATCAAGCGTGCGGCTTTATCGATAATGCCGTCTTTGGCGGCCTTATTGGCCGTACGCCATTGCTTGGCCAGCTTGCCAAGGGTGCCTGTGCGGGGTTTTTGGGATCGGTGATCGATGGCTTTACAGGCATCATCGACGGAGGCGTGGGCGTCATCGAAAACAGCGTGACCGCTGCGTATCAGGGCGGCAAGAAAATAGCCTGCACCGTTTACGGTTATTTTGGATCGGGGTGTTCGAAGGCGAAGGCACCTCCACCCCCTACGGCGGTTCAGGTAGCCAAAGCCGTTGCCCAGCAATATTGCAGCGCGCTTGGCGGGCTACAGGGTGTGTCCTTTCCGGGCGGCATCGCAGAATCGAACCTGCAGCAGCAGACCCGCTTTGAGTTCACCTGCAAAGATCTCAGCTTTTGCTCGAAACGCCCCGACGGCCCCTATCAATGTTCGACAGGAGCAGAACGCGCCGCTTGGTTTGCGCAGCAGGCAGCGCTGCTTGATGCCGAGTTCAAGACCAAATTGCCGATCTGGGGCAACGAATTTGAAGCACGGTGGAAGCCAAAATGCGCTGACCCCACTTGTGCGGGTGCAATGGTGATTATCCGGGCGAACGCGCAGCAGGAATCGCGTCAGACGATCATGTTCGATGGCACGCCAAGCTACGCGGCGCTGTCAGCACCAGCATTCGAAAAGGCCGAAGAAAATGCTGCATTGGCTGTAGAAGATTCGTTGTGGCGCCGCCCGAAATTCTGGTCGGCCAGCTTTCAAAGTTACTGGAGCAAGGATTGTCCAGACACGGCATGCACGAACGCCATTCGGACCATCGCCGATAATGCGGTGATCGCGGTTGGTGCCAAGCGCAAGTCCAATCCCAAAGCGATTTACGAACAGGCGGCGACTCCGATTTATGCCGATGCCGTGGCAAAGGCACGATTAGTGCGCGTCGACCGCGTCCGGCGGCTGCAGGGGCTGACTCCTGGAGCGGTGCCGCAACCGGCCAAACTGCCACCTCCGGGTTCGGCTTTTCCGGCGACAAAGCCAAATGCGTCGCCAAACCCGATACCATTGACCGTACCAGGCGCGCGCGGCGAAACCGGGGGACGGCCCTTGCCAAGAACGCTGCCAACGCCAACTGCACCGCCCGCCAGAGCGCCGGGCACGCTACGCGTAATGCCGCGCGTAACCCCGATGCCAACACCGACACCAACACCCGTGCCGCGCTAGATTTACACCCGGTTGTTGCGCACTGTGCTGGCGGTATTGGCTGACTGATCCGCTTGATGGACTGGATCGCAAACTGGCGATAGACGACGCGGGTGGCGTGCAGCCACACGGGGGTCTTACAAATCAGATGTGCGGCATTGCCGGTATTTTCTATCCTGCCACGCCCAAGCCCGTCGATCCTGCGCGCATAACGGCGATGGCCAATGCGCAAGCGCACCGTGGGCCCGATGGATCGGGGGTCTGGACGGCACCTGGCGTTGGGCTTGGTCATCGGCGGCTGGCGATCATCGATCTCGGCGGTGGCGCCCAGCCGATGGCGAGTGCGGATGGGGCGCTGACCATCACCTTCAACGGTGAAATCTATAATTTTCAGCAAGTACGGGCCGCGCGATCGGCTGGGGGTGAAACCGCTCCATTATGTCGAACTGTCGGACGGCGGCGTTGCCTTTGCCTCGGAACTGAAGGGCCTGCTCGCGCACCCGTTGCTCCGCCGCACGCCCGATATTCGCGCGGTTGAGGATTATATGGCGTTCGGCTATGTGCCCGACGACACGTGTCTCGTCGCAGGCGTGAAGAAGCTCGCGGCGGGGCACAGCCTGTTGCTGACCCGCGGCAAACCCGTGCCTGCCCCGCAGCAATGGTGGGATATCGATTTCAGTCACCGCGCAACCGGGACGGCAGCAGCGCTTGGTGAGCAGTTGATCGATTTGATGCGCGACGGGGTGCGCTCGCGGATGCTCGCGGATGTGCCGTTGGGGGCCTTCCTGTCAGGCGGGGTCGATAGCTCGGCTGTTGTCGCGCTAATGGCCGAGGCATCGAAGCGCGCGGTGAAGACGTGCACGATCGGCTTCGATGCCGCCGATCATGACGAGCGCGGCTATGCGAACCAGATCGCGGCGTTGTTTGCGACCGAACACCGCGAACGGATCGTCGCAGCCGATGATTTCGCGTTAATCGACACGCTCGTCGCTGCGTTCGACGAACCCTTTGCCGATGCGTCAGCGCTTGCCACCTACCGGGTGTGCGAACTGGCGCGGGAGCAAGTGACGGTCGCGTTGTCGGGCGACGGCGCCGATGAGGCGTTTGCGGGGTATCGCCGCTACCGGTTTCAGGCCGCCGAAGAACGGGTGAGGGCGTTGGTGCCCGCTGCTTTTCGATCATCGCTGTTCGGCAAATTAGGGGCGCTGTATCCGAAGGCTGATTGGGCACCCCGGCCATTACGCGCAAAGACGACGCTGCTCGGCTTGGCAGACGATGGGACGACGGCTTATGCCCGTTCCGTCGGCGTCACGACGCCAGCGCTGCGCGCGCAGCTGTTCACTGATGCAGCACGGCAGGCGCTTGGCGGGCATATCGCCGAGAACCGCTATATCACCACCATGCGGGATGCCCCGGTGCGCGAGGCGCTCGACCGCGCGCAATATGCCGATTTCAAGCACTGGCTGCCGGGTGATATCCTCACCAAGGTCGATCGCACCAGCATGGCCGTCAGCCTGGAAGCGCGCGAACCGTTACTTGATTACAAGCTGATCGAATTTGCCGCGACTTTGCCCGTTTCGATGCGGATCAGGGCGGGGGAGGGCAAGTGGATCATGAAAAAGGCGATGGAGCGCTATCTGCCACGCGACATTCTCTATCGTCAGAAAATGGGTTTTGTGACCCCAATCAGCGCCTGGTTTCGCGGGGCGCTGGCTGACGAGGCGGCGGCGCTGGCATCGTCACGGGTGCTGGCGGGGACGGGGTGGTTCGAGATGTCCGCCATCGCCAGACTCGCTGCCGATCACCGGTCCGGCCGTGCTGAACACGGCCGGACACTTTGGCAATTGGTAATGCTCGAACGGTCGATGCAACGCTTGTTTGGGTAAACCTGATTATGGATGACCTATGCCGTTCATTGACATTGCGGCGTGGAGCGTCAGCGCGATCAGGCAAAGCGACGAGAGCGAGAACAGCGTAAATCGAACGATCACGCGGTTGACCAGCACTTGCACCAGGCTGTGCGCCACGCGCAGCCCGACATAACCCCAGGCGATGGCCAGATTCACGCCATCGCCGGTGCCGATCAGCGCATGGGTGATCGCGATCGCATAGAAAATCGTCGGCTGCTCATGCAGGTGGTTATAGTTATCCGCCGGCCATTGCTGCTTGGGGGGAATGATCGCCTTCAAGTCCGATCCTGCGCCGCCGACCAGGTTGAACGTGTCGATCTTTGCTTTGCGCATGGCGGGGAGCCGCGTCGCATACATCCAGAGCCACATAACGAGGCTCCACGCCGCCAACGCGACGACGGTAGCAAGAATTGGACTGTTCATGACAAAAAAACTCCCCCCGGAATTGGTTTTCCGAGGGGAGCGGTGACTCACTATGTTTCGAAATGCAACCGATCAGTCGAAGATCGCACCCCAGCGACGCTTGGCGCGGTCCTTCCAGAGGCCGCGGTGATAGGCGTCCGACGCGAGCAGCGGCATCACCGATCCGGCTTCAGCGAACACCATCTGCTCGATGCCGGTGTTGACCTTGCCCCAGCTCGCCGCTTCCTGCAGCGTCGATGACGAGCAGGCGCCGTCGCGCACATCGGCAACAGTGATCTGCACCGCATATTTATGCACCTCGACATCGTCATGACCGAGGATTTCGGCGCAGACGACGGTGTCTTGGATGAAGTTCTTCGGCACGCCGCCGCCGATCATCAGGAGTCCGGTCGTGCCGGCCTTGATCTTGATGTCGGTCAGTTCGCGGAAATCGGCGATGGCATCGAGCACCATGTACGGCTTGCCCGCCTTCACCGAATCGACCTGATGCTTGACGAGGCCGAAGCCCGCCGAGCTGTCGACAAAAGCCGGGCAGAAGATCGGCACGTCATGCTCATAAGCGAGCTTAACGAGGCTGTTGTCCTTCTTGCCGTGCTCCATGAGATACTTGCCCATCTCGCGGATGAAGGCGCGGCTCGAATAGGGGCGCGGCTCGAGCGTCTCGGCGATCTCGAAGATCGTGTGATCGACGTGCTGGAGCTCTTCCTCGTCGATATAGGTATCGTAAATCCGGTCGATCAGGAGCGAGCGCAGCGTATCGTCATCGGGCACTTCCAGCGCCTGATAATGTTTGTGGCCGAGCCCTTCGAAGAAATCCATGTCGACGATCGTCGCGCCCGTCGCGACGACGCAGTCTACCATGTTGTTGCGGATCAACTCGGCATAGAGATCCATGCAACCGCCCGCCGAGGTGGAGCCAGCGATCACCAGGCAGATCGTGCAATCGGGATCGGCGAGCATCTGGTTGTAGATGCCAGTAGCGCGCGAGAGATCGCGGCTGGTGAAGCTCATCTTGCCCATCGCCTCAACGATTGGCCGCGCATCGAAGCTGGTAATGTCGATATGCTCGACCTGGGTAGAGAGCAGTTCGGCTTTGCGCTGATCGTTGGTGCGGCTGGGGGTGAGCGTGTCGGTCATGAATAGATCCTCGAATAACTACCGTCACCCCGGCCTCGAGCCGGGGTCCCGCTTCTTCTCCACGGCGGAGATAGGCAGCGGGCCCCCGGGTCAAGCCCGAGGTGGCGGGTAGAGTGGTAGTTGGTTGTTACAGTGTGACGACGTTCGACGGAACAGCGACGCGCTCTTCCTCAACGTACAGCGACACCATCGGCTCATCGTCGACGATCACCGTTTCGTCTGATCCGAACCCGTTGAACGCGGTCCGCATGGCGGAGCCATAGGCGCCAAGCATGCCGATCTCGATATAATCTCCGGCCTGGATATCGGCAGGCAGCATGAACGGCCCGGCCATGTGATCCATGTCGTCACAGGTTGGCCCGTAAAAGCTGAACGCCATGTCGCGCGCATTCGAATCGGGTTCGCGCAGCAGCGTGACAGGGAAGCGCCAGCCGATATGTGCCGCATCGAACAACGCGCCATAAGCACCGTCGTTGATATACAGCTCGTCACCGCGACGCCGTTCGACGCGCACGATGATCGAGCTATATTCAGCACACAGCGCACGACCGGGCTCGGCCCAAAGTTCTGCCGAATAGGAAATTGGCAGGCTTTCGAACGCGCGGTGAATCGTCGCGAAATAACGCTCGAGCGGGGGCGGTTCCATGCCGGGATAGCTCGATGGGAAACCTCCGCCGACATCGACGACGTCAACGGTAACGCCTGCATCGACGATCGCTGCGCGGACACGCTCCATCGCCTGGGCATAGGCCTCCGGCGTCATCGCCTGGCTACCGACATGGAAGCAGATGCCAAGCGCATCAGCTGCCTGACGCGCCGCAAACAGCAATTCGCGCGTCTCACCCGGCGCTGCACCGAACTTCGATGCAAGGCTCAGCTTCGAATGCTCCGACGACACGCGAAGCCGGACGCAGAGCGTCAGGTCGGTCGCGTCCTGGGTGGCCGCCATGATCTTCGCCAGCTCTTCCATGCTGTCGAGCGAGAACACGCGGACGCCGTGGGTGAAATAGGCCTCGGCAATTGCCTCTGGCGCCTTGACCGGGTGCATGAAGCACAAGGTCGCTCCAGGCAGCGTCGACGCGACCAGCCGCACCTCGGTAATCGAGGCGACGTCGTAATGCGTGATACCGCTCTCCCACAGCACCCGAAGCAGATCGGGCGAGGGGTTGGCCTTGACCGCATACATCGACCGGCCCGGAAACTTCTCAACGAAGAATCGGGCGGCCCGCGCAGCAGCGTGGGGACGAATTAGCGTGACCGGCTGAACCGGCCGCGACGAAAGAACGATTCCAATGGCGGAACCGGTCTGGGAGCCAACTAGCTCCCGCGCGCTATGATGCTTGTGCAACTCAAGGGACCTCCAAATGTCGTGAGACAAAACGAAAAAGCTGCCTTGCGGTTGGAAGTCCCATGGGGCAGCGGAAGGGCCGAATAGGGTCGCATGACGCGCATGTAAATAGTTATTTGATCGCCGGGGAATTTTTGATGACAATTTTGCGACAACCGACCCGGGCAGGCGTGCGCGATGCTGCCGCAAAGGTTGCTGCTGTCATGCCGCCAAGCCCGTTATTTATCCATGATTTCAACGGTATATCGATTGCCTTCAAGGCGGAGTGCCTGCAGCCGATCGGTTCGTTCAAATTGCGCGGCGCATGGCATCGGTTGACCGCAATCGATACCGAATCGCGCAGTAAGGGCGTGGTTGCTTTTTCATCAGGCAATCATGCCCAAGGGGTTGCCTGGGCCGCGAAGCGGCTAGGCATGCCCGCGCTCATCGTGATGCCGAGCGATGCACCTGCAGTGAAGCGCGAGGCGACGCTGGCGCTGGGTGCAGAAATCGTCACCTATGATCGTGCGACCGAAAGCCGCGAGAAGATCGCCGCAAGTTTGGCGGGTGCGCGAAACGCCGCGCTGGTGCCGAGTTTCGACGATCCCTGGATCATCGAGGGGCAGGGCAGTGCCGCCATCGAAGCGGCGGCGCAGATGAAGGCGCAGGGGCTGCCTTCGCCGACTCAGGTCATCGTGCCATGCGGCGGTGGCGGCCTGGCCGCCGGAATCGCGCTGGCGCTGCCCGACGCGACGATCACCGTCGTCGAGCCAGAAGGTTGGGATGACATGAAACGCTCGCTCGAAACGGGCTGGATCGAGCCGGTTGGCGCGAACCCACCGCCCACCGCCTGTGATTCGCTGCAGACCAAAGAGGTATCGCGGTTGACGTTCGACGTTCTGTCACGGCGCGGGGTTTCGGGGATTGCCGTGAGTGAAGTTGAGATCGAAGACGCCCAGCGCTGGGCAGCCCGCTATCTCAGGCTCGTGATCGAACCCGGCGGCGCGGTAGCGCTGGCCGCGCTGCTGGCAGGGAAGGTCGCCGCAGTGCCGGAGATGCTCGTCATCCTGTCAGGGGGTAACGTCGACCCGGACGCTTATGCGGCAGTACTCGCACGATGACACCGCTCTTCGGCTCGATCGCCGCCGCCGCGCCTGCAATTGCGATGTTGGCGGTGTTCGCATGCTTGATTGGTGGCGGGTGGATGATCGCGAAGAATGTCGATCGCAAAAAGGGTGTGCTACTGCTGGTGATGGCAGCCGTTTTGTTCGGCAACGTGTTGATCTGGACGCTCTAGTATCGTTCGCGACCTCGGGTGCGGAGCAAGTGACGGACGGCGAAGAAAACCAGCGTCAGCGACGTTACCAATGAAATGACGAACGGGGCGGGGCCCAGACCCCACGTCAACTGGCCAATCGGAAGCGTCACCATCAGCGGAAAGGCGACGAGCACCAGCAACGCTGCCCAGCCTTTCGCGTTCACTGGCACCGCCTTCAGGCGCGATCCCTGAATACGATATTCGAACCAGATCTCGCGCCCGTCGGCCATGGGATGATATTATTTGATCGGCGAGTTCGGGTCCAGCCGCATGTCCAGATAATTGTCCACGCTTTCCATCAGTTCCGGCATTTCATGCTCGAAGAAATGGTTCGCGCGGGGCAACACATCGTGATGGATGGTGATGTGCTTTTGTGTCCGCAGCTTGTCGACAAGCTTCTGCACCGCCAGCGGGGTGACGACCTCATCGCCCTCGCCCTGGATGATGATGCCCGATGAGGGGCAGGGGGCGAGAAAGGTGAAGTCGTACATATTGGCCGGCGGCGCGATCGAGATGAAGCCGCGGATTTCCGGGCGACGCATCAGCAACTGCATGCCGATCCACGCGCCGAAGCTGACCCCGGCGATCCAGGTGGTTGATGCTTCGGGGTGGATGCTCTGCACCCAATCGAGCGCGCTCGCTGCATCCGAGAGCTCACCGACCCCATTATCGAACGTGCCCTGGCTCTTGCCGACGCCACGGAAATTGAAGCGCAGCGTGGCAAAGCCGCGCCGCTGGAAGGTCTTGTAGAGCTCCTGAACGATCCGGTTGTTCATCGTGCCGCCCGACGACGGGTGCGGATGAAGGATCATCGCGACGGGAGCGCGCGGGCGCGGTGGGGGCGAGAAACGGCCTTCGAGACGGCCATCGGGGCCGGGAAAAATAACTTCGGGCATGAAAAACCTGCTGACCAATCAAGGTGGCGCGCCGAACGCGGGATGCGCGGCTATAGAGGAAAGGGCCCGCTTGGCGCAATCATTCTAGGCGGCTAGGGCTAGGCGCGTGAAAAAGCGCATCTATCTCGATCATGCCGCGACCACGCCGATGCGCCCCGAAGCGATTGCCGCAGTGGCAGACGGGATGGCGCGCTGGGCCAATCCGTCCTCCCCCCATGCTGAAGGGCGCGCGGCCCGCGCGGCGCTGGAAGAGGCGCGGGCGCGGATCAAGGCAGCACTCGACTGGACGGGCGAGCTGATTTTTACCAGCGGCGCGAGCGAGGCACTGTGGATCGCGCTCAACCGGGCGAAGGTCGAGCGGCGGATCGTCAGCGCGGTGGAACATGACGCGGTGTTCCGCGCGGCGCCGGGGGCTGAGGTGGTGCCGATTACGAACGGCGAGGTCGATGGTGATGCTCTGGCTTCGCTGCTGGATCGGTCCGGCCGGGCGATTGTGGCGCTGCAGAAAACCAATTCCGAAACCGGCACGCAGATCATCCCCTATCAACACCCCGCTGCTATCGACGCGATCCGGGCCGCCGGCGCGTTGCTGCTGAGCGACTGTTCGCAATCGGCTGGAAAGTATCCTCTCCCCGACGCCGATCTGATTGTGGTGTCAGCACACAAGCTGGGTGGCCCGCCCGGGATCGGCGCGCTGCTGGTGCGCGACCTTGCTGTGCTGGAGCCGGTTGGCGGGCATGAATTCGGCTATCGGATGGGCACCGAAAACCTGCCCGGCGCGCTCGGTTTTGCCGCCGCACTGGAAGCGGGTGGATTGGATAGCTGGCATACCAATGTCGATCAGCGATTTGCTCTTACCGACATCTTCAACGCAGCGGGGGACGTCATTGCGCCCGGCGCGCAATCGTCACATGTTTTTGCGGTTGCGATGCCGAACCTCTCCTCCGCCGCGCAGCTGATCCGCTTCGATGCGATGGGGTTTGCTGTATCGGCGGGCAGTGCCTGTTCGTCGGGCACGCTCAAGCGTAGCCGCGCGCTGGCAGCGTTTGGCGTGGATGAGGATACTGCCAGCCGCACGATCCGGGTGAGCTTCGGGTGGAACACCACGCCCGAAGAGATCGAGGCCTTTCGCGACGCCTGGCTCGAAGTCGCGCAGGATGCATCGAAGCGGGCGGCATGATTTACCTCGATTATCAGGCGACCACCCCGCTCGCGCCCGAAGCGCTTGAGGCGATGCTTCCCTGGCTCCGTGACAGCCACGCCAACCCGCATTCGTCGCACAGCGCTGGGCGGGCGGCCAAGGCAGCCGTGGAGGTGGCGCGCGAACGGGTATTGGCCCTGTTGCCGCGCGGCGGCTCGCTCGCCTTCACCAGCGGTGCGACCGAAGCGCTGAACTGGGCGATCAAGGGCACCAGCGGCTCGATCGTGACGATCGCCACCGAACATGCCGCCGTGCTCGATACAGTCGAGGCTGTGCGACGGGAGGGGCGGCGGGCGGTGATTCTGCCGGTCGGCGTCGATGGCCTGATCGATCTCGAAGCCGCCCGGGCTGCGATTGCACCTGGGGTCGGGCTGGTCGCGGCGATGCTCGTGAACAACGAAACCGGGGTGATCCAGTCGATCTCGGCGCTCGCCGATCTGGCGCATGCAGCGGGCGCGTTGATGCTGTGCGATGCCGTTCAGGGCTATGGCCGGGTGCCGATTCCTGATGCGTGCGACTTGGTCGCTGTCTCGGGCCACAAGATCCATGGTCCCAAGGGCATCGGCGCGCTTTGGGTGCGAGACGGCGTTACCCTTGAACCTTTGATACACGGCGGCGGGCAGGAAGCACTTGGTCGATCCGGGACCTTGTCGCCCGCCTTATGCGCCGGTTTTGGCATAGCGGCGCAACTGATGGCCGACCGGGCAAAGGCGGATCAGGCGCATGTCGAGCTGCTTGCTGGTATAGCGCGCCAGCATTTCGGCCCCGGCTGGCGCATAAATGGGTCGACCAACCAACGCTATCACGGCAATTTGAACCTGCGCCGTGACGGTCTCGACGTTGCGCGGTTGATGAGCGATTGCCGCACGATCGCCTTTTCGGCGGGCTCGGCTTGTGCGAGTGGATCGGGCAGGCCGAGCCATGTCCTGCAGGCCTCGGGCTTGACCGATGCCGAGGCGCGGGCGAGCATTCGACTGGGGTTTGGGCGCTATACGACACAGGAAGAATTGATGACTGCGATCGATGCCATCATTGCCGCTGCCGCCGTACAGGAAATGGTTGCATGATCCGCGTCCGCTTTGTCGCCACCGATGGAACCGTGCGCGAGGTTAACGGCCAGCCGGGCGACCGGTTGCTCGATATCGCCCAGGCAGATGGCCAGCCGTTGGAAGGCACGTGCGAGGGGCAGATGGCGTGTTCGACCTGCCACGTCATCATCGACGCTAATGATTTCGCGAAACTGAAGCCCGCGCGCGAGGAGGAAGAGGATATGCTCGATCTTGCGCTCGGCGCGACGCGCAACAGCCGGCTCGCCTGCCAGATCTGGCTCGATGCGGCATGGGAGAGTTTGACGGTGAAGATGCCGCGCGAAACGCGGAACATGCAGGGCCGTTAACCATTACGCCTCTGGTGCCCATCCGCACCTACAGGAGGATAGCCATGAAATTCATTGCCTTCATCGCAGCCACACTTGTGGGCGCCTCTGCCCTGACGCCGATCCCGACCATCTCGGCCGCCAGCGCCCAGGAACGCGTGACCCGGCAGGAACGCGTGGTCGTTACCCAGCGCCGCACGGTAACGCGCCATAATGGCTGGCGAAACAACAACCGCTGGCGGCACAACAATCGCACGCGGCGGGTGTGCAAGGTCACTTACCGTAACGGAAATCGCATCCGCCGCTGCCGCACCATCCGGGTACGCTACTAAACCTTGATCCGCCCGCCTTACTCCCCCATATGCGCCGTGGGAGTCGGGCGGGCGTAGCCGTCGCCAACTTGGTCAGGGCCGGAAGGCAGCAGCCACAACGATTTTCGCTGCGGGTCGTCCCGGCTCCCACCGCGAACGGGTGCAAATCACCCGTGAGCGCGGCCGGCGGGCGAAAGCCCGTCCGACGACACGGCTTTGCCGGGTCGCTCCTCAATCTCCCGAAACCATTCCACCCAACCCGCTAGCGCCCGCGCGAGCGAGCGACTAGATCGGTCATCGATGGCCGACTCCTTCCTTGATCTTGGCGAACCCCCGCAGCCCGCAAAGGCTGAAGCCTACCGCGTGCTCGCTCGCAAATATCGGCCGCAGAATTTCAGCGAGCTGATCGGCCAGGATGCGATGGTCACAACGCTGGGTAATGCCATCAAACGCGGCCGACTGGCACATGCCTTCCTGCTCACCGGGGTGCGCGGCGTGGGCAAGACCTCGACTGCACGGCTCATCGCCAAAGCGCTCAATTGTATCGGTGTCGATGGCGAAGGTGGCCCTACGATCGATCCTTGCGGCGTGTGCGAGCCATGCCGCGCAATTGCTGAGGGGCGGCATATCGACGTGATCGAAATGGACGCCGCCAGCCATACCGGTGTCGATGACGTCCGCGAGATCATCGATGCCTCGCGCTATTCAGCGGTCTCGGCGCGGTTCAAGATCTATATCATCGACGAAGTTCATATGCTGTCGAAGAACGCGTTCAACGCGTTGCTCAAAACGCTCGAAGAGCCGCCGCCGCACGTGAAGTTTCTGTTCGCGACCACCGAGGTCAACAAGGTGCCGGTAACGGTGCTGTCGCGCTGCCAGCGTTTCGATTTGCGCCGTATCACGAGCGAAAAGCTCGCCGCGCATTTCGCGCATGTCGTGCACGCTGAGGGCGTGGAAGCAGAGCCCGAGGCGCTGGCGTTGATCGCGCGTGCGGCCGAAGGATCGGCGCGCGACGGGCTGTCGATCCTTGACCAAGCAATCGCGCATGCTGGCATGGAAGGCGGCGGCGTGCGTGCCGATGCTGTACGCGACATGCTCGGCCTGTCGGATCGTGGCGCGGTGCGCGCGCTGCTCGGGCTGGTTCTGGCGGGCGATGGGCGCGGGGCATTGGCGGCGCTGCGGCGGCAATATGACCTGGGGGTCGATCCGCTTGGCGTGCTGCGCGCGCTGCTCGAATCGGTCCATGCCGTGATGTTGACCAAGCTCGGCACCGAGGCCGATTCGACGCAGTCGGCCGAAGAACGCGCGGCGCTCGAGGAATGGGCGGCGTCGCTTTCCTATGCAGCTTTGCACCGGCTGTGGCAGCTACTGCTCAAGGGCCATGAAGAGGTCGCCCGGGCCGCGTTGCCGATTGAGGCGTGTGAGATGGCGCTGCTTCGCGTGATCCATGCCGCCAGCCTGCCTGACCCCGGTGAACTGGCCCGTCGATTGGCGGAACAGGGAATCGCCGTTGGCCAACCGGGCGCCCCCACATCGCCATCACAACCTGTGGCCCCTGCGCCTTCAGCCATCGGAAGCGATCCCGCACTACAGGCGCTCCCTACCAGTTTCGAGGCAGTACTGGGGATGCTCGATACCGCACGCGAAATGAGCTTGGCCGAAAAGCTCCGGCTCACCGGGCGTGTCGTTCGGTTTGAACCGCCGGAGATTGTGCTTAGCTCGGCCAAACCATTCCCGGCAGACATTCCGCGCGAACTGGCCGATGTGCTTCGTCGTCTGACCGGCCAGAACTGGCGGATCACGACCGAGGATGTCGTTGGCACCCCAAGCATGCGTGAGGCGCAAGCGATGGCGCGCGAAAGCGAGCTTGATGCGGTGCGTGAGGCGCCGATCGTAAAGGCAGTGCTCGAAGCGTTTCCCGCGAGCGAGATCGTCGAATGGAACATGCAACAACGGAGTGCGACATGAAGGGTATCGAAGACATGCTGGCCATGGCGCAGAATGTGCAGGCCGAACTGGAGAAAGCGCAGGCCAATCTCGATCATATCGAGGTTGAAGGCGCATCGGGCGGCGGACTAGTGAAGGTCCGCGCATCGGCAAAGGGCCGGATCATCGGGGTGGCGATCGACGACAGCCTGATGCAGCCAAGTGAAAAGCAAATGCTCGAAGACCTGATCGCCGCTGCGCTGAACGATGCACGCGCGAAGGCCGATGCCGCCTCCAGTGCCGAAATGGCGAAAATGACCAGCGGTCTGCCGTTGCCGCCAGGGTTCAAGCTGCCGTTCTGATCGAGCGGAACATTAACCCCTATGCCTTGTTGAAGTCCGACAATGTACAGGGAGCTTAACCATGGTCGATTACAAGCGGGATTCCGGTCCCGATAAACCCGCATCGCCAACCACTATCGTCGTCGAACGCGGCGGATCGGGCGCCGGGCTGTTCATCGGTTTTGCGATACTTCTGTTGGTGGCCGTCGGCGCCTATTTCCTGATGGCGCAGAAAACGAATGATCAGCTACGTACCGAGGCGATCGGTTCAGCGGCGACAAAGGTCGGCGACAGCGCTGAAAAGGCCGGCGCTGCCGTCGAGAGAGCCGTCGATCCCGACAAATAATCGGATGCGGGGGGCGCCGTCCGTTACCGCAGACAGCTGTCCAGCCCGTCATTGCGCACGACGCCAACGCGCCGCGAAATGGAATTGCCATGTCGCTTGGTAAAGCCGCGTGGCGATATGGCGGCGCGTTTCTTTGGTAGCGGCAGGACAGCGGCGATCCGCCCAGCCTCCGACGGTGTCAGCCGCGAGGCATCATGGCCAAAATAGCGCTTGGCTGCCGCATTAGCGCCATAGGTCCCTATGCCCGTCTCGGCGATGTTGAGATAGACTTCCATGATCCTGCGCTTGCCCCAGATCGCCTCGATCAGCACCGTAAAATAGGCCTCGAACGCCTTTCGAACATAGCCCCCGCCCTGAATCAGGAAAGCATTCTTTGCGGTTTGCTGGCTGATTGTGGAGCCCCCGCGAATCCGCCCGCCGCGCGCGTTGCGTTGGTAGGCTTTTTCGATCGCCTCCAGATCAAACCCGGAATGCGTGCAAAACCGCGAATCCTCGCCCGCAATGGCGGCACGGGCCATATCGGGGTCGATCTGCGACAAGGGCATCCAGCTCTTCTTGATGCTGTGCCCGCCGATCGCATCACCGATCATCGTGAAAGTGATGGGAGGGGCCACGAAGCGGTAGAGTACCACCCACAGCAGCGATATCAGCACAAAGCCGATAACGGCCTTTGCAGCGATGGAAAAAACCCGGCGGATCATCGATCCACCGGGTCGCATGAAGCGGGGGCTGCAATCAACCCCGATCGTTCCGTCATCGTACCTGTTTAGTACGCCGCCAGCATGCGCTGATCACCGGCCAACCGCATCATCGCCTTTTGCAGCTTTTCGAAGGCGCGCACCTCGATCTGCCGGACGCGTTCCATGTCCAATTGTCCATGCTTAATCGCCAACAGCAAGCAGCTCAGCTTCGTTTCACTGCCCTCTTCGGGATACAATCCAGCATCGAGTGACGGACGTCGGCTTCCTGGGCTTCGGCCACGACTGCATCCTGCAACGGGGCATCATCCTGCAACCAATCCTGCCACTGGCCTTCGCCATCCTCGCGCATCGGCACGTTGAGCGATGTATCGCCGCCCATGGCCATGCGGCGGTTCATGCTCGTCACTTCTTCTTCGGTGACGCCCAGATCCTTGGCAATCTTCGCCAGATCCTCGGGCTTCAGATCACCGTCCTCGAACGCGTCGAGCTTCGCCTTCATCCGACGCAGGTTGAAGAACAGCTTCTTCTGCGCCGCTGTGGTCCCCATCTTCACGAGGCTCCAGCTGCGCAGGATGAACTCCTGGATCGATGCGCGGATCCACCACATCGCATAAGTGGCGAGGCGGAAGCCGCGATCAGCCTCGAACTTCTTCACGCCCTGCATCAGACCAATATTGCCTTCGCTAATCAGTTCGCTGACGGGCAGGCCATAGCCACGATAGCCCATCGCGATTTTCGCGACGAGGCGAAGATGCGAGGTTACAAGCTGGGCGGCCGCATCGGTATCGCCGTGCTCTTCAAAGCGTTTCGCGAGCATATATTCCTGCTCTGGCGCCAGGATCGGAAACTTCTTGATCTCGGCGAGATAGCGATTGAGGCTCGCCTCGCCGCCCAGGGCGGGGATCGTCGCTGGGACGTTGCTGCCGCTTGCCATCATCAAATCTCCCTTTTTTCGCTATGAATAATGCCGAACCGGGCACCATAGCTCAACCTAGACTATAGAGTGTATCGTAGAGTTCCTGCATGTCCGATGGCATTTCGCTATCAAACGACAAAGCGTTACTATTCACCGGGTGAATGAAGCCCAAACGTGCCGCATGCAGGGCCTGCCGGCGAAATCCCAGCGCTTCCAACAACGCACGGTGCTGCTGTTTGGTGCCGCCATAGACGGGATCGCCAAGCAACGCATGACCGATTGACGCCATATGGACGCGCACCTGGTGGGTCCGCCCGGTTTCGAGCCGACATTCAATCAGTGCCGCGCCCTTAAGCGCCCGGATCATCCGATAATGGGTAATGGCATGCTTGCCGCCCTGGACGATCGCGATCTTTTTGCGGTTGGACGGTGATCGCGCAAGCGGCTTGTCGATCGTCCCTTCGGACGGCTGAGGCCTGCCGGTCACGATCGCCTTGTAGCGTCGATCAATCGAATGTGCCGCAAACTGGGCGGCGAGCCCAGTATGGGCTGCATCCGATTTGGCAGCGACCATGAGCCCCGATGTATCCTTGTCAATCCGGTGGACAATTCCCGGCCGCGCCACCCCGCCAATGCCCGAAAGCTGCCCGGCGCAGTGGTGCAGGAGGGCGTTGACCAGCGTACCGTCGAGATTGCCAGCGGCGGGGTGCACGACCAGACCGGCTGGTTTGTCGATCACGATCAGATGGTCGTCTTCGAACACTACATGCAGCGCGATATCCTGCGCCTCATTGCCGAGCGGGATAGGGGCGGGGAGCGTGACGTTGAACAGCTGGCCGCCAATGGCCTTGCGCGAAGGATCACGACTGGCCTCGCCGCGCTCATCAACCACATTGCCACTGGTAATCAGCGCCTTTAGTCGCTCGCGCGACAGCGACGGCGCCGCATCGGCAAGCGCGCGATCAAGGCGAAGTCCATCGGCCACCCCGGCAATCCGCACTTGAATAATCTCAGCCCCCCGGTCCATGCCAGCGATATGGAAAGCGCCGTTGAAATTATGATCCGGCCGTTCGATTTGAGATCGATCCCGCCGCGCTGATCAACGCTTACCGGGCCATGCGCGGCGGCGGCCCGATGCTGATCGGCCATTACCATTCGCACCCTACCGGCGTGGCCGAGCCATCGGCTTGTGACGCCGCGGCAGCCACTGGCGAGGGTACGCTGTGGCTAATCATCGGCAGCGGTAAGGCTCGGCTGTGGCGGGTGCGGCAGGGTGGAGCGTGGCGCGAATGCTTCGAACCCGTCCCCCTCTGCGTTACTGCGCCTTGCGCCCCCGGGCCCGCTTCGCCATGAGGGGCGCGAGTAATTTCCCGTTACCTGGAGCCGCTTTGTAAATGACGATCAGCCCGGTCGATTTCGCCAGCCTGTTATGCTCCCGCCTGTGCCATGATTTGCTTAGCCCGGTCGGTGCCCTGAATAACGGGCTGGAGCTGCTCGCCGACGAGCATGACCCCGAAATGCGCAACCGCTGCCTCGAACTGCTCGGGGAAAGCGCACGAGCATCTGCGAACAAACTCAAATTCTTCCGGCTGGCCTTCGGCGCGGCTGGTGGGTTTGGCGAAACCGTCGATTCGCGGGAAGCGCGCGCGGCGATTGAAGGGCTGTTTGGCGATAATCACCGGGTAAAACTCGGCTGGCTGGTCGAGGATTCGGTGCTGCCCAAGCCCGCCATCAAGGTTTTGCTGAACCTGGCGCTGATCGCAGGTGATGCGCTGATCCGCGGTGGGCAGCTCGATATTGGTGCCGAGGTAGTCGATGGCCTCGTCGAAATCGTCGTGCGCGGGGACGGGCCACGCATCGTACTCGATAGCGAATTGCGGACCGCACTGATGGGGGCAGCCGATGATGTGGTGATCACGCCACGCGCCGCGGCCGCGCATCTGGTGCATGCGCTGGTCGCGGAAGGCGGCGGGGAAGTGCAGGTATCCGATCCCGATGCCCCCGTTCTGCTGTTCGGTGCAGCTTTTCGCGCGGGGTAAACCGCAATTTAACCGCTTGTCGTCATGAATTGCCCCGCCGGAACAGGCATATCGGGGGCCCATGGACGATCTTCTGCAAGAATTCATCGCTGAAACCCGGGAGACGCTGGAAGCGCTTTCGGGCGAAATCGTGATGTGGGAAGCCAATCCGTCGGATCGCACCCGGCTGGATGCGATCTTCCGCTTTGTTCACACCGTGAAGGGAAGCTGCGGTTTTCTCGATCTTCCGCGCCTAAGCCGACTTAGCCACGCCGCCGAAGACGTGCTCGCCGCCGTCCGATCAGGCGACCGCGTGCCCGACACCAGGCTGGTCAACGCCGTACTCGCAATTGTCGACCGGATCGGCGAGATTATCGAGGCAATTGATGCGGGCGCCGCGCTCGACGATTCGGGCGAAGACCTGCTGATCGCCGCGCTCGACAAGGATGCCGAAGCCGTCAGCACGATCGGGGCAAGCCCTGTCGTCCAGCGGGCTGCCACCCGAAGCGTGCGGCTGAGCGTCGATCTGCTCGATCTGATGATGAGCGGCATGTCTGATATGGTGCTTGCCCGCAACGAACTCGCCCGGCGCTTGCGCGACGAAACGGTCGATCCTGCGATCGAAGCGGCGCTCGACCGACTTTCACACACCGTTGCAGAAATGCGCGATACAGTGACGCGTACTCGGATGCAGAAGATCGAAGCGCTGTTTTCGGCGCTGCCTCGCATGGTGCGCGATACGGCTGCCCAACTCGGCAAGAGCGTGGCGCTTTATATCGAAGGGTCCGACGTCGAACTTGATCGCGAAATGATTGAGATGATGCGCGATCCGCTGGTGCACATCATCCGAAACGCCGTCGATCACGGCCTTGAATCGCCCGCTGAACGCCTTGCGGCGCACAAGAACGAAAATGGTCGCCTCACCGTTTCGGCCCGCCAATCCGGTAACCAGATCATCATCGAAGTGATCGACGATGGGCGCGGGATCGACGTCGATCGCCTGATTACCAAGTTGGCGTCGACGGGCCAGCGCAGCGAAGCCGAACTTCGCGCCCTATCGGAACGAGCACAGCTCGATCTCGTCTTCGAGCCGGGCTTGTCGAGCAAAAGCGAGGTTACCGCAATCTCTGGCCGCGGCGTCGGCATGGATGTCGTCCGCGCCAACATCGAACAGATTGGCGGCCGCGTCGAACTGACCAATAATCCGGGCAGGGGCCTGCACATCGCCATCCATGTGCCGCTGACGCTGTCGATCATCTCCACCATCGTCGTTGGCGCTGCTGGCCAGCGCTTTGCGATTTCGCGTCAATCGATCGAGGAAATCGTCACCGTGCGCGGGGATGCCGTGCGCGTCGACATGCTAGGCGATACCCCGGTGGCGACCGTCCGCGATCGCCGATTGCCACTGGTGCCGTTGTGCGGAATGCTTGGCTTGCGCGACACGGTGGACGATATCAGAATGATGGCAATCGTCAGCGTGGCCGGCGGCAGTTTTGCGCTCGCCGTCGACGAGGTGCTCGATACCGAGGAACTGGTGATCAAGCCCGCACCGCCTGCTGTCATCGCGACCGGGCTTTATGCGGGGCAGACCCTGCCGGACAGCGGCCGACCGATGCTGCTGCTCGATTGTGCGGGGATCGCTGCGAAGGCCGGTTTGCATTTCGTTCGTGAGACGATTGCTGACCAGGACGGACAGCATGCCGAGGCTGAAGCGCCCCGGTTCCATGCGCTATTGTTCCTGGATCTTGACGGCAAGCGTCGAGCCGTTCCGCTCGAGATTATCGACCGTGTCGAACTTGCCAGCAGTCACGCGGTCCGCCAGTCCGCAGGCCAATTGCGGCTTTCGATCGACGATATGATCCTGCCGCTCGCCGGGGTTGCGGGCGCAGCCGATCTGGTGGCCGCCCAAAGCGACGTCGCCGTACTCCGGCTGGCCGATGGCCAGGTCGAGATTGGCTATGTGATTGCCGAAGCCCTCGATATCGTCGCAATTACACAGGAAATGGTGCCGTCGCGCATCACCGGGCCGATCGCCGGCGTCGTCGCGATTGACGGTGAACAGGTCGAAATGCTCGACATTCACTGGCTGTTCGCCACCCATGCCGATCCGCATCGCCATATGGCATCATCACCGGTCTGTCTGCTCACCGGAAAAGAAGCGCGCTGGATGGAACAGTTCCTGAAACCTGTGCTGGAAGCAGCAGGGTATAAGGTAGTTACCGAAATGAAGTCCGGCGAGCGCGCCACCGTTGCGTTGGCGATGGACGCTGATTCGGTCGTTGCTCATGGCAGCGCCCCGGTGGTTCGATTGCGCACCGATCCCCAGCCCGGTAGCGACAGCGAAGACAGCGTGTACCGCTATGATCGCGACGGATTGTTGGCCGCGCTGGCGCAGCGCCAGACCGGCGGAAGGGGGCGATGATGGAGGAGCTGTTTCTGATCGCGCGGATTGCGGGTCGCACGGTCGCCATCAATTCCGATCAGGTCGACTCGGTGGTCGACATCGGCGAGATTACACCGGTTCCCCGCGCTGGTGCCGAAGTGCGCGGGCTCGCTGCTTTGCGCAGCCGTGTCGTGATGGTTATCGATACACATGCCGCACTTGGGCTTGCCGAAAGCGCGATAGCGCCGTCTCGTGCCGTGATCACGATGGTAGACGGCCATCATTATGCGATCCTGGTCGATGCGCTTGAAGATGTGGCCCCATTTGTTCGGGCACCGCTTTCCGGCGGGGTCGCGGTCGATGGTGGATGGGCGCGGGTGGGATGCGGGATCGTGAATCGCGACGGCGATCCGGTGCTGGCAGTGGACCTTCGGACGCTGATCCCGGGCAATGCAATCGCGGCATGATCGCCCACCTTAACGCTACACTTACGCTTTTCGTGCAAACGTACGCCGTGGTGCGTACAACGGGGTTCAGAACATGAAGACTTGCCTAGTGGTCGACGATTCGAAGGTGATCCGCAAGGTTGCCCGACATATTCTCGAGACCCTGAATTTCGAGGTCAGCGAAGCCGGCGATGGTCGCGAGGCGCTGGAAAGCTGCCTTAAATCGGCACCCGATGTTATCCTGCTCGACTGGAACATGCCAGTAATGGGCGGCATGGATTTCCTCCGTGCGTTGCGCGAAAGTGCGGTCACGCGACGCCCCAAAGTTGTGTTCTGCACCACCGAAAATGGCATGGCCTATATCCGCGCTGCCATTGAGGCGGGCGCTGACGAATATGTAATGAAGCCGTTCGATCGCGAAACGCTGGAAAGTAAGCTCCAGATCGTCGGCGTGGCCTGACCGGAGCTAGGCCGGTGCAGTCCGTCATCCCAAATCCGCTTTCAGCCTTTTCCGATGCGGGCATTGCCCGCATCCTGATTGTCGATGATTCTGTCGTCGCGCGTGCCGTGATCAGCCGGATGCTCGATGCCAGCGAACGCTTTGTGATTGCCGGTGCCGTTGCCGACGCCCAGGCGGCGCTGTCGTTTCTGCAGAAGAACGAGGTCGACATCATTTTGCTCGACATCGAGATGCCCGGTGTGGACGGTTTGACTGCCCTGCCTGATATCATCGCCGCCGGGCGTGGTGCCCGCGTGCTGATCGTTTCTTCATCATGCGCGGAAGGGGCTGCAGCATCGATCCAGGCATTGACGCTGGGTGCGGCCGACACACTCGTGAAACCCAACACCGGCAATCTGGTGGGCAAGTTCGCCGATGTACTGGAGGAGAAACTCACCCGGTTAATCGACGGCGGTGAGCGGATTCCAGGCCCAATCGCACCTTACGTCCATTCGACCGCGCTCGCCGATGATTTCGATATCGTTGCCATCGGTGCGTCGACCGGCGGCATCCATGCTCTAAGCTTATTGCTTCGAGCGATCCCGGCCTCATGCCAGTTGCCGATTTTGATCACGCAGCATCTGCCGCCGTCATTCATGCCCTATTTTGCCGCGCAGGTCGCGGTTCTGGCCGGGCGTCCTTGCGTTGTCGCCACCGATCACATGCGGATCGAGCGCGGGCGGGTGGTGATTGCACCGGGCGAGGCGCATTTGCGCTGCGTATCGGTAGGTGAAGGTGCCGCCTTGCGCCTGACCAGCGAACGATCGGCAACGGGGTGCATGCCTTCGGTCGACCCGATGTTTCAGACGGTCGCAGACGTCTATGGTTCACGCGCTCTTGCAATCGTACTCAGCGGCATGGGTCGTGACGGCACCGATGGGGCTCGGCAGATCAACAGGGTTGGTGGCACCGTAATCGTCCAGGATCAGACGAGCTCGGTCGTTTGGGGAATGCCGGGCAGCGTTGCGTCGACTGGCATTGCCGATGCCGTGCTGGCGCCTGACGAGATTGGCCGGATCATCGCCCAGCAGCGCAGGCCGCAGCGATGATTATCAACCGCCAGCCCACCGCGCAAACGGGTGCAATGTCTGTGCTGGCAGCGCTGCTTGAATCCCGCACGGGGCAGCAAATTGCGGCCAACCGCGCTTGGCGCATAGAAACCGCGCTCAAGCCTGTCCTCAAGGCGCGTGGCCACGAAACGCTTGATCAGCTTGTCGCTGAATTGCTGGATGATCAGACGGGTATCATCGCCGATATGATCGTCGATGCATTACTCAATCAGGAAAGCTCCTTTTTTCGGGATGGGCAAATCCTCGATACCGTGGTCGCGGCAGTTAACGCGCGCGAAACCCCGGGAAGCCGGCGACTAAGGATTTGGTCCGCTGCGTGCTCGAACGGGCAGGAGCCGTTATCGCTGGCGATGCTCTTCGCCGATCGATTTGAACGCACGGGCACGGCCGAGCCAGAGATTCTGGCCACCGATGTATCCGAAGCGGCGATCCAGCGCGCCCGCGCTGCGCGCTTTTCGCAGTTCGAAATTCAGCGTGGATTGCCCGTACGCCAGATGATCAAATGGTTCGATGCGGTGGGTTCTGATTGGATCGCCAATCCCGACCTCGTCCGCAAGATTACGTTTCGCCGACACAATCTGGTCGGCGACCCGCCACCGTGCGGGCGTTTCGATGTGGTGTTGTGCCGTAACGTGCTGTTCTATCTCTCGCCCACGCTGCGTAAGCGTGTTTTTGATCTGCTGGCCGAAGTCATGCGGCCAGGCGGGTTGCTCGTCCTTGGTGCCGGAGAAACCGTCGCCGGACAGACCTGTGCATTCATCCCAAGCCCAGACTATCGTGGCCTGTACGAACGCGTCGTAACGCCTGCTTCAGCGATCGAAACTGCTGCCGCCTGAATGGCCCAGCGTTTACTTTAATGCGGTGCCGCGCCAAGCGGCGATGATGGAACAGGGTGCGCTCCCAGAAAAACCGGCATTCGGGCCCCTCGACCTAGCTGCTGTGGTCGCGATGAATGTTCTTTGGGGTCTCAACACCGTCGCCGTGAAAGTCTCGGTTGATGCGATCTCGCCGATGACAGCAGCATTTCTGCGGCAGACGATTGTGCTGCTCGTTTGCGCCACGGCGCTGCGCATCGTGCCCGGCAAGATGCGCGCGCTGACCGCACTCGGGATTTTATCAGGCGGGGCATTCTACCTGGCGCTGAACCTTTCGCTCGCCGCAGCGACGAATGTTGGGGCGCTGGCGATCGCCGGCCAGCTGGGGGTGCCCTTCTCGTCAACGAACGCCTTGGGCTGGCGCTGACCGTGCTCGCGAGCCTTTTATGGGCAATCTGTTCGCTGATCCAGCGCAGCCTGATTGGTGTGCGGGTGCTGACGATTTATGCCTGGATCGGGCTGTGGGGTGCAATCACCCTGGGGCTTGCCGCCTGGGCAATCGAGCCAGCCGCCATGGCTGCTATTCCGGATATCCCGCTGCACACCCTGACCTGGGTTGGCTTCTCGGCCATCGGATCGACGGTGATGGCCCATGGCGCGATGTCTTGGCTGTTGCAGCGCCATTCGGTAGGCGTTGTCACACCACTGACGCTTGCGGCGCCGGTGATTTCGGTCTTTACCGCATCCTTGTACTTCAACACGCCAGTAACGGCGATCATGGTGTTCGGGGGGGCTTTGGCAATGCTGGGCGTAGCGATTGTCACGATACGAACCGCGCGGGCGCCAGCAGCATGACGATCATCGATGCACCATCGCCCAATTTCGACGAGCGCAAACTGCCGATCACGATGATCGTGCTGCACTATACCGGTATGGAAGATGCAGAATCAGCCATCGCCCGGCTGCGCGACCCTGATGGTACGCCGCGTGTGTCAGCGCATTATGTGGTTGCCGAGGATGGCACCGTGCTTCGTCTGGTCGATGAGGACAAAAGGGCATGGCATGCCGGGGTTTCGAAATGGCGCGACATTCCGTCTGACATCAACAGTGCGTCGGTGGGGATCGAGATCGTCAATCCGGGGCATGAATTCGGCTATCGCCCCTTTCCTGACGAGCAGATCGCCTCCGTCATTCAGCTCGTGATGCAGATCAAGGATCGGTACGAGATTACGCGCGGCAATATCGTCGGCCATTCCGATATCGCGCCCGCCCGCAAGCGGGACCCGGGCGAGCTGTTTCCCTGGGGCAAACTTGCCCGGCTGCGCCTCGCCCTGCCGCGCCCGACCAAGAATTTGATGGACCCGAACTGGACGCAGGGCGGCTTTCTGCTCGCGCTCGAACGGTTTGGCTATGACGTGACTGATCCCATGGCGGCAATCATGGCGTTCCAGCGCCGTTTTCGCCCGGAGATGATCGACGGGGAGGTTGATGCTGAGTGCAGAATGATCTTGTTGGCGCTGCTGTTGCCAAAGCCACAGGGCGACGACTAAGGCTACCCCGTCAGAGGGTCGGGCGGCCGCGGGTGTGCAAGCACGCGAGGAAAGTCCGGGCTCCACGGAAACGACGGTGCCGGATAATGTCCGGCGGGGGTGACCCCAGGGAAAGTGCCACAGAGAGCAGACCGCCAATGCTCGCCTTCGGGTGAGACAGGCAAGGGTGAAAGGGTGCGGTAAGAGCGCACCGCGCGACCGGTAACGGAAGCGGCACGGCAAACCCCACCGGGAGCAAGACCGAATAGGGGTGGCGCGAGGTTTCGGCCTCAGGGCATGTTCCGGCCCGCCGCCCGGGTTGGTTGCTTGAGCCCCGGGGCAATCCGGGGCCTAGAGGAATGGTCGCCTATCCTTACCCGTAAGGGCAGGGGGTACAGAACCCGGCTTACAGACCCTCTGACATTTATCCAAGAAAGCCAAGCTTAGAGCGTGATGTCTTTAGGTTGGATCAGCCCCGTAAGCCGTTCGCCCTGAGCGTAGTCGAAGGGCACGCGCAACGTGTAGGCTTCGACGTCGCTCAGCCCGAACGGAGGTAACTTCAGGTAACCAAAAGTCATCAGACTCTAGGCGCTGGCGTGCAGCACCTTATCTGGGCGAGCGACACCGTCGAGCGGCGTCTTGGCATCGATTTCGAGCAGCGGTTTAATGTGCCCGTCGCGAATGTCATAGACCCAGCCGTGCAGGAACACTTCCTGCTGGCGTGCCCATGCCGCCTGGATCAGTTTGGTGTGCGCCAGCTTCACCAACTGGTCCCGCACATTCACTTCGACTAATCGGTTGACCCGGGTTTCGTCATCGGCCTGGCCAAGCACCTCCTCTTCATGGGCGTGGAGCACGGCGCGGGCGTTGCTGAGCCATGCATCCACGGCCCCTTCTGTCCCACCCGCCAGGGTGGCCTGCAGACCGCCGCAGCCATAATGCCCGCAGACCATGATGTGGCGAACCGCCAACACATCGACTGCATATTGCAACACCGACATCAGGTTCAGATCGTCTTCATTAACCAGATTGGCAACATTGCGATGGATAAACATCCCGCCCGGCGGGGTCATTGTCATCTGTTCGGGGCTGACGCGGCTGTCCGAACAGCCGATCCACAGGAAATCGGGTTTCTGACCGGCAATCTGGCGCTTGAAAAACTCCGGATTTTCGTCGGTGAGTTCTTTGGCCCAGGCCTTGTTGGCGAGCAGCAGCTGCTTGTAATGTCTCATGCGAAGCGAACCCCATAGGATGGCGCATTGATTTTCGGCGCAGTCCGCTCGGCAACATCGCCGCGAACATGGACATCGATGTTGCGGAATTTCGCGCCTTTGATGAACGCATTGATGATGTCGATGTTGTCGAGATCGACATAGTTGGTCGACGACAAATCAATCACCAGCACCGACCCATCAGGCACCTTGTTCAGCGCCTGCTGCAATTCATATTTGTGGATGAAATATAGATTACGGCGTGCGCGCAGCAGGCAATCCTCGCCATCGACCGCAAAGGTGATCGCCGGGCGGAAATTGCGCGCAATGACGAACACAAAGCCGACCACGAGCCCAACCATAATACCAATCAGCAGATCGGTGAACAGAATCGCCCCGATCGTCACAACAAACGGAATGAACTGCGAAAAACCTTGCCTGAAGCGTTCGATGAACAGGGCAGGGTTGGTCAGCTTGTAACCGGTGGCGATCAGGACTGCGGCAAGCGCCGACAGCGGGATAAGGTTCAGCACCGCCGGAATGAAGGCGACCGACACCAGCAACCAGATGCCGTGCATCACCGATGAGGCCTTGCTTTCGGCACCCGCCATCACATTGGCCGAGGATCGCACGATGACCGAGGTAACCGGCAAGCCCCCGATCAGACCCGAGACGATGTTCCCGCTGCCCTGGGCGAGCAATTCCCAGTTCTTATCCGTTGTTCGGCGACGCGGATCGAGTTCATCGACGGCTTTCACGCTCAGCAGCGATTCAAGGCTGGCGACGATCGCCAGCGTGATCGCCGTGGTCCACAGCGCCGTGGAGCCGATCGCCGAAAAGTCAGGGAAAGTGAACAACCCAACGAAGGCGTCGAAGTCTGCGGCGATCGGCACTTGCACCAGATGTTTTGGCCCAAGCGCCCATTCAGGCTTAAACAACGCCAGCAAGGCATTGCCGACCACACCCATCACGACAACGACAAGCGGGCCGGGGAGCAGCTTGAACGGCCCCTGCTTGGGCTTAAACTTATCCCAGGCAAACAGAAAAACGGTACAGGTTATGCCGATAATAGCCGCCCCGGGGGTCAGCCGTTCGGTAAGGCTAATCCATAAGGAAGACAGCGTGTTGCCGCCGTCAGCTTCGATGAAGTTCTCGCTGCCAACAAATTCCTTTTCGAAACCAACCGCAAAGGGGATCTGTTTCAGGATCAGGATAAGGCCGATCGCCGCCAGCATCCCGGTGATCACCGATGACGGCACGAATTCGCCCAGAATACCGGCCCGCGAGATCGAGAAGGCGATTTGGAGCGCACCGGCGATCACCACCGCGGCCAGAAATACCTGATAACTTGGCAGGCTTTGAATCGCCTCAAGCACGATCACCGTCAATCCAGCTGCCGGTCCGCTGACCGAGAGCGGCGAGCGCGACAGCAGGCCGACCACAATGCCGCCAACAATACCGGCTATCAGTCCGGAAAACAGCGGCGCGCCGGAAGCGAGCGCGATGCCGAGGCAAAGTGGCAAAGCCACCAGCGAAACGACAATGGAAGCAGGCACATCGGCCCGCCAGGCGGTTAACATCGAAACAGGTTTAGTCATTGGACTCCCGCGTCATCGAAGATGCATCAGCGCTGTCGACAATCGCAAACTCTATGCAATTGCCTTGCAGGACGCGGAACCCCTGAAAATGTTTCAAATGATTGCCGATCAGCAACGCTTTGCGTCTGAAGGCGATCCGCGTTCGCCATGGTATACGCCGTCATGGCATTCCGCATCAATCTTGCCTAAGTGAGCGGTCATGGCACGTTCGACACGCTCTGTAGATTGGGGATTCCCGCGCTGGCGTGGCTATGGCAGCGGCCGCGAAGCCACCCAGGTGCGCCTGTGCGACCGTCATGGCTGTACCGAGCCGGGCAACTGCCCAGCCCCGAAATCGCCGAACAGCCCTGAACGCTGGTATTTCTGCCAGGTGCACGCCGGCGAGTATAATCGCGGCTGGAATTACTTCGAAGGGCTGACCGCCGAAGAGGCTGCAGCGCGTGAGGCCGAGGAAACCCGTGACACCTCAGGCTACACCGAATCCCGCCACAATAGTTGGGCAGGGCCGGGTGACGGCAGCCGATCGCGCGACGAAATGCGCGCGCTCGATTTGTTTGAGCTTGAACCCGATGCCGATTTCGAAGCCGTTCGGGTGGCGTGGCGCAAGATGGCAAAGGCCAACCATCCCGATGTTCGCCCCGGAGACAAGGATGCGGCCGCACGTTTCCAGGCCATTCAGGCGGCGTATGACGTGCTGCGCGTTGCCGAGGAAAACCGGCAGTGGCGCGGACCCGAGTGAAGCATCTCGTCAAGTCCAACTGGTCTACCGCGCTGCTGGTCTGCGCCAAATGTTCCAAACGCCTCGACGGTGGCTTCGGCAAGAAGGGTAAGCAATCGCTCGCCAAGGCCTTGAGGCGGCAGTTCGGGATCAAGCGCTTCCGCAAGAGCCCGGTCGGCGTGGTCGAGGTGAAATGCCTGGGCGTCTGTCCGCGCGGTGCGGTAACGTTGGTCGATGCGCGTGATCCGGGTAACTGGCGGCTTGTGCCCGCGGGCGCCGATCTGGCCGTCCTGGCCGATACGCTGGGATTGGCGGCACCGCCGCCGTCCTATCAGTCAGCCGAATAGCGCGCGGCAGTTTCGCGGATCAGGGCAATCATATTGGGGATGCCTTGGGTCCGATTTGAACTCAGCTGGTTCTTCAAATCGAAAGGGGCGAGTGCCGCCTCGATATCGGTCTGGCTGATCTGGGCGGGGCCCTGATCCTGCACCGTTTCTAGCACCAACGCGATGATGCCCTTCGTAATCGCGGCGTTGCTATCCGCCAGAAAATGCAGCGTGCCGTCATCTCGACGCGTGGGATAAACCCAAACCGAGGCAGAGCAGCCCCGGACGAGCGTCGCATCAGTCTTCAGCGCATCAGGCATGGGTTCCAGCGCGCGGCCCAGATCGATCAGGAAACGATACCGATCATCGGCATCCAGAAATTCATATTCTTCGTGAAGGTCGGAGAGGCTGGTCATGCCAGCCCCGCTAGCGGGATGGACCTTAGAGGTCCACCCCGGCGGCGATTGCTTCGAGCTTGCGGATGCGTTCTTTCAGATCTGCGATTTCGATGCGAGCGCTAGCGCTCGGGCCCTGTACCGCCGGCAGGGACTGGTGCTCACCGCGCATCAGTTCCTGCTGTTTGAGTGAGAGCCAGCCGCGCCAGCTGGCCAGGGCGGCGAAGGTCACCATCGCCAGCCCGGCAAGCGTTGCGGTGGCGAGCGTGACATAGATAGTCGGGTCCATTATCAATGCTCCTAGCGATTGTCGCGCAGCTTCTCGATCTCACGATCGAGGCGGGCGGCGTTGTTTTCGTCGGTCGCGAGCCTTTCGAGCACGGCGATCCGGTCCTTCAGTCTGTTCACTTCATCGCGCAGGCGGCGGGCATCAGGATCGCTGGCAAGTGACGGAGCGGTGCCCCGTGCTTCATACCGCGCCTGCAAGACCCGAGCAGCCATCACAACGACCACGATCAAAACAATGGCGGTCGAAAAATTCATTGACGTCACTCCCTGTCGTTTATTGTTCTAGTTCAGCGGGGTATCGCGCAGCTTTTCGATCTCGTCGGCGATATCGATGCCGCGATCGGTGGTGATCCGTTCGAGCACCCGCACCCGCTGTTCGAGCCGTTCGGTCTGCGCGGCATATTGCGCAGCCTTTTCGGCGATCAGGCTCGCTTCGGTTTCGAGCTGCTTTTCGCGGAGACGCAGCCAGGGCTGCACGATCTGCTTTGCGATAACTGCGACGATCGGGATCATCAGTGCCAAAATGGGAATGAAAACGCCGTAATTCATGTTCTGTCCTTAATTCGGCTGACGACGCAGAGCTTCAATCTCTGTGTGGAGACTGTGTGAACCGTCGGTGACGATCCGCTCGACATTGCCCAATCGATCCTTGATCGAACCGAGCTCGGCGCGCAGCTGGGCGTTTTCCTGGCTCAGCAGCTTGATCCGCTCGATCGATTCCTGGTCAGTCTTGGGATAGATCGCCTGTCCCCATTGCCCATCCAGAGGGTAGCCGTGGCGGATGCGCATCCAGGTGGTGAGGACCCACCCGATCATGCCTGCCACGCCAACCACTGCAATCGCCGGGGCAAAGGTCTGAAAGAAAATCATCTTATCCATGGTTGTTCCCCTCGCTGGCGGGTTCAGCGCAGCGCATCGATGTCACGGGCGATCCGATCGGCAGGATCGGTGGCGATCCGTTCGAGTACCGTAATCCGCTCTTCCAAGCGCGAAATCTGGCCGGTCAGGCGCTGGTTCTCGTTTGACAGCAGGTTGATCGCGCGTTCGGCTTCCGGATCGTCGAGATCCCGCGCGACCCGGCCACCGAATTCATTTTCCAGCGGATAGCCGTGCTTGGCGCGGATCCAGGTGGTGATGACCCAGCCTATGGTCGACATCAGCACGATCAGGGCGATGAAAGTCTGTGTGTGGCTCATTGAAATTTCCCTCCCTCTTTACCGCGGACCCGATCAGCGCAGGCTGTCGATCTCATCGGCAAGGCGCGTGTTGCGGCTGGTATAGGCGGTCTCGATATCGGCAAGGCGACGATCGATATCGCGGAACTTCGAGCGAACGTCGCGGGTGCTGCGCGCCGGGTTGGATCGCACGCCCTGCCAGAATTTCTGCTCTTCAGGCGTTTCGTACAGACCGTTTGGCTTCGGATTAGCGATCCAGGCGATCACGAAATAGGCGATGATCAAGTTGCCGCTCGTCGCCAGCGTCAGCAGCACAGTGCCGATGCGGACCAGGGTAACGTCGACGCCGGTGTAATCGGCAATCCCGGAGCAGACACCCAACCATTTGCGGTTCTGCTTGTCGAGATAGAATTTGGTGCGGCTGGCGCTCATCTCAATTCCTCCTGCTAATGTCATAATCGAGGGCTTCGGGCATGTTGGCACTGCCCAGCTTCCACTCGGGGTGATCCGCGGCGATGATCCGTTCGATCGTGTTGAGCCGATCTTCGAGCCGACGCGCGGTGTAATGCATTTCGTCGAGCAGCTTCTCGTCCTCGCCCGTCAGCGACGAGGTCTTCTTCCACTGCGTAATGTAATGGAGCACCAGCCAGGGCAGCCCGATGAACAGGATGCTGATGACGATGGCGACCGTCATGAACTCTTCCATCTCAGTTCGCCTTGCCGATACGGGCCTTCAGCGCGGCGAGATCGGCATCGACCTTCTCGCTTGACTTGAGCTCGGCGATCTCTTCCTCGAGCGTCTTGGGCGGCGCACCCAGGCTGAGCGCATCGGCGCGGCCTTCGGCGAAATCGACCC